>JAUMZQ010000011.1 GCA_030528055.1 Streptococcus sp.
TTTCGTCTCCTCTCGGGCTTAGTTATAGGTCACCCACTACAGTTGACATAGAGCCCCTATTCTGCATCAATATCGACCACAACATATCGATTCGGCTCGTCGCCTTCTGAATAACTGGTTACACCATCCATTTTTGAAATAATGCGGTGAATGATTTTGCGTTCACTATTTGACATAGGGTCTGTATGTTGACCATACCGTTCTTCCAAGGCACGTTGTGCTAATTTTTGAGCATAACTCTGTAAAACTTCAGCGCGATGTTCTACATAATCATTGACATTAATAGCAATATAAAAGCTCTTTGAATATTGATTGTAAAGGTAGTTTTGTGCTAGTAATTGTAACGATTTCAACACTTTTCCATGATAGCCAATAACACGTCCTGGTTCATTTGTATCAATTTGCATATTAATAGTACGGCGATTGTGGGTGCTAGACAAGGTCGCTTCGACATCCATTTCATCCACAACTTTTTGAACGTAATCTGTCACATGCTTCACTACTTCTTCAATATCATAATCTTCTTCAACTTGAATCCCTAAGTTAGAGAAAGAATCTGTATCGGAAACCACTTCTTGTTCGTCAGAGGCTTCTACAGAAGTTTCCTCTTTCTCCGTAGTTTCTTCTTTGTGAATAGAATCAATAGCCGATTGAGTTTTTAACAAATCAATCGTACCAGTTTCTTCCAAAATAGTATTGGCTTGCTTTTCATTTTTAAGAATTTTTGCTTTTACATCCTCTGAAACTGTTTCGCCTTCTTCTTCAACTTTTTTAATAGCTGCAACCACTCGACCCAAATCAACAGTCGCTTCACTGACACTTTGAACTGGTTCATTCTTTGCATTAATTTCTTCTGGAACACCTTTGACAGCTTTTTGATTGGCTTTCACAACCGTTGTTTCAGCAATCGGTTCAATATCTACCTGAGCCAACTTCTTACCAAATAGGCCTAAAAAACCTTTCTTTTCACGTGAAATAATTGTGATATGTGCTCTCATTCGTGAAATATCTAATGTTTTCAATCCATTCTGAATTGCTTCCTCAACATTTGCTCCTGTAAAAATAACCATTTTCAAGAGTCCTCCTTATCTCATCTTTTCTTTTTTTGTGCCTTTTTGAGTGCACGTTGTTTTTTTATCTTCAATTTGTATTCTGCTTTTTCTTTTGCCTCGCGCTCAGAAATAATCTTAAAAGGATTGCTAAAAATAAGAGTTTGCAAGACTTGATAAGCATTGGATACGCTCCAATAAAGAGCGACCCCACTAGCAGCATAGACTGCAAAAAAGAATATCATCACTGGCATTGCATACATCATAAATAGCAAGGCACCATTTTTTTCTGTCAAAGATTTATTAGATAACCATGTACTTAAGAAAGTAAAGAGTGCAGCCAAAATAGGAAGAATATAAAACGGATCCGACGTTCCTAAGTTCAACCACAGGAACTGACCAGTCTTTAGAAATTCTACCCTAGTTAATGCTTGAAACAAGGCAAACAGAACAGGCATCTGAATCAACAATGGAAGTAAAGACGCATAGGGATTAACCCCTTTTTCTTTATAAAGTTTCCTTTGTTCTTCCAGTAAAAGAGTACGGCTTTCCATATCTTTTCCGGGATATTTGGACTGCAATTTCTTAAGAAGAGGTTGTATCTCCTGCATCTTTCGTGAAGAATTTATCTGAAACTGAAATACTGGCAATAAAACCGTCCGAATCAGAATCGTAAATAAAATAATACCAATCCCAATACTTCCATTAAAAGATAGAAAACGAATGGTTTCCGCAAAAAGATAGACCATTTTTTCCCATAAATCGTTTGACTGATCAGTCACTTTACTCGTTCCACAAGCAGTAAGAAAGAGCAATGCGCTTCCTAGCATGAGCCCCAGTTTATATTTTTTATTCACAAATAAATCCTTCCTGATAAACTTTTGCAATTTTTAATACATGTAAAAGATTTTGTTCCACTTGATGATAATCCAATTCTTCCACACCCTTACGAGCAATAACAACAAAATCAACCTGTATCAATTCTTGTTGATGTTGCATTAGGATATGACGAATTTTCCGTTTTATGCGATTTCGCACAACTGCATTTCCTAGCTTCTTACTAACAGAAATTCCTACTCGAAAATGTGCTTGCTTGCTATCTAATCGATAAATGACAAATTTTCTATTTGCAAAATTTTGTCCATTTTTAAAAATCGCATTGAAATCTTTTTCTCTCTTGACGCGATAGTTTTTTCTCAAAACTCAACTCCATCCACCAAAATTAATTCTATTATACCATAATTTCTAAAAAAACCAATAAGGACAAGGTTTTTCAAGAATGTAGTTTATTTTTTGACAATCTCACCAAAAAACATCGCAAAATTTTGCGATGTTTTTATAGTTTTATTTATCTTCAAATTGTTTTTTGGCTTGCTCTAATTCTTTGCGAATTTGCTCAAATCCTGTACCACCGAGTGAGTTTCTCTTTTGAACAGCTGTTTTTGATTGCAACGCCTCGTAGACATCGGCCTCAATTAAAGAAGAAGCTTTTTGATAGTCTTCAAGTGGGATATCTTGCAGATAAATCCCTTCTTTGCTACAATCCAACACTAATTTCCCAACAATTTCATGAGCTTGACGGAATGGCAAGCCTTTTTTCGCTAGATAATCTGCCAATTCTGTTGCATTGGAAAAATCTTTTTGAGTTGACTGCAACATTTTTTCTTTATTGACTGTCATGCTTGAAATCATACCAGCCATAATATCTAAAGACTTTTTGATCGTATCTACAGTATCAAACATTCCTTCTTTATCTTCTTGCAAATCCTTATTATATGCCAAAGGTAAAGACTTCATAATCGTCAAAAGGCCGAAGAGATGCCCATAAACGCGACCAGACTTTCCTCTAATCAGCTCTGCCATATCCGGATTTTTTTTCTGCGGCATAATGGAAGAACCTGTGCTAAAGGTATCAGATAATTGAACAAATTGATATTCGTAACTACACCAGTTGATTATCTCTTCACAAAAACGAGACAGATGCATCATCAAAATACTACTATTTGAAAGAAATTCCAATATAAAATCACGATCACTAACAGCGTCCAATGAATTGTGGTAAATAGCTTTAAAGCCCATTAATTCTGCTGTCAATTCACGATTTATTGGGAAAGTGGTTCCTGCAAGGGCAGCAGCTCCCAAGGGTGAAATATCCGTGTGTTTTAAGTTAAACTCATAGCGCTCGCTATCACGTTTAAACATATTGTAATAGGCTAGTAAATGATGAGCAAAGCTAATCGGCTGGGCATGTTGTAAATGCGTATAACCCGGCATAACTGTTTCTACATGTTCTTCTGCCAAAACCAATAATACTTGACATAGATGGTGAATTTTCTCAATCATCTGAGAAAGTTGATCTTTGAGATACAAGTGCATGTCCGTAGCTACTTGGTCATTACGTGAACGAGCTGTGTGTAATTTCCCAGCGACTGCTCCAATCTTCTCCGTCAACAAGGATTCCATATTCATGTGGATATCTTCGTTCGTCACATCAAATTCAAGTTCACCTGCTTGGTATGCTGTTTGAAGTTCTTCCAATCCTTTTTGAATAGCTAGAGCATCTGCTGGAGCAATAATTCCCGTCTCTCCTAGCATCTTTACATGAGCCAAACTTCCTTCTAAGTCATAAGGTGCCAAACGGTAATCAAAATGAATACTCGCTCCAAATTCTTCTACCCAACTTTCTAAAGTTGCTTCAAAACGTCCACCCCACAATTTATGATTTGTCATCTGAACCTCTCTTTTCTAGTCCTTCAAATGAGATTGAATTTCAGCATGTACTTTTGATGGTAAGCCCCAAAGTTTAATGAAACCAATCGCTGCATCTTGGTCAAATGTATCTGCACTAGTGTAGGTTGCCAAATTCTCATCATAGAGTGAGTTAGCTGATTTTCTAGCAACAACTGTTGCAGAACCTTTGTATAACTTGACTTTGGCTACTCCATTAACCACTTCTTGTGTAGACTTGATATAAGCAATTAAAGCTTCCGTTGCAGGATTAAACCAAAGACCATTGTAGATGAGATTTGATAGTTCATTTTCTACAATCGGTTTAAAATGAGCCAATTCTCTAACAAGCGTTATATCTTCAATTTCTTTATGTGCCGCAAGAAGAGTAACTGCTCCTGGGCATTCATAGATTTCCCGCGATTTGATACCAACCAAACGATTTTCCACATGGTCAATCCGACCAACTCCGTGATTTCCAGCAATATCATTCAATTCTAAAATAAGGTCAGCTAGCTTGAACGGTTTCCCATTTAATGAAATTGGAACACCGCGTTTAAACTCAATATCAACGTATTCGGGAGTATCTGGTGCAGATTCTGGTGATTTCGTTAAATCATATGCTTCTTCTGGTGCTTCATTCCAAGGATTTTCCAAGACTCCACATTCATTAGCACGTCCCCAAAGATTTTGGTCAACAGAATAAGGGTTGTCTAAATCAGCTGGAATCGGCACTCCATTCTCTTTTGCGTACTTGATTTCTTCTTCACGTGACCATTTCCACTCACGGACAGGTGCAATGACTTTTAACTTGGGATCCAAAGAGGCAATAGCAACCTCAAACCGAACTTGATCGTTTCCTTTTCCAGTACAGCCATGTGCAATAATTGTTGCGTTTGTTTTGTGAGCAATTTCCACTAATTTTTTAGAAATAAGCGGTCGGCTAAGGGCAGACACAAGAGGATATTTTTGTTCGTAGAAGGTGTGCCCTTGCAGAGCAACTAAGGCATAGTCTTCTGCAAATTCGTCCTTAACATCAATAACGTGCGATTCAATCGCACCCACTTTTAAAGCTTTATCATGAATGAATTGTAAATCATTTCCCTCACCTACATCCATGCAGACTGCAATAACATCATAATCTTTGCTGAGCCAAGTAATAGCTACAGACGTGTCTAAACCTCCCGAATAAGCTAAAATAGCTTTCTCTTTAGTCATGTGAATTACCTCTATTTCTTCTACTTATTTTTTAGTTTTATACATTCTACTCTATGGTAAAACAAATGTCAAGAAAAATCTCAATATTTATTAAAATAAAAGCGTTTTATAAATATTTATTCTTTTTTATGAATAAAATTATGTTTAGCTTAAAAATAGGCTCTATAATATCTGTAGTGGGTAAACCCATTATAGAGATTATGGAGCTTTTTGAGTACACAAAAAGTCCCATAAGACTTATAATGAAAAGCGCCAAACCATCATTAGAAAGAATCTTATGGAACATATTCATCATACCACACTACTCATCGGAATGAAAGACAAAAATATCACCATAAACAATGCTTGGAGGCACGAAACTCATATTGAGCTTATGGCTACACTAGACTACCAGCCTCCTATGTGTAAACACTGCACAGGAAAACAAATCAAATATGATTTCCAAAAACCTTCTAAAATCCCTTTTATTGAAATTGCTGGTCTACCTAGTCTCATTCGCTTAAAAAAGAGACGGTTTCAGTGTAAATCCTGTCATAAAGTCACCATTTCTAAAACTAACCTCGTTAAGAAAAATTGTCAAATCTCTGAAGTACTAAGACAAAAAATTGCTCAGCTCCTGCTTAATAGAGAGTCTCTTACCCATATCGCCTCTAAACTCGCTATCTCAACCTCTACAGTCTATCGGAAACTAAAAGAGTTTCAAGCTAAAGAGCTTTATAATACTCTTCCTGAAGTCCTTTCTTGGGATGAATTTTCTTACCAAAAGGGAAAACTAGCCTTTATCGCTCAGAATTTCAAGACTAAGAAAATCATTACCATTCTTGATAATAGGTGCCAAACAACCATTCGAAATTATTTCTTTAAATATTCCAAAGAAGCCAGAAATAGGGTTAAAGTGGTGACTGTTGACATGTCTGGAAGCTATATTCCCATCATCAAAATCCTTTTCCCTAAAGCTAAAATTGTTCTGGATCGTTTCCATATTGTCCAACATATGAACAGGGCTCTTAGTAAAACTAGAATCCAAATCATGAAACAATTTCCTAAGAAGTCCCTTGAATATCGTGCTCTTAAATACTATTGGAAACTCATTCAGAAGGATAGTCGAAAACTATCTTTGAACACCTTCTACTCTAGAACTTTCAGAGAAACCATCACATCTAGAGAATGTCTGTCTAAAATCTTTAAACTGGTCCCTGAATTAAAAACTTACTACGACCTCTATCAACTCTTGCTTTTTCACTTGCAAGAGAAGAATGTTAAGCATTTCTTTGACTTAATACAGGATGAACTACCTTATCTCAATCATACCTTTAAAACGACGTTAAATACCTTTATACGTTATAAAACCTACGTCACTAATGCCATTGAACTCCCCTATTCTAACGCTAAGCTTGAGGCGACAAACAAACTCATCAAAGACATCAAACGCAATGCCTTTGGTTATCGGAACTTTGAAAACTTTAAACAACGTATCTACATCGCTTTGAACATCAAAAAAGAGAAGACGAAGTTCGTCTCCTCTCGTGCTTAATTATAGTCACCCACTACAGTTGACATAGAGCCTAAAAATAAAGCCAATCCTGAAAACAAGATTGGCTTTATTCTATTTTTTTATTATTTCTAGCATATTTTCAATATGTTGGATTGATTTTTCACGTCCCAAAAGGTAGATCGTATCTGGGAGTTCTGGTCCATGCATTTCTCCAGAAACAGCAATACGAATGGGCATAAAAAGATTTTTTCCTTTTATACCGGTTTCTTTTTTAACAGCTTTAATTTGAGGGAAGATATTTTCAGATTTAAAATCTTCATCACTCAAGGCTTCCAATTTTTCCTTAAATGCTTCCAGTACCGTCACAACCGTTTCTCCAGCCATAATTTCTTTTTCTGCCTCTGTTAATTCTGGAAAATCTGCGAAAAAGAGATCTGTCAACGGTAGGATTTCATCTACAGATTTCATTTGTGGTTGATATAACTGCACTAATTTTTCAGCTTTATCCGTTAATCTGCCGGCAGATTCTAGATAGGGTTTTGCCATTGCAAATATTGTTTGGAAATCAGCATGTTTAATGTAATCATTGCTCATCCAATCCAGTTTCTTTTGGTCAAAAGCTGCTGGTGATTTACTAAGACGCGCTTCATCAAATAACTGAATTAGTTCTTCACGAGAGAAAATCTCATCTTCTCCTCCCGGATTCCAACCTAATAAAGCAATAAAATTGAAAACAGCTTCTGGTAAATAACCTTTTTTCCTATAATCTTCAATAAATTGCAAGGTATTGGTATCACGCTTAGAAAGTTTTTTCCCTGTTTCACTATTAATAATCAAGGTCATATGACCAAATTGTGGTGCTTCCCATCCTAAAGCTTCATACACCATCAATTGTTTAGGGGTATTTGCAATATGGTCATCTCCACGGATAACATGAGAAATAGCCATCAAATGATCATCTACAACAACTGCAAAATTATAAGTAGGATAACCATCTTTCTTTTGAATAACCCAATCTCCTCCGATATTGGATCCCTCAAATTCGATTTCGCCTTTTACCATATCATCCCATTTATAGATGCTGTGTTCGTTTACCTTCAAACGCACCGTCGGCACAATCCCTTTATTTTCACGCTCTGCTATATAGCTGGCTTTTTCTTCCTCCGTCATCCCTAAAAACTCATTGATATAACGAGGCGTTTCACCAGCTGCTTCCTGACGTTCCCGTTCAGTTGCCAATTCTTCCTCAGTTACATAAGATTTATAGGCCAAACCTTTATCAAGCAACTCATTTACATATTGTTGATAAATTTCAAGGCGTTCTGATTGGCGATAGTTTTCATGTGTTTCTGGACTTTCATCCCAATCAATACCTAGCCAGCGAAGATTTTCAAGTTGAGAACGTTCTCCGTCCTCTACATGACGCTTGCGATCTGTATCCTCAATCCGAATAATAAACGCACCGCCATGATGGCGCGCATAAAGATAATTGAAAAGTGCTGTTCGTGCATTTCCAATGTGTAGTAATCCTGTTGGACTTGGTGCATAGCGCACACGAATTTGATTAGACAATATATCACTCCTAAATAAATTAATAAGAACACTAAAAAGTTGCACAAGATAAAACAATGGTAATGATGGACTTCAAACACTACTATTATTGTATTTCACTCTAACATGCGGACATGTTTGGCTGTTACAGGCAATTACTTTTTAGTTTAAGGTCTTGAAAATGCTCTAAATTTTATACGAAAAAAGGAAATTTAGCTTGCATTCAAACGTTTCTATTATATCATATCGTTTTCTAAAATGTAGCTATCTACACTACTTTTCTTTATTTGTTACGATAGTCTTTCTTCTAGTTTAAAATCAATCGGTAGCCACTCTAAAATTTTCTCCAATTGTTTATCCCAATAATACCATTCGTGTTTTCCAGGATCCGTGTAATAGTCTACTTGGTAACCTATTTTTTTAAATTCTTTAACTGCAAAATTATTCGCTTCATAAAGAAAATCCTGTTCTCCACACCAGACATATAATTTCGTTTTTTTATCGGATTTGGAAGCTAGAGTGGTTAAAGCATGTTCATTTTGTTCAGATTCCCAATTCTCAATCTGACCGAACACACCTTCCCAGTACCTTTTACTGCCCATATCCGCTTCAGCAGGATTAAAGTCTTTAAAACTAAGAGCTCCTGATAAACTAGCTGCATACGAAAAGCGCTGTGTCTCAAAAGCCAACCGAAAAGCTCCGTATCCTCCCATAGACAAGCCCGCTATGAAATTTTTCTCTCGTTTTGTGGACATATATGGAAAGAAACGCTTAAGCACTACAGGGAGTTCTACCCCAATCAAATCAAAATATGGGTAGCCATATTGAGTATTGGTATACCAACCATTATGAGTATCTGGCATGACTACAATCAAATTTGTTTTCCGTACGAGGCGTTCTAGAGCTGTTAAACGAAGCCAAGTGGTGTCTTTTCCACCCATCCCGTGTAATAAGTACAAAACTGGGATGTCAGAGTTATCTGGATTCTCAACCCTTGCCGCGTCAGGATACAAAAGTTGTACAGAAATATCCAAATCCATTAATTTAGAGTAATAAGTAATGTTCATTAAAGCCATTTGTATCTCCTTTGACTGAGTTTTAAAACAAACTCAGCTAGCAAAGCTAACCGAGTTTAAGAAATTCATGCGTATCTGTTAACGTACTTCCATCACAATTGGCAAAACGGCTGGACGACGTTTTGTTTGTTCAAAAAGATATTTGGCAAGATTATCACGAACAGAACTTTTTAGTTCTCCCCAATCGAAACTGTCTTGTGATAGATAATCTTCTACTGTTCGATTAATTAATTCTGAACTTTCTCGTAAAATGTCGCGACTTTTTTTAACGTATACAAAACCACGAGTATGTACTTTTGCTTTTGATATTATCTTCTTTTCTCGACGATTGACTGTTATAGCTACGATAAATATTCCATCTTCTGATAAAACCTTTCGATCACGAAGAACAATATTTCCTACATCACCAATAGCATTTCCATCAATCATAATGTCTCCTGCTGGTACAGCTCCTGCCGGAAGAAAATCGTTTTTATCATACTCCATAATGCTACCACGTTTTGGAATAAAGATAGTTTCAGGCAACATGCCGACTTCCATAGCTACTTTAGCGTGTGCATCTAATTCTCTATACTCCCCTTGAATAGGGAACAAAAATTTAGGTCTAATCAGATTGAGCATTAGCTGTAAATCACGAGCATTCCCATGACCAGATACTCGCAAGTGCTGTGTAATCAGTTTAACAACTCCACCTGCTTGGTAAATCATGTTTTCAACACGGGCAACAACTGCTTCTTTTGCAATAGATGGTGTCGTCACAATATACACCAAGTCTCCCTCTTTGATTTCAACATAACGATGGCGACCAATGGACATCTTACGCAACCCATTGATGGGTTCCCCCATTCTTCCTGTCTCCAAAATTATTAACTCATGATCCTCAAATTTGGACATTTCTTTGGGTTTAATAAGGAGACGTTCATCTACAAGCGAAAGTTTTTTAAGACGAATAGCCGTACGGACAATATTCTCAACATCAAAACCTGTTAAGACAACGCGTCGGCCTGTTTCTGCTGCTGCATCAAAAACTTGTTGAATTCGTGAAAGATTGCTCGCTACAGCTGCAACAATCACACGTCCTTCCCAGTCAACAATCGTATCTTCGATTTCTTTTCCGACTTCACTCTCGCTTGCAACTTGGACGGTACTATCTGCATTTGTAGAGTCACTAAGAAGTGCTAAAACTCCATCTTTCCCAATTTCTGCTAGGCGACCAAAGTCTGTCGCATACGATTCACTGGCTGATTGGTCGAACTTGAAATCTCCTGTATAAACAATACTACCTTGTTTCGTCTTGATTACAACTCCTAAACTTTCGGGAATTGAGTGGGTTGTACGAAAGAACGATACAACTGTTTTCCCAAATTCAATTTCAGTATTTTCATCAATCACATGAAAATCATTAAATTTTTTAACTGTATCGTGGTTTTTGACAAATAGCTTCGCTAATTCAATTGTTAATTCGGAACCAAAAACTGGTACTTTAGCTTCAGCCAAAAGATAGGGAAGTGCACCAATTGCATCAGCATGTCCATGTGTAAGAAATACACCAGTGATTCGATCTTTATTCTCGAATAAATAGTCCATATTAGGGATAACAATATCTACCCCCAATTGTTCATTATCAGGATATTTCAATCCAACATCCAATACAAAAATGGAATCATCCACTTCAACAACGTAGAGATTTTTCCCATTTTCTCTCACGCCTCCTAAAGCAATCAATTTGATATTGCTCTTACTCATTATTACTCCTTTACCTTAAATGTTGACTTTACAACAAGTCTTATATTTTATTACTAACGGTCCTTGGAAAACCAAGTCGAATTACAGTCTTACAGACATAGTCTGCCTATCTTAGACATTATAGCATTTTTTCATGATTTTTTCAAAATAAAGAAAGAGAAGCCCTCACCCATCAAAAAACAAAAGCGCCCCTAGTCTCACTGACTAGGGGGCTATTATCGAATTTTTTGAAACCTATACTATTTATTTTTTGAGAAAATAGACTAGATTCAAATACCAGAATAATAATCATTTGGTATTAAGTTTATAGAAACAAAGAAATTGTTAATTCATTTGTTGAAGCAAACTATCAATATCTTTTAGCAATTCTTTCTCTGTACAAGGATACTCTAATGCTAGATAACGAACCTTAGAGAATCGACGAATTAGACTAATTATGTCAATTTCTCCCTCAAAAAGCGTTGTCAAAAATAGCTCCTTCTCCAATTTTTTATAATTTTTACAATGCAAATAATCAGTGTAGGCTTCTAAACTAGTGATTGCTTTCTCTGTTTCTTCATCAACAAAACTCCAATTTGCTGTATCAAAAACAAAATCAATTGGAATAGCCCTATCTTTACATTCTTTCATTATTTCTAAACAATTCAAGATACGTGCATTCTGAGTGTCTTGATTGTTCTCAACTTTAATAGGTTTAAATTCTTTGATAGTTTCTTTTAAAGTATTCCATGTGGTTTCCGAGATATTTTTTGCACTTCCAGTATTCATCTTAATGAAAGCTACCTTCAAAATATTTGATTCCTCATAAAAGACATTTAATTGAGAATTTATCAAGCCATCTACAAATAAATCTTCATTAATGCTATAAAACAATTCCAAGTGCAACTTGTCCGCCTGATGTCTAATATCTTGTAGCTCAGTCCTGATATCAGTTAATAATTCTCTTCGAATTTCGATTTTCTTTAGTCCTAATTCACTAACTGTTCTTAAAATATCTACTTGTTTCTTTCCTTTATCAAAATAGTGTTTAAAAACAATAGTATTAATTATAATATCTTCTTTTTTCAAATTGATTTTTTCTCCAACTCTAATTTTAGTTTATGAACTGAATCTAGAGCATCACCTAATACAGATAAACTATGTTTATATGTCTGAAACTTTATTTCATAAATTTCATTTTCTTTTGTGGATGGAATAAATCTGTCTTTCACTCGTACCATCTCAGAAATACAATGCTCTAAACTTAGTTGATCTAAAGACTGTCGACATAAAATCGCTCCGCCTATACCGCCCAATTCCGTTCCTTCTACTATCTCAACTGGAATATTGATAATATCTGCAAACATCTGCATCCAAGCCGTTGAGTTGGCTGCTCCACCCGAAATTCTTAATGCATTTGGTTTGCGTCCCAACGTTTCCAGCAATTTTTCAATATGTTGTTTATGTGCAAAGGCAATTCCCTCATAGACTGCTCGAAGCATTTCTGATTTTGTAGTAGTTGTTGTCAATCCTAAAAAACAGGCATCAGCAGATTGTCCAATATTATTTCCATACAAAAATGGATAGAAAAGGACTTTTGAAAATGTTGCATTCGTGTGTTCTAAAAATTCTTCTAAGACAGTATAGATATCCACATTATCAGGTAAATTGTTTATTTCCTCTGACATAAGTGCTTTTATCATAATGGATAAGTTCCCAGCAGATGTGGGGCTACTACCTTCGACTAAAATAGTACCATTCGGAAAATAAGAGTTCATTTGACCACTGGAAAGGGAAGCAAAGGTCTTACTAGGATAGGTATTAATATTCCATGTTCCAGCGATAACACTAAATAAGCTATCATCAAAAACACCGGAGCCAATAGCACAAGCATCAATATCAAACAAACCTGCCACTACTGGAGTTCCAACTCGCAATCCTGTATTTCTGGCTACTTCTTCTGTTATATTTCCAACGATATCAGAACTTGACACCAATTCTGGTAGCGAATCCCACATTTCTGAAATTTCAAAGAAATCTAAAACTTCTTTATCATACTTCCCGGTCTGCAGGTTAACCCAATGATTTCCTGAAGCATCTGTATATTCTTGGTTCACAGTATTTGTTAACTTGAATCTAATATAATCTTTTGCGGACAAAATAGATCCGATTTTATCGTATACTTCTTTCGCATTCTGTTTCAACCAATACAATAAAACCGGACTCTGTACACCAACGATATGTTGGTGTGTTTTTCCCCAAATTTTATCTACTTTAGCTTCAAAATTGCGAGCCACCTCAATCGCACGACTATCGGTTGAGAGAATCCCATTTTGGAACTCTTTCTTCTCTTTATCAAGAACATAAAGTCCTTTTCCATGACCTATGCAAGTCACTGCGGCAATATCCTCAACGGAAACTTTAGATTTTACAATAACATCTCTAATTGATTTTTCTATGGCAGCCCAAGTTTCTTGAAGATTTACTTCTCTAAATCCTAATTTTTCTTCAATTGCCAATGTTTCAAATGAAGAAACAGCAATCTGCTCTCCTATTTCTGAAATAATGATTGATTTTGTATTTGTTCCACCATAATCAATACTTAAAAAATACCTCATGTTCCCTCCTTCATATAATAAACTAGGTACAAGATTATTTCTCGTACCTAATTTTTAAATAAGATTACTTTATCAATAAAGGTTTAAATCTTTTGTGACAGGATCAATGGCTTCACGATTGGCTTTGATATGCTCAGGTTTGAAATAAACTCTCTCAGCATTATTGTACAAGACATCTTCCAATTCTTCCTGTGTGAAAATTCCTGTAGCCTCTAGCCATGTAGATAATTCTTCATAAGTATTAAATGTTGCAGACCATGGAGAATCTGTCCCCCAAAGCAACCGTTTAGCACCTAGAACTTCTTTAGCAATTCTAACATTTTTCTCTGATTTAGGGAATGGAAATTCATCTGGTCTATCAATATCTTGAATGGCAGATAAATCAGTATAAATATTTGGATAATCTTTCCATTGTGACAATGCCGCTCTTAATAAATTTGGATAATCTGCATGTGGGAAGGACAAATGACAAACCACAAAATCAAGAGTTGGATAAGCCTTAGCCAATACAGGAAAGGCTTCTGGTTGGTAAGAAATTTGATCGAAATTACCATAATCAACTGTCACAACAAAACCAGGGTAATTTGCAAGATAATGTAAAATTCGACCAACTTGTGGACTTGCATCCAATCTAAATGGTGTGTGTCCATGATAACCGTGCAAACCGCCACCTTGACTGATTTCAAACTTAATAGCTCTAAATCCTAAAACTTCTACATAACGTTTAACAATTTCATGGGCATTTTCAGCAAAGGGATCAACAGAAAATGCACCTGTGAAGCGTTCTGGATAGCGTTTTATGGAAAGATAGGTATAGTAATTTTGATAACCATTCAAGCTTCCTTGTAAAATCACTGCTTTTTCAACACCATGTTCATCCATCATTTTAATGAAAGATTCTGCAGTAAAATCAGTGTCACCATAACCATCTGGAATAAGTTTTAAAAGCTCCCCATCATCCCAAATTGTATAGCCATTCCCCAACGGACTCATACGGCCTTTTGCATTATAACCAGCAACTGTTTGTACAATATGTGCATGTGCATCAATTTTTTTCATGAGAAAACTCCTTTTTTTATATTTTAATCTTCACCGATAATAATTTTTTCTGTACTTCCATCAAATCCACTATTTTTATCAGCCATCATTTTAAGATAAGCATAAATGGAATCGCGTCGAGTTCTTAAAAATACTAACGAAGCAAGGTAAACTATTATTGTAATACCAATATATATTGGATTGCCAGATACCCAAGCTGCAAAAACTAAAGCCGTCAATGGATGTGCCAACAGATTAAAGCTAATAATCAAAGCAACACCAGCTGGTAAAATCGAACCATATGCTTGAACTGCATTAGTATAGATAGGTGCGAGGTAACTAGCCGCATACAATCCTATTGAAAACCAAATGATTCCATTTAATATTGTTTTTAAAATATTTCCTTTTGTAATCGCAACCATCGCTTCAATCATAAATGGAATGGCTATTAAGTCAACTACGGGAAGCGATCTATTCCCCGGTAAAATCAAAGCAATAACGACCATGATTGGAACTAGAATTAAACCAGAAATGATTGTAGCTGGCTCACCAAAACCAACACCATCATCAACAGCAATAAACCAACGTTTTTTATCATTTATGATATCTGATGATTCATTATCTTTTTTCTTATTTTTTTCAACAGCTTCAGCCAACGGAGCGAAAGCGCTTGCAAATACTCCCGTAATTAAAGGAAAGACAGTCATAACGGCAGACAAAGCCACTGCAAAACTAAAGATTCCACCCCAAACTTCTAAGCTACCTAGCTGTTTGATACTACCTAAAATCCCAATGATAAGTCCTAAGATAAAACCAAGTGTTGTCGGCTCACCAAATATTCCAAGTTTGGTTTTCATGGATTCGGGATTTAATTTCACCTTGTTTAATCCCATCAAATTCCACAGTGGATCCAGTACCAAGGCCGGAATAATTGTTTCAATATTATGAATGGAATTAATCGTTGCATTTTTGACACCATAGTATTCCGCCCAACGATCTGCCAACACCTCTGACCAGACCAAGGAATATAGCAAAACAAAAACCATAAATGCAAATGACAATATAAAGTTATTAGTGACTTGATAAGCTAATGCTCCCCAAAGCATATAACCATGGTTATTCCATAGATTTGCTGGTGTAAAGACACGTGTAATCCCAACTAGGAATAAGATTAATTCAATCACTAATCCAAAAACAAAGAATGATAAACCGATTGTTGAAGAAAAGGACATCAAGGAACCTGTCTGCCAACCAATATCAACAATTGGTAGATTGAGTCCTGTAGATTCTACCATCTGCTTAATGTACTTCGTCACAAGGGGAGAAAATTCGGAAATAATCCAACCAAAACCAGTCAGACCAACCCCAGCACGAAGAGCGCTGAAGAACGCTCTTCTAGGATTAACCCTCAAACATAAACTAACAATGAAAATCATCAAAGGTACTATCGTATTTGCTCCAAAATAGGAGAAAAAATTATGTAAAGCTTCAAACATATCTCTCGTCCATTCTATTTATTTACTACATTTCTAGGTTCACCATTATAAAAAGCAATAATATTTTCTGCCGCCTCCTCTGCCAAGGTCCTTCTTCCTTCAATAGTTCCTGTTCCGGCATGAGGAGCCATAATAACATTATCTAATTTACGAAGTTCTTCTGAAATGTCGGGTTCAAATTCAAATACATCTAAGCCAGCACCAGCAATTTCACCATTTTTTAGAGCTTCAATCAAATCATGCTCAGATACAATCGGACCTCTAGCAGCATTTACTAAGTAGCTTCTATTTTTCATTTTTTTGAAAGATTCTTTATTAAATTTATGCTTGGTTGATGGCAACAATGGAGCATGAATGGTTAATACATCTGAAATTTCCAACAGCTCATCAAATTCTACATAAGTGAAGCCCAGTTCCTTTTCTTTTTCTTCTGGAAGTCTAAATACGTCATTGTAATATACAGTCATTCCAAATGCTTGCCCAAGTTTTGCCACTGTACTACCAATTCGACCAATGCCGTATACACCAAGATTTGCTCCCTCTAAAGTTAATCCCTGATACCTTTGTTCACTAGGATCAATCCAGTTACCTGTTCTTACAACCTTATCATAAAAAGCAAGACGCTTAGCAGCCGCTAAAATGAGGGTGAAAGTCATTTCAGCAGTCGGCACACGAACAGCTTGAGGCGAGTTAGATACAACGATTCCTTTTTCTTTTGCATAGGCGATATCAACATGGTCAAAACCTACTGCGTTTAAAGAAATAATCTCTAGGTTTTTACCTGCATCGATCATTTCTTTATCCCCTTTTTGTCCCATCAATAACCAACCATCAAATTTTTCTAAATTTTCAAGGACATATTCACGTGAAAAAGGCGTTTCTGAGTAGGTGACATCAAATTCTTCAAACAACTTCTTCAGTCCATCTTTAGGAACAATACCTGTTACCAATATTTTTTTCTTTGTCATCTTATTTTCCTTTCAACCTATATAGCTTCACTTCATTTCTTCCATTGTTGGCAGAAAAGATAAATGCTTCATTATTTTTTTCAAAAGCTAAACAATTACTAGATGCTGAATCTGCATCAATTAAATACTCAACAATTTTTGAGTTTTCTTGCGTCAATGCTATTAAATTGGCCTTACCAGAACGCCAACCAAATATGTATAGAGGTTTCCCTAATAATTCTCCTGACCAGATAGAATGACCGAAAGGAGTTGCTTCAGGATAGCTAAACAATTCTTTACTAAAATCTTCTGATAAAATTCTTAATCTATCCCCGTGAAAACCTTGAATAATCATGTTTTCTTTTTTCCCATCACTATTAATATCTATTTGAGTAATATCACTAGTTTCTTCATTAAACAATAGTTCTAACTCCCAATTCCTAGAAGTTGTATAATCTGGATAATACAGTTTGAAAATCCCTTCAACTGCTGTAATTAAAGAATAACCTTCTGATTTCACTTCATAGTAGCCATGATTTTTTAACAATCTTAACGGCAATGGTTTTAAGTCTTCTATCCACAGATTTCCATAATTAAAGACTCCAGTAAATATCTTACCTTTATCTGACCAATCCTCAACGTATTCCTTAGAATTAGCAATGGTACAACCAACAAATAGATATTCTTCGTTTTGAGTTTTTATTAGATCAAAACGGTGCAAATAAGGGAAATTCATTAATTTTTCTATTTCCCATCGTCCATCACAGAACTTACCATAAACAATCTGGCAGGCCTTTGCATTAAATCCCGGATAAAAACGTTGAGTTGCTAGAAAATCCATAGTTCCAGGAATTTGAACAATACTCATGGTACCTCCAACTTCTTCCCAAACTGTTGTACGCTTCATATTCTTATTCAAATCATAGGCATAACAAGCATCCTCCGTTTCTGATGCAACCAATAAATAGTCCCATTCCTCAGAATTTAATCTAGATACTGCATAGCAAGAATTTAACTTATCATTTAAAATTACTTCTATATTCAACTTTCACACCCTTTCTTCTTGGTTAACCGCTTCACTAAGTATGTACAAACTTATATTCAATATAGTATACTATTTTTTTTAAAAAAGCAAGCGTTTTCAAAAAAATAATGTTATATAATGTTATAATACAAGTATTGATTGTATGGAGGAGAACTTTTGTCTAAACGAATTACCATTAACGAAATTGCCAAACTTGCTGGTGTATCTAAAGCAACCATCTCTCATTATTTAAATGGCAACTACAGTAAAATGTCACTCAACACTAAAGAAAAAATTAGATTAATCATTCAAGAAACTCATTATATACCTAACAAATTAGCTTCTAGCTTAGCGACAAGTAAAACAAGGTTAATCGGGGTTGTCATCTCAGATATTACCAACCCATTTATTGCTTCTGTTATTAAAGGAATACACGATTCTTGTACTTCATCTGGCTATTCGATGATGTTTACTAACTCTAATAATAATCAGAACATTGAAAAAGAAAATATCAAGCACCTTTATCAGCAAAATGTTTCAGGGGTTATATTAGATTCGACCTCTCTTACGACGGAAAATCTTGCTGTCTTGAATCCAAATACAACAGTCCTTGTTGATAAACAAGAAGAACAGACACATTTTGACACTATCATATCCGACAATACAGATTCTACTAAGGTATTTCTAAAATTGATGAAAGAGGCTGGCTATACGGATATTTATTTTGTAACCTTTCCTTTGAAAAATGTATCAACGAGAAATAAGCGTTACAAAGCTTTTAAAGAAGTTGTCAGCACTGACCCTCAATATTTAATTACAATTGATGATCTAAACAAAGAATATTTAAGTGAACTAATTCTAAAAAAAGATTCTAAACCAGCTTTTTTCACAATGAATGGACCCGTGCTATTACTATTAATGAAATTACTAAACCAACTAAATTTTCATTATCCAGATGATTTTGGTTTGGGAACTTATGAAAATTTGAATTGGATGGAAATCTTAAATCCCCCTATCTCATGTATCGCACAAGATTCCTATCAAATAGGTTATGTTGCTGCTAAACACCTCATAAACAAAATTGAAGGCAATAATCCTTATGACAAAGCAACTATAATCGAGGTTGAAAATTCAATTATTTTAAGAAATTCATTCTAAGGATGAAGAGTAAATTCAAAAAACAAAAGCGACCCCTAGTCTTACTGACTAGGGGTCCGATTTACTTCGCTGATAGTAGAAAGCACTCAGTTGACGAAAATCGTAACTGATAACAACATTTTTATGAGTTTAAATTATTTTAATCTTTTTAATTCCGTTAATCGCTAATGATTTTCTTTCATCTTAGCATCAAAACATCTACAATACATAAGGTACTATTGACCGAATCTTCGAAGTTTGAAAATCATCTAAAAGCTTCCACTTTCTATACTATCGCTACAATCAGATAAACTAAGCAGGTCTACCTGATGATCCAATCAATAGTTAGTCTAGGCAACTAATTACATCTATCAGCAAAGTAAATCTAAAGCAATTATTATTCATCCCTTTCTTTGCCTCCATTATAACTCCTTAACACTATTTTTGCAAGCGATTACACTTGCGAAGTTTATCTTTCAAAAAACAAACTCCACAATTGAAGTTTGTTTCTATCATTATAATCGATTAATCTCTATATCACTCAAATAAATCGTAATAATCAGAGATAGTTAATTTAGATTTTTCTTCCTTAGTTAAGTCTTGTACAATTTTCCCATCTTTCATTACAATCAACCGATTGCCATATTTCAAGGCGTCTTCCATGCGATGTGTAATCATTAGAGCAGTTAATTGATCTCGATTAACAAATTCATCTGTCAAGGTCATCAGAGCTACACTCGTTTTGGGATCTAGCGCGGCTGTATGTTCATCCAAAAGTAATAATTTTGGTCTTTTTAAAGTTGCCATTAAAAGGCTGAGAGCTTGTCGCTGTCCTCCAGACAAATTACTAACTGGTGTATCCAAATGTTTTTCCAGACCGTTACCAATTTTATCAATTACTTCTTGAAATTCTTTTCGGTAATGGTTTAAGCGACGTGGCACTAAACGGCGTTTTTCTCCACGAAACTTTGCAATTAACAGGTTTTCTGCTACTGTCAATCTGGGAGCAGTTCCCATTTTGGGGTCTTGAAAGACACGTGATAAATACTTTGCTCGTTTTTCTGGAGAGTAGCTGGTTACATTTTCTCCTAAAATATGGATAGAGCCACTCGTCAAAGGAAGCGTCCCTGCAATGACATTAAACAGCGTGGACTTTCCTGCCCCATTTCCTCCCAAAATTGTGATGAAATCATGTTCGTGAATATCAAGTGAAACATCACTTAGAATAATTTTTTCTTCATCAAGACCATTATCAACTATTTTACTGGCATGCTTTAATTCAATAATTGCTGTCATTTACTTAGTTTGACTCCTTTAAAGAATTTATTTTTAAAAGTGGGAATCATCAAACATAATGCTAAAATGACCGCACTGTACAAACGAAGATAGTTGGTGTTAAATCCAAGTTGAATCACGCCCCAAATCAAAAATTGATATAAAATAGCACCAACAATAATAGTAACCAAACGCTCTGCCAAGGTTAAACTTTTGAAAAGCATTTCTCCGATAATAAGGCTTGCTAAACCAACAACAATAACTCCAATTCCTCGTGATACATCTGCATAACCCTCTTGCTGAGCAATAAGAGCTCCCGCTAATGCTATCACCCCATTTGAGAGAACCAAGCCCATTAGTTCCATACGCCCAGTGTTGATTCCAAAACTTCTTGCCATATCAGGATTATCTCCAGTGGCGATATAGGCTTGACCAAGCTTTGTGTCCAAGAAAAATAATAAAGCCACTATCACTAAAGCAACAAAAAGAATTCCCATTAACAGGTTATTCATCTCTGACGAAAAGGGAAGAATATCCTGAATCTTATCAGCTCCAAGCAAGCCAAGATTTGCTCGTCCCATAATCATCAATATGATAGAATGACAAGACGTCATCACTAATATTCCTGAAAGTAAAGTTGGAATTTTTCCTTTGGTATATAACAAGCCTGTTACCATACCAGCGAGGCAACCTGCTAGCACAGCAATCATTGTTGCTAAAAGTGGGTGAGTTCCCTTTGTGATTAAGGTAGCCGCAACCGCACCTCCTAACGGAAAGGAACCTTCTGTTGTCATATCCGGAAAATCCAAAATCCGAAAAGTCATAAATATCCCCAGACTTAAAATAGACCAGAGCAATCCTTGTGAAATATTTGAAAGAATCATACTATATCCTAACTAGTAACCAATAATATTACAGCCAGCAGAAGAACAGTTTTTTGCAGTTCCCACTACTGACTGATTTTATGTTTTTTATTAAATTGTTTTTGGTGGAATATCACTCCACAACAGTCATACGACCTGTATCTACATCATAGACAGCTCCAGAAATTTCAACATCATCTGGAATCAGAGGAGATTTTCGTAAAATGTCCATATCTTCTCGTACACTTTCTTCCACGTCTGTAAAAGGAAGAAAATCTTTGTCCCTTACATCAACACCTAGCTTTTGAGTTAAAAATTCTGTGAATTCTTCATTTTTAAAGGTTTGAGCCCCACAATCCGTATGATGCAAGACCACAATTTCACGA
Organism: Streptococcus sp.; assembly: GCA_030528055.1. GTDB lineage: Bacteria > Bacillota > Bacilli > Lactobacillales > Streptococcaceae > Streptococcus. Next base: position 21,626 of record JAUMZQ010000011.1, read on the forward strand.
GTTCCCATTTGTTGTTGAGAAATTACTAGAGAACGAATGATATCATCCGTTACTCTTCCTCCTGCATTTCTTAAAATGTGTGCATCACCTAAAGCCAAACCTAAAGCGTGGGCAACGTGTAAACGTGAGTCCATACAAGTCACAATCGCCACCTTTGTCTTGGGTTTAATGGGCAGGTTAAGCGTGCCATGTAGCTCGACATAGGCTTTATTGGCCTTCATAAAATTTTCAAAATAGGACATTTTTCTCCTTTCTCTATACCAGAACTGTTTGAATGGAACGGGGTTATTTCTCACACGTTACACCATGCTTCTAAGTCAAATAAACGCTATATCGCTTGATTGAAAGAAATATTAACCATCGGAATGCGTATTCCTATCAATCGAGAAGTTTATAGGGCATCTTCATTTTCATTATCTGATTATAGCATAGAAAAAACTTTTTTCAAATTTCACTCTAAAAACTATTAGCTTTTAAAAACTTTCTGCAAAACTTCTCCGAGAGTCACAACTCCAATCACTTCAATGGTTTTTGGGAACTTAGAATCACCTAATGAATTTTTGGGAACATATATTTTGGTAAAACCTAATTTGGCTGCTTCATTGATTCGCTGTTCAATCCGATTCACTCGGCGAATTTCCCCAGTTAGCCCAATTTCTCCAATGAAACATTCTTGCGGATTTGTTGGTAAATCTTTATAGCTAGATGCAATGGCAACAGCAACGGCCAAGTCAATAGCTGGTTCATCCAACTTAACTCCTCCAGCTGATTTGAGATAGGCATCTTGATTTTGCAACAAAAGTCCAGCTCGTTTTTCTAGGACGGCCATAATCAGACTAGCACGATTAAAGTCCAGTCCAGTAGTCGTCCTTTTAGCATTTCCAAACATAGTGGGAGTCACAAGAGCCTGTACTTCCGCTAGTATGGGGCGAGTGCCTTCCATTGTTACAACAATCGAAGAACCAGTTGCTCCATCTAAACGCTCTTCCAAAAAAACTTCACTTGGATTGGTCACCTCAACTAATCCAACTGATTGCATATCAAAGATTCCAATTTCATTGGTAGAACCAAAACGATTTTTAACCGCTCTTAGGATACGAAAAGTGTGCTGGCGATCCCCTTCAAAATAAAGGACTGTATCAACCATATGCTCTAAAGTCCTTGGTCCTGCTAGAGTTCCTTCTTTGGTCATATGACCTACTATAAAGGTTGCAATGTTATTTGTTTTAGCTATCTGCATCAGTTCTGCGGTTACTTCTCTGACCTGTGAAACAGAACCTTGAACACTTGAAATATCAGGCGACAAAACCGTTTGAATGGAATCAATAATCAGAAAATCTGGTTTGATCTTCTCTATTTCAGAGCGAATAGACTGCATATTGGTCTCAGCATAGAGATAAAACTCACTATCAATATCTCCCAATCGTTCTGCTCTTAGCTTAATCTGCTGAGCCGACTCCTCACCACTAACATAAAGAACAGTTCCTTTTTGTGATAACTGAGTAGAAATTTGCAACAAAAGAGTGGATTTTCCGATACCTGGATCTCCTCCAATCAAAACGAGACTTCCTGGAACGACCCCGCCACCTAAAACACGGTTAAATTCCTCCATCTCAGTTTTTGTTCGCTCAACATCAATAGAGGTTACTTCAGTTAGTTTCATTGGACGGGTTTTTTCACCTGTCAAAGAAACTCGTGCATTTTTTACCTCGGCGACTTCAATCTCTTCCACAAAGGAAGACCACGTACCACAGTTGGGACATCGTCCTAGATATTTTGGTGAATGGTATTCACAATTTTGGCAGACAAAGGTTGTTTTTTTCTTTGCTATGATGTTTCTCCTTTATTTTTAATCATATTCTTTTATAGGTTGGCTTCAATAACTTCACAATAATCAATAGTTTCCTTTTTGCAAAATTGGCGTATCAGGACACTATGAGCTACAATGACGACACAATCATATTGACGATAGTTGTCTAGAGCATCTAAGAAACGATTGCGAACTTCTTCAGCTGTTTCATAATAATATTCTATTCCTGTAGGCAAAGAGCCTTCGTTTTCTAGAAAGGTTTTATAAGCAAGGCACACTTCTTCTTTTTTATAATTCAATCCCCTTTTGTCTGGACGCCATTCATGAAATAATGGTTCCACTAATAAAGGAAGCTGATGTTCTTTTACAATGTAAGTTGCTGTTTCCAAGGCTCGTGTAACAGATGAAGCAATCACCACTTGCGCTTCTTTAAAAATAGGATGTTTTGCAGTTTGGTTTACTAGTTTTCGTCCAAACTCTGACAAAGGTGCCAAGTCACGCCCAAAACCACAGTAGCTAGCACCCAATTTATCTAAGCAAGAATAATCTGGTTCGGAGTGCCTGACAAATAAAATTCTCAATGCCCTGTGCTCCCGAAACCACCTGTACGAAGTCCAGTGGCATCGTCATTGTCTATAATCAGAAAAGGTGCAAAAACAGCTTGTACGATACGCTCTCCTGCCTCTAAGACCACTTCTTTATCTGTGATATTTTGCATCTGAGCAAAAATGTGCCCTTCATTTGCTTCGTTGTTATAATAATCTCCATCAATGACTCCAACCGAATTAATGAGAACCAAGCCTTTTTTACGGGGATTGGAAGAGCGATCATAGAGATAAAGCACTTCATTTTCCTGCATATAGGCTTTTACCCCTGTTGGTACTAATTTGATTTCTTTAGGAGCTATCTTTGTATGCTTGGCTACTTTGAGATCGTAACCTGCTGCGTGTTGTGTTTCTCGTTTAGGTAATAGCTCGTTATTTTTTTCAAATTCTGAAATTAGTTCAAATCCGCGTATTTTCATTAAGAATTTTCTCCTTCATCACACCATTTATTCATCTTTACAAATAGATACAATCTGCTCCTATTATACTAAATTCGTAAGAAACAAGCAAAAACATACTCCCATCGAAGTATGTTTCACTAATCTACTAAATTTCATTTCTCATAGTTCTTGCAATAGGTAACGAAATAATTCTAAATTTCCTTTTTCTTCATGAACTAAAAACTCTGGGTGCCACTGAAGACCAATAACTCGATGCTCTAGTGATTCAATAGCTTCTATTGTATGGTCTCTCGGATCAAATGCCGTCATGCGAAAGTTCGGTGCTAATTTTTTGATACTTTGGCGATGAACAGAATTAATTTGACTAGCTGTTCCAAACAACCGTTCTACCACACTTCCTTTTTCTGTCTGAATAGAGTGAGATGTTCCAAAAGGAAGCCCTTGCCAATGATTATCAATATGTTGATTCAAACTACCACCAAAAGCTACATTGACTAACTGTAGGCCACGACAAATAGCCATTACTGGCTTGTTTTGCCGAATAGCTTCTTTTAGTAAAGCCAATTCAAATTCGTCTCGTTCAATATTGTAATCATCGCTATCAATTATTTTTTCTTCTCCATAAAATTTTGGATGAATATTTTGACCGCCTGATAAAATAAGTTTGTCAATAGTTTCAACGTAGTCTGCTACTAAGCTAACATCTCCAACGGGAATCACCATCGGTAGTCCACCAACGATTCGAATCGTTTCTGCAAATTTACATGAAACAGACGAATGAATATTTTTCCCATTTGCATCAATTGGACAAAGATTAGCTGTTACTCCAACAATCGTTCTGCACATACCTGATTCCCTCCTATCTTAATATAGTTTATATTACCATTCTAAGCTTTATCAGTCCAATAGATATTTTTTAATTTAGTGATAGTCTTTGTTTATCAAGAAACGTTGATTTCACAATTTGAAAAGCGGTTACAAAAAAATACAAAAAAACTGAAAAATTTGTTTACTTTTTGAAAATAATTGATATAATAAACATTATAATACTAACTACTTGGAGGTATGTATGAAAAAAACGAAACTTATTTTTGCGGCAGGACTATCCATTTTGTCTATTGGACTGTTGACTGCTTGCTCTAGTCAATCACAATCTAAGTCTAGTGATAGCAAGAAAATTTATAGTTATGTCTTCACAGGAGATCCTGTTACACTGGACTACATCCAAACCAGCAAAGCCACTACTCATGATTTAACTGCTAATGGTATTGAAGGCCTATTTGAAAATGATCAATATGGCAATTTGATTCCTGCTTTGGCTAAAGATTGGTCTGTTTCTGAAGACGGCTTAGTCTATACATATAAACTAAGAAAAGATGCCAAATGGTATACCGTTGAAGGAGAAGAATACGCCGATGTGACTGCCAAAGACTTTGTAACTGGTATCAAGCATGCTGCGGATTCTAAATCAGATGCTATTGCTCTTATTAAAGACTCTATTAAAGGCTTGAGTGATTATGCCGGCGGACAAGATGATGATTTTTCCAAAGTAGGCGTCAAAGCTCTTGATGACTATACCTTAGAGTACACTCTCAATCAACCAGAAAGTTATTGGAACTCTAAAACAACTGCAGGTGTCTTGATGCCTGTTAATGCCGACTTCTTAAAGAAGGAAGGTTCTGATTTTGGACAAGCAACAAAACCAGATTCTATCCTCTATAATGGTCCGTTCATTTTGAAATCCATCGTATCAAAATCTTCTGTAGAATTTTCTAAAAATCCAAATTATTGGGACAAAGATAAAGTAAAGATTGATGGCGTTAAGTTATCTTATTATGATGGTTCTGACCAAGACTCTATCGCCCGTGGCTTCACAGATGGGAATTACAGTCAAGCTCGTCTCTATCCATCAAGCTCCAACTACGCTTCTATTGAAAAGAAATACAAGGATAACATTTACCATACTGAACCTGGTGCTGGAACTGGAGTAATTGGTATCAATATTGATCGTCAGACTTATAACCATACTTCCAAAAATAGCGAGGAACAAAAAAATTCTACTAAACAAGCTCTGCTAAACAAAGAGTTTCGTCAGGCCATGACTTTTGCGCTTAATCGTGAAAACTACTCTGCTCAAGTAAATGGAAAGAATGATGCAAAACCTGCTATCCGTAATCTCTTTACTCCTCCATCTTTCGTCCAAATAGATGGAACAGACTTTGGAAAAGCTGTTCAAGATGAACTAGTATCTTATGATAGTGTGTGGGCTAATGTTAACCTTTCAGACGGTCAAGATGGATTGTACAATCCAGAAAGAGCAAAAGAGAAGTTAGCAACTGCGAAAGAAAAACTACAAGCTGAGGGAGTACAATTCCCAATTCACCTTGATGTTCCAGTTATAGAAACCTCAACTAACTTTGTTAGTCGTATGCAGTCTCTAAAACAATCATTAGAGAGTACACTCGGAAAAGACAACATTATCTTAGACTTACAAATGTTATCCGAAGATGATGCCTATAACATTACCTATAATGCTGAGGCTGCCAACCAAGAAGACTGGGATTTAGACGGTTTAGTCGGATGGAGTCCTGATTACCAAGATCCTTCTACTTATTTGGATGTTTTATCTCCTAATAACCAAGAACAGACAAAAACTTTCTTAGGCTTCCAAGGTGCTGACAATTCAGCAGTTAAAGCTGTAGGTCTGGATAAATACGCTGAGTTACTAGATGCAGCAAATAAAGAAACTAGTAATGTAGCTGAACGTTATAAAAAATATGCAGCTGCTCAAGCATGGCTTACTGATAGTTCTTTAGTTATCACAACTATGGCAAGTACCGGTGCAGCACCAGCTATTTCTCGAGTGGTTCCATTTAGTCAATCTTACAGTCCATCTGGTACAAAAGGTTCTACTTACTACAAATATGTTGAAATTGGAGATGATATCGTCACGACTAAAGAATATGACAAAGCTCGTGAAAAATGGCTAAAAGAAAAAGAAGAGTCTAATAAAAAAGCTCAAGAAGACTTGGAATCACATGTAAAATAAAAAATTCTTATTTTCTCTGTGACGATATTTATACTAAAAAATGAGATAGAAGTTTAAACTTCTATCTCATTTTAAATACTTAATTAAAAGAATTATCATAAATTAAGGTTAGGATACTGCAAACTTTAATTGGCCGGATTGAACGCCTATTTTCAATGTCTGACCAGCTGCTAGCTCGCCAGTTAAAAGAAGCTCAGACAGTTTATCTTCTACTTGAGTTTGTAAAGTTCTACGAAGTGGCCTTGCCCCCATTTCCAAGTCATATCCCTCTTGAGCAAGAAACTTAAGAGCGGTTGCTTGGAAAGTCAATTTAATTCCTTTTTCAGCTAAATTGAAAATTAACGGTTTGACCATAATTTTGACAACTTGTTGCATATCCTCACTAGTCAAACTATGGAAAACAACTTTTTCGTCAATCCGATTGATAAATTCAGGGCGATAAACTTTCTTAAGTTCTTCAAACATTCGTTTTTCAAGGTTTTTATGATCCAAACGAATATCACGTGCACCAAATCCAACTGTTTTATCATCTCTCAAACTAGTAGCTCCAAGATTGCTAGTCATAATGATTAAGGTATTAGAAAAATCAACCTTGCGTCCCTTACTATCTGTTAGAACACCATCATCTAAAACCTGTAAAAGCAAATTAAAAATATCTGGATGAGCTTTTTCTACTTCATCAAAGAGCAGAACAGAGTAGGGGCGGTTGCGTACTTTTTCAGTTAATTCTCCACCTTCTTCATAGCCCACATAACCTGGAGGAGCACCATTTAGGCGACTAGCCGCAAATTTCTCCATATACTCACTCATGTCAAAACGAATCAGAGCTGACTCGTCATCAAATAGTATCTCTGCTAAAGCTTTTGCCAATTCTGTTTTTCCGACTCCAGTTGGTCCTAAAAACATAAACGAACCAATGGGACGTTTACTAGTACGAAGCCCTGACTGATTTCGTCTAATAGCGCGACTAATTGCAGATATCGCTTGATCTTGTCCGATAACTCTTTTGTGAAGTTCTGTTTCTAAATTGAGATATTTTTTTGCATCTGTCTGAGTCAATTTTTGTACCGGAATACCAGATAAACCACTCAATGTCGTCAAAATATCTTTTTCTTCCACCTTCAATTTATAATGAACTGGTTGGTGCTCTTTTTCTAATAATTGCCCAACTTTTTTGAAATTGCCATCTAAAAGTGCTTGATCAATTTTTGTCAATTCAGAGTAGGTTTGTTTTTGAGCTCCTTTATTTTGAACTGTTGCAGCTGCTTCGTCCAACAAATCAATAGCTGAATCTGGTAATTGTTTGCTTGTTAAATACCGATGTGCATATTTTACTGCTGTCTCTATCGCTGTATCGGTAATGGCAACTTTGTGATGGTCTTCATAACTTTGTTTGAGACCTTTTAAAATAGCAATGCTATCTGCCACACTTGGTTCGTCAATACTCACTTTAGCAAAGCGTCTTGAAAGAGCCGCATCTTTCTCAATATGCTTTTGGTATTCTTCTTGTGTAGTCGCTCCCACAGTTCTGAGAGTTCCTCTGGCTAAAGAAGGTTTTAAAATATTAGCCGCATCTAGAGTCGAGTCAATCCCACTGCCAGAACCCATAATCGTATGAAGCTCATCAATAAATAGAATAACTTGTCCGTCTTCTTCAATATCGTTGATAATGTTGTTCATACGTTCTTCAAAGTCGCCACGAAAACGTGTACCAGCAACCACATTCATCAAATCCAATTCCAGAACACGCATTTTAGAGATTTCACTTGGGACTTCACCGTCCGCTATTCGCTGTGCTAAGCCAAATGCCAAAGCTGTTTTTCCAACTCCCGCATCTCCTACTAGTACAGGATTATTTTTTGTTTTACGACTGAGTATTTGAATCATGCGAGAGATTTCTTTGTCACGACCAATGACTGGCTCCAAAAGGCCATCCCGAGCCAAAGCCGTCAAATCGCGTGTATAATCTTCTAAACCACCACTAGTAGAAGCAGGCATGCCCATCATATTAGCAACCGTCTGTTTCGCTGCCATCAGACCTTTGTTCATATTGCGAATAGCCTTGATTTCTTCTTTGCCCCAGCCAGCTCTTCGCTCTAGATTTTTGCGTAAATCATTGATTTTAGCGACATCTTCTTTATCTTCATAACTAAAACCAGAAAATTCAAGAATACGAGCAGCTAGTGTACTGCGATCATATAATATAGCTAGAAGAATGTGTTCTGTACCCAAACTTTTTGCATGAACCGCTTCTGCAATTCGTGTAGATTGGTTGAAAATTTGCTCCATTCTGTGTGAAAATGGCAATAATTGAAAGGAACCTTCTTTTTGGTACTTTTTCCCCGTAATTTGAAAAGCCGCTTCTTCAAACTCATCAACTTCCATCGGATATTCATTTAAAACGGAACCTGCCACACTGTATGGATTGTTTGCCAGTGCAATCAACAAATGCCATGATTCCAAATACTCTGTTTCAAAATGACTGGCTAAAAGCTGAGCTGCCTCTAAACTCTCAATTAAAGCTTTTGAATATTTCATTTACTTAAATTCCTTTTCTATCTAATTGGTGGAGAATTTTTTTCAACATACGAGCTCGAATTACTGCTGCATTTTCTCCGAGCACTTGATCTAATGATGTGGTCAAAAGAAGGTTTCCTTCGCGCTCTGTTATAATTTTTTCATCAAATAATAATTGGATAATGTCTGTGAAAACTTGTTGGCTAATATGCTCTTCTACATGTTCAAACAAATCACAAAGCATTTGATGTTGATCGGAAAATTCAACTTTTCCTATTCGAATATAGCCGCCACCGCCACGTTTGCTTTCTACAATATACCCACGACTTTCTGTAAATCGTGTTTTGATAACATAGTTGATTTGACTAGGAACTACCTGAAAGACATCAGCTAACTCACTACGTTTTAATTCCACAATACCGGATTGAGCTAAAATTTCTTTGATATACTCTTCAATACTGTCTGATGTATTTTTCACGCTCATTCAATCCTCTCTAGCATCCGAAATCTGAATGAATCTTTTTAAGTTTTGAAACAAATCATTCATTCTATTCTTATTCTGCATTGACTATCTTTGACTATTATACCGAAATTCTTCTTATTTTGAAAGAAAAAGGATGATTTGGAAGGAATACTTACCATTGATAGTTATAAAATAAGACATTGCACTCCAAGGAAAACTAAAAACAGGACAATTTTAAGTAACAAAGTAGTTCAATTATTTTTACTATTTCATAAGGAAGCTCTAGACGAAAATAAAAAAGAAACCTAGACCAGATTTCTTTTTTATTTTATAAACATATGCTATTCAAATACAAATTGATTGTGATACAATTCAGCGTAAAAACCATTTAATTTCAACAGTTCGTGATGATTGCCTTGTTCAATCACTTCTCCGTCTTTTAGAACGATGATTTGATCGGCATTTAGAATGGTTTTAAGGCGATGGGCAATGACAAAACTAGTTCGACCAGCAACAGCAACTTCCATCGCTTGTTGCAATCTACTTTCTGTAACGGTATCTACATTAGAGGTCGCTTCGTCTAAAATCAAAATTTGTGGATTTGTCAATAAAGTCCGAGCAATCGAAATTAGTTGCTTTTGTCCTGTTGAAAAAATTGTCTGTTCATCATCCACCACAGTATCATACTTATCAGGCAAACTATCAATATAGTCATGAATATGAGTAGCTCGTGCTACCTTTTCCACTGATTCTTGACTAGCATTAGGAAGTCCGAATGCAATATTGTCTCGAATGGTTCCTGTAAATAACACTGAATCTTGCAAAACAATTCCAATCTTACTTCTAAGACTAGCTAAATCATATTCTAGAATATCTTGACCGTCAAACTCAATGCTTCCTTTGTCAACATCATAAAAACGATTCAAAAGATTCATAATAGTGGTTTTCCCCGAACCCGTAGGACCAACTACTGCTATCATTTTCCCCTTTGGAGCAGAGATACTAACATCTGTTAAAATAGGATTTTTACCATCATAGGAGAAAGAAATATTCTTTATTTCAACACCTTTTTTTAATTCTAAAAATTTCGGAGCATTTTGAGGGCGAATTTCCTCAGGTGCATCAAATAATTCCTGAACACGACTTACTCCAGTAAAAGCTAATTGTAAACTTCCCCAACTGGCAGCAATTTGAATGATGGGTTGATAGTACTGTTGAGAAAATTGTGAAAAAGTTGTAATCAAACCAATAGCTGTAGCTATTTCTATATTTCCTCGGTCAATCAACAAAACCGTTCCCAAAAAGATAACCACTGCTGTATTGATAAGACTTAGCCCGTTCATAATTGGAAATAGAAGCCCCGAAAACAGCCGTCCCTTAAAAGTAGCCGAGCGAACCTTGTTGTTTTGCTCTACAAAGCCTTCAACAACTTCCTTTTGCATACCTTGAACAATGATAATTTTTTGGGCTGAAATCATTTCGTCCATATAAGCATTGAGCTTGCCCACTTCTTTTTGCTGTAAATCTGTATATTTCCGTGCTAAGCGAATCACAACCACCAAAATCAAAAAAGCTATTGGTGTACTAGCTATTGTTATCCAGGCAAGAGTAGCATTTCGGAAAAACATGATAACAACTAGCTCTATATAGAGGAAGAGATTGATAATGACCTGTGCCATGTTTTCATTCAAAGCTTGAAGAATGTTGTCCAAGTCACTGGTGAAACGAGAAAGGATATCACCATCTTGGTGCTTATCAAAAAAGGATAAAGTTAAGGTAGATAATTTTCCAAACAAGCCTTTGCGCATCTCATCTGTAGAATATGAAATCGTTCGTGAAACTACTGTCATATAAATAAGGTTAGAAATAACGATACAAACAAAAGCAAGGAGCAACGACCCCATTAGAGAATTAAAATTTGTCCAGATAGACGCGGTATCTTTCTTATCAAGGAAAGCCTGCCCTAGTCGCACTAACTCTTCTGTTGCTTTCCCGATAAAAATTGGAAATAAAACTTGTGAAATCGTAGAAATAAAGATTAATGCAATTACAATGACAAAGGAAAGTTTGTATTTTTTAAAATACAACCAAAAAAATGAACCGATTTTCATATTATTCTTCCTTTCCTTTTTGAGTGTTGTAAATTTCACGATAAATAGCATTTGTTGCAAGTAACTCTGAATGTGTCCCTTGCCCAACCAGTTGTCCTTGATCCATTACAAGAATCTTGTCTGCATGAATAACTGAACTGATTTTTTGGGCAATCATAATCGTTGTTGTCCCTTTTAAATCCTTACTTAAAGCTTCTTGAACTAATTTTTCAGATCTAGCATCTAGAGCAGAAGTTGAATCATCCAATATTAAGATAGTTGGTTTATTGACCAGACCTCGAGCAATGGATAATCGTTGTTTCTGTCCACCAGAAAAATTATTTCCTCGTTCTTCAACTAAGCTATCATAACCATTTTCCATTCGATTGATAAACTCACTAGCCTGAGCCATCTGAGAAGCTTTCTCTATATCTGAAAAAGACTGTTGTTTTTTACCCTGTCCCAGATTTTCAGCAATAGTTCCACTAAACAGAATGGCTTTTTGAAGGACAATCGAAATATTTTTACGCAAGCTTTCTTGACTCAAATCGCGTAAATCCTTACCACCGATGAGTATCTTTCCTTTTTGGGGATCAAACAGTCTTGGAATAAGTTGGGCTAGCGTTGATTTCCCTGAACCCGTAGCTCCAACAATCCCAATCATTTCTCCAGCTTGAACATCAAAGGTAATATCTTTTAAGATAGGCTCATTATCCAGAGGGTAGGTGAAGGTAACTTGTTCAAAAGAAATAGTTCCTGCCAACTCTTCTACTGTTCCTTCTTTAAAGGTCATGGTAGGTTCAGTAGCTAAAATTTCATTAAGGCGTCTAATGGAAATCATTGCCCTAGTTACTGTATTTCCAAAAAAACCAATCATGATAATCGTAAAGATAATCTGAATTAAGTAAGCAACAAAAGAAGCAATAGAGCTTACCACACTAGAATCTGATTGAATCATGCCAGATAAAAACCAAATGGTAAAACAGATAGCACCGTAGCCAATGAACATCATCAGTGGTTCTAAGATAGAAAACGTGTAGCCAATAAATAGATTTTGATCTAACAGTTGGTTAGAGACAGCAGTAAACTTTTGATACTCTGCTTCTTCTTGGACAAACGATTTCACAACGCGAATCCCACGTAAATTTTCTTTTGCGACAGCATTTATTTTTTCTATCAATACCTGAAATATTTCAAATCTAGGGCTCAGTATTCTCATGATAAAAGCCATTAAACCACCTATCAAGACAAGGACAAGTAGAATTAACCACCACAATACTGGCAATGTAACAATCGCTAAAATAATAGCACCTATCAGTAAAATCGGCAGGCGCAAAATCACTTGAAATAACAGCATGGTCAGATTTTGTATTTGATTAATGTCATTGGTCATGCGGACAACCAGATTACCTGAATTAAACTGTTCAATATTGGCATAAGAGAAAGTTTGAATCTTTCTGAAAGTATCTTCTCTCAAGTCAGATGACAATGATTGGGCTATATAGGCCGCCAAAGTAACATTGATTCCTCCAGCAACCAAACCTACTAGTGAAAAACCAATCAACCAAGCTCCTATCCTATATATTTCATGGTGTTCCTTTTCTTGCAAAGATACCAATACTTGTTTTAAAAGCAGCGGCTGAAATAAAGAGCTAGCTATTATGAGTGATGTCATAAGAACAGAAGCAATCACAAAGTATTTATAGCGGAATAATTTTTTAAAATACATCTCTTATCTTACCTTTTATAACGGATTGTGTGTTACTGTTAATAGTATATTATAGATAAAACTATGTCAAGTAAGAATTTTATTTCATTATATGATAAAATATAAGAAATCGCTCTATTAAATAAAGCAAGGAGAAACTATGGATAAACAACGAGTTGCTGTTGTTGGCCCCGGTTCTTGGGGAACAGCTCTGTCGCAAGTATTAAACGATAATGGTCATGAAGTTCGTATCTGGGGAAATATCCCTGATCAGATTAATGAAATCAATGAAAATCACACGAACAAACGCTACTTCAAAAATATCGTTTTAGATGAAAAAATCAAGGCTTATCACAAGTTAGAAGAAGCTCTAGAAAATGTTGACGCCGTCCTTTTTGTTGTGCCAACAAAAGTTAGTCGCTTGGTTGCCAAACAAGTCGCTCAATTTCTAGACCACAAAGTGACAATCATGCATGCTTCTAAAGGGCTAGAACCAGATACACATGAACGAATTTCTACAATTTTAGAAGAGGAGATTCCTGCTGAACTTCGAAGCGAAATCGTTGTCGTCTCAGGACCTAGTCATGCGGAAGAAACAATTATCCGTGATATTACTTTAATTACAGCCGCTTCCAAAGATTTGGCTACAGCAAAATACGTTCAAGAACTATTCAGCAATCATTACTTCCGACTTTATACCAATTCTGATGTTATAGGAGTGGAAACAGCTGGTGCTTTAAAAAATATCATTGCAGTCGGCGCTGGTGCGCTTCACGGACTAGGATATGGTGATAATGCTAAAGCGGCTATCATCACTAGAGGCCTAGCAGAAATTACACGACTCGGTGTTCAACTGGGTGCTAATCCATTGACCTACAGTGGCTTATCTGGTGTCGGAGACTTGATTGTCACAGGAACTTCTATTCACTCACGAAACTGGAGAGCTGGTGATGCTCTAGGACGTGGTGAAAAATTAGCTGATATTGAAAAAAATATGGGAATGGTCATTGAAGGTATTTCTACCACCAAAGCTGCCTATGAGCTGGCACAAGAACAGAAAGTCTATATGCCGATTACTCAGGCAATCTATAAAGTCATTTATCAAGATTATGATATAAAAGAAGCCATCAGTGAAATCATGAACAATGAATTCAAGGCTGAAAATGAATGGTCTAAATAATATATATTCGTAAAAGGAGTACATTATGTCAAAAGTAAAAAAAGCTGTCATTCCTGCAGCAGGTTTGGGAACTCGCTTTCTTCCAGCTACTAAAGCTCTAGCTAAGGAAATGCTCCCCATTGTTGATAAACCAACTATCCAATTTATCGTCGAAGAAGCTTTAAAATCTGGAATTGATGATATTTTAGTTGTTACCGGTAAATCAAAACGATCTATCGAGGATCATTTCGATTCAAATTTTGAGTTGGAGTATAACCTTAAGGAAAAAGGAAAACATGATTTATTAAAACTTGTGGATGAAACAACAGGCATTGGGCTACACTTTATCCGTCAAAGCCATCCTCAAGGATTGGGAGATGCTGTCTTACAAGCAAAAGCTTTTGTGGGAAATGAACCCTTTATCGTCATGCTAGGAGATGATCTCATGGACATCACTAATGACAAAGCTGTTCCCTTAACCAAGCAACTCATTGATGATTACAGTGTTACTCACGCCTCAACTATCGCAGTCATGCAGGTTCCTCACGATGAAGTTTCTGCTTATGGTGTGATTTCTCCTCAAGGAGAAGGTGTCAATGGTCTTTATAGTGTAGAAACATTCGTTGAAAAACCAAACCCAGAAGATGCTCCTAGTGACCTAGCTATTATTGGACGCTATCTGTTAACTCCAGAAATTTTTGATATTTTGGAAAAACAAGAACCAGGAGCTGGCAATGAAATTCAATTAACCGACGCTATCGATACACTCAATAAAACACAGAGAGTTTTTGCACGCGAATTTAAGGGCGATCGCTATGACGTCGGAAATAAATTTGGTTTCATGAAAACTTCTATCGACTATGCTTTAAAACATCCTCAAGTGAAAGAAGAACTGGAACAATATATCATTGACTTAGGAAAAAAATTAGACAAATCAAATAAAACTGAAAAATAGGGTTGCCATACTTCAGTAGCTAACTCACTCACTAAATGATTATACGGAGGTAAATCATGATGAAATTTATAATTGATGAAAGTCTCACAGATCTTGGAATTAAAAATGTGGTCATTGGCGTCGCCAAAAATGTTGATCCACATGCTCCTTTATCCGCTTCATTTTTGGAAAAGCAAAAAGAAATGGAAAAGTGGGCTTTGAATTGCGACATAGATGAAGTATCTGATAGTTCAGTCATTCAAGGCTACAAAGATTTGTTGCAAAGCGTCGGACGCAGTGTCAAGAAGAATCCTCCTACTGTTTTGGCCCTCATTCGGAATATTCGACGTCGTGGCTCTATCCCGCACATTAACAGTGTTATTGACATTTACAATGTTGAATCTTTGCATTCTTTATTAGCTATTGGTGGGCATGATTTGGATAAAATAGAGGAACAAATTGAGTTTACTGTTAGCCAAAAAGAAGACGTTTTTCTACCGATTTTATCTACGGAAAAACACGTTTCTCCCACAGATCACGTTTATCGTGATAAAAAAGGGATTCTAGCATGGTTGGATGTTCGTGACGGAGAACATTATAAATTTGACGACGATACAAAAAATGCCATTTTTATTATTCAAGGAAATGCTCATACATCTGTTGAAATGCGTCTAGAAGCACTTAAGCGAATTGAAAAAGATTTGGCAGAATGTATGCCAAACTTGAAATTTGAAACGTACGTCATTCATCCAGAAAAAGAATAATGTAAAAAAGTAGTTTATAATGCAAGAAGTGAGTTTCTTGTTTGAAAATATTTCAGCTCTAATAAAGAAAAACAAGACCATGCCTAGTAGCACATCCTGTTTTTTGTCATCCAAAGAATATTAAAGTCTTGGGAGAAAAACCAATAAAATAGCCAATACAAGATACACTATTAAGGCTAACCAACTCCGTGTTTCTCCAAAAACCTTCCCTTCATAGCGAATAGGAAAAATAAAGGCACATAAGACTCCACCAACCAAGCCACCTAAGTGCCCAGCCAGACTAATTCCCGGTAAAAAACTAAATACAATATTGATTAGAAGCAACTCAAAGTAAGCTTTCCCTAAATGTTGAATCTCTGGATTTCTAGAAGCATAACGGAGAGTAACAATTGTTGAAAATAATCCAAACAATGACGTTGAAGCTCCTGCCGAGATACTATCTGGGCTAAAAAATAGAACAAACAGATTGCCCATTATTCCTGACAAGAGATAAACAACCAGAAAATTTAAGGAACCAAAAATACGTTCTGCTTGTTTCCCAACAAAGAAAAGCGTCAGACTATTCAGAAGAATGTGCTCTAGCCTAATATGAACAAAAATAGCTGCTACTATCCGCCAAATTTGACTAAATTCTTGGTTGATCTCTCTTCCATAAACACCACCAAAATCATAGATTGTTTGTGATGTGGCCTCAAATGTACCACTTTGAAAGAACATCAACACAAAAACAAGAACTGTAATAATGATTAAACTACTTGTTACTGGATAGTCCTTATCATAAATTTTAAACCGCATCGTTTCAAACCTCTTTTATATTCTACACTCCAACATCTTGATAATTCTATCTTTCAGTCATGTCCATTTATGTATAAAAAGAAAACAGTTGCTTTTATCCAAGCAACCAATCTTCTTTATTCATTCCCTTTTTTCTGCAGAAATTTCCCAATCTTCTCAATAGCAAAGGGCAATGCTGCCTCATCTGGACTCATTTTAGGATGATGAAGGGCAAAGGGGCTATCCACTCCTAGCCAGAACATCACACCTCTTGTTTTACTTAAGAGGTAACCAAAATCTTCTCCGGTCATCGCTGGCAAGATATCAATTAAATTAACATCTTTTTCCTTCTCGAAAAAATCCATCAATTCTGTTGCCAACACTGCGTCATTTTCTACTGGCAGATAGCCTCCCTGCCTCAACTCCAAGTCAATGGTTACTCCAAAAGCATGAGCAACACCTTCTGCTATCTCACGCACACGTTTTTGAGTTAACAAGTTCATTTCTTGAGTCAAAGCTCGGATTGTTCCATGTAAGAAGGCGCTCTCTGCGATTACATTATTTGTTGTTCCTGCGTGCATGGAACCAAAGGTCACTACCGCTCCTTCTATTGGATCAACATTACGGCTCACAATAGTCTGGACTTGAGTTACAAAATAACTAGCTGCCACCAAAGCATCATTTGCCATATGTGGAAAAGCGGCATGCCCTCCATTTCCCTTAAAGGTCAAGCGAATCTCGCAAGTTCCTGCAAAGAGAGTCCCTGTGTTAGTAGCAATGTCACCAACTTTCAAATCTGGACGCACATGCAAGCCATAAAATTCGTCTGGTATCCACTCTCCAAATGCTCCATCTTCGTACATCAGCATACCACCAGCTTTATTTTCTTCAGCTGGTTGAAAAAGAAATAGAACATTATTTTTAGGTCGGTTTTGAAGCACGGTTTCAAGCAAACCCAAGGCAATCGTCATGTGCATATCGTGACCACAGGCATGCATGCGTCCTTCATGCTCACTAACAAAATCTAAACCTGTTTCTTCTGCTATAGGTAAACCATCAATATCTGTCCGCCATCCGATTGTTTTACTAGATGCAGTTCCCTCTACAAAGACAAGAATTCCTGTTTGCCAAGTTCGGATTTTAACAAATTCTAATCCAGCAGTTAGACTACCGATAATTTCCATCAGATAGGTATGCGTTTTAAATTCTTCTAGACCGATTTCTGGGATTTGATGTAAAGTGCGTCGAATTGTCCGATAATCCATTCTATTTTCCTTTTAAAGTGTTCTCAAGGCATCTTCCAATGCCGTTTTTTGTTGAGTTTGTTCATCAATTTCTTTGATAATACGCGCTGGTACACCTGCGACAACGACTTTTTCGGGAACATCCTGAGTAACAACTGCTCCTGCTGCAACAACTGCTCCTGAACCAATTTGTACACCTTCAATCACAACCGCATTGGCACCGATTAACACATTGTCTCCAACACGTACAGGATCGGCACTAGCTGGCTCAATTACTCCAGCAAGAACAGCTCCTGCACCCACATGACTATTTTTTCCGACAATGGCACGTCCACCAAGAATTGCGCCCATGTCAATCATCGTTCCATCACCGATTTCTGCACCGATATTGATGACTGCACCCATCATAATCACTGCATTGTTTCCAATTTCTACCTGATCACGAATGATAGCCCCAGGTTCAATCCGTGCATTAATAGTTCTTTTATCTAAAAGTGGAACTGCAGAATTGCGAGCGTCTTGTTCCACTACATAGTCTTTATTCTCTGTCAAACCTTTTAACAAGGGGGCAATTAAATCCCAATCACCAAATAATACATTCCCCAATTTTACAACGGAATCAGGAATCTCACCTGTTAATTCGCCTTCAAAAGTTACCTTAACATTGGTACTTTTTTTAGCATCTGAGATAAATTGGATAATTTCTTGAGCTGTCATTTTTGTTGCTGACATGAGTGTTCCTCGTTTCATAGATTAGTATTAAAAAATATTATAACATAAAACTGAATATCATGGTAATTGTAAAAATTATAGTATTTTTTGAACATCATGTGTAATGAAAAATAACTAGTAATAACTCAATAGTAGACAAGTAGCCACAACTAGAACCTTTTCAAACTAATTCATAAACTATTCTATCGCTCTCACCTAAAAAGAACAGGTTCCCCTGTTCTTTTTAAAGAGCTAACAGCTTATTGTAGTTCCACTTTAGGATTTTCTTTAGTCAGATGAACAATCTGACCAGTTACTCCAAAATAATCAGTAATCAGCTGATGAAGCATTTCTGATGCCTCTTTAGCACGTAGTTTTTGATCGCTAGTAACTGCTTCAATAACCAATACAGCTTCTTTAGTATCTTCAGTCAACATTGTTCGTTGTGCCTCACGCCAATTTAAATTGCGACAAATTGCACCAGCATCATCATAATATATAATTTCTTCTTCCAAAGCAGGTGAATCCTCTTCTGCTCCCAATGGGAAAAAGGCTTCTCCTCCTTTTGCTTTCCCAAGATGCATATCCCCTTGTATGCAATTCACATCTTCTCCCCCACAAGGCAAACCATAAGAAAGGGAAATACTGTTATATAAATCCACGAGAGGATTGATTGGAGAAAATTCTCGACCCTGACTCACTCGCTTCAATAGAGCTTCAATGGATGAGCGAGCACCTTTTTTAGTCTTAAATTTTGTAAATGCTTCACGCCACTCTTTAATAACATCATTTTGTGTAAAAGTATCTTCTTGGATAAAATTTTCAGCTTTCTTAGACGACTTCTTCAATAAATCTTGAAAATACTGTTTCTTATCTTCTTTAATAGCATTGTTTAAACCTTTTACACTAATAAGACTAATTTGAGCATCAGGGAAAATATCCCAAAAATTTTGATCAACAATTACATGCATGGTGTTCTCCTTTAATGTTTCTATTTGCGCCATTCAATATGGCTAATTATTTTAGTTCAAATTTGCTAAACTATAATTACAATCGGGCGTTTAATTCTGCTCCTAGTTCTTCAAAGCCAGGTTTTCCTAGTAGTGCAAACATATTTTTCTTATAAGCTTCTACACCCGGTTGGTCAAATGGATTGACACCATTAAGATATCCTGAAAGCCCAATAGCCAACTCAAAGAAATAGATTGTGTAACCAAGAGTATATTCATCTTGTTTTGGAAGTGTCAAGAAAGTATTAGGCACTCCTCCATCTGTGTGAGCTAGGAGGACACCATCGGTTGCTTTCTTATTAACAAAATCCACATCTTTACCCTGAATGTAACCAAGTCCATCTAAATCTTCCTCAAACTCAGGAATCAGGATATTCTTGCGTGCTGCTTCAACCCGAACAACTGTTTCAAATAAGTTGCGTGTTCCCTCTTGAATGAATTGTCCAAGCGAGTGGAGATCTGTTGAAAAGTTAGCTGATGTTGGATAAATTCCTTTTTGGTCTTTTCCTTCTGACTCTCCAGCAAGTTGTTTCCACCATTCACTAAAATATTGAAGAGAAGGTTCGTAGTTTGCTAATACTTCCGTCACATAACCTTTACGATAAAGGATGTTTCTCACAACAGCATACTGATACGAAGCATTTTCAGAAATAGTGCTTGAAGAGTAATCTTTACGTGCTTGATTGGCACCTTCCATTAATTTCGTAATATCTGCACCAGATGCAGCAATTGGTAGCAAGCCAACTGCTGTTAGCACTGTGAAACGTCCTCCAACACTATCTGGAACTACAAAAGTATCCCAACCATTTGCATCAGCTTCTACCTTAACAGCTCCTTTTTGGCGATCTGTTGTCGCATAAATGCGTTTGTTGGCTTCTTCTTGTCCATATTTCTTAATCAATAATTCCTTGAAAACACGAAAAGCAATAGCTGGTTCTGTTGTTGTACCAGATTTAGAAATAACATTGATAGAGAAATCTTTATCAGATACATAGTCTACCAAGTCAGCTAAATAACTAGATGAAATCGAATTCCCAGCATAGAGAATTTGAGGCGCTTTTCTTTCTTCCTTACTTTGTAGATTAACAAATGAACTGTTTAAAAAATCAATGGCTGCACGTGCTCCAAGGTAAGAACCACCAATACCAATTACCACTAGTACTTCACTATCTGATTGGATTTTAGTTGCAGCTGTTTGGATGCGAGCAAATTCTTCTCTATCATAATCTTCTGGCAAATTCAACCAGCCTGTCATTTCTGCTCCGGGTCCTTCTCCACTTCTAAGCGCTATATCTGCCGCAGTCACTTGCATTTGTAAGTAATCAATCTCGTGTGGTGCTATGAACTTTCCAAGTAATTTTGAATAATCAAATTGAATATGAGTCATCATTTTCCTCCATTTTTTCTTTTCCTTTATGATAACGCTTTAGGGATAAATAAGCAAGTGATTTCAATGTTTGAAATCGTTTACATAAGTATTTTTATATTATTTTCAAAAAAGAAAATCATTCTCTTCAACTAAATAAATTAAAACATAAATGGGAGCCTTATATAAACTCTATAATTTCAAACATCTCAAAACTAGTCATCTCTCTTCATCCTACAAAAAAAGAGCACACAGTTTAGAACGCTTAGGGCTGCTGGATTCCTCCCCTGACCCGCTTCACGTCAAACTGTTGCTCCGAGAAATATTATAACATAAATTTTAAAAATTGAAAATCGTAAATTTACTTTTTTCTTCTTTTTCTAAAAAAGTCTTGCATAATAGCCGCACATTCTTCTTCTAAAATACCTGATTCCACCTCGACTCTGTGATTTAAACGCTGATCCGTTAAAATATCATATAAACTACCCGCTGCCCCAAATTTTTGATTTTTTGCACCATAAATCACTTTGGGAATTCTAGCTAAGCCAATGGCTCCGCTACACATCACACAAGGCTCTATGGTCACAAACAATACCGTATCCAACAATCTCCAGTTCTTCTCGTGAATATTTCCAGCTTCAATAGCCATTATCTCTGCATGCATGGTCGCTCTCTGCAAGTTCTCTCTCGCATTATGCCCACGACTAATAATTTGACCGTTTTTTACTAACACACAACCAATCGGAATTTCGTCATGTTCTAAGGCGATTCTTGCCTCTTTCAATGCTTCACGCATAAATTGTTCTTTTTCTTCTAATGTATAATTCATAATATCGTTCTAGCTTTCAATGGATTTTCACATACGAGCATTCTCAACAAACAGGAAAACTACTCTGACAACTCATGGCAATCTTACTACTTGTTATTATAATGTTATTCAAAAAGAAAAGCCACTTTTATGTGGCTTTGGGAGATTTATTATGAAAAAGAAAGGTTTAGGTTTTTTATCAAACAAAGTTAAGAGTTCTTCATTTGAATGATTAAAGTATAATCCATACAACTTAATCTTTCCTTAAGTCAGAAGAGGCTACTGGTACATCCTTTGTAGCCGATTCCTTATTTTTCTCCTTGGCAATTTCAAAAAATTCTGGCATATCTTTTAGATATCCGTTTCCGTTACTGATATCATATTGGATCAATTTTAAATCATCCGCAATTTTTTGTTGTTCTTTTGTTAATTTGGTTTTATCAATACTAGCATTGTGTAAAATATCCGTCAATAGTGCATAATAAGGAGAAACTTTTAAATTATCATGTTCAAATAAAGTCGCAATAAAGTCACTTGAATTGATTTTTGGATAATCCAATTTCGTATCACTCTTATTATTCCAGATAAAGTAGTCTGTTAAATACTGACTTTCTGGATTTTCTTCAAACACACTTTCTGGGTACAAGCCTGGCAAATGATCTCCATAGAACACAACGGTAATATTCTTATCAATTTTAGAAAGTTCCTCAATAAAATGCTGAGTGGATTGGTCGGTGTGTTGTAACAATTTAGCATAATTTACTAATTGTTCATTTTCTTCATCCGATAGTCCATCATTTGTAGCAGTCAATTCTTCTGGATTGGCTTCGCTCCACGGTACATGGTTTTGCATAGTGATAACAGAGAAAAATTGACTTTGCGGAGTATTTGCTAGTTCCACTACTTTATTATAAACAGATTCGTCACTAACATTTACTCCTTCATATCCCATATCCTTCAAACGATCTTTGGAGTCTACTAGAAAATAACGATGGTCAAATCCTAATGTTCTGTAGATATTATTTCGATTGTAGTTGTTTCCTCCAGAAGGGTGAACCACAAATTTATCTTCATCAGAATAGAAATTACTAATTACTGGTCTGACTTTCATTTTTGGAAATACTTCAGAATATAAAACAGACACTGTATCATTATAATTATAGAAAGGTAATCCTGTTATCGTTTGGAATTCCATATTCGCTGTTCCACCACCGTAACCATCTGAATGCATCAACCCACTTGTCGTTCTCTCTTTCAAACTATCAATATAGGGAATAGGATTTTGTGATAAAACAGTTCCAGATACTCTATCTGGGTTGGATAAACTTTCACTTAAAACATAGATAATGGTGTGATCCTCGATTGAATTTTGCCTTGATTGATTGATTTCATCTGCTCTACGAGTGTATTTTTGAACTAGTTCTTTTATTGTTTTTTCACTATAATCATTTGGTCTTTCCATCGTTTGGCTTGTCAACTGTTGCATCCAGACAAAGGATAACGAACGATAAGTGGCATTGGTGTAGAAGCCCATCCAGTTGATATCCACAAAATTATTAAGTTTTGATACTACTGGAATACCAGACAATATTTTTACTTTATGTTTGTGTTGAAAAACCTGAAATACAAAAAGGAAAGAACAAAAAATCGTTGCTAAATAGATAAATCTTTTTTTATTAGTTAGATGCAATTTATCTTTTGGTAAAAATTTTATTTTTAGAAAAGCTAATATACAAAAAATAATAATAAAAATTACAATAAAGTTAGTAGTGTTTTTGTCTAGAAAACTGAGTAATAGCTTCGGCTCCTTCAACCATACCAAGTCAGTAACTAAAACTGGCTCATGTCTTAATCTTTGCTTTAACATGTTTGAGTAAGCTAAAATAACTCCAGTCAAAATAATGCAAAAAGAAGGAACTATGACACGATTAGATAACAGATAAATAAATACAAAGAGAAGCGTCAATACTCCTATCTGAAAATAAACAGCGCCCGGAAAAATATAGTAACCCAAAAGATCCGTATCTACTTGCACTCCGTATTGCAAAGCCCAATTTAGCATAAAAGCAAAGAGCAAAGAGAGGCTTAAAACAGTTGATAGAGTGTATTCTCTTTTTAGTAGATGCTTGGTTCCATCCTTGACAACAAGAGTAATAACATAAGCAGTACAAAATCCTAGCAACAACTCTCCCAATAAGTAAATCAAATAGGAATTATAATCATGTAAATCGGAAAAATCAGCTACCGTTTTTTCTAGAACCATCAAGAAATTCTTATCTGTTAAAAATAAAGAAGTTGATAATCCAGCAAAAAATAGTGTTTCATTAAAAGTATCCGTGTGGATAAATTTAATATATTTCAAAATAGAAAATCGACGATTTAACCAACTCAAAGCATAAGAAAGACCCAAAATAATGACTAGTATTCCTAAAAAATTTGTCTGAATAAAATCGTTTTTTGCAAAGTCCCAAAATTTAAACTTTGGATTATTAACATTCAAAGTTCCTTTGAGAAGATAAGAGATGATTAGGTATACTCCATATAAACAAACTGTATTTCTCAAAAAAATCTTTGTTATCCATTTTGAACCTAGGATAGATAAAAATATAATTCCTGCAACTAACAAATATATAGAAACTGTTTGCGATGTAGTAAATGATGAAGGAAGTTTTTCTAAACGATTGATTAAATTATAATTGACAGTGCTGTAAATCACTAGGAAAAAACTACTTAAGATCAAAAGTATCGTGATGAATTGATTTAAATATTCTTTTGTTCTCACGCGACGACCTGTTGTAGTCTTTTCTTTTTTCTTTTTATATAAGCTTTTAATAAAGTTCATGTTCTTCATAGTATAAATTATCTAAATGGAAATAATCTATCTTTCTATCATTCAGTTATTAGAGTGTTCCATTACTTCTACTGTGGCAATAGATATTATCCCCAAACGCTTTCCAAAATATTCGTTTGTTCACGACCAGGTCCTACCGAAAAAGTAGAAATTCGAATGCCAACTAGTTCACTAACTCGACGAATATAGTTGCGTGCATTCTCAGGAAGATCTTCTAAGCTACGAACAGCTGTGATATCTTCTGCCCATCCTGGAAGTTCTTCATAAATCGGCTTACAACGTTTGAGTTGCTCTAAGCTAGCTGGGTAGTAATCTATGCGTTTGCCATCCAAATCATAAGCCACGCAGATTTTTACCACATCTAGCCCGCTTAAAACATCAATGGAATTAAGCGATAGATTGGTAATCCCAGATACTCGACGGCTGTGGCGCATAACGACTGAATCAAACCAGCCAACACGACGCGGACGACCTGTTGTTGTTCCATATTCATGTCCAATATCACGAATTCTCTCACCTGTTTGGTCAAATAACTCCGTTGGAAACGGACCATCCCCCACTCGGCTAGTATAGGCTTTACAAACTCCTACAACTTTGTCAATCTTGCTTGGGCCAACTCCTGAACCAATCGTCACTCCTCCAGCTACTGGATTGGATGACGTTACAAATGGATAAGTCCCTTGGTCGATATCCAACATAACTCCTTGAGCACCCTCAAAAAGAACACGTTTCCCTTGATCTAACGCATCGTTAAGAATCACAGAAGTATCTGTTACATACTGTTTGATTTGTTGTCCATATTCATAATATTCCTCAAAAATAGACTCCAAATCCATAGAAGTACTTCCATAGAATTTTTCAAATAGACGATTTTTTTCAGCTAGATTACGCTCTAAACATTCTTTAAAGATAGCTTTATCCAGTAGGTCTGCAACGCGAATCCCTACACGCGCAGCTTTATCCATATAAGCTGGACCAATCCCTTTAATTGTTGTTCCAATCTTATCATCCCCTTTTGCCTCTTCTTGCAAACGGTCTAGTTCAATGTGGTATGGCAAAATGATATGGGCACGATCTGAAATTCGTAGATTGTCTGTCACCACTCCTTCCTCATGGAGATAGTTCAACTCTTTTACAAGAGATTTCGGATTTACTACCATCCCATTTCCAATTACAGAAATTTTTTCAGGGAAGAAAATTCCAGACGGAATCAAATGCAATTTGTATTTTTTTCCATCAATAACAATCGTATGACCGGCATTGTCTCCACCTTGATAACGAGCAATTACTTCTGCGTTAGCTGAAAGAAAATCTGTGATTTTCCCTTTACCTTCATCTCCCCATTGGGTTCCTACAACAACAACTGATGGCATATTTTTGTCTGAGCGAAACGCTCGTCCTTTCTTGTCTACATGGCAGGAATTCCACCTGCAATTATGTTTTACACTTCATTATAAGAAAAATTTCTTATTTTTTCAAGATTGACGAAAAGGAAGCCAAGACTTCAACCAGATTATTGTAAATTTACTATTTTCAACTGTTAAGATAGCTTATTGAAGACGACTTTATAAAAAACAAACAAGATTATGATAAAAATGTAGCGAAAATTTGTTTTATGTCTTATTTTGTAATAAACTAGCATTATCAAGGGAAGAAGGTGCTTTACAATGACAGTCAATCAACTCCTACAAAAATTAGATCAAGCCAGTCCGATTCTTCAGGCAACTTTTGGATTGGAAAGAGAAAGCTTACGAGTAGCCAAAAATGGAAAGTTAGCTACTACAAGCCATCCCGAAATTCTTGGCTCTAGAGATTTTCATCCTAGTATCCAAACAGATTTTAGCGAACAACAGATTGAGTTAATCACTCCAATCGCTTCTTCTACAAAAGAAGCCAGACGTTTATTAGGAGCTATTACAGATGTGGCTGGACGTTCTATCCCCAAGAACGAGTTGCTTTGGCCACTCTCCATGCCTCCTGAATTAGCTGAGGAAGATATTGTAATTGCTCATTTAACCGATGATTTTGAACGTCAATACAGAGAAGGATTAGCAACCAAATATGGAAAAAGGCTTCAAGCTATATCTGGTATCCATTACAATATAGAATTTGGATCAGACTTATTGCACTACCTTTTTAAACAAAGTGATTATAGTCATTTAACAGACTTCAAAAACGACCTTTATCTAAAATTAGCACAAAATTTCTTGCGTTATCGTTGGTTTTTAACTTACCTTTACGGAGCAAGTCCCATTTCTGAAGCGAATTTTTTTGAAACATCTGTTCCAACCCCTGTTCGTTCCTTCAGAAACAGTGACTATGGTTATGTCAACGACGAACAGATTTCTGTTTCCTACTCCTCACTCGAGCGCTACATAAAAGATATTGAAAAATATGTAGAATCTGGAGACTTAAGTGCTGAAAAAGAGTTTTATTCTGCTATTCGCTTCCGTGGTCACAAACAAAATCGTTCTTATTTGGATAAGGGAATCACTTATTTAGAATTACGTTGTTTTGATTTGAATCCATTTGATCCATTGGGGATTAGTCAAAGCACAATGGATAGCGTGCATCTATTTTTGCTCAGCCTACTCTGGATAGATGATTTTTCTGAAATAGACACCACCTTAGCGCAAGCACACAGCCTCAATGAAAAGGTTGCACTCGCTCATCCTCACAGTCCACTTCCTACTGAAGCTGATTTTCCTAACATCATTCAAGCAATGAGAGAAATAATTAAACACTTTAATCTTGGAAATTACTATAGTCAATTAGTAGATGAAATGGAAGAAAACCTGAAAAATCCACAACTGACAATCTCTTCCCAACTGCTTCCTTTTATTCACAACTCTTCACTGGAGAAGTTTGGTTTAGAAAAAGCAGTCGAATACCAGAACTATGCTTGGGAAGCTCCTTACGCACTCAAGGGTTACGAGAACATGGAATTGTCAACTCAAATGCTGTTATTTGATGCCATTCAAAAAGGATTGCATGTTGATATCCTAGACGAAGAAGATCAATTTCTAAAACTTTGGCATAAAGATCATGTTGAATATGTGAAAAACGGGAATATGACCTCCAAAGATAATTATATCGTTCCTCTTGCTATGGCTAATAAAACGGTTACTAAAAAAATATTAAATACTGCTGGATTTCCAGTTCCATCTGGTGCAGAATTTTCGGATTTTGACGCAGCCTGTGCCTATTATCCCTTGATTCAAGATAAAAAAATTGTTATCAAGCCGAAATCTACGAATTTTGGTTTAGGAATATCCATTTTTCAAGAACCTGCTAATTTCGAAAATTATCAAAAAGCACTTAAAATTGCTTTTTCAGAAGATACCTCCGTTTTAGTAGAAGAATTTATCTCTGGCACAGAATACCGTTTCTTAGTATTAGACAACAAGTGCGAAGCTGTACTATTACGAGTTCCCGCCAATGTGATTGGAGACGGCGTTCACACTATTCGCGAGTTGGTTGCTATCAAAAATAAAAATCCTTTACGCGGTCGAGACCACCGTTCGCCATTGGAAATAATCGAGTTGGGAAACATTGAACAGCTCATGCTTCAACAGCAAGGATATCACCCAGAAACTATTTTACCTGCTGGTACTCAAGTAAATTTACGGAGAAATTCCAACATTTCAACTGGTGGAGATTCTATTGATGTTACAGATAAGATACCGAATTCTTACAAAAAACTTGCTGCAGAGATGGCTTCTGAAATGGGAGCTTGGATTTGTGGTGTAGACCTCATTATTCCAGACGTTCAAGCTAGCTCTAGCAAAAACCAACCTAATTGCACTTGCATTGAACTAAACTTCAACCCATCTATGTATATGCATACTTATTGTGCCGAAGGTCCTGGTCAAAGTATTACTCCAAAAATTCTTAATAAATTATTCCCAGAAATTTAATACTATAAAAGAAACTTTTTAAAGATTGAAGAACAACTTCAATCTTTTTTATACCTTGTTCCGACCAACTTAACTGCTAAGGAAATACAAATGCTCCTTTCACTTCAAAAAATGAAGCACAGACTTTCGCTTCCTCCTCCTTTTGTGTTACAATGAAAGGTATGGATAAAATTATTAAAACAATCTCAGAAAATGGAGCTTTTCGTGCCTATGTACTAGATAGTACCGAAACTGTACGAACTGCTCAACAAAAACATCAAACAATGGCTAGTTCAACTGTTGCTTTAGGTCGAACACTTATTGCCAGTCAAATTCTTGCTGCTAACGAAAAAGGAAATACTAAAATAACAGTCAAGGTGTTGGGAACGAGTTCACTCGGAGCTATCATTACAGTGGCAGATACCAAGGGGAATGTTAAAGGATATATTCAAAACCCAAAAGTGGACCTCAAAAAAACGGCAACTGGCGAAGTAATTGTCGGACCTCTTGTAGGTAATGGACAATTTTTAGTGATTACAGACTATGGTACTGGAAATCCTTATAATTCTATGACGCCACTTATTTCTGGAGAAATAGGGGAAGATTTGACTTTTTACTTATCTGAAAGTCAGCAAACCCCATCTGCAGTTGGGATTAATGTCTTATTAAATGCTGACGATACTGTCAAAGTAGCAGGAGCTTTCTTGTTGCAAGCTCTACCTAATGCCAAGGAAGAAGAGATAGCTTATTTTGAAAAACGTATTCAAGAAATGCCTGCTATTTCAAGTCTTTTAGAATCTGAAAATCATATCGAAGCATTGCTTTCTGCAATCTATGGTGAAAAACCATACAAACGACTCTCTGAGGAAGAGATTCGCTTCCAGTGTGATTGCAGTAAAAAACGGTTCATGAACGCTCTCTTTACTTTACCCAAAAAGGACTTAGAAGAAATGCTACATGAAGATCATGGTGCTGAAATCATTTGCCAATTTTGCCAAACAACCTATACATTCAACGAAGAGGACTTGGAGGAACTAATTCATGCCAAATCTTAATACGCCTTTTATGATTGGAGAGGTAGAAATACCCAATCGAACCATCCTTGCCCCCATGGCTGGTGTGACAAATTCTGCTTTTCGTACCATAGCAAAAGAATTGGGTGCCGGTCTAGTAGTAATGGAAATGGTTTCTGATAAAGGGATTCAGTATAACAACGAAAAAACTCTTCATATGCTACACATTGAAGAAGAAGAAAATCCAGTCTCCATTCAACTATTTGGTAGCAATGCAGACAGCCTAGCACACGCGGCTGAATTTATTCAAAAAAATACCAAAACTAACATTGTAGATATCAATATGGGATGTCCTGTCAATAAAATCGTAAAAAATGAAGCTGGTGCTAAATGGTTGAAAGACCCCGATAAAATTTATTCTATTATCAGCAAGGTTCGATCTGTACTTGATATTCCACTAACGGTTAAAATGAGAACAGGTTGGTCAGATTCTTCTTTGGCTGTGGAAAATGCTCTTGCAGCTGAAGCTGCTGGTGTCTCTGCTTTGGCTATGCATGGTCGTACTCGCGAGCAGATGTACACAGGACACGCTGATTTAGAAACTTTACACGATGTGGCTCAAGCTTTAACCAAAATACCTTTTATTGCTAACGGAGATATCCGGACGGTACAAGATGCTAAACAACGCATTGAAGAAGTCGGTGCAGATGCTGTGATGATTGGAAGAACTGCTATGGGAAATCCCTATATTTTCCACCAGATTAACCACTATCTTGAAACAGGAGAAGTCCTTCCAGATCTCAGCTTTGAAGAAAAAATGAAGGTGGCTTACAACCACTTAACACGACTTATTCAACTAAAAGGGGAATTTGTTGCCATTCGTGAATTTCGAGGTTTAGCCCCTCACTATCTTCGTGGAACGGCTGGTGCAGCTAAACTCCGCGGTAGTATCTCACAGGCAGAAAGTCTTTCCCAAATAAAAGAACTCCTGCAAGTAAATGACGACACTGCAAGTACTGTCCTTAAACGATAGTATCAGTTCTTATCTTTTTAATAAGGGTACTTTTATGGCAACACTTTGTTCCCATAACTAACTATTTGATCTTAAAAGAGTATTTCTATAATGATTTACTCTTTTTTTATAAAAAAAATATCATAAAATCCCAATTATCCGCATAAATACTGGAAGCAATATACCCCATCAAGGATAAAACCAATCAAATTACTACTGATTTACTACGTATGAATGAGCTTTGGTACGACGATTTTCCTTGAAAGATAAGGACTTAATAGAATACTTCCGGCACAAATTGAATATTCACAAGGGTAGACACTTCAAAGATGAGGTGTCTATTTTTTTACTCAATTTGAAAGGTCGTGATAATGATGGAAAGAAAAATTTTGGAAAGGAAATGTCGCTCTCCCACGATAGATACGCTGAAAATGCAAGGTAATTTAATTCAATATATCACAGAAAGGACGAAAAAACATGGAACTAAAATTTGTTATTCCCAACATGGAAAAAACTTTTGGAAACTTGGAATTTGCCGGTGAAGATAAGGTTATTCAGAGAAGAATCAACGGACAGCTTACTGTCTTGTCAAGAAGTTACAACCTTTATTCCAATGTACAAAGAGCGGACGATATTATCGTAACACTTCCGGCAGAAGCAGGCGAGAAGAACTTTGCCTTTGAGGAAAAGGTAAAACTCATCAATCCCCGTATCAGAGCAGAGGGATACAAAATCGGCACACGAGGGTTTACCAATTATATTCTGGAAGCCGACGACATGATAAAAGTATAGAAAGTGAGGAAAAGAAATGAGATTAGCAAACGGTATTGTTTTAGAAAAGGAAACGACCTTTGGAGAGCTGAAATTCTCCGCACTTCGCCGTGAGGTACGCATTCAAAAAGAAGATGGCACGCTTTCAGAAGAAATCAAGGAGCGTACCTATGACCTTAAATCCAAAGGACAGGGACGAATGATTCAGGTGAGCATTCCTGCTAGTGTTCCGCTGAAAGAATTTGATTATAACGCACATGTAGAGCTTATCAATCCGGTAGCTGATACAGTAGCGACCGCAACCTTTCAGGGAGCAGAGGTGGACTGGTACATCAAGGCAGATGATATTGTGCCAGCAAGAGATTCAGGGAATTTCAAAAAGGAAACTCAAAAAAAAGAAGCTGTCATTGAAAAATAAAGTAAAAAGAGATAGTCGAAAGGAGAAACAGACATATGAAACAGTGGCTTCTTTCCGGTAGACGGATTCGACCAAGCGATAAAGATTTGGTCTTTCATACAGCCGTATCTATGTTCCTGCCAGTTTTTATTCTTATTATTGCCCTGTTTCATGCAAAAACTATTTTAGAGATAAACTGGCAGGATTTTCATTTACCGAAGGCAAATGAAATCAATGTTCCCTATCTTGCGATAAGTTGTGCCATCTCCGGTATTGTCTGCCTATCACTTGTTTTTGTGATTAGACGTTATCGTTATGACTGGATAAAACAGCTCTATCATCGTCAGAAATTAGCCAGAATGATATTGGAAAACAAATGGTATGAAACAAGGCAGGTAAAGACAGAGGGAATTTTTGAAGCTTCTTCCAGTCAAACAAGGGAAAAAATAAGCTATTTCCCGAAAGTCTATTACCGTATGAAAGACGGGCTGATTCAGATACGTGCAGAAATTACGATGGGCAAGTATCAGGAACAGCTCCTGCATTTGGAGAAAAAGCTGGAGAGCGGATTATATTGTGAGTTGACCGAAAAAGAGCTGAAAGATTCCTATGTGGAATATACCCTGCTCTATGACATGATTGCCAATCGTATTTCCATTGATGAAATGCAGGCAAAAAACGGAAAGCTCCGTCTTATGAAAAACATCTGGTGGGAATATGACAAGCTCCCTCACATGCTGATTGCCGGCGGTACAGGTGGCGGTAAAACTTATTTTATTCTCACACTGATTGAAGCTCTGCTTCATACAAATGCAAAGCTGTATATCCTTGACCCGAAAAATGCCGACCTTGCAGACTTAGGCTCTGTTATGAATGAAGTTTATTACCAGAAGGAAGATATACTTTCCTGCATTGACAAATTCTATGAAGAAATGATGAGACGCAGTACCTCCATGAAAGAAATGAAAAATTACAAAACAGGAGAAAACTATGCCTATTTAGGACTTCCGGCACATTTTCTGATTTTTGATGAATATGTCGCTTTTATGGAAATGCTTGGGACAAAGGAAAATACCGCCGTCTTAAACAAACTCAAGCAAATAGTCATGTTAGGTCGTCAGGCAGGCTTCTTTCTGATATTAGCGTGCCAAAGACCGGACGCAAAATACCTTGGTGACGGAATCCGTGACCAGTTTAATTTCAGGGTGGCTTTAGGTCGTATGTCTGAGATGGGATACGGCATGATGTTTGGAAGTGATATACAAAAAGACTTTTTCTTAAAGCAAATCAAAGGGCGTGGCTATGTTGATGTGGGAACAAGCGTCATATCCGAATTTTATACGCCCCTTGTCCCCAAAGGACATGATTTCTTGGAGGAGATAAGGAAACTCACAAATGGCAGACTGGACGCACAAAAGGCGTGCGAAGCGTAAGCCTTGCCGTGCGGACAGCTTGCCGGTTGGTGTGGCGATAGCCACGCCAACCATTCACCCCCCGTATCTAACAGGGGGGTACAAATCGACAAAAAACAATCCATTTATAATTCCTTAATCCATTTGTGACAAGGGATTATAAGAATCAAGGCATGTGTCAAATGAGCTTTCAAAGTTGACATGTGCTTTTTTAGACAGGAGGGATTTTACTGGAAAAAGAAAATCATATCAAAAAGCTGAAAGAAACACGATTGGCTTATGGCATTTCACAGAGCCGTCTGGCAGCCGGAGCAGGTATTACAAGGCAATATCTGAGCGATATTGAAACAGGAAAAGCCATACCGTCAAAGGAACTGGAACATTCACTCTTTGAAACCTTGGAGCGTTTCAATCCCAACTCTCCGCTTGAGCTTATTTTTGACTATGTAAGGATTCGCTTTCCGACCACAGAGGTCAACTATGTGGTGGAACATATCCTGCGATTGAAGCTGTCTTATTTTCTTCATGAGGATTACGGCTTCTACTCCTATTTGGAACATTATTCTTTGGGGGATATATTTGTCCTCTCTTCACCGGAGCTTAACAAGGGTGTGCTGGTAGAGTTAAAGGGGCGTGGGTGCAGACAGTTTGAAAGTTATCTTTTAGCACAGGAACGGAGTTGGTACGAATTTTTCATGGACGCTTTATCGGCTGGCGGTGTGATGAAGCGGTTGGATTTAGCCATCAATGACCGAACCGGCATTTTGAATGTTCCCCTGCTTACCGAAAAATGCAGGCAGGAAGAATGTATTTCCGTCTTTCGCAGTTTCAAAAGCTACCGAAGCGGAGAATTGGTACGCAAAGATGAAAAAGAGTGTATGGGAAATACGCTCTATATCGGCTCTCTCCAAGGTGAAGTTTACTTTTGTATTTATGAAAAGGACTATGAACAGTACAAGAAAAATCATATTCCCATCAGCGAAGCGGAAGTGAAAAATCGCTTTGAAATTCGTCTGAAAAATGAGCGTGCCTATTATGCCGTTCGTGACCTGCTTATCTTTGGCAATCCGGAGCAAACCGCCTTTAAGATTATCAACCGCTATATTCGTTTTGTGGATAGGGACAATAACAGACCACGCTGTGACTGGAAGTTAAATGATGACTGGGCTTGGTTTATCGGCAATCATCGTGAAAGGCTAAAACTCACGACAAAACCGGAACCTTATACCTATGAGAGAACACTTCACTGGTTGGCTCGTCAGGTTGCTCCTACCTTAAAGGTGGCATTAAAACTGGACGAAATCAATCAGACACAGACGGTAAACACTCTGCTTGAGCATGCAAAGCTGACTGACAAGCATAAGCAGATTCTTAAACAACAGTCAGCAAATATCAAAGATGTCATTGTATGACGCAAATTCATTTTTAACAGAGAGGAGAATATTTTAATGAACTTTGGACAAAATCTTTATAACTGGTTTTTATCAAATGCACAGTCACTGGTGCTTTTAGCGATTGTGGTGATTGGCTTATATCTTGGCTTTAAGCGTGAATTTTCCAAACTTATCGGTTTTCTTATCATTGCAATTATTGCAGTAGGATTGGTCTTTAACGCAGCCGGTGTCAAGGATATTTTATTGGAGCTGTTCAATAAAATTATTGGAGCATAGAGAGAGGGTAAATAAATGGACGATATGCAGGTATATATTGCCAACCTCGGCAAATACAATGAAGGTGAACTCGTGGGAGCTTGGTTTAAGCTCCCCGTGGATTTTGAAGAAGTCAAAGAAAAAATCGGATTGAATGATGAATATGAAGAGTACGCTATTCATGATTATGAGCTTCCTTTTGACATTGGTGAATACACTTCTCTTGAGGAACTGAACCATCTCTATGAGCTTGTATGTGACTTACCCGAAGAATTGCAATCGGAACTTTCCGCTCTGCTTACACACTTTTCTGACATTGAAGAATTAAGCGAACATCAGGACGATATTATCCTGCATTCCGGCTGTGATGATATGGCAGATGTGGCACGCTACTACATTGAGGAAACGGGCATGCTGGGCGAAGTTCCGGCAAGCCTGCAAAACTATATTGACTATGAATCCTTTGGGCGTGACTTGGAGCTTTCAGGAACTTTTATCCATGCAAGCCGTGGGATTTTTGAAATCCTCTACTAATATCTGATGACGCTGACAGATAGTTTTGACTTAAGGGGATAGTTCAAAAAACTATCCCTTTTTATGAAAGGAAAACAAATATGAAAAAAATACGAAGCTATACAAATATCTGGTCGGTGGAAAAGGTACTTTACTCTATCAATGATTTTAAGTTGCCTTTTCCAATCACCTTTACGCAAATGACATGGTTTGTGGTGTCTGTATTTGCAGTCATACTTTTTGGCAATCTACCACCATTGTCTTTCATTGATGGGACATTTTTGAAATATTTTGGAATCCCAGTTGTCTTGACTTGGTTTATGAGCCAGAAAACATTTGACGGAAAAAAACCTTACGGATTTTTGAAGTCGGTATTTTCTTTTTGGTTCAGACCAAAACTGACCTATGCAGGCAAAACCATACATTTAAGAAAAAACAATATGCAGGAAACAATTACAGCAGTTAGGAGTGAATACGATGAAATATCCCATTAAGTATATTGAAAATAATCTGGTTTGGAATAATGACGGGGAATGCTTCGCTTACTATGAGTTTCTTCCCTACAATTATTCTTTTCTAAGCCCTGAGCAAAAATTACAGGTGCATGATTCTTTCAGACAGCTTAT
The DNA here is from genome assembly GCA_030528055.1 of Streptococcus sp. Taxonomy (GTDB): domain Bacteria; phylum Bacillota; class Bacilli; order Lactobacillales; family Streptococcaceae; genus Streptococcus. Next base: position 57,179 of record JAUMZQ010000011.1, read on the forward strand.
CGCACAAAATCGTGACGGAAAAATCCATGCCTTGCAAATCAGTACCGAATCAAGCATACGCTCCGTTCAGGAAAATTCCAAAAAAGGAGCAATCGGGAAATTAAAAGAAGTTGCCTTCAAAAGAATTGATGAGCAGACGGACGCTCTGATTTCTATGATTGGAGAAAATCAGGTGGACTACCGCTTTTATATCGGTTTTAAGCTCCTTTCTGGCGAGCAGGATTTGTCCGTCAGGGGATTTACAAAAGAAGCTAAAAATGCGGCTATGGACTTTATCTATGATGTCAACCACAGACTGATGGGTGATTTCGTCAGCATGAGCAATGATGAGATTTTCCGTTATTCAAAGATGGAAAAACTGCTCTCCAATAAGATTTCAAGGAGATTCAAAATCCGACCACTAAATAAAGACGATTTCGGCTATCTCATCGAACACCTCTACGGGCAGACCGGCACAGCCTATGAAGATTATACCTACCATCTTTCAAAGAAAAAAACAGATGGAGAAACGCTGATAAAATACTATGACCTTATCAAGCCTACCCGTTGTCTGATAGAAGAAAAGCAAAGATATTTAAAACTGGAACAGGAAGATAGCACCGTGTATGTGGTTTACTTTACCATCAACAGTGTTGTCGGGGAACTGGATTTCCCGTCAAGTGAAATTTTCTACTATCAGCAACAGCAATTCACTTTCCCGATTGATACCTCCATGAATGTGGAAATTGTAGCCAATAAAAAGGCTTTGGGGACAGTCAGAAATAAGAAAAAGGAATTAAAAGATTTAGATAATCATGCTTGGCAAAATGACAACGAAACCAGCTCCAATGTCGCTGACGCTTTGGAAAGTGTAAGTGAGTTGGAAAATAATTTAGACCAAAGTAAGGAATCCATGTACAAGTTATCCTATGTAGTGCGTGTGTCGGCAGATGATATTGATGAGCTGAAAAGACGCTGTGATGAGGTGAAAGATTTTTACGATGATTTAAGTGTAAAGCTGGTGCGACCGTTTGGCGATATGTTGGGCTTACAGGGAGAATTTCTGCCAGCCAGCAAACGCTATATGAATGACTATATCCAGTATGTGACTTCGGATTTTCTTGCCGGACTTGGCTTTGGAGCAACACAAATGCTTGGAGAAAAAGACGGAATCTATGTTGGCTACAGTTTGGATACGGGAAGGAATGTTTATCTGAAACCAGCTCTTGCTTCGCAGGGAGTAAAAGGCTCTGTAACCAATGCTTTAGCTTCTGCTTTTGTCGGCTCTCTTGGTGGTGGAAAATCTTTTGCCAACAATTTGATTGTCTATTATGCGGTACTTTTCGGAGCACAGGCTCTTATTGTTGACCCGAAAGCGGAACGTGGAAGTTGGAAAGAAACCCTGTCTGAAATCGCTCATGAAATAAATATTGTCAATCTGACCTCTGAAAAGAAAAACATGGGATTACTTGACCCTTATGTAATTATGAAAAATCCAAAGGATTCAGAATCACTTGCGATTGACATACTGACCTTTTTAACAGGAATTTCTTCCCGTGATTCCGACCGTTTCCCTGTCCTTAGAAAAGCTATTCGTGCTGTAACGAACAGTGAAGTAAGGGGCTTATTAAAGATCATTGAAGAATTGAAAATTGAGGGAACGGATACAGCCGTCAACATTGCAGAACATATTGAAAGTTTTACCGACTATGATTTTGCTCATCTTCTCTTTAGTGACGGTGAAGTGAAACAATCTATCAGCTTGGAAAAACAGCTGAATATTATACAGGTTTCCGATTTGGTACTTCCGGACAAGGAAACGGATTTTGAAGAATATACCACAATGGAACTTTTATCTGTGGCAATGCTCATTGTTATCAGTACCTTTGCCTTAGATTTTATTCATACGAACAGAAGTATTTTCAAAATTGTGGATTTGGACGAAGCATGGAGCTTTTTACAGGTGGCTCAAGGTAAGACCTTATCCATGAAATTAGTCCGTGCCGGTCGTGCTATGAATGCAGGTGTTTATTTCGTAACTCAAAATACAGACGACCTCTTAGATGAAAAACTCAAAAACAATCTGGGACTGAAATTTGCTTTTCGCTCCACGGACATCAATGAGATTAAAAAGACTTTGGCGTTCTTTGGGGTTGACCCTGAAGATGAGTACAACCAGAAGCGTCTGCGTAACTTGGAGAACGGGCAGTGTCTTATCAGTGATTTATATGGGCGTGTCGGCGTGATACAGTTTCACCCTGTATTTGAGGAATTGCTCCATGCCTTTGATACAAGACCGCCTGCACAAATTGAGGTGTAAACATGAAACAACAAAATATAACAAAGATACTCAAACGAATTGGAAAAGTCATACTGATAGCAGGTGCAATCCTTGTCATCAGTTTATTTTTCTTGGCTATGGTCGGAACAGTTGCACATGCCGCAGGATTAGTTGATGATACGGTAAATACTGCAAATGAATACAGTAAGTATCCTCTTGAGAATTATCAGCTTGATTTTTATGTTGATAATTCTTGGGATTGGCTACCATGGAACTGGATAGATGGAATTGGAAAACAGGTCATGTATGGACTTTATGCGATTACTAACTTCATTTGGACAATCAGCCTTTATATCTCAAACGCCACAGGCTACTTGGTAAAAGAAGCCTATTCCTTGGATTTTATTTCTTCCACATCGAATGCCATTGGAAAGAATATGCAGACTTTAGCCGGAGTTACTTCAAGCGGTCTATCATCAGAAGGCTTTTATGTCGGTTTTCTTTTGATTTTTATTCTGATACTTGGTATCTATGTCACCTATACAGGTCTTATCAAAAAGGAAACAACAAGGGCAATTCATGCGATTGTCAATTTCGTATTGGTATTTATCCTATCCGCTTCCTTTATTGCCTATGCTCCTGATTTTATTACGAAAATCAATGATTTTTCATCGGACATCAGCAATGCCAGCTTATCACTGGGGGCAAAAATTACTTTGCCGGATTCCGAATCAAAAGGAAAAGACAGTGTAGATTTAATCAGAGACAGCCTGTTTTCCATTCAGGTCAAACAGCCTTGGTTACTGCTCCAATACGGAACAACCGACATAGACAGTCTTGGTACAGACCGTGTAGAAAATCTTTTGTCCACCAGCCCCGATTCCAACAATGGCGAAGATAGAGAAAACATCATCAAAGAAGAAATTGAGGATAAGAATAATACCAATATGACCATTACAAAGACAATCAGCCGATTGGGAACGGTATTTTTCCTGTTCCTATTCAATATCGGCATTTCTATCTTCGTCTTTCTTCTGACCGGCATTATGATTTTCTCGCAGATACTCTTTATCATCTATGCCATGTTTCTGCCTATCAGTTTCTTGCTTAGCATGATACCGACCTTTGAGGGCATGAGTAAAAGAGCTATTACAAAGCTCTTTAATACCATCTTGACCCGTGCAGGAATTACCCTGATTATTACCGTTGCCTTTAGCATTTCCACTATGCTTTACAGTTTGTCAGCAGGCTATCCGTTTTTTATGATTGCTTTTTTGCAGATAGTGACCTTTGCAGGTATTTATTTTAAGCTGGGTGATTTGATGAGCTTGTTTTCTCTGCAAAGCAATGATTCGCAAGGTGTCGGAAGCCGTATGATGAGAAAACCTCGTATGCTTATGCACGCACAAATGCACCGTCTGCAAAGAACACTGGGACGCTCTATTACTGCTTTCGGCGTGGGTTCTGCGATTGCCGGTAAAAGAAATCAGGAAAGAGATGGCTTAAAACACTCTCCAAAAACACAAGCAGACCACAGCCGACCGCAAAGTGAACCGACCACTTCACTGGGAGCAAGGCTCGGACAAGGTGTCGGAGCTGTAGCAGATACGAAAGATACGATAACAGCGTCTGTCAGCCAATTCAAGGAACAAGTCGCTGACCTGCCAACAAATGCAAAATATGCCGTCTTTCAAGGAAAAAACAAAATCAGAGAAAATCTGAATGATTTTACCAGCGGTATCTCTCAAGTAAGGACAGATAGAGCAAACAAACGCAAGCAGAAGAAAGAAGCAAGACGACAGACGATTGCTGAACGCCGTTTGAAAATGGAAACGGCAAAATCATCTAAAAGTCCAGCTTCATCTGTCCATGAAAGACCGACGACAAAGCAGAGACAAACTATCCAAGAACAAAAAGAACAAGAACCACAAAAAACTATGAGAGAATCTCAATCAACCAATATGCAGGAAAGAACCGTTCAGAGAGCAAACCTGTTAAAAGAAAATCCGTCACAGCTTAGAGTGACAAGACAAGCTCCTGTAGTTCAAAGAATGCAAGCTATAAATATAAAAAGCAGACCGTTACAATCCGCCAAAATAAAAAAAGACCAAGGTAAGTCGCCATGAAATTAAAACATCTTCTCATCAGCTTTTCCGGCTTTTTTGTGTTTATCTTCTCGCTGCTTTTGTTTATCACAATTTTAGTTTCTGATGAACAAGATGGCGGATTTGGAAGCGGTCAATTTGGCGGTGCGACCGTTTCTGAGGAGGTTTTGGCACACAAGTCTATGGTAGAGAAATATGCTAAGAAATATGGAATTAGTGAATATGTGAATGTATTGCTTGCCATTATACAGGTAGAATCCGGCGGTACGGAAAAAGACGTTATGCAATCCTCGGAATCGCTGGGGCTTCCTCCGAACTCATTAGATACGGAAAGCTCTATCAAACAGGGAGTAAAGTATTTCAGTGAGCTTCTGGCAGGCAGTAAGCGTTTAGATGTAGATTTCGACTGTGTCATACAGTCCTATAACTATGGCGGTAGCTTTTTGGATTATGTTGCCGGTCGTAGCAAAAAATATAGCTTTGAGTTGGCTCAAAGTTTTGCAAAGGAGCGTTCTGGCGGTACAAAGGTGAGCTATTCCAATCCTATTGCCATCTCTGTTAATGGTGGCTGGCGATACAATTATGGAAATATGTTTTATGTGGCTCTGGTCAAACAGTATCTTGTGACAGCTCAGTTTGATGATAAAACTACACAGGAAATTATGAATGAAGCCCTTAAATATGAGGGCTGGAAATATGTATATGGCGGAGCTTCTCCCACTACTTCCTTTGACTGTTCGGGACTGGTGCAGTGGTGCTATGGAAAAGCCGGTATTTCTCTGCCAAGAACCGCACAGGCACAGTATGACGCTACTCAGCATATCTCTCTATCACAAGCACAGGCTGGAGATTTGATATTTTTTCATTCTACCTATAATGCAGGAACATATATTACTCATGTCGGAATCTATGTTGGAAATAACCGCATGTATCATGCAGGCGACCCGATAGGCTATACCGACCTGACAAGCTCTTACTGGCAACAGCATTTGGTAGGAGCAGGACGAATCAAACGATGAGAAAGGAATAAAAATATGAAACTCATCTATCATAACAAAGACAAGAAACAGTTTCCCAAAGAGAAGAAACCTCGTATTCATAAGGTAAATCCTCGAAGAAAGATAGTGATTGCCCTATGGATACTCTTAGGAATCAGCTTCAGCTTTGCGGTATTTAAACATTTCACGGCAATAGATACTCATACCATTCATGAAACCAAGGTTATAGAAAAAGAGTATATGGATACTCATAATGTAGAAAACTTTGTAGAGAAATTTGCGAAAGTTTACTATTCATGGGAGCAGAATAGCACCTCGATTGATAACCGAAACAAAGCATTGAAAAACTATCTCACAGAAGAACTACAAGCTCTTAACATCGATACCGTACGAAAAGATATACCGGTCTCCTCTTCGCTTCAAGCTTTTCAGATATGGAGTGTCAAAAATACCGGTGATAATACCTTTGATGTGACATACAGTGTGGAACAGGGTATTACAGAGGGAGAAAGCAAGAAAAATGTACAATCCTCTTATTTTGTCAGTGTCTATGTGGACAGTACCGGAAATATGGTCATCATTAAAAATCCCACCATTACCAGCGTACCGGCAAAATCTTCCTATCAACCAAAGATGATAGAAAGCGATGGTACGGTTGATTCTGTTACTACAAATGAGATAAATGACTTTTTAACCACTTTTTTCAAGCTCTATCCTACCGCTACACAAAAAGAATTGTCCTACTATGTGGAAGATGAAATCCTAAAACCTGTTGGGACAGAGTATATCTTTCAGGAGCTTGTCAATCCGATTTACAACCGAAAAGAAAATCAGGTTATAGCTGTATTAGCAGTAAAATATCTTGACCCACAAACTAAGGTAACACAAGTATCGCAGTTTAGTCTGATACTTGAAAAGAATGAGGGGAATTGGAAGATCGTGAAGTGAGTTGCTTCTAAACTTAAAAACTTGTATTTTATCTATTGACAGGCTAATAATAATTTGGTACACTATGAATGAATATAGAAAAATATTCATTCATAGTGTAAAAACAGTATTTTGATACTCACCCTAACTGATACAGGAGTCATGCGGATTTGTTTAAGATGTGAAGACAGTTTAATTTGCGTTTGTCCTTTAATTAATTCACACATAAATAGTTCGCAGATGTTATAATAAATTCGGAAAAATAAAAACAGAGGGAAATCATGAAAGAAAGTGAAGTTATCCTAAAACGGCAATCGACTAGATTATTTTTCAAAAATGGTGATACGGATTTTTTCTTTAATTGGTTACTAGGAATTAGCGAAGTTTTTGGCTTTTCACACGGAGAGCTTTATTACCTCGCACAAAGACTGGGAAAATCCCCAAAACCAAGTACTTAGAAAAAGGTATTTTTATCTCATGCAAACTACCTTGCACAAAAACTAAGTAATCCAGATTTAAGTGAACAAACGAAAGCTCAATACTACCTAGCACAAACCTATTCTATTCGTTCGGCCATCCAATTTATCAATCCTTTTTCTGAGGAGTATCTACCTGCTGTTCAACAGATGGAGAATGCCTTTAAAGAAGCTATTCGTTCATTAAAAGCACCTATTGAGGATTTGACGATTCACTATCAAGAATCCTACTTACCCGGTTATTACCTCTATAGTGGTGATGATTGTCCAACATTAATTATGATTGGTGGTGGGGATACGTATCGGGAGGATTTGTTTTATTTTGCAGGATACCCCGGCTGGAAACGAGGTTATAATGTTTTTATGATTGACCTTCCCGGTCAGGGCTCTAATCCAAGTAGAGGACTAACCTTTGATGTGAATGCTACGGCTCCAATTTCGCTGTGTATTGATTGGTTGGAAAATAAGAATCCTAAATTAAATCGTTTAGCTATTTATGGTGTTAGTGGAGGTGGTTATTTCACTGCTCAAGCTGTTGAACAGGATACAAGAATTCAGGCATGGATTGCCAGCACACCAATTTATGATGTTGCCGAATTGTTTAGAAAAGAGTTTGGATCCAGTTTAAAAACTCCCAGTTGGTTAATGAATACTATTTTAAAACTGGTTGGAAATTTAAATGAGGCTGCCGATCTAAATCTTCAAAAATATGTCTGGCAATTTGGAACTACTGATTTTAAAAAGGCTATTGATGAAGTTTTTAAACGAGCAAAAGTTGTAAACTATCAAAAAATTCAGTGTCCCTGTTTATTCATCATGGGAGAGGGGGCAGAATTACAAGGTCAAGCAAAGGCGATTTATGAAGCCCTTAAATCCAAAAATTCCCATACTAGACTTCAGATCTTTGAAGCAGAAAGCGGAGCGGATGCCCACTGTCAAGTCAATAATTTAAGACTCGTCCATAATCTGCTCTTTGATTGGCTAGATGCGCTGTTTGAATGAAATAAAAAAGAGGAGGTTTTATAAAATTGGACAAAAAACAGGCGTTGAAGACAGCCGCCCATGATGTCTTCTCTAAAAAAGGTTATAAGGCAACAGGTATTTCAGAAATTGCTAAGCAAGCCGGTGTAGCAGTTGGTTCTTTTTATAACTATTATGAAAGTAAAGAAGCCATTTTTTTAGATGTTCATATAGATGAGAATAACCATGCACGTCAAGTAATGATGAACGAAATTGACTGGGAAAGGGATATAGTTGAAGTTATCAGTCAGATTTTTGGACAGTCACGAAGTCTTGTTTCTTCTAATAAAATTCTTATGGAATGGTACAATCCTGCTATTTCTGATAAGTTGCATAACTATTATTCCTCGGAAGAAGGCAAAGCAGCAAATCCCTTTCATCAGTTTTTAGTGGAGACCTTTACCAATCGCATGCTGGCAGAAGGCTATTCTCAGGAAAAAACTCAAGAAGTGTTGCAGGTTTATCAACTATTCGACTATATGGATACGCATATCACTGAAAAGGATTTCCCTAATGTTAGTCAAACAATCGAAACCTTGGCAGCTTATTTTGTCAAAGGACTTTTTAAATAAAGAATATTGATTCTTTATTTTTTGCAACTGCATGAATGAATTTGTTTTTATATTCATTCAAGTTCATGATATATAAGGAGAACTAAAATGAACACAAACGGAGGAAAACAAATGAATGGACTAAGTATTTTTGGAGCAGCTTTGGCTGTGATTGGACTTTTGGTGATGATTTGGGGAATGACTCTACAGCCAATTAATTTTTTAAGTCCAGACTTCATGTCTTTTGCGACTGGAGGCATGATTTTGCTGGCAATAGGGTTGTGTATGATTACCGGCTTACCTGCTATTCTGAAAATTGCAGGTGTTTGGTTGGCAGCAGTGATTACCATGATTTATATTTACAGTCTGCCCGATACTGATTTGATTATAAAAGTGATTGGCTTTATTCCTGTTATCGCACTGGCTTTTTGGCTATCTTTTAAATTTTGGAAATGAGGAAAATAATGAAAAGAGGTAAAAAAATGTTGATAATTATTATATCTATTCTGGTAGCAATATGCCTTATTGCTTGGGGTGTGACCACCTATCTTGGACGTAGTCAAACTTTGTCGGTCAAATCCATTGAAAATCTCAATGGTGACCTTTACTTAATACACTTGACGAAACCTGACAATATGACATGGAAATCTGGTTCTTATATCGAGATTGCCTTGCCAGACGCTAAAGAGAGCGGACAAAAGAGCCGCTTTCTGACCATCGCTTCCAATCCTGATGAAGATGAGATTTTAATTCTGACGCACAATAGCGGCAGTCTCTATAAGAAAATGTTGACTAGTCTGCCAGTCGGCAGTAAAGTCGAGATGAGTTGGCTGGGCTCGCATTTGTCAGTTGAAGACGATAAGGGACCGCTTGTTTGCTTTGCATCTGATGTCGGTATCGCAGCGATACGGCCTATTGCCAAAGAGTGGGGTGGTAAACGTGACATTATTCTGAGCCATTTGGACAAGGGAGTGACGGTCTTTGATAAAGAATTGTCAGATATGGCAAATCATGAAGACACCTTTACTTATGAAACCAGTGCCAGCCTTTCCCAAAGTCAGGAAAAACTAGGGAAAGCAGTAGATAAGTACGGTAGTAAGGCAGTCTATCTCTTAGCTGGTCAGCCTGATGATGTTGAAATGATGAAGAAGTTCCTTGAGGAAAATGGAATTAGTATAAAGCAGATTAAAGTAGATAATTTTAAAGGGTTGAAATAGTAGTTATCGCTTTTGTGTTAAATTTTACTATGATTTTTTGAGGAGCTTGGATTATTATTTTGAAAATGATGGAGGTAATAATTGAATATAACAAAATGGCTGTTATGCCCTATCTACAAAAATAAAACGAGGATAAAGCTACGGGAAAACACTGAATTGAAAAATTTTCCTCTTTATTGTCCCAAGTGTAAATTAGAAACCTTGGTCAATATAAAAGAGTTAAAAATCACAATCATTAAAGAGCCGGACGCAAAGACGCAGAGCCGATAATGTAAGATATAAAATCTTATGTTGTCGGCTATTTTTATTAGGAGAATCATCATGAAGAAAATATATTATAAGCCGATTTTATACGGCATTTACTTACGAACATAAAACACAATTATATATACAAAAGAATCCTCCGTGGTTTTTCGCTTCCACAAATAATATAAGCAACATCGCTAAGACACATGAACAAAGAGCAGTCTGTTTGTGTGTTTTTTATTTATCCGAAATTTTTCTGACCGTCAATGCAACAAATCTCCCTTTCACGTCGGGACTAAGAGTGAAAGGAGGAAAAGACGCAAGGCTCACTTCCTTTCAATCCAGAGAAAGGGGGTGAGAACATGAAACCATCATCTTTTCAGACGACGATAGAAAACCAGTTTGACTATATCTGCAAACAGGCTATGGAAGATGAACGAAAGGACTATTTCAAACAGCTGTCCAGACTGGCAAAACACGAAGTGTCCTTTTCGGAAATCGGAGATTATCTTGTCAGTCAGTTTGCCACAACAGACAGCTATGCAACGGATTTTCAGATTTTTATGCTGAACGGCATATCCATTGGCATTGAAAATGACCTGTTAAGCGAAGCACTGCGGAACTTGCCGAGCAACAAGCGTGAGATTTTGCTTCTGTTCTATTTTATGAATATGAGCGATTCGGAGATTGCAGACATGCTGAAAGTAAACCGTTCCACTGTTTATCGGCACAGAACCAGCGGACTTGCCATGATGAAGAAGTTTATGGAGGAATTTGAAGAATGAAGAAGAATTATCCTCTTGTTCCCTTTTCTCTCATTGTCAAAGCTGCTGACGGCGATTCAGAAGCAATCAATCAGATTATCCGGCACTATCGGGGATATATGACAAAACGCTCCCTGCGTCTGATGAAAGACGAATACGGAAACCAAAGCATGGTTGTTGATGAGGTTTTGCGTGGGCGAATGGAAACAAGGCTGATTACAAAGATTCTGTCATTAGAAATCAAGTGACGCACTCTCTCTTTTCGTGGAAGCGTGATGATGTTTCCACGCTTCCCGATTGGAGAGGTTTGTTATTCTGCAAAAGCATATATTTCCATATGTGTTTTTGCAGGCGAATAAGCCCCTATGTTCTTTGAAAACTGAATAAAGCGGTCAGATACGTTGCGATAAGAAACGAGCTGATGGACTGGTACGCCATGACCTGTCAGAAATGATAGTGAGCGATTTATACCGGCACTCCATACATCATCATCAGCAAGATGATTGCCATGACTTTCTTATCGACATAATGATACTCCCGTACAGTCACAGTCCGAGCGTTGAAGCACAGAGAACCGTGTGAGCCGTCGCAGGCAATGAGTACGGCTACATGAGAACCATGTAGGGGTGAGATTCCCGTGAACCTTGCCAAGGCTGTCTGACTGCTTGTAAAACCAAAAATTTGAAAGGAGGATTGATGACATGAAGCAGGCTTATGTTCCTATCTGGGAACGCTACACACTTACGATTGAAGAAGCTGCCAAATATTTCCGTATCGGCGAAAATAAGCTACGCCGTTTGGCAGAAGAAAACAGGAATGCAGGCTGGCTGATTATGAACGGAAACAGGATTCAGATTAAGCGAAAACAATTTGAAAAACTGATAGACACATTAGATGTCATATAGGGTGTAAGGGTCTTGAATGGGTATGGTATAATAGTATCAAGTCGTATCAAGGCTCTTTCCATACAGGAAAGGAGCAGATACCATGTCGGAAAAAAGGCGTGACCATAAAGGTCGGATTTTGAGGACTGGAGAGAGCCAGAGAAAAGACGGCAGATACTTATACAAGTATGTAGATTCATTCGGAGAAACACAGTTTATCTACTCATGGAAGCTTGTAGCTACGGACAGAGTACCGGCAGGCAAGCGGGATTGTATCGCACTGCGTGAAAAAATTGCAGAGATACAAAAAGATGTTCAAGACGGAATTGATGTTATCGGCAAGAAGATGAGCCTTTGCCAGCTTTACGCCAAGCAGAATGCTCAGCGTCCCAATATAAAAGCAAGCACAAAGAACGGGCGTAAATATCTGATGGAGATTTTGAAGAACGATAAGCTGGGAGCAAGAAGCATAGACAGCATTAAACCGTCTGACGCCAAGGAATGGGCTATCAGAATGAGCGAAAACGGCTTTGCCTATTCAACCATCAACAACTATAAGCGGTCACTGCGAGCTTCATTTTACATTGCGATACAGGACGACTATGTGAGAAAGAATCCATTTGATTTTCAGCTTAATACGGTTATTGATGACGATACTGTTCCTAAAACGGTATTGACATTGGAGCAGGAAGAAAGACTGCTTGATTTCGCAAAGTCCGATACAGTCTATCACAAGAATTATGATGAAATTCTGCTACTGCTAAAAACTGGACTTCGCATTTCAGAGCTATGCGGTCTGACTGTTTCCGATTTGGATTTTGAAAATCATCTTATCTCGGTTGACCATCAGCTATTAAGAAGCACTGAACTTGGCTATTACATCGAAACACCCAAAACCAAAAGCAGTGAGCGACAAATACCGATGGTTGAAGCTGCCTGTCAGGCATTGAAAAGAGCATTGGCAAAGCAAGGTGACAGAAAGTGTGTTGAGATTGACGGATACAGCAATTTCCTTTTTCTCAACAGAAAAGGCTATCCAAAAACAGCATGTGATTTCAACAGCATACTAAAAAATCTCATAAAGAAATACAATAAATACCATGAGGAAAAGCTGCCACATATCACACCGCACACGCTCAGGCACACATTCTGTACCAACTGTGCCAATGCCGGTATGAATCCAAAAGCCTTACAATATATTATGGGACATGCAAACATAACCATGACACTGAACTATTATGCACATGCGACCTGTAATTCGGCTGTGGAGGAAATGAAACGCTTAGAAAAAGAACAGCAAGCAAGATATTTAGTCGCTTAGAAGAAATGAATTTACTACCCTTTTACCACTTTTGACAATCAATTCATAACAAATTACACAAAGAAACGTGAAGTATCTTCCCAAAGAAAAAACGCCCGAAAGCCTATATAGCAAGGCTTTACGAGCATTTAAGAATATTCAAAATGATAATTGAAAATTTATGATATGTTTATTATAAAAATAAACAAGAATATAAACTTATTCTTGTTTATTTTGAAAATTTTGGTTTCATTTGACAAGCACGATGCTTTTCTATTTCATTTCGTTTTATATAACCTGGACGAAATTTACTTTTCGGAATAATACAATCATCTTCTAGCAACAGAAGAGAATGGTATTGCTGGATATATTCCCCACATTCTTCACACCAACGTTGATCTTTATCATCCCAAAAAATAGTCATTAAATCACTCCTACTATTGTAAAAGGGAGTTTCTGCCGCTAAATCTTCCCAACGTGACTTGTAATATTTTAAAGCATCATAATAATCATCTAAACATTTCTTTTGGACAATGTCCTCTTCCCAACCTTCTAAAAACCACCACGGCTCAAAATCGCCATACATTTCTATTACACAATACATACTTTCACTTCCTTTGTACTACCGTATATTATATAGAAAATCCTTTGATAATTAAATTATTATGCTCATAAGCTAACAAGAACTCTAGAAAAATTTTAGCCGAGCATAAGGAGATTACCTAATAACATGATTAAAAATTTTTGCAAGATATAATGATTTATCTTTATTATATTAAAAAAATTATAAAGTATTTGAGAATTTGAAGTAAAAGAGAAGAAATTTGGTTATAGACTATAGGATTAAAAGAAATTGGATTATTATGAGAAATAAATAGGCTAATACCTTTGAGTTCAATAATTCAAAGGTGTCAGCCTGTTGTCATAAAGTGTATAAAAGGCGATAAAAATATTTTAGAAAATAATTTTTTTGAATGAATCAGAATACTTTGTTGGAAAGAATTCAGTAATGTGATATTCTGCAATCCCAAGTTGTAGGAATGGATCTTTTTCAATAGTTTTTTGGGCTTCTTCCATTGAATTAAAGTTTGCTAGTATAATCCCTCCAGTTCTAGGTTGTTTTCTCCCAGAGCAGATGAATTTTCCATTCTTATAATTATTTTCTAAATAAGAATTATGAGCTGATAGATTTTTTATAAGTTAAATTTAAAATATACATTGAATATCCTTACCTTTTTTCTTCTTTTTTCAATTATTATAACACTTCTTGTCTCTATCGTCATCAATAACTTTATAGAGCATAGGTGTCTAATCAATTTTTTCATATTTAGTTTCAAGCTATTCTATGCTATTTTAATATGTTTCATGTAGTTCTTTTAAATTAGCTATTTGATCGTTTCCTATGTAGATATTAAAAGTACAAAAAACAAGGAGTTTAACACAACTCCTTGTTTTTCGTACTTTATAAGCTATTCAAGCCAACCATCGTTGCCATCGCTGCATCATAATAGTTATCTGTTGGTAAATCTTGTAAGAATACAAATTTGTCTTGTTGTACTAATTTACGCAAATCAATATCTTGATTAGCAGCATAAAAGATCGGAGCATTAAAGCTGTCTGATTGATGATCGTTTAAGGGTTTTCCTTTTAAATCATATCCGGCATAAATGGTATCTTGTTTGATAAAGAATTTCATCATTTTTTTCAGTAACGCTTGACTCTTCTTATCCGAGCTTTGAGCTAAATTGTAAGGAAGTCGACAAGCATTATATGAATAAAAGCCATCATTTTCGGATTCAATCGTATTGGCATCCACAGCTCTGGCCTGATCTCCTTCTACCCAAATGAAATCTGGTAATAAGCCGGTTTTATTTTCTGAACTAATTTTTTCTAAACTGCTCAACATGCTATCTTTGATATTCAACCACTGTTCATTTTGTGTCACATCGTAAAATGTTTGAAATTGATTTGGAAGAGTATCTGATGTTCGCATCAAATTATAAAACTCAGAGTCTTGAGTTGCCCAATTTCCAACAGTTAGTACACCTGTTTCGTGGTTATAATTATGATTTAAAATATCATTCAAAAGAGCAGTAGCTTGAGCTGTATATTCATCTGACTTATTTGTCCAAAGTTCTGCCGCTTGAATTAAAGCATAAGCAATATACAAGTCTCCATCTGTCGCATTTTGTTCTTCATTGGTAGTCTTAGTTCCCTTAATTGTCTGCTTCCAAGACATTAACTGCATATCACTTAGTCTATGTGCTAAATAATACTGATACAATTTTTCAAAATCTTCTTGTTTAGCATTTCCTTGCTTGGCTGCATCTACCGCAATTAACATCCCATAACCTTGCGATTCTGATAAAACAACGTCTTCTGTGCTACTATTTGTTGTTTTCACATACGCTTGGTTATCTTTTTCAATCACATAATTTTGTTTCCATTGATTGTAAATACGTTTCTTAATCTGAATTGTACTGTCTAATCTAGCATAGACTAAAATTCCTGCAAAAGATATCAGAATTAGTACAAACCAGAAAAATCTTAGTTTTGATCTTTTCACATCGTCTCCTAACCTGCGAATCGTTTTGTTTTAACCCACTTGGTCCCTTCTCTTCGTAAAATCTTATCCATAATAACAGAGCTTACCGCATCAATAGAAACTACAATAAATATTTGCGAGTAAGTTATATAAGATACCAATGCCAACCAAATTTGTTTGCTAGTTGCTTGCCCAAATTGTGAAGCCAAAGCAATATTAATTTGTAAAAGATATAATAAAATCATTAAAATCCAGTTGAAAAGCATTACCTGAGCAACATAGATATTATTATAATCAAAGGCAAATGGAATTCGAATATCTGGTACAAATAGGTGGAGAAGCATAGCTGTTATATTTGCAAAGAAGATTATATCGGAGAGAACAATCGCCAAGTTAAACCAGAAGAAAATACAAGAGTAATTAAACACCTCTAATTTTACACGCCAGTTTCCTCTTCCAAAGAGATGCTTGAAATTATCAATAACCACCTCATAATTCCCTTTTGCCCAACGTTTACGTTGCAGATAATAGGATCTCAAAGTTTCTGGTTCTTGTTGGAAAGCCTCTGAATTATAAGCTAAAGCAATTAATTTCCCGCTTTGCATAATTTTAAAGGAGATTTCGGTATCCTCAGTCAAGGCACCATTTTTCCAACCACCTATACTTTTTACAAATTCTGTGTTGATAATAAAGTTAGTTCCTGGGATACGACCAATCTTAAATAAATGCCACATTCCCACATGGTAAACTCTTTGCGTTACTACAATTTCTTGATTGATACATTTTGTTAAGAAATTTTGGTTAGCATTTCTAGTCTTATTACGACCAAAAGCTGCCACATGACGTTCTGGATCTTCCATCACTTTTTTAATTAAAAAGTAAAGCGCATTTTTTTCAGGCATCGCATCAGCGTCATAGACACAAATGTATTCTCCTTTAGCCATTTCCAGTGCATCATTCAGAACACCAGCTTTTCCTCCTGTACCAGTACGATCTGTTATGGTCATATTGCGTCCAGCATATTGTGGCAAAGCTTGAACTTTCAACATTTCTTGATAAGTATCATCTGAACAATTATCTGCAAAAAGGAGTAATTCTACCTTATCATGCGGATAATTTAAGTCTAAAATAGCTTTAGTCGTTTGTGCAATTACAACATCTTCATTGTGAGCTGGAACAACAATTGTTACCATCGGGTATTCTTCAAGTGGGCTGGTATCTACCTTGAAATCACTTCTCTTCATCCAAAAATGAACTGAAGAAATTAATATCAATATGGCCCATCCTAAAGATAACCAGATAGAAAACAAAGTGATGATCATAATAATTTGACTAATCATGTTTCACCGCCCTAAAGTTTTTATTAACGCGACCGTAAATGACCAAGTAATAAATAAATAAAACAATAAAACTAAATGCAAAAAGGATACTAATTCCTATAGAAGCAACAAAAAATAAATGAGTTAATGACATACTGCCCTCCTAGTATTCAATAATAATATCTGTTTCAAGCTGTCTTTCCAAGTTCTTCATTGTATCTTCATAAGCGGCAAACTTATCTTTATTTTTAGAATCGATAGACAAATAAGCTGACTGAAACTGAATTTTTTGATGATTTTGTTTATTTCTAAAATGTATTCTCAATAATTGAGGCTTAATTCTTTCCTGAAAGTACTCTTTTAAATCTACTTCTTCATCGGACAAAAGAATAAGAAAATTTCCATCTGAAACATAGTGAACCAAAGAATCTTCTGGGAAATCTCTTCGCAGTATTCTACGAATTTGTTTCAAGACCCATTTGTATTCACGAGGCGAGATTTGAAAGAACTGAAGATAGTGTGACCAGTGAATAAGCAATGTTTGAAAAACTTTTTCTTCTTGTAAATGAACTGTTTCTCTTAATTGCGTGTAATCTTTTTGAGCTTGATCACTAGTATCTTGTACGATAGAAAGTCGTCCATGAAGATAATAATTGACACGATGAGCCAACCAAACAATTAGAGAGAAGGTATACATTAAAAAGATGACTTGAATATCGGTAAAATAAGCTACATCTGAAATCAAGATAACGGTAGCACATGCAATTCCCAAAATAATGAGCCAACTAACCAAAATGTCTGTTAAGACAAAAACACTGAAAACTCCTAATGAAATCAAAGCTAGTTCAATGAATAATAGGCTGGGTGCAAGAAACCAACTGTAAGCTAGAATCGCCCCTATAGCAAGTACTAAAATAGCGGACGATTTCTCCAATCCTCTTTTCCTAAACATTTTCTACTCCTGTTTTAAATTCTTTTGGTTTTTCTGATTGGTGGAAGTAAGCTGCAATGGCTTGTGCAATACGGCTAGAAGCCTTCCCATCTCCGTAAGGATTGCTCGCTTGAGACATTGCTTGATACAAGTTTTCGTCATTCAATAAAGCTTCCATCGCTTCTTGTACTGCTTCTGTCTCTGTTCCCACTAATTTCAAGGTGCCAGCAGCGACACCCTCTGGTCTTTCTGTCGTATCTCGTAAAACCAAAACTGGTTTTCCTAAAGAAGGAGCCTCTTCTTGTACTCCACCTGAATCAGACATGATAAAATAGCTTTTAGCAGCAATGTTATGAAAATCCAAAACATCTAACGGTTCAATCAAATGAATCTTTTCATTATCACTTAAAATTTCTCTTGCGGCTTCCTGAACTGCTGGGCTTAGATGAACAGGATAAATAACTTCCACATCTTCATAAGCATCTACCACTTTTCGTAAAGTCTTAAAAACTCGTCTCATAGGCTCATTTTGATTCTCTCTGCGGTGCATTGTAACCAAAATAATTCTACGATTTGGCTGGATATTATCTAAAACAGTATGATGGTAATTCTCTTGTACTGTTAATTTTAATGCATCAATAGCGGTATTTCCTGTAACAAAAATATTATCCACGGAGTGATTTTCTTTTATCAAATTTTCTTTGCTTTGATGAGTTGGAGCAAAGTATAAATCTGTCAATGAATCCGTCATTTGACGATTCATCTCTTCTGGAAATGGTGAATACTTGTTCCACGTTCTTAATCCAGCTTCTACATGTCCAATTTTCACTTGATTATAAAAAGCTACTAAACTGGTAGCAAACGTTGTCGTTGTATCTCCGTGAACCAAAATGATATCTGGCTGAACTTCTTTTACAATCGGATCCAACTTTTCTAAAATTTTAACAGTAATATCAGATAAACTTTGGTTCTTGCCCATAATATCCAGATCAAAATCAGGCTGGATATCAAAAGTTTCTAACACTTGATCTAGCATTTGTCGATGTTGTGCTGTTACAACTGTTTGAACTTCAAATAAACTCGTCTGTTTGTTCAATTCAATGACTAAGGGTGCCATTTTTATTGCTTCTGGACGAGTACCGAAAACGACCATGACTTTAATTTTTTTCATTTCCTCACCAAACATTGCTTTTTAAAATATTTTTTAGTAAAAAACTATAGCTTGCTATAATTAAATACCATTCTATCATCAAATATTTCAATAATCAAAGCAACGCTTTCTTTTTCATCCCTTTTTAACTTTTTGTTTACACATTGGTAACTGTCTTAATACTATTCTAAAGTTCTTAACTTAAATGTAACTTAACTTTGTTCTAACTTTTTTTACTAAATACTAAACCATAAGTAATTCAAAAATTTTAGTTCAAAATTAATGACCTAGAAACGTATATTTTATAAGGTGTTTTACTTATCGTTTCCTATTAAAAGAAAGCGTTTTTATTTTAATTTTATTATTTACCTCTATACATATATTTTATAACTGGTATTTTTGTTTGTCAATGAATTTTAAAAGATGATGACAAAAAACCTACCTCTATAGAAAGAGGTAGGCTTTATTTATTATTTTAATACAAGAGAATCGTCTGTTTCAATAGCTTCTGATCCATCCGTTGTCTCTTCAATAATTTCAACTTCATTCACAGCTTGTGGTTCCAAGTTACGATAGCGTTGCATACCTGTACCCGCTGGAATAATCTTACCGATAATAACATTTTCTTTCAGTCCAAGAAGATGATCTTTCTTACCACGAATAGCAGCATCTGTTAGTACACGAGTTGTCTCTTGGAATGAAGCCGCAGATAAGAAACTATTTGTTTCTAATGAAGCTTTTGTGATTCCCATCAGAACTGGTCGTGCAGTTGCTGGAACTCCTCCTGAGATAACAACATCTCGATTGGCATCTGTAAAGTCTGTGATATCCATCAGTGTTCCCATTAATAAATCGGTATCACCTGGATCCATCACGCGTACTTTACGGATCATTTGTCGAACCATTACCTCGATATGCTTATCTCCGATTTCAACCCCTTGGCTTCGGTAAACTTTTTGAACTTCAGCAAGAAGGTAGGTTTCAACGGATAAAACATCTCGTACAGCAAGCAAATGTTTTGGTTGGATAGAACCTTCTGTTAGTGCAGAACCACGAGAAACTTGGTCTCCAACTTCCACTTTCATGCGTGCTGTAAATGGTACAACATATTCTCCTTCGCCTGTTGTTCCCTTGACAAATACTTTTTTCGTACGTGTTGAAGCGTCTTCTTCAATGGCAGTCACTTCACCTTTGACTTCTGTGATAACAGCTTCCCCCTTAGGGTTACGCGCTTCGAAAATTTCTTGGACACGAGGCAAACCTTGAGTGATATCTGTATTAGAGGCAACCCCTCCTGTATGGAAAGTCCGCATCGTCAACTGTGTTCCAGGTTCCCCAATAGATTGAGCCGCAATAGTACCAACTGCTTCTCCCACTTCTACAGCATCTCCAGTTGCAAGGTTGATACCATAACAGTGACGACAAACTCCGTGGCGAGTATTACATGTGAATACTGAACGGATAGTCACTTCTTCAACACCTGCATTAACAATCTCTCTTGCCTTATCTTCTGTAATTAGTTGATTAGCGCCGATGATAATCGCTCCAGTTTCAGGATGTTTGACTGATTTCTTAGTGTAACGTCCGTTTAAACGTTCTTCCAGAGACTCGATCATTTCTTTTCCTTCTGTAATAGAAGTAATCAAAAGGCCACGATCAGTTCCACAATCATCTTCGCGGATAATCACATCTTGAGCAACATCAACTAGACGACGAGTCAAGTAACCTGAATCGGCTGTTTTCAAGGCCGTATCCGTCATCCCTTTACGGGCACCATGAGTTGAGAAGAACATTTCCAAAACTGAAAGACCTTCACGGAAGTTTGAAAGAATTGGAAGTTCCATGATTCTACCATTAGGAGCAGCCATCAATCCACGCATACCTGCAAGTTGAGAGAAGTTTGATATGTTACCACGAGCTCCTGAATCCATCATCATAACGATTGGATTTTTAGGATCTTGATTAGCAACCAAACGTTTTTCTAGTTTCTCACGCGCTGCACGCCATTCAGCTGTAACTGCATTGTACCGCTCATCTTCTGTAATCATACCACGGCGGAATTGTTTGGTAATCTGTTCCACACGTTTATGTGATTCTTCAATGATTTCAGCCTTGTCTTCCACGACAGGAATATCAGCAATACCAACTGTTAATCCTGCTAGTGTTGAATGATGGTAACCAATATTTTTCAAACGGTCTAGCAAGGCAGATGTTTCAGTTGTACGGAAACGTTTAAAGATTTCGGCAATAATATTTCCTAGATTCTTTTTCTTAAACGGTACATTAATATCTAACTTTTCAATCGCCGCTTTGATATCTTGTCCTAAGTCTAAAAAGTACTTTTCTGGAACGCCTTCCGTCAAGTTCTCATTAGTTGGCTCTTGTAGATAAGGCAATTCTTCTGGCATAATGTCATTAAAAAGAATTTTACCAACTGTTGTTATCAAAATCTTATGTTGTTGACTTTCAGTCCACGGCTTGTTGAGGCTGTCTGTCGCAATACCAACACGAGTATGTAGGTGAACATAGCCGTTACGAAGAGCCATAACAGCTTCATTCATATCTTTGAAGACCACACCTTCGCCTTCACGGCCAGCTTCTTCCATTGTCAAATAATAGTTCCCTAGAACCATATCTTGAGATGGTGTTACAACTGGTTTTCCGTCTTTCGGATTCAAGATATGTTCAGCAGCCAACATCAAAATACGTGCTTCTGCTTGAGCTTCCTCTGACAAAGGAACGTGAATCGCCATTTGGTCACCATCGAAGTCAGCATTATAGGCCTCACAAACTAATGGATGGAGCCTTAGGGCTTTCCCATCAATCAGAACAGGTTCAAAGGCTTGAATCCCCAGTCTATGAAGGGTCGGTGCTCGGTTCAATAGCACTGGATGTTCTTTAATAACATCTTCTAAAATATCCCAAATACGCTCATCACCACGTTCTACCAAACGTTTTGCAGCCTTGACATTTTGTACAATATCACGTGCTACAATCTCACGCATCACAAACGGTTTGAACAGCTCAATTGCCATTTCACGAGGTACACCACATTGGTACATCTTAAGAGTCGGACCAACCGCAATAACAGAACGCCCAGAAAAGTCTACCCGTTTCCCTAATAGGTTTTGACGGAAGCGACCTTGTTTTCCTTTAAGCATGTGACTCAATGATTTTAATGGACGACTACCTGGCCCAGTAATAGGGCGTCCACGACGTCCATTATCAATCAAGGCATCTACTGCTTCTTGAAGCATCCGTTTTTCATTTTGCACAATAATTCCTGGAGCATTTAATTCCAAAAGGCGTGCCAAACGATTGTTACGATTGATTACACGACGATACAAGTCATTCAAATCAGAAGCCGCGAAACGACCACCATCCAACTGAACCATTGGACGTAAATCTGGTGGAATAACTGGTAAGATATTTAGCACCATCCACTCAGGTTTATTGCCAGATTTATAAAAGGCATCTAGTACATCCAATCGGCGAACTGCTTTGATTCGTTTTTGACCAGTCGCTGTCTTTAATTCTTCTTTTAGAGCTGCAATTTCTGATTCAAGATCCACTTGTTTTAGCAAATCTTGAATAGCTTCTGCACCCATTTTTGCGACGAAAGAACCTGGACCGTACTCACGTAAACGTTCGCGATACTCCCGTTCTGTCATAATGGATTTGTGTTCAAGCGGTGTATCTTTAGGATCAATCACTACATAAGCAGCAAAATAGATGACTTCTTCCAATGCTCGCGGACTCATATCTAAAGTTAAGCCCATACGACTTGGAATACCTTTAAAATACCAAATATGAGAAACAGGTGCTTTCAATTCAATATGTCCCATACGTTCTCGACGAACTTTGGCACGTGTTACCTCAACTCCACAGCGGTCGCAAATAATTCCCTTATAACGAATACGTTTGTATTTACCACAAGCACACTCCCAATCTTTCGTTGGACCAAAGATAACTTCATCAAAGAGTCCTTCTCTTTCTGGTTTTAATGTACGGTAATTGATTGTTTCAGGTTTCTTTACTTCCCCGTAAGACCACGAACGGACTTTATTTGGGGAAGCTAGAGTGATTTGCATACTTTTAAAACGATTTACATCAACCACTATTTATTACCTTTCTTTGTTTTAAATCAGTTATAGCAAATGCTTTGTAGCTTGCTATTTATTCTTTTCCTTCTGCATCAAAAGCTGCTTTGGCTTCTTGTGCTGCTTTTTCACGTGCTTTTTCCAAATCATCAACGTGAATCACATCATCATCTTCGCCTTCATCCAAATCACGAAGTTCAACTTCATTATCATCTTCATCAAGAACACGCATATCTAAACCAAGTGATTGCAACTCTTTAACAAGTACGCGGAAAGATTCAGGAACTCCCGGTTTTGGAATTGGTTTCCCTTTGGTAATAGCTTCATAAGCTTTTAGACGGCCATTTACATCATCTGATTTGTAAGTCAAAATTTCTTGAAGGACATTTGAAGCTCCATAAGCCTCCAAAGCCCAAACTTCCATCTCACCAAAACGTTGCCCACCAAATTGAGCTTTTCCTCCCAATGGTTGTTGTGTAACCATAGAATAAGGTCCAACTGAACGTGCATGAAGTTTGTCATCAACCATGTGGTGAAGTTTAATCATATACATGACACCGACTGATACACGGTTGTCAAATGGCTCACCTGTACGACCATCATAGAGAATTGTCTTGGCGTCACTGTCCATTCCTGCTTCACGAACTGTGTCCCACAGGTCATCTGAACTGGCTCCATCAAACACAGGTGTCGCAATATGAATTCCCAAATTACGTGCTGCCATCCCAAGGTGAAGCTCCATAACTTGTCCAATGTTCATCCGCGATGGCACCCCTAGAGGATTCAACATGATATCTACTGGAGTTCCGTCTGGTAGGTACGGCATATCTTCAACTGGTACAATTCTAGAAACAACCCCTTTGTTTCCATGACGTCCAGCCATTTTGTCTCCAACTTTGATTTTACGTTTTTGTGCGATATAAACACGAACAAGCATGTTCACACCAGATTGCAATTCGTCCCCATTAGCACGAGTGAAAATTTTCACATCACGAACAACACCATCTGCTCCATGTGGAACACGAAGAGAGGTATCACGCACTTCACGAGATTTGTCTCCAAAAATGGCATGCAAGAGTCTTTCTTCTGCGGAAAGGTCTTTTTCACCTTTTGGTGTTACTTTACCAACAAGGATATCGCCTTCTTTCACCTCTGCTCCAATGCGGATAATTCCCATTTCATCAAGATTTCTTAAAGCATCTTCCCCAACGTTTGGAATTTCGCGCGTAATCTCTTCAGGACCTAATTTTGTGTCACGTGTTTCAGATTCGTATTCTTCCAAATGAACAGAAGTATACACATCATCCTTAACCAAGCGCTCACTCATGATAACCGCATCCTCAAAGTTGTAACCTTCCCATGTCATATAAGCGACAATTGGGTTTTGACCTAAAGCCATTTCTCCGTTTTCCATAGAAGGTCCATCAGCAATGAAATCTCCTTTTTCAACGGTATCTCCAACTTTTACCAAGGTACGTTGATTGTAAGCTGTACCTGAATTTGAACGACGGAATTTAGTAATTTGATAAACATCTAATGAACCATCTTCACGACGAACTTCAACTTTTTCAGCGTCTGCATATACAACTTTTCCGTTGTGTTGAGCAATGACAGCAGCTCCAGAATCATGAGCTGCTTGGTATTCCATTCCTGTACCAACATAAGGTGCTTTCGGGTCAATCAATGGAACTGCTTGACGCTGCATGTTGGCACCCATAAGGGCACGGTTAGAGTCATCGTTTTCTAAGAAAGGAATACATGCTGTCGCAACAGCTACTACCTGTTTTGGAGAAACATCCATAAAGTCCACTTGGTCAGACGGAAATTCTTGGTTATTTCCTCGATGACGACCCATAACGATATCCTCAGCAAAACCACCATTTTCATCAAGTTTTGAATTTGCCTGAGCTACGATAAATTCATCTTCTTCGTCTGCTGTTAACCAAACAATTTCATTTGTTACGACATTGTTTTCACGATCAACCTTACGATAAGGAGTTTGAATAAATCCATATTTATTTAGATGTCCATAAGAAGACAGGTTATTAATCAGACCGATATTTGGACCTTCAGGTGTCTCAATCGGACACATCCGTCCATAGTGAGTGTAGTGTACATCACGTACTTCATACCCTGCACGGTCCCGTGTTAATCCACCAGGCCCTAAAGCTGACAAACGACGTTTATGTGACAACTCAGATAAAGGATTGTGTTGATCCATAAATTGTGACAACTGAGATGAACCAAAAAATTCTTTGATGGCTGCCGTTACAGGACGAATATTAATAATTTGTTGCGGTGTTAAGACTTCATTATCTTGAACGCTCATTCGCTCACGAACATTCCGTTCCATCCGTGACAAACCAAGGCGTACTTGGTTAGCCAATAGTTCACCTACCGCACGGATACGTCGATTTCCTAAATGGTCAATATCATCCACACGACCGATACCTTCTGCTAAGTTCAAGAAGTAGCTCATTTCAGCCAAAATATCAGCTGGAGTAATCGTACGAATCTTATCAGACGGATTTGCATTTCCAATAATCGTTACAACACGGTCTGGATCATTTGGTGCTACCACCTTAAATTTTTGCAATTCCACTGCGGTTGTTAAAACAGCCGAATCATTTGGTGTGTAGACAATCTTATTCAAGCCATTATCCAACTGTTCTGCAATGCTGTCTATTACAGTACGCGTCATAACTGTTCCGGCTTCAACAATAATTTCACCTGTTTCACTGTCCACTAATGGCTCAGCTAAGGTCAAGTTAAGCAAGCGATTCTTGATATTTAATTTTTTATTGATTTTATAGCGTCCAACAGCAGCTAGATCATAGCGATGTGGATCAAAGAAACGCGCCACTAAAAGACTACGTGAACTTTCAGCAGTTTTAGGCTCTCCCGGACGAAGACGTTCATAAATTTCTTTCAAGGCTTCATCAGTTCTTGAGTCCATTGGATTTTTATGAATATCTTTTTCAATGGTATTGCGTACTAAATCGCTATCTCCAAAAATATCAAATATTTCATCATCACCAGAAAAACCAAGAGCGCGAACAAGCGTTGTAAATGGAATTTTTCTTGTGCGGTCAATACGTGTATAGGCAATGTCTTTTGAGTCTGTTTCCAACTCTAGCCAAGCTCCACGGTTGGGAATAACAGTAGAACCATATCCGATTTTGCCGTTTTTATCCACTTTATCATTAAAATAAACACCCGGTGAACGAACCAACTGTGATACAATAATCCGTTCTCCACCATTAATGATAAAAGTTCCCATTTCCGTCATAATTGGGAAATCTCCAAAGAAAACTTCTTGTGTTTTGATTTCTCCCGTTTCTTTATTAATCAAACGGAAAGTAACGAAAATTGGGGCTGAATAACTAGCATCATGGATTCGAGCTTCTTCTAATGTATATTTTGGCTCTCTAATCTCATATCCCACAAATTCTAATTCCATAGTGTCCGTGAAATTTGAAATCGGAAGTACATCTTCAAATACTTCTTTCAAATCATGGTCAAGAAAATCTTGGAACGAATCCGTTTGGATTTCAATTAAATTTGGTAAATCAAGAACCTCTTTAATCCTTGAAAAACTACGACGCGTACGGTGTTTCCCGTATTGAACTTCATGTCCTGCCAAAGTTTTTTCTCCTTCTTCTTATCACATGCTCTAAAAATTAGAGTAGCATTACTTTATTTGTCCTTTTAGTTATTTTCAGAATCTTTAAGTTTATATTACAACAATCTTTTTTTCTAAAAATAGGCACAAAAAGAGCAGCTAAATCTGACTTGAAAAAAGTTTGATTTAACTGCTGTAAGCTTTTTTGGACAATATTTCAAAAAAGCAGACGACAAATTACTGTCACTATTATATCTTATTTTTTGAATAAAATCAAGGATTTTAATAGATATATGAACATCTGAAAACAATCTGATTAGCGACTATTTCCTAAGATAGCTGCCCATGCTTTTTGATAATCACTGTCTGTGCCTCCGATACCAAAACGATAGCTGGTCACTGGAGGTCCATTTTTTGCCCAATAACTAGGAACTGTCTGTCCACTCAAATTAATACTGCGGCCATTAACTGTTACACTTCCTGCTTTTTCTCCTGTCGCTTTCAGGACATCTGATTTAATAACACTAGGGTCCAGAGTGAATTTGTCTCCAACACCCCATGCATTTGGATCTGCTTGATAAATCGCGTTTACCATATAAGCCATATAAGCTGCATTGTTATTGTAGCCAGTCAGAGCGGCCATAGAGCTATTATCATCATGCCCAATCCAACCACCAAGAGTCATTCTTGGAGTAGACAGCATGAGCCACATATCACCGTTACTATTGGTCGTTCCTGTCTTACCAATCCAGTCGGCACCTGCTAATGTCCCATTGATTTGACTGATTCTAGATTTGAATGTAGTCGTAGCTCCAGAGTTCAATACTCCTCTCATCAACTCCTGCATAATGGTAGCAGTGGCAGGTGAGTAAACTTGAGTAGGATTTGATTTATGTTGGTAGACTACTTTTCCATCCCTATCTGTAATCTTTTCAACCATATATTTTTCTTGGTAAGAACCGTTGTTGGCTAAGGTTTGAAAACCATTTGTATGCTGTGCAACAGATACATCAACTCCCCCACCCATTGGCAGACTTTCAATATTGTAGTCATCAATAGAGTAGCCCATTTTTTCCATATAATTGCGGACATTAACTCCCTTTTCACGCAAAGTTCGATAGGTCCAGTAAGCTGGAATGTTCCAAGATGTATTGAGTGCTTCTTGCAAGTCCATCATAGCTGTCCCACGACTATCAACGTGCATGATTGGTTCGCCACTTGAGAAGTTAGTTGGATAGTTAGAAAGAACACTTGCACTTCCCATCAATCCTTGATCAATAGCAATACTGTAAGCTAAAATTGGTTTAATCGTCGAACCTGGTGAACGTTTCGTGTCAAAGGCATGGTTGTTCTGATTGGATGCATAATCTCTTCCTCCGACAAAAGCAATAACGGCCCCTGTCTTATTGTCCATGAGAACATTACCCATTTCAATTGCACCCGTTCCATCATTTAAAACATTTCCATAATTAGCAACTGCATTTTGCATCGCATTGTAAATGTTTTTATTGATGGTAGTTGTAACGGTATAGCCACCATCACTCAATTCCTTATTAGCTAATTCTTGGTAGGCTTTGACAGTATCATTATTCTTCAACTCTTGTTGTGAGACATTATCTCTCTTGATTAGATAATCATACATCGCATTTTTAGCTTCTTCAAAAACAGTATAGTAAAGATAATCGTGTGATAACTTTTCAACTTTTTCTGAGGGTTTGAAATCTTTGGTTAAATCATAGTTTTCATATTGTTCATAATCTTTTTTGCTCAACTTACCTGTTCGATACATGCTGTATAAAACATCTTTAGCACGATTTAATCCCAATGCCATATCTTCAGGAGTTTTTAAACTACCGTCGGCTGCATAAGGAGAGTAGACAATCGGACTTTGTGGGAGTCCAGCAATAAAGGCTGCTTGAACAACTGTCAAATCTTTTGCTGATACACCAAAAATACCTTGTGCCGCTTCCTCTACTCCTGCAATATTTTGTCCTTTATTATTGCGTCCAAAAGGTGAAACATTCAAATAAGTTGTCAAGATTTCATCTTTGGTCATATAGCGTTCTAAGGCTAAGGCATCTACAATCTCGGCTACTTTTCTCTTGAAAGTTGGGGCGTCTCCTACAACCTGTTGCTTAATCAATTGTTGAGTCAATGTAGAACCACCACTAGAAGAACCAACTCCGATGACAGACCCTAAAGTAGCACGAATAACTGCCTTTGGAACAACTCCATGGTGGGTTTTAAAGTTTTCATCTTCTGTCGCGATAACAGCATTTTTTACATTTTCAGAAATCGCATCACTATCAACAGGTATTCGAAGTAAATCACTATCAACTTCTGAAATCACGCTACCGTCTGAATAAGATAATTTAGAAATGCCGGAGATATTATTCACTTGTTGAACCAATTCATCCTTGTTAGGAATCTGCGTATTACTAAAAAGGCTCGCTGCGTAGCCGATACTAATTCCAATTCCAAGCACTATGGCAAACATTAAAAATACGAAAGCCATGTTTAATAGAAGTTTAAACGTTCTTAAAAAAACTGCAAAAACATCACTTAAAGACCAGTTTCCCAACTTGTTATTCTTACTTTTATTTTTGAAAAATTGCTGAGTCTTGCTCCAAAGTTGTTTTAAATTTTCTAAAAATTGTTCCAACATACATTCTCCTTGTTTTACCATTATAGCAAATAAGTAGGAGGAATTTCAAGAAATAGCTCATTGGTGGGATATTTTAAGCTAAATTTTCATTAATGTACATTGCTATTTATCTATAATGTGATAAAATAGAATGAAATAATTTTGTAGATATGAAAGAAGTATTTGTAGGAGGAATTTCCCAAATTTTCTGTTTCTTGCTAGAAAGAAATAAGTTCCTATCCAGTACAATTGTCTCGTAGCTTTTTGGTCAATTGTTACCTTTTTTATTTTCTACAATATAAACTGATTATTCAAGGAGGATACCATGCATATTTTTGATGAACTAAAAGAACGCGGCTTGATTTTTCAAACTACTGATGAAGAAGCCTTAAAAGAGGCTTTGGCACAAGGGAAAGTTAACTTTTATTCTGGCTACGACCCAACAGCTGACAGTCTTCATTTAGGGCATCTTGTTCCAATCCTTGTTTGTAGACACTTGCAACTAGCTGGTCACAAGCCTTATCCTTTAGTAGGTGGAGCAACAGGACTTATTGGAGATCCATCGTATAGAGATGCCGAACGTAGTCTTCAAACAAAAGAAACTGTTGTAGAGTGGAGCAACAAAATTAAAGATCAACTTTCTCGTTTTCTTGATTTTGAAACAGGCGATAACAATGCTGTTATGGTTAATAACTACGATTGGTTTGCTTCTATTAGTTTTATTGATTTCCTTCGCGATATCGGAAAATACTTTACTGTCAATTATATGATGAGTAAAGAATCTGTTAAAAAGCGAATCGAAACAGGTATCTCTTACACAGAGTTTGCTTACCAAATTATGCAAGGTTACGATTACTGTGAATTGAACCGCTTATATGACGTTACTTTACAGATTGGAGGATCTGATCAGTGGGGAAACATGACTGCAGGAACCGAGTTAATTCGCCGTAAAGCTGGTAAAACAGCTCATGTTATTACCGTTCCACTTATTACGGACTCAACTGGGAAAAAATTCGGAAAATCTGAGGGAAATGCTATCTGGCTTAATGCCGACAAGACAAGCCCTTATGAATTGTACCAATTTTGGTTAAATGTCATGGATGATGATGCCATCAAATTCCTTAAAATCTTCACCTTCCTTAGCTTAGATGAAATTGAGAACATTCGTCAGCAATTTGAAGAAGCACCCCATCAACGTCTAGCACAAAAAATTCTTGCTAAAGAAGTTGTTACCCTCGTTCATGGAGAAGAAGCTTATCAAGAGGCTCTCAATATTACCGAACAACTATTTGCAGGAAATATTAAAAATCTATCCGTTAAAGAGTTGAAACAAGGTTTAAGCAATGTTCCAAATTATCAAGTGCAATCAGATGATGATCTCAACATTGTTGAACTACTCGTTACAGCAGGGGTTGTCAATTCCAAACGCCAAGCTAGAGAAGATGTTCAAAATGGGGCTATTTATATCAATGGCGAACGCATCCAAGATACAAACTACTTGCTCACAGATGCTGACAAACTAGAAAATCAACTAACTGTCATTCGTCGTGGGAAGAAAAAATATTTTGTTTTGAAATTTGGTTAATAGTGTTAAACCATATCCTTAAATATAAACTTACTCCACAAAAAAGACTGTTTCCAGTCCTTAAAATTATGAGTTCGGCAGGCGAGAATAATACTCACTTAACAGTGGGTATTTTTTATAGCAATTTTCAAAATGTTCAGTAATAAAATCTTCTCTATATTTCCAATATCTAATAGCTAAATTCATATAGTTTTCAACATCATCAGGAGTTATAATTTCTTTTTTACCATTTTCTATTAAGTCATTAATAAAATCTACATCAGTAATTAAATAATGTTGAACAACATAATCATAAACATCTGAAAACAGATCCATATAATCAATTCTTGCTTCAAAGTTAGATTGACGATTAGTAAATATTGGATTTATATCACTTTCAAAAATTTTCGTGTATCTTATAAATTTACTAACTTTAGTAAGTTCAATAATTTGAAATTTTTCAATAGTTTCATTATCAATAATTTTTTTAGAATCACTTGTGGAGCTGTAATTATTAGTAATCTCTTTTCTTATTGTTTCTTTATAGTAATTATCTATCATTGTAATAAAACTATCTAATCTATCTAAACCATAACAACCTCCCCCTTTTATATTTTGTAAATAACCACTTACTAACATAGGAGAAAAATTCAGTAAAGTGTGATGCATCGAGTTGCAAAAATTAAGTTTTTTAATCAATTCAAATGTACGTGTTTTAGATATTTTTTTATCATATATTATTTTATCTACAAATATCTTATATTTAGAATACTTATAGTCATTTTCTTTATTGTCATTAAAATTCCAATCAGTGTCACCACCAATTTTTAATTCTGGATATTCAAGAAAAACATCATCTTTTTTTTGCTTATATATTCTAAGACATTCTTCACCTCCATATCTATCTTCATTAATATCGAAGTACTTTTTAATTTTATTAAATTGAATTTTTTTATCAGAAAAGTAAATTCTTTTAAAATGTTCCCAAGTTTCTGGAGAAGAATCAGGGTCAAAATTAATTTCTGTTGTTTGACTGCTATCAATTATTTTATTAAGTTTCACTTTACCAGACATAAAATTACCTTCTTTAATTATTTGGTTTAATTATAACACTTTTATATAGAAAAACAGCCAACATGCAACATTTTCATGATAGATTACTTATAAAACTATCTTCTTTCCATCTAGTGCATTAATTACCCAATCAACGCTTGCCAAAGTATAGTCTGCGTGATACACTAGTTCTAATTTACAAAAGGAAAAAAACATGAGCGACAAACTACAACGATTTGAAAAAGCCCGTTTATTTATCTGTCCCTTTTGCTCTCATTCTTTGAAATTAGAAGAAAAAAGTTTAAAGTGTCCCAACAAACATTCTTTTGATTTAGCAAAATTCGGTTATATCAATCTGGCACCTCAAGTCAAACAATCTAAGAATTACGATAAAAATAGTTTTCAAAATCGTCAGATTATCTTACAAGCTGGCTTCTACCAACATATCCTATCAGAGCTTTTTGACTTATTGAAAACATTTCCAGATAAGCAAAATATTCTAGACAGTGGTTGCGGAGAGGGCTATTACGCTAGAGAAATTCAGAAAAAAGACAGTGAAAAACAAATTTATGCTTTTGATCTTTCTAAAGATTCTATTCAATTAGCCACAAAACAAGATGTAACTTTAGCAGTTAACTGGTTCGTTGGAGATTTGTCTCATATTCCTATTTGCGATGCTAGCATAGATATTATTCTAGATGTTTTTTCACCAGCCAATTATCAGGAATTTAATCGTATTTTAGACAAAAAAGGTCTGCTGATAAAAGTTATACCAACTCATCAACATCTAATAGAAATCCGAAATAAAATTTCTGAACAGCTGGAACAAAAAGAATACTCAAATGATAAAATAGTCCAACATTTTAAGGAAAATTTCCATCTTGTTTCTAGCCATTCAGTAGTAACGACCTATCCGTTGAAAGAAAGAGAAAAAGAAGCCTTGCTAGATATGACTCCTTTACTTTTTCATGTGGATAAAAAGGCGATTGATTGGTCAGATTTAACTCATATTACCATTGCTGCTGACATCATGGTTGGAAGAAAAAAAGAAATGTAAAACTTACACGATATCTATCATCTAATGATAGTTACTACGAAATATAGAATCAGAACAAAAAAGTTTGAGATTTGAGCCTCAAACTTTTTATTTTATGGTACTCTTTAAAACAATCCTGCAACCACAACAGCTAACAAGCCACCGACGATTGGTCCTAAAACTGGAATCCAAGCATAAGACCAATCAGAATTCCCTTTATTCTTTATTGGAAGAAAGTGATGAACGATACGAGGACCTAAGTCACGAGCTGGGTTAATGGCGTAACCCGTTGTTCCACCGAGTGACAAACCGATACCGACAACAAGGGTTCCTACACATAGAGTTCCTAGACCAGCTGGCATATCGTACAGCCCAAAAGCAACAATAGCTAAAACAAGAACAAAGGTTCCTAAGGCTTCACTAATGAAGTTTGAAACAGTGTCTTTGAGGGCTGGACCTGTTGCAAATGTACCTAAAATATCTGCTGGATTTTCTGTTGCATCATAATGTGGTTTGTACATGAGATAAACCAAGAACGTTCCAAGCATAGCTCCTGCAAATTGAGCTAGGATATAAGGAACTACACTAGCAAAAGGTAGATCACCTTTAACCGCCATAGCGATTGTAAGAGCTGGGTTCAGATGAGCTGGTCCAAATTTCCCTGAAATAAAGGCTGCGATCGCAACTGCAATCCCCCAACCTGTTGTGATAACAATCCAACCAGCATTATTATTTTTTGTTTTTGATAGGACAACTCCCGCAACCACACCATTCCCTAGTAAGAGCAAGATAGCTGTCCCTAAAAATTCCCCTAAGATTTCACGAAACATAGTTACCTCCTATTTTAAATCTGATAAGTCGTTTTTAGCTAAGGTTTCACGTAATTCTGCTTCCGCTGTTACCTTTTCAGTTTCTGACCATTCATAATATGCTGCCATCTCTTTGATAACTGGAGCAATCAGACCTTCTAAACTGTCACGCATAAAGAGCATATGATTGGTACGACGCAAGAAGAAATCAGACGGACGAAGAGCCAATTCGTAACGCATTGCATAATGAAGTGAGAGTGTTTCAGCTAAACTTAGTCCTTCGACAGCTTCAACTTCACGAGCAAGGGCAAAGACTTTGGGTGCATTTGATCCATAAAGATTCGCAAGATAAGTCGCTTCATCTAGATTAAGCCCTGCAACCACACCCAGTTGCGCATAAGCATCAATTTCTGCTGCTACATTGGCTGGGTTGATTTCTCCACCTGAGACAGGATAGGTTTTAGAATTAATCAATTTGAATTGGCGATGATATTCTTTATCCAAAATCTCAACAATTTGTTGCATAGCTCCTTCTGCCATTTTACGGTAGTCTGTGATTTTACCACCTGCTAGAGTGAGAAGTCCATTATCATCTCGTTCAAAGCTACTACCACGTGATACCGCTGACGGATCCAAAACTTTTTCAGATGTGCTTGTCTCCAAACTTGTGACAGCCTGCTCGACATCTTCGCGAGATTTTTCTTCTTTGAGGTAATCTTTAACGGTATCAATCAGATTTTCAAAACTATCATCACTAATTTTGCCACTATTTCCACCATTGTAGTCAGAGGCGCTGTTTCCTGATAGAAGCGGACGAAGACCTGCCCAGCTACTTTCGATATCATTAATGGTGATATTTGCATTTGGGAAACGGTTATTGACAATACCTAAGAGGTAATCAACATCTTCTTGTGTAACTTGTGGGTTTTCTAAATCGTCCTTATAATCTGTGTCAGTTGTTCCAAAATAGGTCTTATTTTCACGTGGAAGGACAAAAATCATACGACCATCACCAAGACCAGTATCGAAATAAACAGGTTGTGAAACTTTGAGACGGCTTGAGTCAACCACCAAATGTACCCCTTTTGTTGGACGAAGCTGTGAAATCTTCTTGCCTGTATTTGAGAAATTACGGATGATGTCACTCCAAGGTCCAGTCGTATTGATGACCAGACGAGCTCGGATTTCAATCACTTGGTCTGTGAGCAGGTCACGCGCTACAACACCAACAATCTTGCCATCTTCAAACAAGAAATCTTCTGCTTTGACATGGTTAGCAATGAGGGCTCCATCACGGTTGGCACGTTTGATATTTTCAATAACAAGACGAGCATCATTGTTTCTAAAGTCAAGGTAAACTCCACCACCGACTAGACCTTCTTCTTTCAAGTCTGGTTCACGTTTCAAAACTTCTTCTTTTGTTAAAACCTTATTGGCTGCATCGGTATTGCTCACACCAGCCAACAAATCATAAAGATCCATGGCTACTTTGAGGCGAAAGAGGCTAAAGGTTGCTCCCGGTTCTTCATAGACTGGCAATAACATTGGGTCAGGTTTTGGAATGTGTGGTGCAATTCGTTGCACAACAGCTCTTTCTGAGACGGTATCAGAAACTACTTCCACGTCAAATTGCTTGAGGTAACGCAAGCCTCCGTGGACTAATTTTGTGGAACGACTACTCGTTCCTTCTGCAAAGTCCTGCATTTCAATCAAACCTGTATCTAGACCACTTGCAGCAGCTTGCAAGGCAACTCCAGCACCCGTGATTCCACCGCCGACAATCAAAAGATCAAGCGTTCTATCTTGCATCTTTTGCAAGGCTAATTGACGTGTTTTTTTTGAAAATTCCATGAGATTCTCCTATTCTTCATCACTGGCAGCAAATAATTGAGTTGCCTGAACTGCTTTTTTCCATCCCTTGTAAAGTTGTTCTTTACGAGATTCATTCATTTGAGCTTGGAATAATTGACCTGTCTTGTTAAGGTCTTTTAATTCGTCTAAATCTTTCCAGTAACCAACAGATAAGCCCGCTAAGAAAGCTGCTCCAAGCGCTGTAGTTTCAAGATTTTGAGCCCGTGCAATATCGATACCCAATATATCCGCTTGGAATTGCATTAGAAGATTATTCATGGCTGCACCACCATCAACCTTAAGGGATTGCACATCAATACCTGCATCTACTTGCATCAAATCAATAACATCACGAACTTGGTAAGCAATGGATTGAAGGGTCGCCTTGATAAAGTCTTCCTTAGTCGTACCACGTGTCAAACCAAAGACTGAGCCTCTGGCATTTGGATCCCAATACGGAGCTCCCAGTCCTGTGAAAGCAGGTACCACATAAACTTCATCCATACTGGTTGATTTTGCAGCTAGACCTTCTGACTCAGGAGAGCTTTCAATCATACGCAAACCATCACGGAGCCACTGAATAGCGCTTCCTGCTACAAAGATTGACCCTTCAAGAGCGTAGTACACTTTCCCATTGATACCATAACCAATAGTTGTTAACAAATTATTTTTCGATAAGTGAACCTCTTGACCAGTATTCATGATGATAAATGAACCTGTTCCATAAGTATTCTTAACCATACCCGGTTCAAAAGCTAATTGACCAAACAAAGCAGCTTGTTGGTCTCCTGCCATACCAGAGATTGGCACTTCTCCACCGTAGAAATGGAAAGGTGCTGTACGACCATAAATCTCAGAATTTGATTTTACTTCCGGCAACACGGCTTTTGGAATATTGAGCAATTCTAGAATTTCGTCATCCCACTCTAGTGTGTTGATATTGTAAAGCATGGTCCTTGCAGCATTTGAATAGTCTGTCACATGTGCTTGACCATCTGTTAATTTCCAAACCAACCATGTGTCGATTGTACCGAATAACAATTCTCCTCTTTCAGCACGTTCTTGGGCACCAGGAACGTGGTCTAAAATCCAACGAACCTTTGTCGCAGAGAAATAAGCGTCAATCACAAGTCCAGTCTTTTCGTGGAACAGTTTTTCATACCCATCAGCTTTTAATTTTTCAGCTAAAGGAGCTGTTTGACGAGATTGCCACACAATGGCATGGTAGATTGGAAGACCTGTTTCCTTATCCCAAACAACTGTTGTTTCACGTTGGTTTGTAATCCCGATCGCTTCAATCTGACTTGGCTTAATCCCACTTTCGATGAAAGAACCAGCAATAACAGACTGAACAGAGTTCCAAATCTGATTGGCATCATGCTCTACCCAACCAGCTTGTGGGAAAATTTGTGGAAATTCCTTTTGAGAACTACTAACCTTTTCACCTTTTTTATTAAAGATGATAGCACGAGATGATGTCGTCCCTTGGTCAATCGCCATAATATATTTTTCTGTGGACATAAGTTCCTCCTTTTGTAAGCGTTTTACTTTATGATGCTATTATAGCGAATTTTAAAAATAAAAACCTATCATGTTTTTTTTAAAGCTAAAAAAACATGATAGGAATAATGGAAAATGGATTTTATTAAAATGGCTCTATAATATCTGTAGTGGGTAAAACCACTCTGGATTTTATGGAGCTTTTTGAGTACACAAAAAGTCCCATAAGACTTATAATGAAAAGCGCCAAACCATCATTAGAAAGAATCTTATGGAACATATTCATCATACCACACGACTCATCGGAATGAAAGACAAAAATATCACCATAAACAA
>JAUMZQ010000012.1 GCA_030528055.1 Streptococcus sp.
TTGTTTATGGTGATATTTTTGTCTTTCATTCCGATGAGTCGTGTGGTATGATGAACATGTTCCATAAGATTCTTTCTAATGATGGTTTGGCGCTTTTCATTATAAGTCTTATGGGACTTTTTGTGTACTCAAAAAGCTCCATAATATCCAGAGTGGTTTTACCCACTACAGATATTATAGAGCCAAAATTACTTATAATTGTTTTTTAGTATCTTTTCTTGTATAATGGTTCTACTATTTTATCAAGGAGGTAATGTCATGAAAATTTTAATAACAACACATTTTAATATTTTATCTTGGAAGGAGATTTTTCAAATTTGAACAAATTTGTTTTAGAGTCAGAAAGACTATTGATTAGACCACTTAAAAATGGTGACTATAATAGTTGGTATACAGGTTTCAATAATCGCCTCGCGTCCTTATCTGAGTTTGATGAAGGAAAGCTAGATATGTCTATGTGCGACATAAATTGGTTTGAAAATTTAGTTAAAAGACATTGTTCTCTATGGGATAATGATTCTGTATATATTTTTGGTGTTTTTTTAAAAAGTGGTGAACATTTAGGTATGTTAAATATTGCAACTCTTGCTAGAGCTAATATGCAATGGGGTGAGTTGGGTTACGTTTTTCATAACCAGTATTGGAGAAATGGCTACGCCTTTGAATCTATTTCTATATTACTGAATTGTGCATATGAAAAATTAGGCTTTCACCATATTGAAGCACAGATCACTCCTGGGAATATTCCCTCAGAGCAGTTGGCAATTAAATTAGGTTTATCCTATGAAACAACTCGTTTGGATTTTGCATTTGAAAATGGTAAGTGGACTGATAAAATGATATATAGTATGAATCTTCATAATAATATTTTAGATTAAATATTTAGTAAGCTAGCTTTTTTATATTTAATTTATAAAAAGGAATGTGAAAATATGTTTAAGCAATCGTATAAAAATAATATATTTCTTTTAGGAGCAAGCGAACTTTTTAGTTTTTTTGGAATTACATCTTTTTGGATATTATTTTTAAGTCAAAATGGGATGACTCTGTTTCAAATCGGCTTACTTGAGAGTCTATTTCATGGGACTAGTCTTTTATCAGAAATACCTTCGGGAATGTTAGCCGATCGGTTTACCTATAAAATAAATCTATATTCGAGTCGAATAGCAACCATTTCTTCTGCTTATCTGATGCTGATTGGTCATGGAAATTTTTGGATTTATGCGCTTGGAATGATTGTTGGTGCTTGGTCCTATAATCTTGATTCTGGTACGAGTAGTGCAATGCTTTATGAATCCGCGAGAGAGGCAAATCTAGAAAATAAGTATTTAAAATTTACTAGTATCATTTCTGGAATTTCTGAAGGTACAAGGGCATTTGGTATGGTCATGGCTGGATTTTTTGTTCATGGATTTTTAAATTTAACTTATATCATTCAAATTATTTTATCACTTCTTGCAATAGTGGTAATCTCATTTTTGAAGGAACCTCAAATTAAAACTGAAAGTAAAGAGACTGCAGACTTTAATGAAATATATAAATCTGTTATTAAGACTTTCAAAACAAATCCAAGTTTAATGAAATGGATGTTATGGAGTCAATTTCTAGTAACATTTATCTCAATGTTTTATTTTTACTATCAAAACGAGATGTCTCATTTAGAATCTTGGAAGATAAGTTTAGTTATGCTAATAGCTTGTGCTGTAAATATTTTAGGGGTTTGGTTTGCAAGTAAATTAGGTGACAAATGGACAGCTAAACAAGTTTTTAAAGTGATTATTCCTATTTCAGCGATTTTGTTTGTTTCGACGATAGTTGCTATTCCCGAAGTCTATATTGTTATTTTTTTACTTAGCGATGGTTTAGTTGCTATGTTTTTGCCAATATATAATAATGATATCCAAAAAGAGTTTGAATCCAATATTAGAGCTACAATGCTAAGTGTTAGTTCGATGATAGGAAGCCTAGCGATGATTTTTATTTTTCCACTAATGGGAATTATTATTGATTATTTCAATTTTTCGATGAGCTTTATGTTATTAGGTGTGCTTTTATTATCATTCAGTTTGGGAATTGGGAAATTAATTAAATAACAATTATTCAAGATAAACAGCAAGAAAAAATAATTTCTTGCTGTTTATTTTAATATCCCATAGTAAAGGTATTATTAAAATATTCTGATAGCATGAGACGATGTTTGCTGCTTATAGATTCTAGTTTTTCAATTTCTTCTTCTGAAAAGAAATGTAGGCGTAATGTTTCCTCGTTATGAAAATTAGAAATGTCAAAATTGCCCAGTGCTTTGAATTCATAAATCATGACGATTGTTTGGACCTTATCGCCGTTAGGATAAATTTCTTCAAAATTACTGTAAACATTGAGAAAACGAGTGGCTTCGATCTTGATTCCTGTTTCTTCAAAAAATTCGCGTTTGGCCATTTCGAGTGTTGATTCACCCAATTCCATTGCACCGCCTGGAATGGCCCATGTTTTTTTATCTCCACGCAACTGCAACAAGATGCGCCCTTCATCATCTGTTAAAATACCTCCAGCAAAGGCTAGGATAATTTTATCATGCCCAACTTTAGAGCGTATATAAGAAATATAGTCCATGTTTTAGAAACCTTTCAATTTATCTGGAAATGTGTCATTTTGAAAAAAATAACGTAGTAACTGAATATGTGTATCATTAAAACATTATACTAGAAAAATATTATAAAAGTAAGTAAACTTGTGATAGTGGTTTGATTAAAAGAAAATCTTGAGTCTTCTACATAATTAACTAACTTCTTTAATTAGTCGAAAACAAAATCAGTCTATATACATTTTTATATTTTTATGATACTCTATAATATATAATGCGAAGATTTTTTAGATCGAATTTTAGATGTGATTTGGTGTTGATTTAGTTTCATATCTATAATTTAAAAATTCATGATTAATAAAGTTAAAAGGGAGACGATGAATGAAATACTTTCTTAAACAGACGGCAGTATTCAAAAATAATTTTGATATCACTGATGAAAATGATCAGTTAGTATATACTGTAAAGGGGAATGTTGGGGGCTTAGTTGGTTTACGCAGTAGCATTTGTAGTGCCGATGGTGAAACTGAGCTGATAACGATTAAGCAACGTTTTTCACAATACAAATTTGATATTAAGCAAAATGAATACATTGTAGCTACTGTGAAAAAGCAATGGCTTTCTGTAAAAGGTAAGTATATTATTGAAGGATTAGACTGGGAAATGGTAGGTTCTTCTTTTATCAAACATGAATATTCAATTGTAAATAGGAATGGAGATCCTATTGCAACTTTATATAAACAAGGACTTACTTTAAATGATAAATTTGCAGTGGACATCATTGATTCAACAGAAAACCCAGCTCTTATTTTTGCTGTTATTCTTGCACTCGATGCGATTATTGATCAAGTTTCACGTTAAGATTTCTCCTGCTGTTAGATAAGGCAGAAGGTTTTTATTAATGTTTTAACTTACTATCTTTTTTTTAGATAAACTGGACAAAATGAGAGCAAGTATCGTCACGCTGATAATGATACTCATCTGTATGAGATGTATTTTTAGGAATCAATTTATTCATGATACAAGGTGATTAGATGAATCTTTTAGACAGAATAACGACAGACTTTGTAGAGAACAGTCATCAAATTTTAGGTGAAAATTTGGTTGGTATCTATTTACATGGTTCTGTAGCAATGGGCTGTTTTAATGATAAGAAAAGTGATATTGATTTATTAGTTGTAGTTAATAATGATATAACAGATACTATAAAGCAATAATATATGCAAATGGTAGTTGAACTAGATCAAAGAGCACCAGAAAAAGGAATTGAATTGAGTATTATAAAAAAAGGTTTTTGCAAACCTTTTATTTATCCAACTCCCTTTGAGTTGCATTTTTCTAAGTTACATCTATCAAGATATTTAGACAATCCTTTAAAATATGTTAATGAGATGTATGGTGTGGATAGAGATTTGGCTTCACACATTACAGTCTTAAAACACCGACCTCGGTGTTTGTTTGGAAAAACAATTAATGATGTTTTTGATGATGTTGCCGAAGAATATTTTTTTGATAGTATTTGGAATGATATCAAAGATTCTAAAGATAAAGTGTTAAATCATCCAGTTTATATCATTTTGAATTTGTGTCGAGTACTAGCTTTTAAAAGAGATAAAGTAATACTATCTAAGGCTGAGGGTGGACATTGGGGGATATTGAATTTACCTCCTAAATTAAAGATCTCATTATGAAAACACTTTGTATATATGAGCAAAATAGTTCAATAGAGATAGAAAAAACGATTTCAGTCGAATTTTCAAAATATATGTTAGCTAAGATTCAGGAATAAATTTAGTTGTATAAAATACAAAATTAAGGGCATTCAATTAAGATTAAAAATTTCTCCCAATCACTAGATTGATGTACAAAATAGAAGAAGTTATTTAAAAATGATGAAAACTTTATCTAATGTGAAGATAAGATTTTCATCATTTTTTTATTTTGTACAAAGTATTGGTATAGGATAGATATTATTTGCTTGAAATTTTATTTAGAAATACAAAAGCTAAAACTATATTCATAAAAATAACCAATAAAGTGAGGATTGAATAATAATAGAGTTGAATATTATTTTTAATAAAATGTTGAATAAAAATGCTACAAAACAGGCCAGTTATTATTCCACTAACTAAACCCGGAACATACCTTCTCAAAAATAAACTTTGAAGAAGATGCCCAATAATATGATAACTATAAGCAATGATAATCGTTAGATAAAAGGTGAAATCATTCTGTTGATAGCTCATCGTCAAAATAATTAGTAACAGTAGAAGTTGTTCAAAAACAACGAGGTTGAAATTAAATGGAGTATAACAAGCTAACCACTTTTTAGTAACAGTAGAAAATGGATTAGTTGATATAAATTTCGGCATCAGAATTATTTCTTCCATTTCGTGAATCATAAATAGACTTGGGAAAATCAAGCAAAAATCTTTTAATTCCATTTATCCCTCCTCTTAGCTTAGTTCATTTTGTACGAGTTTTCTACGATAATTTCCAAGATAAAGTTTGGTGACGAGTGCTGATGAAGTCTTTGTAAATCCCTTCTTGTTTTAATAGTTCCGTATGCTTACCTTGTTGGACAACTTTTCCTTTATCAAGGACAATAATTTGATCTGCATTTTCAACTGTTTTAAGACGATGGGCAATCATGATGACAGTCTTATTGCTTGTCAATTCATCAATGGCTTTTATTAGATCTTCTTCATTTTCTGGATCAACATTAGCTGTTGCTTCATCTAAAATAATAATGGGAGCATTTTTAAGCATAGCACGTGCAATGGAGATACGTTGTTTTTCTCCACCAGATAAACTAGCTCCTCCTTCACCGATTTTAGTTTGGTATCCATCCGGTAAAGCCATGATAAAGTCATGGCAACAAGCTTTTTTAGCGACTGTCACCACTTCTTCATGACTTGCATTTGTTTTACCAAATTTTATATTATTCTCAATAGTGTCTTCAAAAAGATAGACATTTTGAAAAACAAAGCTGAAATTTTTAATTAGACTATCGTAGCTGTAATCTTTGACATTAACATTATCTAGACTGATCTTCCCACTGTCAATATCCCAAAATCTTGCCATCAAATTACACAGAGTTGTTTTACCACTACCAGATGGTCCCACAATAGCAGTGGTTGTTTTTTCTGGGATATTTAGGCTAATATCATTGATAATTTGGCGATTGCCATATGAAAAGTGAACATGTTCAAGTTGTAAGTTCGCTGTATTAGGAATAATTTCCTTTCCAGAAATGTCCATTGGTTTTAAATCTAAAACTTCTTGAACTAGTTCAACGGATAAATCAACTGTACGAAGTAGAGAAGAAAAACTACTAATGCCATCTAAACTATCATAGACCATGAAGGAACTAATAACCATCATGACGCAGACGAGCAAATCCATACTTCCTTGTAAGTAAAACCAGACAGATAAGAGGCTCATCATTAATCCCATTAATTTATTGACCATTCCTTGAACGGCAATCCAAGGAACTGTTAATAGAGTCATTTTTATATCACTATTTTTTTTGTTGGCAATCGTTTGTGCTAGTTTCTTGGCAGAAGATTTTGTCAAATTATAATTTTTAACTTCAACGATTCCCTGAACATATTCTAAGACGCTATCAACTAGTTCGGCATCTATTTGTTGTTTATCAACCGAAACACCCGCAACGCTACGGCGCATTATTGAGTTTGGTATTAGAAAAATCAATAAACCTAAGATTAATAAGCAACCTATTCGCCAGTCATAGATAAGAACAAAGAAGATGATGGTTACCACAGTGAGTAAACCCTGTGTTGTCACCATAACGACACGAGTTGCAATATCAGAGAGTGCTTCTAATGTATTGGTTGTGATGCTAGTAATCTTTCCCAAACTATTAGAATTAAAATAGCCCATAGGGAGATAGCGAATATGTTCTGCAATTTCAATCCGTTTCTGTGCACAAGTGTGGTAGCCAGCTTCTGTCTGAAGCATGGTGATTTTTAAGGTAA
The DNA here is from genome assembly GCA_030528055.1 of Streptococcus sp. Classification (GTDB taxonomy): domain Bacteria; phylum Bacillota; class Bacilli; order Lactobacillales; family Streptococcaceae; genus Streptococcus. The sequence goes on from JAUMZQ010000012.1 coordinate 6,583, forward strand.
TTAAAATATTTAAAAGAACAGATGAGGCCATAATTCCAAGTGAAAACCATACTGTAGACATCGAAAGATTATTTTGGATGATGGCTAGTATAACGAGAGCAATAGCTGGTATCCGAAGAGCGATAATAAATGATTTTAATACACCTAATAAAATAGATTGGTAAAACTTTTTACGATCTTCCTCGCTACAAAAATCAAAAAAACGTTTTAAGATACTAAGCATTTTTCATCCCTCCTTTTGCAGTTTTTTCATCATCTCCGTCTCGGACAGCAAGATGAGAGTGCCACATTTTACGGTAAAGTTCACTTTTTTCCAGTAATTCCGATTGTTTTCCTGTAGCTTCTATTTGTCCATTATGAACTAGGATGATTTGGTCACTGTCAGCAATTGTTGATAAACGGTGAGCAATTACAATCAGTGTGCGACCTTGAATCAACTGTGCGATACTGGATTGAATGAGAGCTTCATTTTCAGGGTCTGTATAGGCTGTAGCTTCATCTAGGATAATGATGGGAGCATTTTTTAACATGGCACGGACAATGGCAATCCGTTGTCGTTCACCACCAGATAAACTAGCACCACCAGAGCTTCCAACAATGGTATCAAACCCTTCATCCAGATTCATAATAAAATCATAACAGCCACATTGTTTAGCTGCTTCCTTCACCTCTTCGTCTGTTGCAGAAGGATTTCCCATCCGAATATTTTCTAAAATACTATCATTAAAAAGATAGTTATCTTGTGAAACGTAAGCTACTTTTTTTGTATAGACCTCTAAAGGAATATCCTTGATATTTACTTTACCAATGCAGATACTTCCCTTGTTAACATCCCAAAAAGAAGCAATTAATTTGGCAATGGTTGATTTTCCTGAACCTGATGGACCGACTAGAGCGTTAACTGTTCCAGATTTGATGGTTAAAGAGATGTCATGAAGAACTTCATCCTCTTCATTATAACCAAAAGAAACATGTTCTAAGACAACATCGTTGTTTTCAGGTGTCTGTGATAGATTTACTGGACGATTTAGGTCAGGACGTTCTAGAATTTCAGAAACTTCTCCAAATGTAGCTCCAATTTTACGAATATCATCCATATAAGTGGCAGCAGCAATTATTGGACCGACCAAACCCATTGATAATATAATGAGCATGACTAGATTACTAGGACTTAAACTCCCGTTTAAAGTGAAATAACTGCCTAGTGGTAACAAAAATAGTAGAAGTGCTGGCATGATTGCTGTAACCCCAGCCATTTCAAGTGAACATTTTCTCATCCAATCAATAAAACAATCCGCTCCCTCTTTAGCTGCTGTCACAAATTTGTCGTAGGAAAATTTTTCTTTTCCGAAAACTTTTATGACTTCAATCCCGTTGATGTATTCAACTGCAGTATCATTTAAAGCTTTTGTTTTCGCAACTGTATTTTCAAAATCTCCCTTACTTTTTCGGAGCATATTAGCATAGAAAAGTGCTCCAGCTGGAAGTGTGAGTAGAGAAGCTAATGTGACGCGCCAATCTAAAATAAACATATAAAGTAAAATGGATAATGGACTTACAATAGCTGCGGTGAACTCTGGAATGATATGAGCTAGAGTTGTTTCAGTTGCATCAACGCGTTCTACAATAATGTTTTTATAAGAACCAGAAGATTGACTTAAAACAGATCCAAGTGGTAATTTTGCTAATTTATCAGTTAGTCGCAATCGCATTTCCGCTAATACTTTAAAAGTAGCTTCATGTGATAATGCGGTTGAAATGGCATGAGCAATCAGATGGATGATCCAAAAAACAGCAATCCAAATACCATTTACCCAATAAATTGGCCATTCTTTGATACCAGATAATAAGTCTCTGACGATATTTCCGACATAAAGATAGGGAAGTATTCCACAAATAACAGAGATAAAAGCCAGTAGCACGCTAAGAATAAATGATATTTTATGAGGTGAAATAAATTCACCAATCCAAGTTGTAGTTGATTTTTTATTCATTTTTATTATCCTTTCTATATGAGATGGTCTCCTCTTCAAATCCTAATAGAACTCCCCAGTTAAAGAGAGCAACAATCGTTTCGCAAAACTTAAAGGCTTGTTCCTTATTCCAACCGTGAGATAGAGGAGCAAAAATCATTCCAAAATAAGAATGCAATGCCAAGTGCAAATGTTCTTTATCAACAATTTGAGTGATTAAATGCAATTCTTTTGCTGCTTGTAGATAGCGATAAGTTTCATCCGTTACACTTATCATAGTCTCTTCTGTAAAGCGATCATAACGTGAGCCAGTTGATTTGAATAGTAAAAGGCACATCTCATCCTCGTGGTTATAGATAAAATCCATCATGTGATGTAAATGATCAAGATAACGATTGCTAGTCATTGGGGGTGTTTGACCCTTTTGCAATAAAACGTAATCCTGTCGAACATGTTCCTCAATCCATTTCGTTAAATCCTGCAATGTGGAACGAACCAGTGTCCCAAAGAGCTCTTCCTTTCCTTTGTAACGTTTATAAAGTGCGCCAGTTGTGACATTGGCTTGTTTACAAATTTGGCGTAAGGAAGCTTTTTCGTAACCATAAGCTAAAAATTCTTTTTTGGCACTAGCTAGAATTGACTGATTAATTAAGTTTTCTTTAGTCATAAATGGCACCTCTATTTACGATAACGGTGTTATCTAATTGATTTTATTATACCATCTATTTTCTAAATTGAAACATTTTTTAATAAAATTTTTTATTTAAGTAAATTTTCCTCTTTTTTAATACTAGCAAAATTTATTTTGGGTTTATTGTGTATGGCAAAATACAAAAGGAATGACAATCTTATTTGCTTTGTTTGAATGATTTTATGAAATATTAATCAACAAAAAAACCACCACTTTAGATATTGTGGAGGTTTGGATTGAATCAATCTATCACTCATTAAAAGAAAGCTTTATAGAGTGCTCTCAAGGCAGCTTTTTCTTCTTTTTTATTTACAACAAACATGATAGAGACTTCACTAGAACCTTGAGACATCATTTGGATGTTGATTTTATTTTCTGAAAGTGCTTTGGTTGCCATTGCCGTCACACCAATGTGACTCTTCATTTTTTCACCTACAATCATGATGATGGACAAGTCGTGTTCTATTTCTGCTTGGTCTACTTCTAGCTTATGGATTAATTGACGCAGTATCTCTTCTTCTTTTATCGGTGTTAGTTCGCGTTCACGCAAGATAATAGAGAGGTCATCAATTCCAGTTGGCATGTGTTCCCATCTGATGTTTAGCTCCTCTAAAATCTGTAAAACTTTTCTACCAAAACCAACTTCGCGGTTCATGAGGTATTTGGAAATGTTGATGCTGACAAAACCATCGTCACCGGCAATTCCCACAACAGGGAGGTGTTCTTCTCCGTGAGTTAGTACAATCCGAGTTCCAGGATGTTCAGGATTATTCGTATTTTTAATGACCAAAGGAATTTTTCCACGATAAGCAGGAACTAAAGCCTCATCATGTAGAACAGAAAAACCTGCATAAGCTAGTTCACGCATTTCCCTATAAGTCAATTCGGAAATAGAGTGTGGCTCATGAATAATACCAGGATGTGCTGCAAAAATACCATCTACATCTGTAAAATTTTCATATAATTCGGCCTTGACTCCAGCTGCAATAATGGAACCAGTAATATCAGATCCGCCACGAGAAAAAGTACAAATCTGATTGTCTTTTGTAACACCAAAAAATCCAGGAATGACTACTATCTCGTCACAGTTATTTAATTCTTCAATTTTGTCGTAACTTGAAGGAAGAATTTGAGCATCGCTCGGCTCACTGGATACAAAAAGTCCGGCTTCTCTAGGATGAACATAACGAGCAGGCAAACCGTTTTGACTAAAGAAAGCTGCTATCAACAGGGCATTATTGTCTTCTCCAGCGGCTAAAAAAGTATCGTATAAAAATTTATTATTTTCAATCGGAAGAGTAGCCAATGAAAAGATATTTTGAGAAATTTTTTCAATGATGGCTGGTTTCAAATGAAGATCTGCAACCATATCAGCATAGCGCTGGATAATCCATTTTTGATTGGAAGTAACATCATTTCCTGCAACATACTCTCTATAATACTTAATGAGTGCATCGGTTACTTTTATATCATTTTCTGTTCGTTTTCCGGGTGCAGATACAACAATAAATTGTCGTTTTTTATCTGACTTTACAATATTTAAAACTTTTTGTAACTGTTTTGCGGAGGCAAGAGAACTTCCACCGAATTTTACGACTTTCATAAGGGCTCCTAACAATGATTTAAAGAAGAGTATAACAGAATTCTTTTGTTTTTTCAATTGACTATGTTTTATGAATTTTGTAATTTTGCAGTAAGAAATAATTTGATTATACAGCTGTTCAGATATTCAAAAATAAAACTAAAATAATGAAAATGAATAATTTTAGTTTCAATCTGTTAAAGTTTATGGTAGAATAAATAGGGTAAAATAATTTGAAATTCAAATTATTTAATTATAAAAGGAAACGACTCGATTGGTCGGGAATGGAGTAGGAATGACTTTTAATGGAATTCTTTATCAAGTGGTTGATGAAGTCGCAATAATAACGTTTAATCGTCCAGAAGTTTCTAATGGCTTTAATATTCCTATGTGTGAGGAAATATTAGAAGCGATAAAATTAGCAGAAAAAGATGATGCTGTTAAGTTCCTTGTCATCAATGCTAATGGAAAGGTGTTTTCTGTAGGTGGCGATTTAGCTGAAATGCAGCGAGCGGTTGAAGATGATGATGTTCAGTCTTTGGTGAAAATTGCTGAGTTAGTAAATGACATTTCCTTTGCGATGAAACGTTTACCTAAGCCAGTAATCTTGAGTGTGAATGGAGCTGTAGCCGGTGCAGCTGCAAATATGGTTGTGGCAGCAGACTTTTGTATTGCTACAGAAAAGTCACGATTTATCCAAGCTTTTATTGGTGTTGGTTTGGCTCCAGATGCGGGTGGGCTTTATCTTTTGACTCGTGCTATTGGACTGACTCGTGCGACACATTTAGTCATGACAGGAGAAGCATTGACAGCTGAAAAAGCACTTGACTACGGCTTGCTTTATAAGATTTGCGAGGCTGAAAAATTGGAAAAGACAACAGAACAATTAATCAAGAAACTAAAACGTGGCTCACAAAACTCTTATCGAGCTATGAAAGAAATGGTTTGGAAAAGTTTGTTCAGTGGTTGGAAAGAGTATGCCGAGTTAGAATTGCACCTACAAAAATCTTTAGCTTTCACGGAAGATTTTAAAGAGGGCGTGAGAGCCTATGCTGAAAAACGCCGTCCAAACTTTACAGGCAAATAGTAAAAGGTGTTTAAAAGTTGTTTGTTTATTGATGGGAGAGTTGCTTGTGATTTTTGTAGAATTCAAAAAAACTTGCAAATTAGTTTGCCATCTGATACAATTTGAATATCAAAGTATTTTTTAAGGGGGTGTTGTTTTTGAATTTTCAATTAGTGAATGACTACTTGACGTCCATTTTTAATAATGTATTAGTGATTGAAGAATCAAGTCTACGTGGTAGTCGTTTTAAAGACGTTTCCATTAAGGAAATGCATACAATTGATGTAATCGGATCAACCCCTAATGCTACCCCAAGTGATATTTCAAGAGAATTGATGGTCACTTTGGGAACTGTTACGACCAGTTTAAATAACTTGGAACGTAAGGGATACATAGAACGTCGTCGTTCAGAGATTGACAGGCGTGTAGTCCATCTAAGTTTAACTCAAAATGGTCGCTTGCTCTATCGTCTTCATAAGCGATTCCATAAACGAATGGTAACCAAAGTCATAGACGGAATGAGTGCAGAAGAAAAGAAGGTCATGCAGAAAGGATTGTATAACTTGTATAATTTTCTAGAGGATTTGAAATAATGAATTATGCTAAAATTAGCCAAGTGGCTCATTATACTCCCAATCAAGTGATTACAAATGATGATTTAGCGAACATTATGGATACATCCGATGATTGGATTTCAAATCGAACAGGGATTAAAAAGCGTCATATATCACTTGATGAGACCACAAGTGACTTAGCTACAAAAGTAGCTGAACAACTATTAGAAAAAGCTCAATTAAACGCAGATGAACTGGATTTTATTATTGTTGCTACTATTACACCAGATTCTATGATGCCTTCAACTGCTGCACTTGTTCAGGCTAATATTGGAGCTAAAAAAGCTTTTGCTTTTGATTTGACCGCAGCTTGTAGTGGATTTGTTTTTGCCTTATCAACAGGTGAGAAATTAATTGCCTCAGGTCGTTATCAAAAAGGTTTGATTATTGGAAGCGAGACGCTTTCTAAGGTGGTTGATTGGTCAGATCGAACAACTGCTGTTCTATTTGGTGATGGAGCTGGAGGAGTTCTCTTAGAGTGTAGCCAGCAACCTCATTTTTTAGCTGAAAACCAGTTTACTGATGGTCTTAGAGGTGATAAGCTAACTTGTGGTAAAATGGAATTGTCTTCGCCATTCTCAAAAAAGGAAGACAGTGTGCTATCATACTTACGGATGGACGGTCGTGCTATCTTTGATTTTGCGGTACGTGATGTTGCAAATTCTATTAAAGAAACGATAGCAGATAGTGGTATTGCTTTAGAAAAAATAGATCTTTTACTACTACATCAAGCTAATATCCGTATTTTAGATAAGATGGCTAAAAAATTGGGAATACCCAAAGAAAAATTTCCAGCAAATATGATGGAATACGGGAATACAAGTGCTGCAAGCATCCCAATCTTATTATCCGAATGTGTTGACCAAAATTTAATCAAACTGAACGGAAAACAAACAGTTTTAATGGCTGGTTTTGGTGGAGGTTTGACATGGGGAACACTTATTGTTACAATTTAGTTAATCATGTGAAAAACACATTGATAAAAATATATATATTTTAAAGGAGTCTATCCATGGCAGTATTTGAAAAAGTACAAGAAATTATCGTTGAAGAACTTGGTAAAGAACCATCAGAAGTTACTCTTGAGTCAACATTTGATGATTTAGAAGCAGATTCATTAGACTTGTTCCAAGTTATTTCAGAAATTGAAGATGCATTTGATATCCAAATTGAAACTGAAGAAGGTTTGAACACAGTTGGTGACTTGGTTGCCTATGTAGAAGAAAAAACTAAATAAACAAGTAGTTGAGAGTATCGCAAGATATTCTCTCTTGTTTAGGTAATAGTTTGACTGTCAAAGTACAGATACTAATATAAGATAATGTAATAGTTTTTATCAAGCTATTACTTAAGCAATGAATAAAGGAAGGTATTATGCAAACACGTATTACAGAACTATTGAATATTGATTATCCCATTTTTCAAGGAGGAATGGCTTGGGTTGCAGATGGTGATTTAGCCGGTGCGGTTTCTAAAGCTGGAGGTCTAGGGATTATCGGTGGTGGAAATGCCCCTAAAGAAGTAGTGAAAGCCAATATTGATAAGATAAAATCTCTAACAGATCGTCCTTTTGGGGTAAATATCATGCTCCTTTCTCCTTTTGTAGAGGATATCGTTGATTTGGTCATCGAAGAAGGGGTTAAGGTCGTTACTACCGGTGCGGGAAATCCAAGTAGATATATGTCTCGTTTCCATGAAGCAGGTATTACAGTTATTCCAGTAGTTCCTAGTGTTGCTTTGGCAAAGCGGATGCAAAAAATTGGAGCAGATGCAGTCATTGCTGAGGGAATGGAAGCTGGAGGACATATTGGAAAGTTAACCACTATGTCATTAGTTCGCCAAGTGGTTGATGCGGTATCTATTCCAGTCATCGCAGCTGGAGGTATCGCGGATGGTTTGGGTGCAGCTGCTGGCTTTATGTTGGGAGCAGAAGCTGTTCAAGTTGGTACTCGTTTTGTAGTTGCCAAAGAATCAAATGCCCATCAAAATTATAAAGATATGATTTTGAAAGCGCGTGACATTGATACAACCATCTCTGCACAACATTTTGGACATGCAGTGCGAGCTCTTAAAAATAAACTGACTCGTGATTTTGAAAAAGCTGAAAAAGAAGCCTTCAAACAAGTTGAACCGGATTTAACTGTTTTTGAAAACTTGGGAGCTGGTGCTCTTGCTAATGCAGTCGTTCGTGGCGATGTAGAAAATGGTTCAGTTATGTCTGGGCAAATTGCTGGATTGATTAAAAAAGAAGAAATCGTTGAAGAAATTTTAAAAGATATTTATTACGGTGCTGCTGAAAAAATTCAAGAAGAAGCAAAACGATGGGCAGGAGTTAGTAGAAATGATTAAAACAGCTTTTCTATTTGCAGGTCAAGGAGCTCAATATCTCGGAATGGCACATGATCTTTATGAGAAATATGATGTTGTCAAAGATACTTTTCATCAAGCAAGTCAGGTGCTAGGATATGATGTTCGAAAACTCATTGATCAAGATGAGGAAAAACTGAATCAAACTAGATATACGCAACCAGCTATTTTAACAACTTCTGTTTCCATTTATCGTCTACTAGAAGAAAATGGACTTCAAGCAGACATCGTTGCAGGTCTCTCTCTTGGAGAATACTCTGCGTTGGTGGCTTCGGGAGCTCTTGATTTTCGAACTGCCGTAGAGTTGGTTTCCAAAAGAGGTGCTTTCATGGAAGATGCAGCTCCATTGGGTTCAGGAAAAATGGTAGCTGTCTTAAATACAGATGTATCTGTTATTGAAGCAGCTTGTCAAAAAGCTAGTGAAGTTGGAATTGTTTCCCCAGCCAACTACAATACACCAAGTCAAATTGTTATTGGTGGTGAAGTGAAAGCAGTAGATCGAGCTGTTGAACTATTAAAGGAAGAGGGAGTCAAACGGATGATTCCGTTAAATGTTTCTGGACCTTTTCATACAGCACTATTAGAACCAGCTAGCCACCAATTAGCCAAGGTTTTAGAACAAACTGAATTTTCAGAGTTTAGGATCCCGCTTGTAGGAAATACAGAAGCGACAGTCATGGAAAAAGGACAGATTAAACAACTTCTTGCTCGCCAAGTTATGGAACCAGTTCGGTTTTACGATAGCATAGCGACTATGCAAGAGCTGGGAATAAATCACTTTGTTGAAATTGGTCCAGGTAAGGTCTTGTCTGGCTTTATCAAAAAGATTGATAAGTCACTTTCTATTCAACAAGTCGAAGATGTAGAAAGTTTATCTATTCTTCTAGAAAAATAAAGAGGTCAAACATGGAACTACGAAATAAAAATATTTTTATTACGGGCTCTACTCGTGGTATTGGTTTAGCTATTGCACATCAATTTGCAAGTGTTGGAGCCAATATTGTGTTAAATGGTCGCAAAGAAGTAACTGATGAAGTGTTATCAGAATTTGCAGATTATCCAGTAAAAGTTATTGCTATTTCTGGAGATGTTTCAGATAGTAGCGATGCAAAGCGTATGATTGAAGAAGCGATTGAACGATTAGGTTCGGTTGATGTTTTAGTAAACAATGCTGGTATTACTAAAGATAAACTACTGTTGAAATTAACAGAAGAAGATTTTGAACAGGTATTAAAAGTAAATTTAACAGGTGCTTTTAATATGACTCAAGCGGTACTAAAACCAATGAGTAAAGCGAGACAGGGAGCAATTATCAATCTATCTAGTGTAGTTGGTCTATCTGGGAATATTGGACAAGCTAATTATGCGGCCTCAAAAGCAGGGTTAATTGGTTTTACAAAATCAGTAGCTCGTGAGGTAGCAGCCCGCAATATTCGCGTCAACGCTATTGCGCCAGGCTTTATTGAATCAGATATGACTGATACCCTTTCTGATAAGATAAAAGAAGCTTGTTTAGCTCAAATTCCGATGAAACGTTTTGGAAGTACAAAAGAAGTTGCAGAAGTTACTCTATTTTTAGCAAGCCAAGAGTATATCACTGGTCAAGTCATCACAATTGATGGCGGATTTACAATGTAGAAATGAAATAAAGGAGTCCACTATGAAACAAAATCGAGTTGTTGTAACAGGATACGGATTGACATCACCTATTGGAAATACTCCAGAGGAATTTTGGGACAATCTAAAAGCAGGAAAAATTGGTATTGGTCCAATTACTAAATTTGATCACAGTGAATTCAACGTTCATAATGCTGCGGAAATTCAAGATTTTCCTTTTGACAAATACTTTGTAAAAAAAGATACCAATCGTTTTGATAATTATACACTCTATGCCCTCTATGCAGCGCAAGAGGCGGTAAACAATGCAAAGTTAGATGTGGATAGCCTTGACAAAGATAATTTTGGCGTCATTGTCGCATCAGGGATTGGTGGTATTCAGGAAATTGAAAACCAAGTGATTCGTTTGCATGAAAAAGGACCAAAACGTGTGAAGCCTATGACCTTGCCAAAAGCTTTGCCAAATATGGGAGCAGGAAGTGTTGCTATGCGTTTTGGTGCAAATGGTGTTTGTAAGTCCATTAATACAGCATGTGCCTCAGCTAATGATGCAATCGGAGATGCTTTCCGTTCTATTAAATTTGGTTTCCAAGATGTCATGTTAGTAGGTGGTTCAGAGGCGTCCATAACACCTTTTGCTATCTCAGGTTTCCAAGCTTTAACGGCTCTTTCTACTACGGAAGATCCAAGTCGTGCTTCTATTCCTTTTGATAAAGACCGTAATGGCTTTGTAATGGGAGAAGGAGCAGGAATGTTGGTGTTAGAAAGTCTAGAACACGCAGAACAACGAGGGGCTACTATCTTAGCGGAAGTGGTTGGATATGGTCATACTTGCGATGCGTATCATATGACTTCTCCACATCCAGAAGGATTGGGAGCTATTAAAGCAATTAAAATGGCTTTAAAAGAAGCGGAAGTTTCTCCTGAAGAAGTTGCCTATGTCAATGCTCATGGAACATCTACTCCCGCTAATGAAAAAAGTGAAAGTGGAGCTATTGTATCTGTACTTGGAAAAGATACAGCAGTTTCCTCAACTAAATCATTCACAGGACATTTACTTGGAGCGGCTGGAGCTGTTGAAGCGATTGCGACGATTGAAGCAATGCGCCACAGTTATGTACCAAAAACTGCAGGAACTAAAGAATTATCTGATTATATCGAAGCAAACGTCATTTACGGGGAAGGAAAAGAACAAGAAATTCCTTATGCAATCTCAAATACGTTTGGTTTTGGTGGACACAATGCTGTTCTTGCATTTAAACGTTGGGAGGACTAGATGAATATTAATGAAATCAAAGATTTGATGGCTCAATTTGACCAATCAAGCTTGCGTGAGTTTTCTTATAAAAATCAAGGTCATAAATTACATTTCAGCAAAAATGGAATTAGTAAAGATGGAAGTCCTATTGTTTCTTCTGCCCCTCATTCATCAACAGCTACAGTACCAACAAATGGATCCGTAGAATCTAATGTGCAACCAGAGTTTGTAGAGACTCCAATTGTTGTAGAAGAAGTGGCTCCATCAAGCACTACTCAGGTAGCAGAAGGTGACATTGTGGAAAGTCCGTTGGTTGGTGTTGTTTACCTAGCTGCTGGCCCAGATAAACCTGCTTTTGTTAATGTAGGAGATCAAGTCCAAAAAGGTCAAACATTGATTATCATTGAAGCAATGAAAGTGATGAATGAAGTTCCAGCTCCAAAATCTGGCGTGGTAACAGAAATTCTTGTTGAAAATGAAGAAATGGTTGAATTTGGGAAAGGCTTGGTGCGTATCAAATGATTGATATCAATAAAATCAAAGAAGCACTTCCCCACCGTTATCCCATGTTACTAGTAGATCGTGTCTTGGAAGTTGAAGAAGATCAGATTGTGGCTCTCAAAAACGTAACAATTAATGAGCCATTCTTCAATGGCCATTTTCCACAATATCCAGTCATGCCGGGAGTTCTTATCATGGAAGCCTTGGCACAGACAGCGGGAGTTTTGGAATTATCCAAAGAAGAAAATAAAGGCAAATTGGTCTTTTATGCTGGCATGGATAAAGTCAAATTTAAGAAGCAAGTTGTTCCTGGCGACCAATTAATTCTAACTGCAAAATTTGTTAAACGTAGAGGAACCATTGCCGTGGTTGAAGCTAAAGCAGAGGTAGACGGAAAATTGGCAGCGAGTGGAACTCTAACATTTGCAATCGGCCAATAAAAGGAGACTTCATCATGTTTCGTAAAATTTTAATCGCTAATCGTGGAGAAATCGCAGTCAGAATTATTCGTGCAGCTCGTGAGTTGGGAATTGCGACGGTAGCAGTTTATTCGACTGCCGATCGGGAAGCTCTTCATACTTTACTAGCAGATGAAGCAATCTGTATCGGTCCTGCTAAATCAACAGAATCTTATTTGAATATCAATGCAGTTTTATCAGCAGCAGTTTTAACTGGTGCTGAAGCTATCCATCCAGGATTTGGATTTTTAAGTGAAAATTCAAAATTTGCTACCATGTGTGAAGAAGTCGGTATAAAATTTATCGGCCCATCTGGAGCAGTGATGGATTTAATGGGTGATAAAATCAATGCGCGGGCACAAATGCTGAAAGCTAAAGTTCCAGTTATTCCAGGTTCTGATGGAGAAGTACATACCACAGAAGAAGCTATAGAAGTTGCTGAAAAAATTGGATATCCAGTTATGCTGAAGGCTTCTGCAGGTGGCGGTGGTAAAGGTATCCGAAAAGTTGAAAAAGCTGAAGATTTGGTGGCCGCTTTTGAATCAGCTTCCAGTGAAGCCAAAGCAGCATTTGGAAATGGTGCTATGTATATAGAGCGTGTTATCTATCCTGCTCGTCATATTGAAGTTCAAATTTTGGCGGATCAGCAAGGACATATTGTTCATCTCGGTGAGCGTGATTGTTCTCTTCAACGAAATAACCAAAAGGTATTAGAAGAAAGCCCATCTGTTGCGATTGGAAAGACGCTTCGCGATCAAATTGGAGAAGCTGCAGTTCGAGCTGCTCAATCGGTCTCTTATGAAAATGCTGGTACCATTGAATTTTTGTTGGACGAAGAAAAAGGCGAATTCTACTTCATGGAGATGAATACTCGTGTTCAGGTAGAACATCCTGTTACAGAATTTGTTACTGGAGTTGACATTGTAAAAGAACAAATTAAAATTGCTGAAGGGCAAAGTTTATCTTTTTCACAAGATGATATACAAATAAAAGGCCATGCGATTGAATGCCGTATTAATGCAGAAAATCCTTCTTTTAATTTTGCTCCAAGTCCCGGTAAAATTTCCAATCTCTATCTACCTAGTGGAGGGGTTGGCTTGCGTGTGGATTCAGCGGTTTATCCAGGATATACGATTCCGCCTTACTATGATAGTATGATTGCAAAGATTATCGTTCATGGAGAAAATCGTTTTGATGCTCTGATGAAAATGCAACGTGCATTGTATGAGTTAGAAATTGATGGAGTAGTTACTAACAGCGGTTTCCAATTGGATTTGATTTCAGATCCTAGTGTCATTGCTGGTGATTATGATACAGCATTTCTAATGGAAAAATTTCTCCCAGCCTATCAAGAAAAAGAATGAGTGCCATTTAATCTTGCCAACAAGGAAATCTGAAAGGAAGTAGAGTAAACCATGGCTTTGTTTTCCAAAAAGGATAAATATATCCGAATTAATCCAAATAGAGAAATTCGTGAAAAGCCTCAAGCAAAGCCTGAGGTTCCAGACGAGTTATTCTCTAAGTGTCCTGGATGCAAACATATTATTTATCAAAAAGATTTAGGGGATGATCAAATTTGTCCTAATTGTAGCTATACATTTCGTATTTCTGCAGTGGAGCGCCTAAAATTGACTGTGGATGAAGGAAGTTTTGATGAGTTGTTCACAGGCATTGAAACCAAAGATCCTTTAAAGTTTCCAAACTATAAAGAAAAATTAGCTCAAGCAAGAGAAAAAACAGGACTAGATGAAGCAGTTTTGACTGGAACAGCTCAGATAAAAGGTCAAAAAGTAGCATTGGGGATTATGGATTCTAATTTTATCATGGCTTCAATGGGAACGGTTGTAGGTGAGAAAATTACACGCCTTTTTGAATTTGCGATAGATAGGAAATTACCGGTAGTATTGTTTACAGCTTCTGGCGGAGCAAGAATGCAAGAAGGAATCATGAGTTTGATGCAAATGGCTAAGATTTCAGCTGCTGTTCAGAGACATTCAAAGGCTGGACTATTCTATTTGACTGTATTAACCGATCCAACGACAGGTGGTGTAACAGCATCCTTTGCAATGGAAGGCGATATTATTTTGGCAGAGACACAAGCCTTAGTTGGATTTGCCGGAAGACGGGTAATTGAGTCAACTGTTCGTGAAAAATTACCTGATGACTTCCAAAAAGCAGAGTCGTTATTAGAACATGGATTTGTTGATGCAATCATTAAGCGGAGTGATTTACGAGATGTTATCGCTAATTTATTAGACTTTCATGGAGGTGTAGTATGACAAAAATTACTAACATTATCAAGGAAGCACGTGATCAAGCTCGTTTAACAGCCTTGGATTTTGCAAAAGAAATTTTTGATGATTTTATTGAACTACACGGGGACCGTTCCTTTCGTGATGATGGTGCGGTTGTAGGTGGTATCGGAAAATTAAACAACCAAGCGGTGACTGTTGTCGGAATTCAAAAAGGACGGAATCTACAAGATAATTTACGTCGTAATTTTGGTCAGCCACATCCAGAAGGCTATCGTAAAGCTCTTCGTTTGATGAAACAAGCGGAAAAATTTGGTCGTCCAGTTGTTACTTTTATCAATACAGCGGGAGCTTATCCAGGTGTTGGTGCTGAAGAGCGTGGTCAAGGTGAAGCCATCGCCAGAAATCTGATGGAAATGAGCAATCTGAAAGTACCAATCTTAGCCATCATCATCGGTGAAGCAGGTTCTGGAGGTGCCTTGGCTTTGGCAGTGGCAGATAAGGTATGGATGCTAGAAAATTCCATGTATGCAGTATTGAGTCCAGAAGGTTTTGCTTCAATACTATGGAAAGATGGTAGCCGTGCTATGGAAGCCGCTGAATTAATGAAAATTACGTCGCATGAATTATTACACATGGAAGTGATTGACAAAGTGATTCCAGAGAGAGGCTTTAGTAAGCAAGAATTGATACAGGTTATTAAACAAGAAATCTCAACAGAACTAACTGAACTTAGTTCACTTTCTTTGGATGAATTAGTAGAAAAACGTTACCAACGATTTAGAAAATATTGATAAAAAAGAAGCTTGCGAGCTTCTTTTTTATGTTAAATTTTAATGGATGATTTTGGGATATTATTTTTTAACTGTTGGATAATAGTTTGATAAATGGTATTAAATTCTTTTTATGAAGTTGATATAAAATATATATTATACAAGAGAAAACTTCTATGCTATTATATTTTAAAATTTAAAATAATGAGAAAAGAGGATTTTTATGTCAGAGTTTGTTATTCATACAATTGACTCAGCACCGTCAGAAGTAAAAGAAGTTTTAGAAACAGTCCAAAAAGATAATGGTGGCTACATCCCCAATTTAATCGGATTGTTAGCAAATGCACCGACCGCTTTAGAAGCCTATCGAACTGTGGGAGCTATTAATCGTCGCAATAGTTTAACACCAACTGAGAGAGAAGTTGTGCAAATTACGGCTGCGGTTACTAATGGTTGTGCCTTTTGTGTGGCGGGACATACAGCTTTTTCAATCAAACAAATTCAAATGAATGATGATTTACTGGAAGCTTTGAGGAATCGCACGCCAATTGATTCAGAACCAAAATTAGATACATTGGCTAAATTTACAATTGCCGTTATCAATACAAAAGGACGGGTTGGGGATGAAGCATTAGCAGATTTTTTAGAAGCTGGCTATACACATGAAAATGCTTTGGATGTTGTTTTAGGAGTCAGTCTAGCTACACTTTGTAACTATGCAAATAATTTAGCAGATACCCCCATCAACCCTGAATTACAACCCTACGCTTAAAAAGGAGATATAGATGACATTTTTTTCAAAAGAATTTACGACTTGGATTGATCAGCATGCTGAACAAATTGATAAAGAATCTTGCGAAGTAGCCAATCAGTTGGTTGAACGGATTGCGGCTGAAGGTGCTTTTCGAGTAGGTGTCCCAGAAGAATTGGGTGGAAGCGGTGGAGATGATACAGATATTATTGATGTTTTATCTGAATTGGCACACCATTCATTAACCGCTTCATTCATATCATGGGGACATAAAACATTTATCAACAATGTTATAAATAGCGATAATCCTTATTTTCGTGAACATTATCTAGAAAAATTATTAAGTGGAGAATATGCTGGAGCAACTGGCCTATCTAATGCCATTAAATATTTATCAAATTTAGAAGAACTAAATGTTACCGTTATTGAAAAGGAAGGGAAGCTTTATCTAAAAGGTCGATTGCCTTGGGTGACCAATGCTAGAGAGAAACAGTTTTTAAGTATTTTTGTAGCAGGTTTTGAAGATGATCAGAAAAAACCACTGGTTGTTGCTATTCCTTATGATGCGGAAAATTTCTCACGTTCAGATGATTTGGAATTTGTTTCTCTTCAAGGAAGCAATACGGCAGCTCTAAGTTTTAATAATGTTTTTCTAAAAGAAGAATGGATTATATCACATGATGCGCCAACTTTTCTCGCACAAAATCGTCCTTCCTTTCTTGGTTATCAATTTGGTATGGCTATCGGATTGGCAGAAAAATCATTATCAGAGGTAGAAAAAAATCTGACAAATCGTTCTATATTAAAGGAAGAATGGGAAGAAACATCAACAGCTCTATCCACTATTAAGAATAAGCTCTATATAGGTTTATCTGAAAAAGGTTACTTTGTTGAAAAACCTAAGGAACTTTTCCAATTAAGAATTGATATTGTTGATGTGGTGACAAAAAGTCTGCTATTAGAATTACAAGCTGGTGGAGGTCGTGCCTACTTCAGCAACTCAACTACTGGTTTCATTCGTCGTTGGAATGAGGGAGCCTTTTTACCAATTATTTCCCCTAGTGCTGTACAACTAAGACATATTTTAACAGGAGCGTAAGTAGTCTTTCTGATAAAAATATTGTTTAAGATGTTACCTACTATCTGTCAATCAATGTTAAAAAGGAGTTGTATTTGAAAATTAATCGCGCACCTATTCTTTTGTCTGGTCTCATTTTAGGCTTACTTGGGACTGGAAATCTACTCTTGGATCATCATGTGTTTTTCTTTCATTTTTTTAGTAGTTTGGGTATTGTTTTATGGTTTTACCTTCTTACTTCTTTGGTACTGTTTTGGAAAGATTATCTTGTAGAAATCCAGAAGCCCCCTATTTTGTCTGCATTTGCTACTTTTCCAATGGCGACCATGCTCCTAGCTGCTTATTTATTAAAATTGAATAGTCAGCTAGCTATTATCAGTCGCTTGCTTTGGTACGCTGCTCTTTTCTTTCATATTTTTCTCATTTTATATTTTACTTGGAAATATGTTTTGAAAGCTAAAACTTGGTTTGTAACACCTAGTTGGACGGTATTGTATGTTGGAATATCTGTAGCTGGTTTGACAAATGGTGTTGTAGAACATCCCTTGCTAGGTTATTCAACGATTATTTTTGGTCTAATAGCTAGTGTTTTACTTTATCCATTATTATTTAAAAAGTTAAGTTATCAGCCCTTACCAGATTTTTTGAAACCTCAATTAGCCATTTTTTGTGCACCATTTTCACTAATATTAGCTAGCTATATTCGATTAGCAGGAATTGGTGCAAATGCCTTACTTTTAATTCTATTATTACTGATTTCTCAACTTTTTCATCTGTTAGTTTTAGTTTTATTACCGAAAATTTTCAAGTTAGGTTTTCAACCTTCTTTGTCAGCATTAACTTTCCCACTTGTAAATACAGCTCTCGCTTTGAAATTGGCTCTTGTATCGCTTGGCTGGGACAGATTATTCAATTGGTTAGTGCATTTGGAAACAATTTTAGCTAGTTTAGTAGTATTGTATGTACTAGTTTTTTATGCTAGGCTATTCTTTTCAAAGAAAATAGTCAATCGTGAAATCCAAAAAAGTAGATAATCTTTTATTTTGGTTTAATGACTTCAACATTTCCCATGTATGGACGAAGTACTTCAGGTATTGTAACGGATCCATCTTCATTTTGGTAGTTTTCAAGTATAGCAGCTACGGTACGCCCAACTGCTAGACCAGAACCATTCAAAGTGTGAAGCAATTTGACTTTTCCGTCTGCTTCGTCACGATATCTGATTTGAGCACGACGGGCTTGGAAGTCTTCCGTATTTGAACAACTTGAGATTTCGCGATAAGTATTTTGAGCTGGGACCCAAACCTCTAAATCATACGTTTTTGCAGCTGAGAATCCCATATCTCCAGTACAAAGTGTGATAACACGATAAGGAAGATTTAACTTTTGGAGGATATTTTCTGCATTGGCTACCATTTTTTCTAGTTCTTCATAAGACTGTTCTGGTTTTGCAAATTTCACCATTTCAACCTTGTGGAACTGATGAAGGCGAATCAAACCACGTGTGTCGCGTCCAGCAGATCCTGCTTCAGAACGAAAAGAGGGGCTCATGGCAGTAAAATAAATTGGTAGTTTTTTATCTTCTAAAATTTCATTACGATAGTAGTTGGTTAGTGGGACTTCTGCAGTTGGAATAAGAACAAAATCAGAATCGGCTAACTCAAAGGTATCTTCTTTAAATTTAGGATATTGCCCTGTACCAAACATAGAATCGTGGTTTACCATATAGGGTGGTATCACTTCGGTATACCCTTCTTTAGCGTGCTCATCTAACATGAAGTTATAAAGAGCACGCTCTAGTCTAGCTCCAAGACCCTTATAGAAAAGAAAACGTGAACCAGTCACCTTTGCACCACGTTCCCAATCGAGAATATCAAGTGATTCTCCCAAGTCCCAGTGTGCCTTAATGTCAAAGTCAAATTCTCTTGGAGTTCCCCACCGACGCTGTTCTACGTTCTCTTCTTCATCTGCTCCAACAGGAACACTATCATGAGGAATATTTGGTACAGTAGTAACAAATTCTTTTAGTATAGCATCGATTTTTTCCAATTCATTATCTAATTGTTTGACTTCAGCAGTCAATTTTTGCATGGCAGCAATTTGTTTACTAGCATCTTCTTTCTTTCGTTTTGCTTGAGCAATTTCTGCTGAAACGGTATTGCGTTCAGCTTTTAAAGATTCAACTGTAATCAACAAATCACGACGCTTGGTATCCATTTGCTTTATCTTATCAAGAGTGGCAGTGTCTACTCCACGACTAGCTAATTTTGTAGCTATGATATCAAAGTCTGTACGAATTTTCTTTATATCTAACATATCGTTCTCCTTAGAAAAAAGCACACCTCATAAATATTGGAGTAGCAAGTTGCCACGGTTCCATCCAACTTCACGAGATGTGCGCTTAATTTTTTATTTAATTCTGAACACGGTAGAATTTCAAACCAACTTTCTATCTGCTCACAGCAACCGCAGATTTTCTGGAAGAAAGATTCGTTTTACTTATCCGTTGCCATCATTATACATGATTTTTAGATAAATGTAAATCACTCATTTTTTATTTTTTGAAAAAAAGTTTCTTATTTTCTGACTGGTGATTTGAATAAGTGTAGGTAATTTTATAATTTTATCATTTCCTAAATGTTGGCGAGCAATTTTTAGGATTTTCCCAGAATCTTTTGAAGCAAAAAGGAATTTTCCTTGATCAGTCAAAACTTCAAAATGGCGACTAATTTTTCGCTTTCTTACATTTGCCCCTATTTGTTGGATAGAGGACCAAGGAAGTTGGACATAGTCTTCCACATTTCTATCTGCATAAAATTCGATAGCAACATCACCTAGCAATATTTTTCCAACTTTTCCATTTATTCCTAAATAGGAAATTCCTGTTGTTTGGAATTCAACTTTTTTATTTTGAGATTGTGCCATATACTTCCTCTTATGTTTAATAATTCTATGCTCTATTGTATCATAATCTATGTAAAAATTCTGATAACCATGTCAAAATAAGAAACAAAAAAGATGGAATTCCATCTTTTTTGTACATGAATTACATTAAGTGAGCAAGGTGAGCTAAAATACCAACTGCAAACAATCCGATAATAATTAAGATTGGAGAAACTTTCTTTTTGAGTAACCACATGCAAAGGAAAGTAAGCAATAATCCCATAAATCCAGGAATTAATGAATCTAAGTTTTCTTGGAAAGTTGTTACTTTTGTTGGAGTCTGTGACAAACCTGAACCGACTTGTGCAAACGCCTCTTGGATACCTTTATAACCAGATGCTAATTTATCCCAGTGGATATAAGCTTTTTCATCTAATTTAACTTCAGATACATTGAAGATAAATTTAATAGATACCCAACGTTGCACTAATACAGCAAGAATAAACATACCAAGAATTGAAGCACCTTTAGTAATGTCCTGAAGAATACCGCCGGACATATCTTTGGTAATTTCAGAACCGGCACGGTAACCAATTTCTTGAGTATACCATAGGAAAGCCATCCGAATAGCATTCCAACCAAAGAAAAATAGAAGTGGACCGATGATATTTCCAGATAAGGCTAGAGAGGCTCCAAGAGCTCCTAAGATGGGACGAACTGTAAACCAGAATACTGGGTCACCGATACCTGCGAGAGGACCCATCATACCAATCTTAACACCTTGAATCGCAGCATCATCAATATCAACTCCGTTAGCTTTTTCTTCTTCTAAAGCTAAGGTAACCCCAATAATTGGTGCTGCTACATAAGGGTGAGTGTTAAAGAATTCTAAGTGTCGTTCAAGTGCCGCTGAACGATCTTCTTCTTTTGTGTACAACTTTTTGATGGCTGGAATAAGGGAATAAGCCCATCCTAAATTTTGCATCCGTTCATAATTCCATGAACCTTGTAAGAAAGTTGAACGCCACCAAACTTTTTGACGGTCAGCTTTGGTTAATTTAATTTTGTCAGTCATGATGTCTATCTTCCTTTCTTAGTAGTCCTCTAAAATATCACCGATAGGGTCATTGCTTGCGTGACTAGTTCCTCCACCGTTGCCACCCTTTTTAGAGAGGTTTAAGTAAATAAGAGCTAGTGCTACTCCGATAGCTCCAAGTGCAATAAGAGTTAAGTTTGAAACAGCTGCAAGTGCAAAACCAATAGCAAAGAAAGGCCAAACTTCACGTGTTGCCATCATGTTGATAACCATAGCGTACCCTACAGCAACTACCATTCCTCCACCGATTTCCATTCCTCTTGAAAGCCATTCAGGCATGGCATTAAGAGCATTTTGGATCACTTCTGATGGGATTAGAAGCAAGAGAAGTGCTGGAATAGCAATACGGAGTCCTTGAAGAAGAAGTGCTGCAAAGTGAGCTCGTTCAACTCCTTTGATATTAGCATGTTTAGCAGAAGCATCAGCACCATGGACTAAGGCAACAGAAATTGTACGTACTAACATTGTAAGAAAAAGTCCAGCTACGGCAAGAGGAATTGCTACTCCTTGAGCAACCGCTATTCCTTTTTTAGAAAAATCTCCACCGAGAACTAAAAGGATAGCTGCAGCTACTGAGGCAAGAGCTGCGTCGGGAGCAACGGCAGCTCCGATGTTTGCCCAACCAAGAGCAATCAACTGGAGAGAACCACCTAGCATAACACCTGCTTCCAAGTGTCCAGTCACAAGTCCAATTAGAGTACAAGCTACAAGTGGTTGATGAAATTGAAATTGGTCTAAGATTCCTTCAAGCCCTGCTAAGAAGGCGATAAAGACCACTAAAATCATAGAAATAAGAGACATGTTTTAAATCCTTTCTTTTATTGAACATTAGCCTTGCTAATCAGATCAAATAAATCTTTTTTCGAGTCATTTGGTACTTTTCGTACATCAAACTCAACACCGAGGTCACGCAATTTTTCAAAGGTTGCGACATCTTCTTTGTCCATAGACAAAACATTGTTAACCATTGTTTTACCTGTTGAATGAGCCATAGAACCGACATTAAGAGTTTTGATAGGAACTCCTCCCTCTATAGCACGAAGAGCATCTTGTGGTGTTTCAAAGAGAATAAGTGCGTGCGTGTTGCCAAAGCGAGGATCTTTTGCGACAGCAATCAATTTATCAATCGGTACAACATTGGCTTTTACATTACCAGGGGCAGCTTGTTTAATCAGCTCTTTGCGTAAATCATCATTAGCAACTGAGTCAGAAGCTACGATGATACGATCTGCTTTTGAATCGGGTGTCCAAGCAGTAGCCACTTGTCCATGAAGTAGACGGGTATCTAAACGTGCTAGATTAATTTTAATCTTCCCATCGCCAATAACAGTTCCTTCAGGGATAGCCGCTTGTGCTACAGGTTCAGAGGCGGTAGGTTCAGATGCTTCTTTTGCACCAGAGTTTAATTCTTCTGGAAGAACTTTGACCCCTTCTTTAGCTTCTTTCAGGATGTTAGCAACAACTGTTTCAACACTAGCAGAAGCGTCCATCATCCTTTCTGTATAGGCTTGAATTAGCATAGGTAAGTTCAAACCAGTGATAATAGCAAATTTGCGATCGGGATTTTCTCCCATCACACGGCTAGCTTGGTTAAATGGAGAACCACTCCACAAATCTGCTAAAACTAAGACTTCATCATTTTCATCAAAAGAAGTCACAGCAGTATTGAATTTTGCATATAAATCATCAGGACCTTCATTTGGCATAAAAGTTACAACTTGAACTTTTTCTTGTTCACCAAAAATCATTGACCCAGATTGATGAATACCAGTGGCAAATTCACCATGGCTAGCAATAATGATTCCGATACTCATTATTGATATTCCTCCTTGTTAAAGTGTTTGACTAAAGCTTAAGAAAACTTTAAGGCTTACTAATTATAAAACGTTTTCATGAAAAATGCAACCTTTTCTATAAAAAAAACAATTTCTTTCAAAAATAACTTTAATAGTGAAAATGGCAAATAATGAATATAGCTAAGATTACTGGTAGTTTTAGATTATCAAGATGTAAAGGAATATGAAATTAAATTGTTAATATATGAAATCGATAGGTTAAATTTAAAGAAATGGTTGGATAATTGTTAACAATATCTTTGGTTTGATACTTGTAGAGCTTGTGTATTTTGTAAAGAAATGTAGTAATTTTCTGAATATTGTGGTATGATAGATAAAATAATTTTTTCGAGGTGTGATATGACTATTTATAACTTCTCTGCTGGACCAGCTGTATTACCAAAAGAGGTTTTGAAAAAAGCACAAGCTGAACTGTTAGATTATGCAGATAGTGGCATGAGTGTAATGGAATTATCCCACAGATCCAAGGAATTTGATGATATTATAAAAAATGCAGAGAGCTTACTGCGTGATTTAATGTCTATTCCAGGTAACTATAAGGTTTTATTTTTACAAGGCGGTGCTTCTACCCAATTTTCTATGATTCCTTTAAATCTAGCTAATAATCGGAAAGCTTATTACTTAGTCGCTGGATCTTGGGGGAAAAAGGCTTATACTGAGGCAGTAAAATTATCTAAAACAATTCCTTTTGAGCCCATCTTACTAGCTTCTTCTGAAGAGTCTACCTATGTAGAAATTCCGACATTTGATGAAAAAAGTATTGACCCACAAGCTGCTTATGTTCATTTAACGACTAACAATACGATTGAAGGAACGGCTATTTACAATTTACCAAAAACGAATGGTGTCCCAATTGTAGCCGATATGTCTTCCAATATTTTAGCAGCACAATACCGCGTGGAAGATTTTGGGATGATTTATGCAGGTGCTCAAAAAAATATTGGGCCAGCGGGAGTTACGGTTGTGATTATTCGTGAAGATTTGTTAAATAAAGAACCAGTCTTATCTAGTATGTTAGATTACCGTATCCAAGCAGAAAATGATTCTCTTTACAACACTCCTCCGACTTTCGCTATTTACATAGCTAAATTAGTCTTTGAATGGGTGAAAGATTTGGGCGGAGTTTCTGAGATGGAAAAACGCAACCGTGAAAAATCAGGGATCTTGTATGATTTTATTGAACAATCAAATTTTTATACTAGTCCTGTACTCCACAAAGAACAGCGTTCGGTTGCAAATATTCCTTTTGTATCACCAAGTCCAGAATTAGATGCTAAATTTAATCAAGAAGCTGTAGCAGCGGGCTTTAAAAATATAAAAGGACACCGCAGTGTTGGTGGTATGCGTGCTAGCCTTTACAATGCTTTTCCGATAGAAGGGGTTCGTGCATTGGTTGATTTCATGCAAGAATTTGAAAAAAACAATTCATAAAAGAGGTAACTAAATGGTTTTTAGTGTCAAAACATTTAATAATATTAATCAAGTTGGTCTAAAGGAGCTGGGGAACGCTTTTCAGATAGATGGAGATAAGTCCGAAAATCCAGATGCTTATATTTTACGTAGTCAAAAATTGCACGGAGAAACTTTTCCAAGTAATTTAAAAGCTATTGCGCGTGCAGGAGCTGGGACTAATAATATTCCAATTGAAGAAGCTAGTTCTCAAGGAATTGTCGTATTTAATACTCCTGGGGCTAATGCCAATGCTGTGAAAGAGGCTGTGTTGGCTTCAATTCTTCTGTCTGCTCGTGATTATATTTCAGCCAACAGTTGGGCAAATGGTTTGTCTGGTGATGATGTGCCAAAGCAAATAGAAGCAGGAAAGAAACAGTTTGCTGGAACAGAAATTGCAAACAAAACTCTTGGTATTATCGGTCTAGGAGCTATCGGTGGTAGAATTGCCAATGATGCTTATCGTCTCAATATGAATGTCTTGGGATATGATCCTTATGTGTCTATTGAGACAGCTTGGAACATTTCCAGTCATGTGAAGAGAGTGGATGATGTAAAGGAAATTTTCCAAAAGAGCGATTATATCACTATCCATGTTCCTTTGACAGCTGACACAGAGTCTATCTTTAATCGAGATGCTTTTGAACTGATGCAAAAAGATACAACTATTATTAATTTTGCTAGGGGAGAATTGGTAGATACTTCAGCACTTTTTGAAGCGATTGAAACAGGAGTTGTTAAACGCTATATTACTGATTTTGGTACAGAAGAATTATTAAACCACCCGCATGTAACAGTATTTCCACATTTAGGTGGTTCAACCGAAGAAGCAGAGCTTAATTGTGCGATTATGGCTAGCAAAACCATTCGTCGCTTCTTGAAAACTGGTGAGATTGTTCATTCAGTCAACTTCCCTGATGTTCGTCAAAGTTTGTCTGCTCCTTATCGCATTACACTGATTAATAAGAATGTTCCAAACATTGTCGCTCGGATTTCGACCGCGGTCAGTGATTTGAATATCAATATTGACAATATTATCAATCGTTCTAAGGGAGATTTTGCTTATACTCTCTTGGACTTGGATGAATCGGATGAAAGTAAAATCAAAGAATTGGTTGATAAATTTAATGAGAGTGACAACATTGTCCGCGTTCGTCTAATTAAAAAATAATTGTCTTTCCCTCTTTTGTCTAGTAATTTTAAAAATAGTTAAAGGGAACTTGCCGATGACTTTTTATAAAAAAATATATCTTTCTCCCCTAGGGGAGATTTCTTTAGTTGCAGAAGAATCTAGTCTTGTAGGAGTTTGGTTTTCGGGTCAAAAATACTTTGAAAGAGGATTGTTTGAGCCAATTTTACTAAAATCAAATGATATTTTGGAAGAAACTGCTTTACTACTTGATGACTATTTCTCTGGTAAAAAGGTTGATTTTTCAGTTCTTCCTTTGTATCCTAGCGGGAGTGACTTTCAGCAAAGAGTTTGGTCATGCCTAAAAACAATTCCTTATGGTCAAACGATGACCTATGGGGAAATTGCTAAGGAACTTAAATGCCAGTCAGCCCAAGCAGTCGGAGGAGCAGTTTCTAAAAATCCTTGGTCGATTGTTGTCCCTTGCCATCGTGTGATAGGAAGTAAGAAACAATTAACTGGCTATGCTGGTGGACTTGAAAAGAAGATTTGGTTATTGGAACATGAGACTGCTTTGTCGGATAATCTGGCTAAAACTAAAAAAGATTGAATGGAGAAAAATTATGTTGAAATTTATTGAATATCCTAAATGTACAACTTGTAAAAAAGCTAAAGCCGAATTGATTCAGTTGGGAGTGAATTTTGAAACTGTTGATATTGTGTTAGATACGCCAAGCGAAGCGGAATTATTGTCTTGGATGAAGCATTCTGATTTGGAAATAAAATCTTTTTTTAACACCAGTGGCTTGAAATACCGTGAATTAGGGTTAAAAAATAAGGTAAGCAGCTTAACACTTGAGGAAGCCGCTTCATTGTTAGCAACGGACGGTATGTTGATTAAACGACCGATATTAGTGAAAGATGATAAGATTCTACAAATTGGGTATCGCAAAGAATATATTCATTTAGGGTTATAGAAAAGTCAGGAACTTCTGACTTTTTCAGTTTGTTTTTCTTTATCAAGAAATGGCTTCATGTTATACTATTTTTAGTAAGAATGGAGAAAAGATGATATTATCAAAAAAACGAGCCCGTAAAGTATTAGAAGAAATTATTGCTCTCTATCCGGATGCGAAACCAAGTTTAGATTTTACAAACCATTTTGAGCTGTTAGTCGCTGTTATGTTATCTGCGCAGACAACCGATGCAGCGGTAAACAAAGCAACACCAGCTTTATTTGCTGCTTATCCAACACCTGAACGATTGGCACAGGCTTCAGAAAATGATATTGCCAAATATATCTCTCGTTTAGGTTTATATCGTAATAAAGCTAAATTTTTAAAAAAATGTGCTCAACAATTATTGGATAACTTCAACGGAGAAGTACCACAAACTCGACCAGAATTAGAAAGTTTGGCTGGAGTAGGGCGTAAGACAGCCAATGTGGTTATGAGTGTCGGATTTGGAATTCCAGCTTTTGCTGTTGATACTCATGTAGAACGGATTTGTAAGCATCACCACATTGTTAAAAAATCTGCAACTCCTCTTGAAGTAGAAAAACGAGTGATGGAAGTCTTGCCGCCAGAAGAATGGCTTTCTGCCCATCAAGCGATGATTTATTTTGGACGTGCAGTTTGTCATCCTAAAAATCCAGAATGTCAGGACTATCCACAACTATATGATTTTTCAGAGTAATAGAGATAGAGTTTTTTATACCAAAAATACTGGATAAATAATGTGTTTGTATAATTCCTTGCTCTTTTATGGGGGTTGTGTTATAATGATGAGAGTGAATAAGGAAAGAGAGGCGAGGAGATATCTTCGTCTCTTGTTTATGAGGAGGTGTAGTCTATCGTAATGGTTGTTGATATAGTGCGAAAAGTAGTAGAGCCAGCTATTCCAGAACCCTTTGAATTGATTGATATTGAATACGGGAAGCTAGGAAGTGATATGATTCTAAGTATTTTTGTGGATAAACCAGGGGGGATTACGATTAATGATACGGTTGCTCTAACAGAGATTATCAATCCACTTTTAGATGCAATTGACCCAGACCCATTCCCATCAGACCAGTATTTTTTGGAAGTGACCAGTCCTGGATTGGAACGTCCATTAAAGACAAAAGAACAGTTAGCTAAGGCAGTCGGAAATTATATTCATGTGAGTTTGTATCAATCAATTGATAAGCAAAAAGTCTTTGAGGGTACTCTACTTGAATTTGAGGAAGATATCGTGCATTTAGAATATAAGGATAAGAATCGAGTTAAAAAAATTGAAATTCCTTATAAATTAATTTCAAAAGCAAGATTAGCTGTTAAGATATAGTTGCTTATTAATATAGAAAGAAAGGATTGCTTTTGTAAATCAGAAGCGAAAATAAAATGAGTAAAGAAATGCTAGAAGCCTTCCGCATTTTGGAAGAAGATAAGGGTGTTAAAAAAGAAGATATTATTGAAGCTGTGACGGAGTCTCTTCGTTCTGCTTATCGTCGTCGATATGGACAAGCTGATAGTGTTGCCATTGAATTTGACGAAAAAACAGGTGATTTTAGAGTATTCACTGTTCGTGAAGTAGTAGATGAAGTATTTGATAGTCGTTTGGAGATTAGTTTAAAGGATGCTCTTGCTATCAGTTCTGCTTACGAATTAGGAGATAAGATTAAATTTGAAGAAGCTCCTGCTGAATTTGGTCGTGTAGCTGCGCAATCAGCCAAACAAACCATCATGGAAAAAATGCGTAAGCAAACACGTGCTATCACTTACAATACTTATAAAGAACATGAAAATGAAATTATGAGTGGTACAGTAGAACGGTTTGACAATCGATTTATCTATGTCAATTTAGGTAGCATTGAAGCGCAATTGTCTAAACAAGATCAGATTCCAGGAGAAGTTTTTGCATCACATGACCGCATTGAAGTTTTCGTCTATAAAGTGGAGGATAATCCTAGAGGGGTCAATGTTTTTGTTAGTCGTAGCCATCCAGAAATGATTAAGCGCCTAATGGAGCAAGAAATTCCTGAAGTTTATGATGGTACAGTGGAGATTATGAGTGTTGCGCGTGAAGCTGGAGATCGGACAAAAGTAGCGGTTCGTAGTCACAACTCAAGTGTAGATGCCATCGGAACAATTGTTGGTCGTGGTGGAGCAAACATCAAGAAAATCACCAGTAAGTTTCATCCAGCTAAATATGATGCTAAAAATAACCGCATGATTCCTACAGAGGAAAATATTGATGTAATTGAATGGGTAGCAGATCCGGCTGAATTTATTTATAATGCCATCGCACCAGCAGAAGTTGATCAAGTTATTTTTGATGAAGAAGATAGCAAACGTGCTCTAGTAGTAGTACCAGATAGCAAATTATCACTTGCAATTGGTCGTCGCGGACAAAATGTTCGTTTAGCAGCTCATTTAACTGGTTTTAGAATTGATATCAAGTCTGCTAGCGAGTTTGAAGAAATGGAAGACGCTATATTTGCTTCTGAAACTGTAGCAGAAGAGCCAGTCGTGAGTGAAGAAGTATCTCAAGATACAGTCAGCCTAGAAGGTGAGCTAGAAGAGTAAACTGAGGGGGGCTAATATGGTAAAAACAAGAAAAATCCCTTTAAGAAAATCTGTTGTTTCTAATGAAATTATTGACAAGCGCGATTTACTTCGTATTGTTAAAAACAAAGAAAATCAAGTATTCATTGATCCAACGGGGAAAGCTAATGGTCGAGGTGCCTATATCAAACTTGACAATGAAGAGGCATTACAAGCCAAGAAGAAACGTATCTTTAATCGCAGTTTTAATATGGAAGTTGAAGAAGCTTTCTATGATGAATTGATTGCTTATGTAGAACATAAAGTTAAAAGAAGAGAGTTAGGTCTTGAATAAACAAGCATTAGCAAACTTAATTGGTTTGGCTCAACGAGCAAATCGTATTATTTCTGGAGAAGAATTGGTTGTAAAGGCCATTCAAGATAATAAAGTACGATTGGTTTTTTTGGCAAATGATGCCGGACCAAATTTAAGTAAAAAAATTACAGATAAAAGTAAATATTATCAGGTAGAAGTATCAACCGTGTTTTCAACACTGGAATTAAGCTCTGCAATCGGTAAGGCTAGAAAAGTGCTTGCTATTACAGACGCTGGTTTTGCAAAGAAAATGAGGTCTATGATTATGTAACAGAACAGGAGGACAAGATTTGTCTAAAGTTAGATTATACGAAATAGCTAAAGAGATTGGAAAAGAAAGTAAGGAGGTTGTTGCACGTGCTAAAGAGCTTGGCTTAGAAATCAAAAGCCATTCCTCTACTGTGGACACAGAAGCAGTAGAACGTATCAAAGCAAGTTTCACAGCGGGAAGCAAAAAAGTAGTTTCTAAGCCATCTACTACGAGCACCGCAACTTCTCAAACAACAGAAAAACCTCCTCTGAAAGAAAAAGATTCTAATTTAAACAAAGAGAATCAAGTAACGAATAAGACGGAAGAAAAGACTAGTTCTAAGGTAGAGGTAGGAAATCCTATCAAACCAAACCGCCCCAAAAGTCGAAATTTTAAGGCAGAAAGAGAAGCAAAAGCCAAGGAACAAGCAGAACGTCGTCGTCAACAACAAGCGAATCGCAAGCAAAAAAATCCTAATGAAGTAAACCGAAATCAGAATCAAGGAGAGAAAAAATCTCCTCATACGAATCGTCCAAATCGCAATCAACAACAAGATAATCGACATAAAGGACAAGCTCATTCAGGATTTAAAAAGTCAAATAATTCGCCAGTTAACAATCCGAGTCCTAAAGTTGACTTTAAGGCACGTGCAGCAGCTCTAAAAGCGGAACAAAATGCTGAGTATGCTCGCTCAAGCGAAGAACGCTTTAAGCAAGCAAAAGCTGTTAAAGAAGCACAACAACAAAAAAGCCGGAAGTTAGCAGATAAAAAGGATGAACCAGTAACAGAGAAGGTAAATCCAGCACCAGTTGAAGCAGTCGCAGTAGTCAAGCCAGAACCGGTGGTTGCAGATAAACGTCGTAAAAAACAAGCTCGACCAGATAAGAAACGTGATAGTTTTGAACGTGAAGAAGATGGTCATAGAAAACAACAAAAGAATCGAAGCAGTCAAAATCAAGTGAGAAATCAAAGAAATAGTAATTGGAATCATAACAAGAAAAATAAAAAAGGCAAGGGCAATAATCACCAAGCACCAAAAATGGTGACAGAGCGTAAATTCCACGAATTGCCTAGTGAATTTGAATACACCGATGGTATGACCGTTGCAGAAATTGCAAAACGTATCAAAAGGGAACCAGCGGAGATTGTCAAAAAACTCTTTTTAATGGGAGTTATGGCAACTCAAAATCAATCATTAGACGGAGATACAATTGAGCTCCTCATGGTTGATTATGGTATTGAAGCGAAGAAGAAAATCGAAGTGGATGCAGCGGATATTGAGCGTTTCTTTGTAGAAGAGGGCTATATTAATGCAGAAGAGTTGGTAGAACGTCCACCTGTTGTAACAATCATGGGGCACGTCGACCACGGTAAAACAACATTACTAGATACTCTTCGTAACTCTCGTGTTGTTACAGGAGAAGCTGGAGGAATTACTCAACATATCGGGGCTTATCAAATTGAAGAAAATGGTAAGAAAATTACTTTCCTTGATACACCTGGGCATGCTGCCTTTACTTCTATGCGTGCTAGAGGAGCTTCTGTTACAGACATCACCATTTTAGTTGTTGCCGCTGATGATGGTGTTATGCCACAGACGATTGAAGCGATTAACCATTCAAAAGCAGCAAATGTACCCATTATTGTAGCAATTAATAAAATTGATAAATCAGGAGCCAATCCTGAACGAGTTATTGGAGAGTTGGCAGAACATGGTGTTATGTCAACAGCGTGGGGTGGAGAATCTGAATTTGTTGAAATCTCTGCGAAATTTAATCAGAATATTGATGAATTATTAGAGACTGTTATTTTAGTTTCTGAAATCCAAGAATTAAAAGCTGATCCTACTGTTCGCGCAATTGGTACTGTTATTGAAGCTCGTCTGGACAAAGGAAAAGGAGCAGTAGCAACGCTGTTGGTTCAACAAGGAACTTTGAATGTACAAGATCCAATCGTAGTTGGAAATACCTTTGGTCGTGTTCGTGCGATGGTGAATGATTTGGGACGCCGTGTAAAAGTTGCGGGTCCATCGACACCAGTTTCAATTACTGGATTGAATGAAACACCAATGGCAGGTGATCACTTCGCTGTTTATGAAGATGAGAAAGCAGCGCGTGCAGCTGGTGAAGAGCGGGCTAAGCGAGCTTTGATGAAACAACGTCAATCAACTCACCGCGTGAGCTTGGAAAATCTCTTTGATACATTAAAAGCAGGAGAAGTGAAATCAGTCAATGTAATTATCAAGGCTGATGTACAAGGATCTGCTGAAGCTTTAGCTGCTTCATTACAAAAAATTGAAGTTGAAGGTGTAAAAGTTACTATTGTTCATTCTGCGGTTGGTGCGATCAATGAATCAGATGTCACACTTGCAGAAGCTTCCAATGCTTTCATTATTGGATTTAATGTACGTCCAACAGCGCAAGCTCGTCAGCAGGCAGATACAGACGATGTTGAAATTCGCCTTCATAGCATTATCTATAAAGTAATTGAAGAAGTTGAAGATGCTATGAAAGGGATGTTGGATCCAGAATACCAAGAAAAAATCATCGGAGAAGCTCTTATTCGTGAAACCTTTAAAGTATCGAAGATTGGTACAATTGGAGGCTTTATCGTTGTGAATGGTAAGGTGACACGTGATTCTAAAGTTCGTGTTATCCGTGAAGGTGTGGTAGTTTACGATGGCGAACTAGCTAGCTTAAAACACTTTAAAGATGATGTGAAAGAAGTGACAAATGGTCACGAGGGTGGATTGATGATTGAAGGCTACAACGATTTACAAATCGATGATACTGTTGAAGCCTATATCATGGAAGAAATTAAAAAATAAGGTAAGGTATGCTAATCATCCATCTATCTGTTCTTAATTGATAAGATTAAGAATGTGGTGAAGAAGTTGATTGTATTTATCTTGTAGAGAAAGGAAAACACATGTCAAATCATTTTCGTACAGACCGTGTAGCTATGGAACTCAAACGAGAAATCAATGAAATTTTACAAAGAAAAGTTCGTGATCCGCGCGTTCAAGGCATTACGATAACAGATGTTCAAATGGTGGGTGATCTATCTCTAGCCAAGGTTTATTACAGTATCATCAGCAATTTAGCATCTGATAACGAAAAAGCTCAACTTGGTCTAGAAAAGGCTAAAGGAACCATTAAGCGTGAACTAGGTCACAATTTGAAAATGTACAAAATTCCTGATTTGACTTTCGCAAAAGACGAGTCAATTGAATATGGGAATAAAATTGATCAAATGTTACGTGATTTAGATAAAAAAGAATAAAAACCAATTTGGCGAATGGTTGCAAAACAAAGACATCTTCTCAAGATAGGGGAGATGCCTTTAATTGTTTTTTATCAAAAAATATTAGAAATTACAAAATCAATATATTAATCAATTAAAAAGGGTCTATACCATTTACAAATAAATAAGAAAGCGATATAATAGTTTTAGAAAAGAAACTGGAGAAAGAGAGGCTATCTTATGCCTAAATATATTCAAGCAGATCAATTTTTTTATCCTCAAGGTATTCGTCAGGGAGGATATTTAGAAATTAAGGATGGAAAATTTGGAAAGTGGTTTTCTGAACGTCCTGAAAATGCAGAAATTTTAGATTATACAGGCTATTCCATTGCACCGGGTTTAGTTGATACTCATATTCATGGTTTTGGTGGCGTTGATGTGATGGACAATAACATTGAAGGTACCTTACATACTATGAGTGAAGGTTTGTTAACAACTGGAGTAACTAGCTTTTTACCAACAACTCTAACTGCGGATTATGAACTTTTATTGGATGTTACTAAAAATATCGGAAATCGTTATCAAGAAGCAACAGGAGCTAAAATTCGTGGAATTTATTTTGAAGGACCTTATTTTACTGAGAAATACAAGGGAGCGCAAAATCCTATTTATATGAAAGATCCTCGCCTAGACGAATTTCGTTCATGGCAAAAAGCATCTAAAGGATTGCTGACAAAAATTGCCTTGGCTCCTGAACGCAATGGAGTTGAAGATTTTGTACGTACAGTTACAGACGAAGGAGTGACCGTAGCCTTGGGTCATTCAAATGCTACTTTTGAAGAAGCTAAATCTGCTGTTGAAGCAGGGGCTAGTGTGTGGGTTCATGCCTACAATGGTATGCGCGGTTTAACCCATAGAGAGCTGGGAATGGTTGGAGCGATGTATCAGCTTCCTCATACTTATGCTGAATTGATTTGTGACGGTCACCACGTAGATCCTCAAGCATGCGATATTTTAATCAAACAAAAGGGTCATGCAAATATTGCACTGATTACAGATTGTATGACAGCAGGAGGGCTGGAAGATGGAGATTATATGCTAGGCGAATTTCCAGTGGTAGTATCAGGAGGAACCGCACGTCTCAAGTCAACTGGAAACCTAGCGGGTTCTATCTTAAAGTTGAAAGATGGATTGAAAAATGTAGTAAAATGGGGAATTGCGAATCCTCATCAAGCTGTTATGATGGCTAGTTTAAATCCAGCTAAATCAGTTGGACTAGATAATGTTTGTGGTCAAATCAAAGAAGGACACGATGCTGATTTTATTGTTCTAGATAAGGATTTGGAACTAGTAGCAACTTATCTGGATGGTGAAAAACGATTTGAAACTAAATAAAAACGAA
Organism: Streptococcus sp.; assembly: GCA_030528055.1. GTDB lineage: Bacteria > Bacillota > Bacilli > Lactobacillales > Streptococcaceae > Streptococcus. The sequence goes on from JAUMZQ010000012.1 coordinate 40,772, forward strand.
TTTTTCTGTAAATCGAAGTAATATTAAAACTTTTAAAGTAATGAAAAGGATAGATTTTCCTATCCTTTTTTGAATGCCATATTTTAAATATTTGAATTGAATGAAAGAGAGTGTTATACTATGTGTAAGTTTACATAGAATGATGAAAACGCTATTTCTGATTTGTTAATAGAAATAACTGATGAAAGACAGAATAGATATAAAGGAGAAAGTGGATGAAGGGTTTAAACAAAACGTTTTTATTTTTAGGATTAGTATTTTTTATTGTAGGGTTAGTTTTACATAAATTTTTATTTTTCCTTTTTGGAGTCATTTCAATTGTTTACAGTTTTTTCCAAAAGAAAATGGAGCCTACGAGGGAAAATATTTTTAAAGTCAAACCTTTTAGTAAAAAGAAGAAAAAATAAGATTTCTATTTTTATGTCCTAGCAATTTACTTACAATAAGAGTAAAAGACGAGAAGGAGAACGGATAGCTATGAAAAATTATCTATTAAATAATGGTGTTCAAATACCTGTAATTGGCTTTGGAACATGGAAAGCAAAAGATGGCGAAGAAGCCTATCAAGCCGTCTTAACAGCTTTGGAAGCTGGCTATCGTCACATTGATACTGCGGCTATTTATAAAAATGAAGAAAGTGTTGGACGTGCTATTAAAGATAGTGGTGTCGCACGAGAAGAGCTTTTTATCACCACAAAATTATGGAATGACAATAAAACTTATGAAGAGACAAAAACGGCTCTTCAGCAGTCCCTTCAGAGATTGGATTTGGATTATATTGATCTTTACTTGATACATTGGCCCAATCCAAAACCTTTAAGAGAAAACAATCAATGGAAAAAGAGAAATGCGGAAGTTTGGCGAGCAATGGAAGATCTCTACAAAGAGGGAAAAATCAGGGCGATCGGAGTGAGTAATTTTCTGGTTCATCACTTAGAAGCCTTGCTTGAAACAGCTCGTGTTGTGCCAGCAGTCAATCAAATCCGTCTAGCACCGGGAGTTTATCAAGCTGAAGTGGTTGATTATTGCCAAGAAAAAGGAATTCTTTTAGAGGCATGGGGACCATTTGGTCAAGGAGAGTTATTTGACAACAAGCAAATCAAAGAGATTGCAGATAAAAAAGGAAAGACGGTTGCTCAACTTGTCTTAGCTTGGAGTTTGCAAGAGGGATTCTTGCCTCTGCCTAAGTCGGTTACTCCAACTCGTATTATTAGTAATTTGGATTGTTTTGATATTGTATTAAGTCAGCAAGAACTCACTATTCTTAAAAATATTACTGGTTTAGAGGGTGGTGCTCCTGCCTCAGATGAAATGGATTTTTAGTAAAAATTGATAAAAATATAAAAACACAAAGCCTATTCTTTGAAATCTAAAGAATGCTTTGTGTTTTTCTGTATTTTATTTTAAATGGCAATAAAGTAAAATAAATGTTTCATATCATTAATTTTGAAATTCTTCATCTTGTATTGTAGCTTGCGATTCATCTTTATCTTGTTTTCTATCCTGTTGATTATTTTCTTTAGTTGAAATAGGATAATCAGTTGGAGTATCTACTTGATTGGTGGAAGAACTGCTAGGAGAGTTAAAAGTAGGTTGAGTTTCTACAGTTGGCTGAGTTCTATCAACATTATTTGATGTTTTAGACTGTTCAATGTAGAATTTAATTGTTGCCATTAAATCCTCCAAACTATATCCTTGTGGAATGGAATACAAACCATAATCAAAATTAGCAAGTGATAGATTATCAAAGATAGGAGAAGAAGGAATGCGGATCCGACCATTTTGATATTCTGTTGCTCCAGCAAGACCGTAAGGCATCATTTCTTTTGGAATGATATTTTTAGCTTCTACACGACTATAGATACTAATAGCAGATTCGGTTTCTTCTGTTGTATCCTTGTCGCCTTTTTCTTCTATATCTGTATCAGTTGCTTCATTTTTGCTGTCATTATCCTGCTCATTTTTAGGTTTGATTCCTTTTTCTTTGGTATAAGCAATAGCAGCAGCTAGTTCTTTTTCGGATAAGTCAGCTTTTGGAATCCAGTGACTATGTGTCATATGGGGCACAATGTAAGCTTCTCCTGCATCTTCTACAATATCAGAAGGCTCGAAAATATAACCGTCATCTGTTGTATATCTTCCAGCTGCTTTAGCAGCTTCAATTTCTTCTTTTGTATATACAATTTGGGAGTTTGGTTTGCCGATTCGTTCAGGGTGTAATCTTGAAGAATCAGAAAGACTTTCTTCTGGTTTTGCAGGAACTGTTGGTGAAGTTGGTGCATTCTTCGTCTTATGTCCTCAGCCATATTTAGAAACAGGGCGCTCTTCTGGGTGGGCTAGATAATATTTGACAGTCGAGAAGAAATCTTCCAAACTATAACCAACAGGAGCTTTAAAAGCTTCTGGATCGTTGAACCATTCCACAGCAATATTGTGAAAATGGGTGTGATGCGGAATAACGATGTAACCATTTTTGTACATGCTTGCGTAGGCAGCGTTGTAAGGCATTCGCTCAATAGGAATAATCTTAGCAACTTTGGCACGGTCATAAACTGTTTGAGCACTTTCTTTGTTAGCATCAAAATTGGATATATCATCCTCTTTTGGTTCTGGAATTTGATGTTGCTTGCAAAATTCTTCAGCCGCCTTTAGTTCTTTTTGCGAAAGAGATTCTTTTGCTATCCAAGCAACATAATCTTTGTGTTTTACGATATATTGTATTCCTTCGTCACTGATAATATCAGCTGGGTCAAAGATGTATCCATCTTCTGATGTTACATATCGACCAGCTTTTTTAGCCGCAGCAATTTCTTTTGCAGAATAAACGGTGGCTGGTTCTTCTGATTTACTTTCCTCTTTTGAATCGGAAGTAGCTGAGGAAGTGTTTTCGTCAGTTGGTTTTCTTGTTTCAGGCTCTGATTTTTTAGGTGACAGAGGTGCTGGAACAACAGTGCTTCCAATCGGAATCATCCGAGAAATTTTCTCCTCTAAAGCGGACATTTGACGGTATAAGATAAAATGAAAATGGTCACCGTGAGGAACAACAACCCCTTCGGTATCTCTTTTCGTAATTTTTGCTGGGTCAAAAACCAATCCATCACTTTCAACATGTCGGCTTGTTAAAGGCTGACTGTATAGTTGTCCCAATAAAACAGATAAATCATTAGATTGTATGAGATTGTTTATAGGTTGAGAAGACTGATTTCCTGATGGATTTTGTATGATTCCATTAAATGTAGGAGTGATTGAAGTCGTTGGAGCACTTGGTATTGAATTGTTGAGATAAGTAGGTTGGTAATTTACATTTCCATAACCGCTATTTTGAGAAGGAGTGTTGAAGAAAATAGTATCGTTACCATGAGATGCTTGTGATGACTTTCCTTGTTTTTGATTCCAGTAGGCTTGTGCAGCAGCTAGTTCTTTTGAAGACAAAGCTACTTTGGGAATGTAATGGAAATGATTGCCATGCGGTACGATAAATCCATCTCCTAAATCTTTTAACACATCCGTTGGATTGAAGACATAGCCATCATCTGTTGTATAATGTTGTTCGCTATCAGTATTTGTTGGATTTTTGATAGATGAAGGGCCATGATTTTTTTGACTATTTCCTTGTTGTTGCCGAGTGATTTCTTCTTTGGTACGAACATTTGTTCGATGAGAAGGATTTTTCAGATAGAGATAGTATTGACCATTTACTTTGATGATATAACCATCTTTAACTTCATTCACAACATCTGACTGATTGAAACTATAATTTGGATCCTTTATGATGAGTTCTTCACTGATAATTGCATCAAAAGGAACTTTACCGTTGTAATAATGGAAATGGTCACCATGTGATGTTACATAACCTTCGTCAGTAATCTTCACAACAATTTGCTCAGCGCTAATTCCTTCTCTTTCACTGACTTCATCAGGTGTTAAATCAGCATCGCTTTTAGTTATTTTTGAGTCACTGGACGAGCTGATATAGGCGACACGATTATTTTTGGTTTCTTCATGAGTTCTGTTTGCTTGATATATTCCTAGTTCGTAGCCACACAGGCCAATCAAAATAGCCGAACTAGTCAAGCCAATAATGGTTTTCTTTTTCATTGCTTATTTCCTCCTATTTACTTAGCTCCATCTCTAATATGTTTAAATTGGTTTCCAAATTCTCCAAATAGCTTCGATTGTTTTGTGGATCGGCCTCTAGTGGATCTAGTTCCTTAAGTTCAACACCTGTTGAATTGGCAAGGGTTTGAGCAACTTTTTGAGAGACGCCTCTTTCAACGAAAATAGTATGCACATGGTAGGTTTCAACAAATTCTTTGATTTCTGCTAACTGTCGTGGGCTAGGTTCCTCATTGGATACACTGGCAATACCTAGTTGTGTTAAATTGAAATGTTTAGCAAGATATGCAAAAGCAGTATGTTGTGTTACAAAAACTTTAGAGGTAGTTTTAGCGAAGCTTTTTTCATACTTACTAGCTAATTCTTCAGCTTTTTTAGAAAATTTTTTAGCATTTTCTTTGTAGGTGGCTGCGTGTTTTTGGTCAATACTAGCCAATTGATCTGCGATTAAGTGAGCTTCTTGAGCTACTAATAACGGATCTAACCAAGTGTGTGGATCATACAAAGTTGCTTCATCTACCCCATCTGTTACTTCTACATCTTCTAAGCCAGTAACTCGTTGTAAATCCATTCCAACAGATGCTTCAATAACTTTAACTTTTGAATGCTCCAAATTTGGATCCAACTTACCAGCCCAACTTTCCAAAGTATGCGAGTGATAAATAAAGACATCAGCATCATAAATCGCTTGAATATCTGTTGGTGACGGTTCAAATGAGTGAATACCAGCCCCAGATTGAATCATCCGTACATCATTAAGATCGCCCGATACTTCCTTTGTAATGGAATAGATGGGATAAAAACTTGTTACAATATGTAACTCATTACGATGCGAATTGTTTTTTTGAGTTTGACAACCGCATAAAAGCAAGATAAAATTAACTGTCAAAAAAAATGACAGCAAACGGAATGATAATTTCATAACTCCCTTTAATATCCTTAACCAGTTAATTATTTAACTATAAAATACAAAAAAATAGATAGAATGTCAAGTAAAAAGAGCATATTGGAAAGTATTTTGAGAAGTTACTAGATTGACAACAGTAAAATTTTGATAAAAATGGAGAACAGAAAAGATCGTTAAAAGATTTATTATATTGGAAGAGAAATTAGTTACTTATCAAGCTCTTCTTATTAAAGAAATGAATGGTATTTCACATGATTGTCCTAAATGATACAAAAAAGTCTTGATGTTTTTGAAAAAAAGTATTATACTATATTCTATTAACTGGTTAACTAAAAAACGGAGGAAACTATGGCAAAAAAATCTAAAATCGCAAAATACCGCAAACAAGTTAAACTTATTGAACACTACGCAGAACTACGAAGAGAGCTAAAAGCTAAAGGAGATTACGAAGCACTTCGCAAACTTCCTAGAGATTCAAACCCAAATCGACTAAAGAATCGTGACTTATTAGATGGACGTCCGCATGCTTATATGAGAAAATTTGGACTAAGTCGGATTAATTTTAGAAATTTAGCTCATAAAGGGCAAATTCCTGGTGTTACTAAAGCAAGTTGGTAATCTGTACAAATATTAAAAAGCTGAACTGAGAAATAAAACATCTCAGTTCAGCTTTTTTAGGAGATGTGATAATTTTTTTATTAAGAGCACTTTATTGTTTGCTAGCCCAATTGAGTATAAATGCGACAATTTGATCAATATTTACTTGCACCGAATGTTTTTCTTTTTCAATGAGATAAAAAGAACGATGAAATTTTTCATCTAGTTCAATAAAGGGAATGTCCTGACAGATACTTTTTGATAGAATGGAACATCCAAATCCTTGTGCTATCAGTTTCAATATCGTATCATTATTGTTGATTTCAATCGTTGGTAAATGGATATTTTGCTCGTTTAGATATTGTCTAGTATAAAAGTAAACTCCTGAGTTTTCTTCTCGAATTAACCAAGGACCTTTTTGAGTATCTCCAACTAAAACCAGCTGATCACGCATCAGTGGCGTTCTTTTAATAGCAAAGTCGGATAGAGGCTTTTCTACAATTCCTATTTGAATCTGTTTGTTTTTTAAATGTTCAAAAATATCCATGGAATTCATTGTTTTTATTGAAAAATGAATAGTGGGAAAATTTTCAAATAAATCGATGATAAGAGTAGCTAGGTATTTTGTGGCAAAAGTTTGAGATACAGCTATAGAACACTGTTTATTATAGGAACTATGTTGGATTTGTTTATAAATTGTTTCCCATTCTCCCAATAAATGAGTAGCTGAATGGTAGAGAGAAGTTGCTTGACTGGTCGGTTGAATCTCTCTGCGACCATTTCGGATAAAAAGCTGTGTATTGAGCATAGCTTCTAACTGCTTGATTTGGATAGAAACGGTAGATTGAGAGATGAAGAGTAGATCAGCTGCTTGTGAAAAATTTTTTACTTCATAAACCACTTTAAATGTTTTTAATAATTTCAACATTGCCTTACCTTCTATTAGTTTTTTTCTACAAACTATTATAACATTTAATAATAAAACAAGTATTTATTTGATAAAATAATAAATATAATCTTAAATAAAGGGGATAGAGTTTTGAAATTAATTAATACAAAATTATTACCTGGATTTTTATTATCGCTGGCAGTTGCTATTATTGCAAAAATCGGAGCCACTTTTTTTTCGACAATTGGAGCAGCCAGCATTGCTATTTGTTTGGGAATTTTTTTAGGCAATACTTTTTGCAAAAATGAACATTTGGACTACGGAACGAAATTCTCAGAGAGTCGTTTGTTAGAGTATTCAGTTGCCTTACTCGGTTTGACCATCACTTTTAATACAATTAGTCACTTAGGATTTAGTGGTTTTATCTTTGTAGTTATCATGATGTTTAGTGTCATTACATTTACATATTTTTTAGGGAAACGATTGGGTTTTAGCGATGAAATGACATTGATGATTGCAGGTGGAAATGCTGTTTGTGGTTCTTCAGCTATCGGAGCTATTGCGCCAGCCATTCGTGCGTCGGATAAGGAAAAAGGTCAGTCAATTGTCCTAATTAACTTGCTCGGTACTTTGCTCATGTTCTTATTACCATTTTTAGGCTCACTTCTTTTTAATGGAAAGAATATTATTAACAGCATGCTGACAGGAGGAATACTCCAATCAGTAGGGCAAGTAGTAGCATCTGCTAGTTTAATCAATAGCGATGTGACCAAATACGCTATGATTTTCAAAATTACTAGAATTCTATTCTTAGTAGTAGTGGTGTTTTCTTTTGAAAAGATAATTGCTAGAAAACAAGAAAAAACACATTTGAAAAATGCTAACTCCCACTCAAAATCTAGAATGTTTAGTGTTCCTTGGTACATTTTACTTTTTCTAGCATTTTGTACACTGAACACCTTTTTAAAATTACCTCTTTTGATTGGAGATGGGAGTCGCTTTTTTAGTGGTTGGTTTGAAATCATAGCTTTGGCGGCCATAGGACTTCGCTTAGATTTAAAGAAATTTTTAAAAGAGGGTCCCAAGTTTTTAGTATATATGGGAATGATTGGTTTGTTTCAAATTATCATGGCACTGATTCTGATTACCCTATTACAAGTGAAATAATCTTATATTCTCTTTACTACTATCATTAAATTTATACAAAAATGGTTGAAAACATTCAACCATTTTTATTTACCTATATTCTTAAAAAACGAACAAAAGAATAAAATATCAAAAAAAATTGACACAATGTAAACTAAAAGACAAAATATTCTGTCCAAATAACAAGTAAAGGTTTGTATATGTTACATTTTTATTACAATTAAGACAATATATTAATTTTAAGAAAATTTTGAGGTATAATATTATTCAAAATAAGGATGGAGGACCATATGAAAAAACAACGTTTTTCGCTCAGGAAATATAAATTTGGCTTAGCGTCTGTTCTTTTGGGAACGATGCTAATTTTTGGTGCAGCACAAGTACAGGCTGATGATAATATATCGAAAGCCACTTCGGCTGAAGCGCAAGAGATAGTAGTAAAAACCGATTCAAACGAAGTTTTGAAAGCGGATACGAACTTATCTTCGACCCAAGATGTCAAAAATGTTACAACTGATAGTACTGTCAAAGTACAGGAAAGTCAGAGCACCGAAGCTTCTTCTAGTTTAGCTGAAACAACTACTCAGTCAGAAAAAGATTTGACTAGTAGCAATGAGACTAAAGTAGTGGAACAAAATCAATCAGTAGCAGCTTCTTCTGAATCTGAACTACCAAAGTCTTCCGTTGAAGAAACACAAGATGTTTCAACAACCAATACAGAAAAATCCGTTTCAACGGTTGCAGAAAGCAAGGCTGAAACTCCAGCTGAAACGACTGTAGCACCGAAGACAGAAGTTTCAACTTCAACTACTTCAACCACTTCAACGGCTACTGCGACACCTAAGACTGAAACTGCAACATCACCCACTGTAGTATCTTCAAGTTCTGCAAATAAAGTGATTGAGTCATCAAAAGAGACTCCCGCAAGTATTAGCAGCAATGAAATTATAAAAGTCTCTCAAACTTGGCATCAAGGTTACAAAGGTGAGGGAACAGTTGTAGCGATTATTGATTCAGGCTTGGATGTGAATCATGATGTTCTTAAAATTAGTGATCCTTCAAAAGGAAAATATAAAACAGAAGAAGAAATCGAAAAAGCTAAACAAGCAGCTGGAATTGATTATGGTAAATGGTATAGCGATAAGGTCGTTTTCGCCTATAATTATATAGATGGTGATGATACCATTAAGGAAAAGGATAATATTTCGCATGGGATGCACGTTACTGGTATTGCAGCAGGAAATCCTAATAAACCAATAGCAAGTGGAGATTACATTTATGGTGTTGCTCCAGAAGCGCAAGTAATGTTTATGCGTGTATTCTCAGACAGAAGTGGTACGACAGATTCATCTATATATGTTAAAGCGATTGATGATGCTGTAGCACTAGGTGCTGATTCTATTAACTTGAGTTTGGGTTCTTCAACTGGTTCAACGGTTAATGCTGGTGCAGATATAACAGAAGCTATTAAACGTGCGCGTGCAAAAGGTGTCTCTGTTGTCATTTCAGCAGGTAATAGCAATACCTTTGGAAATGGATACTCAACTCCATCAGCAGAAAATCCTGATTATGGACTTGTAGGAAATCCTTCAACAGTAGAAAATTCTATCTCAGTTGCTTCTGTCAACAATACAATTGTTACAGAAGACGCTCTTGAAGTCGTCGGTTTGGAAAATAATACAGCCCTAAATCGTGGGAAATTCACTTTTTCTGCTGCTGAAACAGATGCACGTTTTGAAAAGGGCAAGCAATATGAATATGTTTATGCAGGTTTGGGGCGTGAAGATGATTTCAGCGGTGTAGATGTCAAAGGGAAATTGGCACTCATTCAGCGTGGAAGCCTTACTTTTAACGAAAAAGTTACAAATGCTTTAAAACATGGAGCAACTGGAGTTGTAGTGTACAATAATGTTGTTGGTGCTAATGTGAGTATGACATTGAATGGTACTGCAAAAACTATACCGGCAATTTTTATTTCAAAAGAATATGGTGAAGCTCTTAAAGATCAGCATTATAAACTTGTATTTAACGGAAATGTCATCAATAAACCAAATCCGGAAGCAAATGAATTATCTGATTTTTCAAGTTGGGGTGTAACAACAGATGGTCAATTAAAACCAGATGTAACAGCTCCAGGAGGAATGATTTACTCTTCATTAAATGATAATACTTACGGAAGTTTAAGTGGAACCAGTATGGCTGCCCCTCATGTTACGGGTGTAGCTGCTTTAGTCAAACAATATCTTGTTAAAACTTATCCAGACAAAACACCTGCTGAAATTTCTGAATTGGTTAAAGCTTTGGTTATGTCAACAGCTTCTCCACATGTAAATAAAGAAACAGGTGCTTATACTTCTCCAAGACAGCAAGGAGCAGGTATTGTTAACACTGCTGCCGCTATTGGAACAGGTTTATATGTTACTGGAGAAGATGCTTATCCTAGCGTATCATTGGGTAATGTTGGAGATAGTTTTACTTTTGATGTGATTGTACATAACATTTCAAATGCGGATCGCAATCTTAAAATGATTGTGAACACCAATACAGATCAAGTAAAAGACGGATACTATACTCTTGCACCTAGAAAGCTAACGGAAACTGTTTGGCCAGAAGTTACTGTTAAAGCAAATAGCAGTGAAAAAGTTACAGTTAAAGTGGATGCTAGTAAATTCTCTCAAGAATTGTTAAAACTAATGCCAAATGGTTATTTCCTAGAAGGTTTTGTTCGTTTTGTGGATCCAACTGATGATGGTGATGTAGTGAGCCTACCATTTATGGGATTCCGTGGAGAGTTTCAAGATCTTCCTGTTGCTGAAAAACCTATTTACAATCTTGTGAGAGAAGGAAAATCTGGTTTTTACTATGATGTTCCTGAAAATAAACATCTTCCGGCAGATGCAGATGTGTCAGCTCTTCAAACAATGGAAAATGATCCACTGTATTCAAATGGGACAACGGTAACTAAAAATCCAATTGTTTTAGGAACCGTAAAAAATGCTGAAGGCCTTAGCATTCTTCAATTGGATGCAGATGGAAAGATTCATCTTGCTTTCTCACCAAATGCAGATGGCAATAGAGACTTCGTTCAATACCGTTCTGTTTTTTATCGTAATTATACAAACCTAAGTGCTGCCGTTTATAAAGATGGAGACACCAAAAATCCAGTTTGGGAAAGTGAAGAAACTTTACATGGACGGAAAAACTACTACGACGGAAATGATAAGAATCCTAAATCCTATATTCTTGAAAATACAGAATGGGATGGTCGAAACAGTGCGGGTCAACCCGTAGAAGATGGCTTATACACCTATGTAGTTCGTTATAAACCAGATGTTCCTGGTGCCGAAGAACAAACAGTTTCTTTCCAAATTCAAATTGATACTCAAAAACCTCTCATTAGCTCAGCCTATATCATTACCAAAGATGGAGTGGAAAACTTTATCACTAGAAAAGTAAAAGATGTAGGAAATGGAGGTATATTAAGAGAGCAAGTCTTTTATGTACAAGCTGATAAGGATGGAAATATTGTTTACAAAGGAACTGATGAACTAGGTAAAACTAGAAATTATGAACATCGTGTATACATTACTGCCAATAAAGATGGAAGTTATACTTTACCAAAAGGTGTAGACAAAGCTAAAATTTTCTATTTGGTTGAAGATTTTGCTGGTAATAAAGATGTTCTTGCCCTCAATACACTTGTAAAAGATGAAAACAGTGGCCGTATAAAAGTTTCGTTAGTTGATGTGAATAGTCATGAGGATTTAGACACAACTTATGTATATCGTATTAAAGATGCCAATGGCAAATATGTTGACCTTGATAAAGGAAAAGACATCAATTTCTTGAATCTTGGACATTATGTAGCGGAATTATTCGCTTATGATAAGAATAATTTAAAACTTTACAGTCCTTTAACACAAGAGTTTAACCTAACAGCTGAAGACAGTTTCCAAATGATTCAATTCTTGGCAAAAGAGATTATTCATGCTCCATTAAGTGTTATTTTTGATCAAGCCATTCCTAAAAACACACAAGTTGTCTTGAAAAATGCAGATGGCGATCTATACACTTTACCTGCTGAAAAATATGGTAGGAATGCTTATGGTAAAACAGTTGCTGTAGGTAAGTACACCATTTCAGTTAACTTACCAACTGGTTATGAGTTGTGGGATGAAAATCCAAGTGTTGAAGTTCTTGAAGGAAAAGATAATCGAATTAAATTAGCAGTGATTATCAAAACACGATTACTATCATCTGTTAATAAACAATCAGATCTAGTTGCATCTGCTCAATATTATAATGCTAGTGCACAAAAACGTGCTAGTTATGATCAAGCTTACTTAGCAGCTAAAGAGGCTCTCTCTAGCAAGGTAAGTCAAGCAGAAATTGATAAAGTCTTGGCTCTTCTTGATTCAGCAGCTAATTCTCTAGATGGAAGAGCTTCTGATGTCGGTGCTGTTAAACAGGCTATCGAAGCTTATAATGAAGTGACAAAAACAGGAAAATATGCGAATGCGACGGAAAAAATTCGACGTGATTACGATAAGGCTTTCCAAGCAATCACTTTATTAGTAATTCATGAAAACTCTACACAAGAGCAGATTGATAAAGCACTCGCTCAATTCAAAGCCGCTGAAGCAAAATTGAATGGTAAAGACACTGATTTTTCTAGTCTGAAAAAATTAATAGATACTGAAACAGTTTACCAAACTAAAAACAATAAGTTTATCTATGCATCAGATGATGTAAAATCCCTTTATCTTTCTGCATTTGAAGAAGCAAAAGCTGTTCTGTCTGATCCAGGAGCAAGTCAAACAGATGTTAAGACAGCTATTGCTAATCTAAAAGAGGCTAAGAAAAAATTAAATGGTAAAAAACCAAAGGCACCTAAGAAAAAATTAAATAGCAAAAAGACAAAAGCCGCTAAGAAAAAATTAAGTAAAAAAACAAGATCATTAAAGCATAAGAAAGCTTAATGGTATGAGTTTTTGAACTAAATTCTTTGGTTTTCTGCTAATAATAACTTCTGTTCTACATTGTAGAACAGGAGTTATTTTGTTTTGGATAGAAATAATTATTTTACAAATACTCTGCTTTTTGTTAGAATAGTTCATGTGAAAGAAATCTTATTGAAAATTTTTAAAGCGAGTCTAGGATGGTGTAAGCTAGGTAAAATGAAGATAGAGATGGAGCTTTTACAGGCAAAATTTATTTGGATAATTGGATAATTAATGAAGTAAAAATTAGGGTGGAACCGCGTCTGAACGCCCCTATACTATCTAGTATAGGAGTATCGGACAGGTTTCATTTTTTTGTTTGATAAAAATGAAACAATTCTGATGAATGAACTTTTCTTATCTTCAAATTTTCAGATAAATCTATTAAGTAGAATAAATGATTATATTATAAATTCAAGGGAGGTATCTCATGTCTAAAAAACTTACTTTTCAAGAAATGATTCTGAGATTACAACAATTTTGGAATGATCAAGGCTGTATGCTGATGCAAGCATACGATAATGAAAAAGGTGCGGGTACGATGAGTCCGTATACTTTTTTAAGAGCGATTGGTCCAGAACCGTGGAATGCTGCTTATGTAGAGCCTTCTCGTAGACCAGCAGACGGTCGTTATGGTGAAAATCCTAATCGTCTTTATCAACACCACCAGTTTCAAGTAGTTATGAAACCAAGTCCAAGCAATATTCAAGAACTTTATTTGCAATCTTTAGAACTATTAGGAATCAATCCTTTAGAACATGATATTCGATTTGTTGAGGATAATTGGGAAAACCCTTCAACTGGTTCAGCTGGACTTGGTTGGGAAGTCTGGTTGGATGGGATGGAAATCACGCAATTTACCTATTTCCAACAAGTTGGTGGACTAGCTACAAAACCTGTAACAGCTGAAGTAACTTATGGATTAGAACGCCTAGCTTCTTATATTCAAGAAGTAGACTCTGTTTATGATATAGAGTGGGCAGAAGGGGTCAAATACGGAGAGATTTTTAGACACCCAGAGTACGAACATTCAAAATATAGTTTTGAGGTCAGCGACCAAGCATTGCTTTTATCAAATTTTGAAAAATTTGAAGCAGAAGCTAAGCGTTGCTTAGAGGAACAATTAGTACATCCCGCTTATGATTATGTTTTAAAATGTTCTCATACTTTCAATTTATTAGATGCACGAGGTGCGGTTTCTGTGACAGAACGTGCTGGGTATATCGCACGTATTCGTGCCATTGCGCGAGTAGTAGCTAAGACATTTGTAGCAGAGCGAAAACGTTTGGGTTACCCACTTTTGGATGAAGAAAGCCGTGCTAGACTGTTAACAGAGGAGGTGAAATAATGTCAAAGAATTTATTAATTGAATTAGGTTTGGAAGAGATGCCCGCTTATGTTGTGACACCTAGTATGAAGCAGTTGCGTGATAAGATGGGACGTTTCTTGATGGATAATCGCTTAGAGTTTGAAAAAATTGAAATGTTTTCTACGCCTCGTCGTTTAGCGATACGTGTTTCTGGATTGAGCGATAAACAAAGTAATCTTAGTGAAGATTTCAAAGGACCAGCTAAAAAGATTGCATTAGATGAAAATGGTCAGTTTACCAAGGCTGCACAGGGATTTGTTCGTGGAAAAGGTTTGACGGTTGAAGATATTACGTTTCGTGAGATAAAAGGCGAAGAATATGTCTATGTCACGAAAGAGGAAATCGGTCAGCCAGTAGAAACACTTATTCCAAAAGTAACAGAAGTAATTGAAAATCTTAGTTTTCCAGTCAGCATGCATTGGGCTAACAATACTTTTGAATTTATTCGCCCAGTTCATACTTTACTTGTTTTATTAGATGAGCAAGCATTTGATTTAGAACTGTTTGATATTAAAAGTGGAAGAATTAGTCGTGGGCACCGTTTCTTAGGACAGGAAACACCGGTTCAATCAGCTTTGACTTACGAAAAAGACTTAAGAAAACAGTATGTTGTAGTAAATCCAACCGATCGTGAAGATATGATTGTTGACCAAATTCGTAAGATTGAAAAAAGCCATCAACTTCATATTGAAATTGATGAGGATCTTCTAAATGAAGTGCTGAATTTAGTAGAATACCCTTCAGCTTTCATGGGGAATTTTGATGAAAAATATTTAAAAATTCCAGAAGAAGTATTAGTTACTTCCATGAAAGAACACCAACGTTATTTTGTGGTGCGCGACCAAGAAGGCAATCTGCTCCCTCATTTTGTTTCGGTTCGTAATGGAAATGCAGAACATATTGAAAATGTCATCAAAGGAAATGAGAAAGTTCTGATTGCTCGCTTGGAAGATGCAGAGTTTTTCTGGCAAGAAGATCAAAAATTAGCGATTTCAGATTTGGTTGAAAGATTGGACGATGTGACTTTTCACGAAAAAATTGGGTCATTAAAAGAGCATATGGAACGTACCAGCCTAATAGCCACTCTCTTAGCCCAAAAAGCCAATCTAACAACAAGAGAAATAGCAGATTTGGAACGTGCAGCAGCTATTTATAAATTTGATTTATTAACTGGAATGGTCGGAGAATTTGATGAACTGCAAGGTGTAATGGGAGAAAAATATGCTCTCCTTGCAGGTGAGAATGAAACAGTTTCAACAGCTATTCGTGAACACTACTTACCAAAGTCAGCTGATGGGGAATTGCCAGATACGAAAGTTGGTGCTATACTCGCCATTGCTGATAAATTGGATACCATCTTCTCCTTTTTCTCTGTGGGTCTGATTCCAAGCGGTTCAAATGATCCTTACGCTCTTCGTAGAGCAACTCAGGGAGTTGTACGCATTTTAGATAAGTTTGGTTGGCACATTGATTTAGAAAAACTGTTAATCGAACTATATGCTCTTCCTACTAAGAATTTAGTCTATGCAAACCAACAAGAAGTATTGAATTTTTTCCGTGCTCGTGTAGAAAAGATGATGGATAAAGAAATCCCTAAAGATATTATCACAGC
The DNA here is from genome assembly GCA_030528055.1 of Streptococcus sp. GTDB lineage: Bacteria > Bacillota > Bacilli > Lactobacillales > Streptococcaceae > Streptococcus. The sequence goes on from JAUMZQ010000012.1 coordinate 56,408, forward strand.
TGTGTTGAATAGTTCTAGTTTTGTCATTCGTGATTTAGTAGAGACTGCAAAAGTTTTATCAGAAAAATCAAAGGAAGAGAACTTCAAAGCTTCTGTTGAGAGTTTATCACGGGTCTTCAATTTAGCTGAAAAAGCGAATAGTGATACTATAATAGACGACCAATTGTTTGAAAATGAAGCAGAAAGTGCTTTGAGAGATGCAGTGGAACAGCTAGAATTTTCTGATGACTTGGCGTCAAACGTAAACCAACTCTTTTCTCTCAGTCCTACTATTGATCATTTTTTCAATCATACAATGGTAATGACAGAAGATGAGAAGCGCAGAGATAATCGTTTGGCTCTTCTTGCTAGTTTGGTTGAAAAGGCTAGTCAAATTGCTCAATTCAATCAGATTAACACGAAGTAATAAGAAAGTATAAAGTTGTTTGAAAGAAAGGAAAAAATATGGATCCTAAGAAAATTGAACGCATTAATGAACTGGCTAAGAAGAAAAAAACAGAAGGCTTAACTCCAGAAGAAAAAGTGGAACAAGCCACTCTTCGCGAAGAATACATTGAAGGCTATCGTCGTTCGGTTCGTCACCATGTTGAAGGGATCAAGATTGTAGATGAAAAAGGAAATGATGTGACACCTGAAAAACTTCGTCAGGTTCAACGAGAAAAAGGTCTACATGGAAGAAGTCTAGACGATCCCAACTCATAATTTATTCATAAAGTTTAAAAATAGTGAAATTTTCACTTGAAGAAAGCTATTACAAAAGATATACTAATTTATAGAATAATTACCCTTTAGGAGGAAAAATGATGACAGAAATTACTCAATCATTTACAGAAAAACTATATGCTAACTATGAAGCCAATCCCAAATTTGCTGCTGTAGAAAATGCAGTCACTCACGGCGGACTATTGACTTCGCTAGAAAAACGTTCCAGTACAGCTGAAAATACTCCTGTTTTTTCAATCGACTTAACAAAAGACAAAGTAAGTGATCAAAAGGCTTCTGGACGTTGCTGGATGTTTGCGGCACTGAATACATTTCGTCATAAGATGACCGCAGATTTTAAATTAGAAAACTTTGAACTATCTCAAGCACATACATTTTTTTGGGATAAATACGAAAAATCTAATTGGTTCTTAGAACAAGTGCTGGCTACTTCAAATCAAGAATTGACGAGTCGAAAAGTAAAATTCCTTCTAGACACACCACAACAAGATGGAGGACAATGGGATATGGTAGTTGCTCTTTTTGAAAAATACGGAGTGGTACCAAAATCAGTCTATCCAGAATCAATTTCTTCTAGCAACAGTAGAGAGTTAAACTTTATTCTTAATAAATTATTGCGTAAAGATGCTCAAATATTAAGAGATTTAGTGGCAAATCAAGCAGATGCTTCGACTATCCAAGCTAAGAAAGAGGAAATGTTACAAGAAATCTTTAACTTCCTTTCTATGTCTCTTGGCTTACCACCACGTACTTTTGATTTTTCTTATCGTGATGAGGACAATCAATTTTACAGCGAAAAGGGTTTGACACCACAAGAATTTTATAAAAAATATGTTGGGCTCAAACTGGAAGATTATGTATCAATCATCAATGCACCAACTACAGATAAACCTTATGGACATTCCTATACAGTTGAAATGCTTGGGAATGTCGTCGGTGCACCTAAAGTTCGTTATCTAAATGTTGAAATGTCTCGTTTGAAAGAACTGGCTATTCGTCAAATGCAGTTAGGCGAAAGTGTTTGGTTTGGTTCAGATGTTGGACAATCTAGCAATCGTAAAGCTGGGACAATGGTTAAAGATATGCATGATTTAGCTTCTAGTATGGACATTCTTCTAACACAAGATAAGGCTGGACGTTTGGATTATAGCGAGAGTTTAATGACGCATGCCATGGTCTTGACAGGTGTAGATTTAGACGAAGAAGGAAATCCTACAAAATGGAAAGTCGAAAATTCTTGGGGTGAAAAAGTAGGAAATAAAGGATACTTTGTAGCTAGTGATAGCTGGATGGATGAGTATACTTATCAAATTGTTGTACGCAAGGACTTACTAACAGAAGAAGAATTAAGTGCTTACCAAGCAGAACCAACTGTTTTAGCGCCATGGGATCCAATGGTAGCATTGGCAGACGAATATTAATCTATTTCATTACTTATTTAAAATAAAAAAATACAGACTAGTTAAATCTAGTCTGTATTTTTTATGTTTTGTTTTGTTATGGTTGTTGGTTAGATGAACTAGTTTGACTACTGTCGCTTTGTTCCGTTGAAGATTCAGAAGTTTGTGTGCTAGAGTTGGTCGTATCATTTGTTGCGTCACCATTATTTGTAGTGGTAGAAGATTCGGAGCTTACTTCACTTGACGAACTACTATAATATTGTTGGTTGTAGTAACGATTGGAAGTGCTAGAACCACTCAGATAAACATAAGATCCACTTCTGTACAATCCTGCTGGCATTTCCCAATCCTCTGAAGCCGAACCATCAGAAGCTAGATAAAGCATCATTTGACGGTAGACATCTGTTGCAACCTTAACCCCGTCATCTAGAACAGGAGTGAGACGATTGCTATAACCAGTCCAAACTGCCATTGAGTATTTTGGAGTGTATCCAACAAATAGCTCATCTGGTGTTACAATGCTTGAATAATAGTACGGTTTCGTTAATTTTGCTAAATCTTCATCGGCATAGTTAGAAGTTCCTGTTTTACCAGCTTGATAAATTCCAGAGATAGCAGCATTGGTACCTGTACCAGACTGTAGAACGGTTTTCATCATATCTGTCATCATGTAAGCAGTCGTTTCTTTCATAGCCTTGCTACCGCTGTTAGAGAAAGTTTTCTCTGTTCCATCACTAAAGACAACTCGGTTGACATATTGCGGTTTGTAATAAGTTCCACCGTTGGCGAAACTAGCGTAGGCTGCAGCCATTTTCTCGCTACTAGCTCCATATTCGTTTCCAGATTTGCTTGTATTACTTGAAATGGCATTGGCATAATTCATTTCTGGATAGTTAATTCCTATACCATTTAAGAATTTTAGGGAGTTTTCTAGGCCGACCGCATCTAATGTTTTGACCGCTGGAACGTTCCGCGATTCCTGTATCGCATACTGGACAGTAATCCATCCAAAATATTTCTTATCCCAGTTATATACTGGAGTATTTGAATAAGGGAAGTAGTAAGGAGCGTCTTGAATAGAAGCGGCTGTTGATGAATAAACACCATCCTCAATCGCAGGAGCATAGTCTGAGATTGGTTTCATAGTGGAACCAAAATCACGATTTGTCTCAACGGCTTGGTTGGTACCAAAAGAAACATTGGATGATTGATGGCGAGAACCTAATTGTGCAATGACTTTACCGGTTGTAACATCCATGATAGTAGAAGCTACTTGCATCTCATCATCGGGATAAGCAACATATTCATCGGTGTTGTAAATATCCCAAAGTTTTTTCTGTGCCTCAGTGTTGACATTGGTGTAGACATCCATCCCCGTTGTCAATAAGTTATAGCCTGTTTCGTCTTCTACTTGTTCAATGACTTGTTTTAGGTAATTATCCATATAAGCTGGATAGCTAGAAGAAGCCTTCAAACTTTGTAAACCATCAGTAATTGCCGTGTTTTTAGCTTGTTCATATTGTTCGTCAGTGATTGTTTTTAAATCATGCATTTCACGTAGAACAAGATTACGCCGATTTGTTGCTGCTTCAGGGTTGGTATAAGGGTCATATTGATTAGGAGCTTGAGGCATACCAGCTAAGAGAGCGATTTGAGGTAGTGAGAGATCTTTCAAATCTTTTCCATAGTAACTTTGAGCAGCTGTTTGCATCCCATAGTTTCCGTTAGACATATAAACTTTATTAATATAATAGGTAAGAATTTCTTGCTTTGTGGCACGTCGTTCTAACTGTGCTGCTAACCAAGCCTCTTGTATTTTACGGGAGAGAGTCGCATCGGATGATGAGGTGGAGAAGTAAGTCAGCTTAATCAATTGCTGTGTCAAGGTAGAACCACCTTGTCTGCCACCTTTTAGGTTGTTCAAAAATGATCCAACGATACGGATGAAGTCCACTCCGCGATGGCTAAAGTAACGATGATCTTCAATAGCCGTAATAGCATTAACTAAATCTGTAGGAATTTCAGATGTTTCTGCGTTAACCCGCTTTTCAGCACCTAAGTCGGCGATTAAATTATTATCGCTATCATAGATTTTACTTGAAGTCGTTGCTATTAAATCTTTTTCGGAAAGTTTGGGAGCTTTTGATGCATAATAAGTAAAGACTAAACATCCAGTCACAAAACATGCCATAAGAAATAGTAAGAGTGCACTGGCGAGATACTTTAATACTCGCAACAGAATTTGTTTATTCATTTGTAATACCACCTAGTAGTTTTTGTTCAATAATCTCAAGATAAGGAATGCTAGGAAAAGGTTGCATTTCAACTAGATACCCAACTTTTTGGATATAAGATAGAGGCATTGACTTTCCTCCCTTATCTGCTCTATAAAATTCAATTAAATAAGAAGCTGGAAGAAGATAAGTTTCCTTTAAACTAGAAAAGTGCAAAAGAACAAAGCAAATACCATCTTGCTTTAAGACTGCTTCCATATGTTCAATCTGGTGTTGGTGAAAATTTTTCATAGGCATAGACTGCTTTTGACGAGTTTCTTTCGCTTCAAAGTCAATGTAATGCCCCTTGTATACACCAGAATAGTCAGTTGTAGAAGCTTGCCTAAAATAAGCTTCAATAATTTTAGCTTGACTTCGTTTGGGATAGTCTACTTTGACAATTTGAATAGGTGTGGGTTTCTTATGAATGACGGCGAGTCCTTTTCTTAAGTAGTAGTGATTAGACTCATTAATCATTTTTTCAAAAGTTATTCCACGGTTGGCAAAGTCAGTTCTATCTGGCGAAGCTTTTGCTAGTTTATTTTTTGTTTTTAGCTTATGTGGATAGTTGACCATAGAACTCCTTATTGGTACAATAACATCACTCTATTATATCATAAAAACAAAATTTAAGGGGAAAATAAATGTCCAGACTATTGATTACTGGCTATAAATCGTTTGAATTAGGAATTTTTTCTGAAAAGGATGTGCGAATACAAATTATCAAACAAGCTATTCGACAAGATTTGCTTTTATTTTTAGATAATGGACTGGAATGGATTGTTTTTACAGGCAATCTTGGTTTTGAAATGTGGGCATTGGAAGTTGCTAGAGAACTACAAGAGGATTATGATTTTAAAATTGCTACAATTTTTATGTTTGAAAATCAAGGAGCTAATTGGAATGAAGAAAATCAAAGTAAACTCGCTTTATTTAAACAAGTAAATTTTGTAAAATACGCCTATCCGAGTTATGAAAATCCTAGTCAATTTAGAGATTATAATCAATTCCTTATTCAAAATACTGATGAAGCTTATATTTTTTACGATGAGGAAAAAGAAACAAATTTGAATTATCTTTACCAAGAGATGAAAAAACAAGAACAATATTTTACCAAAAAGTTAACATTTGATGACTTAAATAATCAAGCAGAAATTTTTTCAGAAAAATGAGGGATAAATCTTGATTTTTATGGTTGGTTTTGTATATAATTGAATAGACAAAACAGATAGGAGAGAGAATATGGCAAGTATTATTTTTACAGCAAAAGACATTTTTGATCAAGATTTTAAACAACAAGTACGTGGATACAGCAAGACAGAGGTAGATGACTTCTTAGATGATGTTATTAAAGACTATGAAACTTATACCGCTTTGGTAAAAGAATTGCGTGAGGAAAATCGTCGTTTGAAGGAAGAATTGGCGCACAAACCAGCCGCTCCAACACCGACACCAACGACTCCAACACCATCAAAACCATTGCAAGAATCTACTGTTGATATTCCACAAATGGCAACTGCGACGAATTTTGATATTTTAAGACGATTGAATCGCTTAGAAAAGGAAGTCTTTGGTAAAAATATTGTTGATCGAGATTTTTAATTCGCTCGTATAGCATAGATAGTGCAATTTTTGGATAATCGCATGAGATGTCGTATCATTTCATGAGGAAAGTCCATGCTAGCACGGACTGTGATGTCCGTAGTGTTTGTGCTAGGCGAAACAATAAGCCTAGGGACGATTTTTTCGTTACGGCGACTGAAATGGCTAAGTCTTTTTGATAAGTCAAAATAGGTCTGAAAGTGCCACAGTGACGTAGTTTTTGTGGAAACACAAAAAGTGGAACGCGGTAAACCCCTCAAGCTAGCAACCCAAACTTTGGTCGGGGCACGGAATGCGTGGAAACGAACATAGCATTCTGACTGGAAACAGTAGACAGATGATTATCAAAAGAAATAATACCTAGTTATTTCTGGAACAAAACATGGCTTATAGAAAATTGCATATAGGTTGGCTAGCGTATGCTAGCTTTTATTTTGAGGATACTAATTCATGAAAAAAATATTTCATCTAGTTGCTACTGCTGCGGCTGGATTAGAAGCTGTCGTTGGTCGTGAGATTCGGAATATGGATTTGGAATGTCAGGTTGAAAATGGCAGAGTTAGCTTTCAAGGCGATATCGAAACGATTATCAAAACGAATCTATGGTTGCGTTCTGCTGATCGCATCAAGATTGTAGTGGGGACATTTCCAGCTAAGACTTTTGAAGAACTGTTTCAGGGGATTTTCTCACTAGATTGGGAAGACTACTTACAACTTGGAGCAAGATTTCCTATTTCTAAAGCAAAGTGTGTTAAATCTAAGCTACACAATGAACCAAGCGTTCAAGCTATATCTAAGAAAGCAGTTGTAAAGAAATTGCAACGCCACTATGCTCGTCCAGAGAATGTACCATTAATAGAAAATGGACCAGAATTTAAAATAGAAGTATCTATTCTAAAAGATAAGGTAACTGTTTTTATTGATACAACTGGATCCAGTCTTTTCAAACGAGGCTATCGTATTGATAAAGGAGGAGCACCGATTAAAGAAAATATGGCTGCTGCTATTTTACTTTTATCCAACTGGTATCCAGATAAACCATTGATTGATCCTACTTGCGGTTCAGGAACCTTTTGTATCGAAGCGGCGATGATTGGACAAAATAGAGCACCAGGTCTTTATCGAGAATTTTCCTTTGAAAATTGGAACTGGGTACCAAAGGAGTTAGTGCACCAGATTAGAAAAGATGCACTAAATCAAATAAATACAGAGATCCAGCTAGATATTTTAGGGTCTGATATTGATGGTCGCATGGTGGATATTGCTAGAAAAAATGCAGAACAAGCAGGTGTTGCAGGACAAATTTCCTTTAAACAAATGCGTCTGCAAGATTTACACACGGACAAGATAAATGGAGTTATCATCTCAAATCCTCCGTATGGAGAACGTTTGTTGAATGAGTCAGACATCACAAAACTGTATCAAGAAATGGGACAAACTTTTGCTCCATTGAAAACATGGAGTAAGTTTATCCTAACCAGTGACGAAATGTTTGAGACGAAGTTCGGCAGCCAAGCTGATAAAAAACGAAAACTTTATAACGGAACGTTGAAAGTGGATTTATATCAATATTTTGGCCAAAGGGTCAAACGCCAGTTAGACTAGAAAGGACAAGCCATGAGTAAAAAAGAAAAGAATTCATCAAAACAAGAGGAAAAAGAATCCATCCTTGAATTTGAAGAAGCAAAAGAAATGACAATCGGGCAAGCCAATCGAAAAAAAGAAGAACTCGAAGCTGGAGTAACTGAAACAGATAATGTTTTGGATAAATATATCAAACAACACCGAGAAGAAATAGATGCTGGGAAATTTGAAACACAAAAAATAAAGAAGATTGAAGTAGAGCAAGAAACAGAAAATACTAACTCTGATTTAGCTGATTTTATTAAAGAAAAACGAGAGGAGGTAGAAGGGAGGCCGTCAGCTGTTACAGAAGAATCTTCTAATGTAGTTACACCAGAGGAAAATAAGAATATTCCAGAAGATTCAACTCCACAAGTGGAGCAAGAAGATGAACAAGCTACCAAAGAAATCCCCAACTTGTCTCGTTCCAATCGCTCTTCAGAGATAGATATTGTTCCAGAAGTTCCTGTAAAGAAAACATCTTATGGACCGACTCAAGATTTTGAAGATGATGAAGAAGAGCTTTCTACTGAGAAAACACCTTTCTATAAGAAAAAGGTTCTTCTTTATTCCTTATTGGGACTGATTGGAATCGCTGTTGTTTCAACGGCCACCTATTTTGCTTTTGAAAATAATAAGAATCACAAAACGGTAAGTAGTTCCAGTACCTCTGCTTCCAAATCTAGTAAAAAGACATCTTCCTCAAGTTCTAGTAAGACTGATAATCTTAAAGATTTTAATACTCTTTATGATTCTTTCTTTACAGATTCTAGTCAAACAGCTATCAAAAATAGTAGTTTTTCTGATTTAGAAAAACTAAAAACAGCCCTTGAAAAATTAAAAGGAACCAGTGACTATGATGCTGCAAAAACAAAATACGATGCACTAGTAAAACAAATTTCAGCTATTCAAAGCGTTAATTCCCAGTTTGATGGTGGCGCTATTACAGATGGTGTGTTAAATAAAGAAGCAAAAGCTAATAAAAATGCAACATTTAACGATGTCACAACAGGAAACTCTAAGTTAGACGCGGTGCTAAAGGAGGCTATTGAACAAGGTAGAAGCCAGCAAGTAGCAACTCCTGCACCAGCAACAGATCAAGCTACAACAAGTGGAAATACTGGTGCAAATAATAATGCTGCTAGTTCTACTACAACACCAAATAGTCCCTCTGTTACTTATTCAGGTTATGGACTTTCTAGTGAAGGAGTGAATCTCCAAAGAAACCTAAGTCGTGTTCCTTATGATCAGACTAAAATCAATGATGTGAATAATGCAGCTTGGACTTTTAATCCGGGTGTACTTGAAAAAGTTTTAGAAACATCACGCAAACGTGGGTACATTAGTGGTGATAATTACATTTTAGAGAGAGTCAATATTATTAATGGAAATGGTTATTATAACCTCTTTAAACCAGATGGAACCTATCTCTTTAGTATCAATTGTAAAACAGGCTATTTTGTCGGAAATGGTAGTGGCTATTCTGACTCACTTGATTTTTAAATAGTTCAAATAGAAAAAGCATGAAATAACGGTGATTATTTCATGCTTTTATTTTAATTGTTAAATAAGTTTTACATAATCATCTAGTTAGATAAGATGGCGTTCGAATGCCTGATCAGAAATTCCCTGTTCCAGAATCAGTTTTGCCCATTCTTTGGCAGAAAATAGGCTGTGATCTTTATAATTTCCACAAGATTCAATCGTAGTTCCAGGGACATCCTCCCAAGTAGTCACTTGAGCAATTTCTTCTAAACAAGATTTGATTACTTGAGCAATTTCTGTTGCAGAATGTTGTTCCCACATAATCATATGGAATCCTGTACGGCAACCAAAAGGAGAGCAGTCAATCATACCATCTATTCTTGTTCGGATAAGTTTGGCAAGCAGATGTTCAATAGTGTGTAAAGCAGCTGTTGGAATAGAATCTTCATTTGGTTGTACCAGACGAATATCAAAGTTGGAGATAATGTCTCCTTTAGGTCCGGTTTCTTCTCCAATAAGACGAATATAAGGGGCTTTTACAATGGTGTGATCTAGTTCAAAACTTTCAACGATAACTTCTTTTTTCATGAAAACTCCTTCAATAATTTTTATCTTGATTATAGCATAAATTTATTGGAGAAGGGAAAAATTACTTCATAAAAATGAAGCAAATGACCAGAAGCAATATTCTTTGAAGTGATTCGTCTCATCTTTATAAATTTTATAATGGAATTTACAAAAAATAATTGAAAACGGTATCTTTTTTTGAAAAATAAGTTTGTGAATTTTTATCTTTTGTGATAAAATAATAAAGAATTTTGAATTCAACAATTAAATAGATTTGGAGTAAAAACATGTCTTTATTTTCAATGGGTATATTTGTTTTTACTGCCATCATTGGTTTAGTGATTGGATACGTAGGAATTGCGGTGAACATGAAATCATCAAAAGAAGCCGCAGAACTTACTCTTTTAAATGCTGAGCAAGAAGCAACCAATTTACGCGGACAGGCAGAGCGTGAAGCTGATTTAATTATCAAAGAGGCTAAACGTGAAACAAATTCGCTTAAAAAAGAAGCACTTTTGGAGGCAAAAGAAGAAGCCAGAAAATATCGAAAAGAAGTTGAGGGAGAATTTAAATCTGAACGTCAAGAATTGAAGCAACTTGAAAGCCGTTTAACAGAACGTGCAACTAGCCTTGACCGAAAGGATGATAATTTATCCAACAAAGAAAAAACTTTGGAACAAAAAGAACAAAGTCTTTCAGATAAGTCTAAACACATTGATGTGCGTGAAGAACAAGTAGCTGAGCTTGAAAAACAAAAAGCCGCAGAACTTGAGCGAGTAGCCTCGCTAACACAAACAGAAGCACGTGACATTATTTTAACGCAGACTGAGGAACATCTCTCTAAGGAAATAGCAAACAGAATTCGTGAAGCCGAACAAGAAGTCAAGGAAAAATCAGACAAAGTTGCTAAAAATATTCTTGTTCAAGCTATGCAACGAATGGCTGGTGAATATGTAGCTGAGCAGACCAATTCCACTGTTCATTTACCAGATGATAGTATGAAAGGTCGAATTATTGGTCGTGAAGGTCGAAATATTCGTACATTTGAGAGCTTAACTGGTATTGATGTGATTATTGATGATACACCTGAAGTTGTAACCTTATCAGGATTTGATCCGATTCGCCGCGAGATTGCTCGCATGACGATGGAGGCACTCCTCAAGGATGGACGTATTCATCCAGCTCGTATTGAGGAATTGATTGAAAAAAATCGTCTTGAAATTGATAACCGTATCCGAGAATATGGTGAAGCAGCAGCTTACGAGATTGGAGCTCCTAATTTACATCCAGATTTGATGAAGATTATGGGACGCTTGCAATTTAGAACCTCTTATGGTCAAAATGTTTTACGTCACTCAATTGAAGTTGCAAAATTATCTGGCATTATTGCTGGAGAACTGGGCGAAAATGTTAGTCTTGCTCGCCGTGCAGGTTTCTTACACGATATTGGAAAAGCCATTGACCGAGAGGTAGAGGGTAGCCATGTTGAAATCGGAACAGAGTTAGCTCGTAAGTACAAGGAACATCCAGTCATTGTCAATACCATTGCCAGTCACCATGGTGATGTAGAGCCAGATAGTATTATTGCAGTAATTGTTGCCGCCGCAGATGCACTTAGTGCAGCTCGACCAGGAGCTCGTAGTGAATCGCTTGAAAATTATATCAAACGACTACATGATTTGGAAGAAATAGCAAATGCCTTTGATGGCGTGAAAAATAGTTTTGCATTACAGGCAGGACGTGAAATTCGAATTATGGTTAGTCCAGATAAGATTAAAGACGATAAAATTACGATTCTTGCACATGATGTTCGAGAAAAGATTGAAAACAATCTAGAATATCCGGGTAATATCAAAGTAACAGTTATTCGCGAGATGCGTGCAGTTGATTACGCTAAGTAAGCTAAATAATCAACAACTTATAAAATAAAAAATTCTACATAAGGGAATGCTTTTACAGCAGTCCTTTATATAGGTGTAAGTGAGTAGATTTTTTCTACTCACTTTTATTTTTCTAGTTTACCGATGAAATTGTAGTAAATATCAATATGTATAATTCTATTACGTTTATTACCTTCAGGTTTATGTATAACGATTTTGTCAATCAACTCATTTACCAACTCTGTAGTTAACTTATCAAGCTGAGTATATTTCTTAATCCTTTCAATAAAGCGTGAAACATCTAATTTACCAGTTTCTTGTTTTACGATAGTACTTTCAAACTCTTTAATAAATTTCTGAAGTTCTTGTTGCTCGATTTCGTATTGCTGATTAAGTTTCATGAAACGTTCATCGGATAATTTACCTACTAAGTTATCTTCATAAAGTTTTTGTATGATCTGGTCAATATCATTACAGCGTTTTTGGCTAGATAATAGTTTTTGCTTTTGGCGATTAACCTGTTTATATGATTCGACTTTAAATTGTGCCTCTAGTTTTTTATGAAAAAGTTTTGATTCAGTTGAAATTCTTTTAAAAGCTGGTTAATTTCATTTTTTATGATTTCCTCTAAATCTAACTTTCGGATAAAATGAGGGTTAACACATCGGTCGACAGTTTTGGAATACTTCGAACATTTGTAATGATCTAGATTAAGATGTTCTTTTTCCTGTGCACAAAAGTAGTGTTTTGAGCTACACGTACCGCAGAAAACTAAGCCCGCAAAGAGATTTTCATGTCCTTTTGCATAACGTGGCTTGCCTTGCACTCGTTTATGCTGTCGCATTTTTTGAACAATATCGAAAGTTTCCTGGTCAATAATAGCTTCATGTGTATTTCTAAAAATTAGCCATTGTTCCTTAGGTAAGTGAACTGTTGTTTTATCTTTAAAAGATTTTGTGGTAGTTTTGAGATTAACAGTGTGACCTAGATATTCCATTCTATTAAGAATTTTTTCAATCATGGTTCCTTTCCAACTATATAAACCTAAATTAAGACCTGTCGCATTTTCTCCTAAACTAATTCTTCTTCGAGAAGGAGTTTTAATTTTATCTTTTTCTAAGCCTTGAGCTATTTTATGAAGTGTCTTGCCACTTTTAGCTTCTTGGAATATACGTCGGACAATATCTGCTCCTACCGGATCGATAATCCAATTTTGAGTATTTTTAGAATCTCATTTGTACCCATAAATAACGTTTGTAGTTACTCGTTTACCGTTTCTAGCCTTAGTCTGAACGACAGCACGGATTTTTTTAGAAGTATCTCTTGCATACCACTCATTAAAGAGGTTACGTAAAGGACGTAAAGTCTTATCAGCATAATTGACTAAAATAAAACCAACAGAAACTCGAGTCTGTTGGTTTTTTGTATGTTTTGATTTCAACTTGTTTTTAGGTTAGAGGTAATTACTTAGTTCTTCTGGGGTTGAAATAGTTTGGAGAACATTTTTTTCACTACCATCATTGACAGCTTTCTCATAATATTGGCATTTATGGTTTATATAGTCGAGTGTTTTGTTGAGTTTTTGGATTTGTTGTTCGACTAATAGCCGTCTCTCTAGAAACATGTCTCGTCTCTTTTCTAGTGTAGCATCGCCTTCTTTACACCATTCGATAAATTGTTTAATATCTTTTAGAGGCATATCTGAACGTTTGAGGCATTCTACCGTTACTAGGCTAGAAATAGAGAAATCATTAAAAATTCTGATACCAGATTTTGATTTTTCCAAATTTGGAATAAGTCCTTCTTTATCGTAATAGCGTAGGGTTGATACACTTAAGTTAAATTTTTTAGCAATTTCACCGATAGAATAGGTCATAATAATCTCCTTTTAGTTAATATTAAAGGTAAAGTTAACTTCAGCATAACATTTTAAAGCAGATTATTCAAATTTTATGTGATCACTTTTTTTAAAAGTTTTTTTAAAAAACTATTGACCTAAAGTTAACTTTAGGTAGTATAATGAACCTATCACATTAAGAAAAGAGTAAAATATGAAAACAACAATTCTTGTATTTCACCCAGAATTTAACAATTCTGTTGTTAACCAAGCCTTAGTAAAGGCTGTAGAAAATCATTTAGATGATATTGAAATTCGTCACCTATATGAGCTTTATCCTGATGGAAAAATTGATGTCAAAAAAGAGCAGAAAGTGATTGAAAAATCAGGTCGTATTATTTTTCAATTTCCGCTTTATTGGTACAGTTCGCCAAGTTTATTAAAAGAATGGCAAGATAAGGTGTTAACTTACGGTTGGGCTTATGGCAGTCAAGGGAATGCCTTAAAAGGAAAGGAATTACTTTTAGCAGTGACAGCAGGTGCTTCTTTATCAGATTATCAAGCAGATGGAAGGCAAGGTTATACTTTGGGAGAATTACTTAGACCTTTTCAAGCTATGGCAAATATGACAGGTATGATTTATTTAGAGCCCTTTACTGTTTTTGGAACCTTATCTCTTTCAAAAGATAAGTTAGAAAATGCGTGTCAAGATTACAGGCATTTATTAGAAATAAAGTATTAAACTATTTAGTAATAGATAAAAAATGAGTTTAAAAATGGAAGCTTAGTAATAAGTCACTAAAAATGATTATTAAGTTTTTATTGAATGATAAGGAGTAATATGATGAGAGAATACACATTTGTAGAGAATTCTACAGTTAAACGTGAAAGTGTTCGCTTTATAAATCGCTTTGGAATTGAATTAGCAGGGGACTTATATTTGCCCAATAATTTATCAAATAGAGCATCAGCAATTGCATTTACTGGTCCATTTGGTGCTGTAAAAGAGCAAGTGTCAGGTCTTTATGCCCAAGAATTGGCTGCTAGAGGTTTTGTCACCTTGGCATTTGATCCATCTTTTACTGGAGAAAGTGGAGGTCAAGTCAGTCAAGTAGCATCACCAGAAATTTTTACGGAAGATTTTTCTGCAGCAGTTGATTTTTTAGGAAGCCTTGCATATACTGATCGCTCACGTATCGGTATTATGGGAATTTGTGGTTTGTCAGGAAATGCCTTAACTGCAGCTAGTGTTGACACTAGGATTAGTGCTGTGGCAACATCAGTCATGTATGATATTTCACGGTCTGTTTCAGAAGGAGTGGGTGCTTCAATGACGAAAGGACAGAAGCGAAATTTTAAAGCCTTTTTAGCGCAGCAGAGATGGAATGTTGTTGATACAGGAAAGACAATTACAGGACCTCATGAACCTATATTTTTAGAAGATGGTAGTGTTTTACACACCAAAGGATTGCCAGAAGTCTTACCCAATAATCCCCACCCTGTACTAAAAGATTTTCATGATTATTACAAGAAAAAAAGAGGATATCATAGACGTTCTATCAACTCAACAGATGCTTGGGAGAGTCGTACACCATTATCTTTTTTAGCTTTTCCTCAATATAGTTTTATTGATGAAATTGAAATACCTGTACTAACAATCACAGGAGAGAATGCTCATTCAAGATATTTTTCTGAAGAAGCTCATGAAAAAATAGTATCACAAAAAGAATTTATCCTTGTTCCAAATGCTAGTCATGTTGACCTCTATGACCAAGTTGATAAAATTCCTTTTGATGATATTGAAAGATTTTTAAAAAAAACATTAAAGTAATTTTATAGAGTCAATAGAGTAATCAAATTTTAGGTGAGGAAGCATAAGATAAAAACCAACAGAAACTCGAGTCTGTTGGTTTTTTGTATGGTCAATTTTAGAATATTTAAATCACAGTAATAGTATATTAATGGCTAATTTTGGTCATTTACTGTTCAAACAATATGATATAATAGTTTTCAAAGTAGTCGAATTTGTGAAATTGGAGAATAAAAGTGATTAGGGCAATTATAAGAAGAAATTGGCAGATGTATAAGCGTTATTTTCCACTGATGCACTTTGTTAACCGCATCATTGGAGATGCTTTTGAGTTATTAGGTTTTTGGTTGATTGCCAATTACCTTTTTCGAAATAAAGTTCTGCTTCAGTAAGGACAAGAGATCTCTGATTATTTCACCTATGCAGCAATTGGCATGATTTATTTTAGCACCACAATTGCCATTCAAATGAATGTTGGTAGAGCCTTGATTACTGAAGTGCGAGAAGGGGACACTAGAGAGTATGTTAGTTTCGCCTTACAACATCATAAAGTACTACATTGGTGTTTTTATAGAGCAATTTGGTCGGACACTTATTGAGTTTGTCTTAATCTTTGGTGTTTCCCTTTGTTTTGGTGCTGACTTATTTCGCATTTCTTTACTTGACTGGGGTGTTTCCTTTATATACCTGTCTCTCATTTCTTTTGCTATGGGTGTGTTTTTATCAAATATCATGCTTTGGTTTAGAGAGACCTTTATCAGTCAAAATACACTTTTTGTGCTCATCTTTCTCGTTTCAGGGGTAACTTTTCCAAGAGAGGTTCTTCCTGGCTTTCTACGTATCATCGGTGAATTTATCCCTTTGACTCAGGCACCTGAGCTTATCAGAGACTTGACAGAAATCAAGCATCATATGATTTTTAGTGATGCGAGATTCTATATTGGTTTAGCCAGTGCCATCTTATATTTTATTTTGGGGATTTTGATTTATAAAAAGATTGAGCAAAAAGTCATTAGCTATGTGTCTTATTAGGATAAGGAGAAGATGATGTTAGAAGTAAAAGATGTCTCAAAGACCTACATTGTTAAGAAAAATAAAGGGATTTTCAAGCGTGAGAAAATTAAAAAATTAGCTGTTAATCATGTCTCGCTAGAATTACCAAAAGGAAAAATCATTGGTGTCTTGGGTGAGAATGGTGCTGGAAAGACCACGCTCATCAAGATGATGACGACTCTTTTGCTAAGTGATTCTGGAGTCATAACTATTGATGGTGAGGATATTAATAAAAATCTTGTCAAAACAAGAAAACGCATCAATATTATTAGTGGTGGCGAAAAAAACCTTTACTGGCTTTTGACTGCTGTAGAATAATTCTACATTAAGGTGTAGGATTTTTTATTAAAAAGAATATTTTTAAGATAGTAAAATCTACTGCCTAGGAGAAAATTTTGTTATAATATTTTTTATGAGAGTTGTAGCAGGCACATATGGAGGACGTTTCCTCAAAACTTTGGATGGTAAGATAACAAGACCCACAACAGACAAGGTAAAGGGAGCCATTTTTAATATGATTGGACCTTATTTTGATGGTGGGCGAGTCTTGGACTTATATGCTGGCAGTGGTAGTTTGGCTATTGAAGCTGTCTCAAGAGGGATGACTTTTGCTATTTTAGTTGAAAAAAATCGAAAAGCACAGGCTGTCATAAAAGATAATATAGCCATGACCAAGGAAATTGAGAAATTTGAGTTATTAAAAATGGAAGCTAGTCAAGCTTTGAATTTGATAACTGAAAAGATTGATTTGGTTTTACTGGATCCCCCCTATGCAAAAGAACAAGTGATTGCTGATATAGAGAATTTATCTAGTCGAAAGTTGTTGAGTGAGGAAGCTCTAATTGTTTGTGAGACAGACAAGTCAGTGAACTTGCCAGAAGAGATTGCTGATGTCAGCATATGGAAACAAAAAATTTATGGAATTTCAAAGGTAACGATTTATGCCAAATAGAATTGGATTGTTTACAGGATCTTTTGATCCGATTACCAAAGCGCATGTAGATTTAATTGAACGGGCTAGCCACTTGTTTGATAAGTTATATGTTGGTATTTTTTTTAACCATGAGAAGAAGGGATTTCTCACAATTGAGAAAAGATATGAAATAGTGACCAAAACTGTGGATTATTTACCAACAGTTGAAGTGGTCACTTCTTGTGATGAATTAGCGGTTGATTTGGCACAGAAGTTAGGCGTATCAACTTTTGTACGTGGTTTGCGCAATAGTCAAGATTTAGAATATGAAGCTA
This sequence comes from Streptococcus sp., assembly GCA_030528055.1. GTDB lineage: Bacteria > Bacillota > Bacilli > Lactobacillales > Streptococcaceae > Streptococcus. The sequence continues at coordinate 73,909 of JAUMZQ010000012.1, forward strand.
ATCTTAGTTTTTTTAATCGGAATTTAGCGGCTAACATAGAAACGATATTTTTATTGAGTCATCCGGATAATCGTTATATTAGCTCTTCGCGAATTCGTGAATTGATTGCATTCAAGCAAGATATTTCTGCTTATGTCCCTAAAAGTGTTGTGGAGGAATTAGAAAAAAATGACTGAAAATGAGAAAGTAATAGAAGTAAATAAAAAGAAAAATTGGTTTTCTAAAAAACTAAAAAGTCCGCGATTTGTTGTATCACTTTGTTTACTGGTTTTTATATTGAGTTACATTATCTTTCGAGTACGGTTGCCTTATTATATTGAAATTCCAGGAAGTTCGGAAGATATTCGTCAGGTTTTACAAGTGGACAATAAAGAAGATAAGGAAAAGGGTTCCTATAATTTTGTGACTGTCGGAATAGAGCAAGCTACGATTGCCAATTTGATCTATGCTTGGGCAACACCTTTTACAGATATTTACTCGGCAAAAGAAATTACAGGTGGATCAACGGATGCGGAGTTTAATCGTATTAACCAATTTTATATGGAAACATCTCAAAACATGGCAAAATACCAAGGTTTAAAAACAGCTGGTAAAGAAATTAGCATGGATTATTTAGGTGTTTATGTATTGCAAGTAGTGAAAAATTCTACTTTCAAAAATGTTTTAAACATTTCAGATACAGTAACAGGTGTTAATGGAAAAACATTTAATAGCTCAGAAGAATTAGTTAAATATGTTAATTCTCAAAAATTGGGAGATACCATAGAAGTGAGCTACCAAGAAGATGGCGTTGAAAAGAAAGCTACCGGAAAAGTTATTAAACTAGATAACGGAAAAAATGGTATCGGAATCAGTTTAGTGGATCGTACAGAAGTAAGTAGCGATATTCCGATTAAATTCTCAACAGAGGGAATTGGTGGGCCGAGTGCTGGTTTGATGTTTAGTTTAGCTATTTATACACAAATAGCGGATCCAACTCTCAGAGATGGACGTATTATTGCAGGTACTGGAACGATTGATCGCGACGGAAATGTTGGAGAGATTGGTGGAATTGATAAAAAGGTGGTTGCGGCAGCCAAAAGCGGAGCAACAATCTTCTTTTCTCCAAACAATCCTGTCACTAAAGAAGAAAAGAAAGCCAATCCTAAAGCTAAAAATAATTACGAAACAGCTTTAGCAGCAGCCAAAGAAATCAAAACAGATATGAAGATAGTTCCTGTAAAAACTTTACAAGAAGCTATTGATTATCTTAAAAAGAACAAATAATAAATCATTTTTTTCTCTTGTTGATGAACTATCACAAGAGTTTTTATTTTGATGTTTAAGCTCTATATTTCTATTTTTCTTAAGATAGAATCATAAAAATATCGCAATTTGTGATAGAATAAGATATAGTCATTTAGAGAAATAGTTAAAGGAATATTATGCACAAAGAAATTTCGCCTGAATTATATAATTACAATAAATTTCCTGGTCTAGAATTTAAACAGGTTGGTACTCAAGTTACAACAGAAACGATTCAATTTACACTGGTGGAAAACTATCGTGAAGCATTTGATATTGTTGTGTTCAATCAACGTTTTTCAGAAATTTTATCGAAATTTGATTATGTTGTAGGTGATTGGGCTAATGACCAATTACGCTTGCGTGGTTTTTATCAAGACGAACATACCCAAGATAAGACAGAAAAGATTAGTCGCTTGGAAGACTATTTATTAGAATATTGTAGCTATGGGTGTGCCTATTTTGTTTTAGAAAATGATCATCCTCAAAGAGCTTCTTTTGATAAAAAATCACAACATAGAAAAGACGGAAAAGCTCGCCATAAACAGAAGCGATTGACTGAAGAATCAGAAAAACAGTCCTATAAAGAGAATCGGAAACGCCATAAACGAAAAAGAACAGAAAAGAAAACGGACAATAATCCATCAGATACCAAACGTCATTTTGTTATTCGTCAAAAATAGAGGGATATATGAAACAATCAATTTATAATTTAACTCGTCAAGAATTGGGTGATTGGGTTGAAAAATATGATGAAAAAAATTTTCGTGCGACACAAATTTGGGAATGGCTTTATCGCAAACGGGTTCAACATTTTGATGAGATGAAAAATCTACCAAAGACTTTAATTGGTAAATTAAAAGAACAATTTATTTTTAATCCTTTAAAACAGCGAATTGTTCAAGAATCGTCTGATGGAACAATCAAATACCTGTTTGAGTTACCCGATGGTATGTTAATCGAAACAGTTTTAATGCGCCAGCACTATGGATTATCAGTCTGTATTACAACGCAAGTTGGTTGTAATATTGGCTGTACTTTTTGTGCTAGTGGCTTAATCAAGAAACAACGAGACTTGAATAATGGGGAAATGGTCTCTCAAATTATGCTAGTTCAACGTTATTTTGATGAGCAAGGAAATGGTGAACGTGTCAGTCATATTGTAGTTATGGGAATTGGGGAACCGTTTGACAACTACGAGCATGTTATGAAGTTTATTCGCACAGTCAATGATGATAAAGGATTGGCTATTGGGGCGCGGCATATCACTGTTTCAACTTCTGGTCTAGCTCATAAAATCCGTGAATTTGCAAATGAAGGGGTACAAGCTAATTTAGCCGTCTCACTTCATGCACCAAATAATGACTTACGAACAAGCATTATGAGAATCAATCGTTCATTTCCAATCGAGAAACTTTTTTCAGCTATTGAGTATTACATAGAAAAGACGAACCGTCGTGTGACCTTTGAATATATCATGTTGAATGAAGTCAATGACGGAGTGGAACAAGCACTGGAATTAGCTCATTTATTAAAAAATATTAAGAAATTATCTTATGTAAATCTAATCCCTTATAATCCAGTCAGCGAACACGACCAGTATAGTCGTAGTCCTAAAGAAAGAGTGCATCATTTTTATGATACCTTGAAAAAACAAGGTGTGAATTGTGTGGTTCGGCAAGAACATGGAACGGATATTGATGCGGCTTGTGGACAACTGCGTTCAAATACAATGAAGGAGGAGCAAAAAGTTGTTCAAATGGATTAAACTCAAGTCATTTTTGCATGAGAATGGCGAAGTGACTCCCAAGGGGAAAAAGTACTTAAGTTGTGGTGTTTTACTGTACAGTTTACTGCTTTCACTGATGTGCTTTCTTCCACAAATCTATGAACCTGGAAAAGAAACACCGGGGATTCAACATATTGGTAAAGTAGTGGTGCTACTTATTCCATTCAATTCTATTGTGAATTTTGGAAAAATTATTTCGGCTGGTAATCACGTAATTGGAATTTTTGTGCAAAATTTAATGAATATTTTTTTGCTCACCCCACTAATCTTTCAACTTCTCTGGCTCGTTCCTAACATTCGAAAGGTCAAAAAAATTCTTTTGCTAAGTTTTTCTATTAGCCTATTTATCGAATGCACTCAGATTATTTTAGATATTGTTATCAATGCCAATCGCGTTTTTGAAGTAGATGATTTATGGACAAATACTTTAGGAGGCTACCTAGCCTTTCTAATCTACCAACAATGTCTACGAAAATGGAAGAAATATCAGTCCCGCATTAACGTTCGGTTTTAAAAGAAAAAATAAAAAAATTTTAGTATTTTATTTGACAATAAATAGTAAAAAGTTTATACTATGTCTATTCATCAGAAGAGTAATAACATTTTTACTTTCAGGGAGCTTGTGGTTGGTGAGAACAAGCAGTAAATTTTTATGAAATGGGCTGATGTACAATCAAATGAATTTGAAACAATAAAAATTCGGTGAGCACACCTTACAGTGCACCCTGTTGTTGGACAGGATAGAGATATGAGAATAGTTGCTTATTTTTGTGCTATATTTTCATAACTGAGGTGGCACCGCGCTAATACGCCCTCACACAGATTTTTCTGTGTGAGGTTTTTTGATTTGTTGAAAATAATTTGCTAACTAGCTCTATTATAGTTAGTTATTAACGGTAATATGTCATGTGGAAAAATTTCCATTTATTAAACAGAAAAGAGGAAGAAAAATGGTAGAAACAAAAGGTTATTTTGGACAATTTGGTGGTAGTTTTGTACCAGAATCTATACAAAATTTATTAAATGAATTAGAAGCAACATTTGAAAAATATAAAAATGATTCAGCATTTTTAGCAGAATACCATCACTATTTAAAGGATTATTCTGGAAGAGAAACTCCACTTTATTTTGCAGAAAGTCTGACTGACTATTTAGGTGGCGCTAAGATTTATTTGAAACGAGAAGATCTCAATCATTTGGGTTCTCATAAATTGAATAATGTTTTGGGTCAAATTCTTTTGGCAAAACGGATGGGAAAAACTCGTGTGATTGCTGAGACAGGTGCCGGACAACATGGAGTCGCAACGGCTGCCGCAGCCGCTAAATTTGGGATGAAATGTGATGTTTACATGGGAGAAGAGGATGTGAACCGCCAAAGACTAAATGTTTTTCGTATGGAGATGATGGGGGCAACAGTTCATGCGGTGGATACTGGCACAAAGACTTTAAAAGATGCGGTGGATGCTGCCTTTGCTGCTTGGATGAACGATTTAGATGCTTTTTATGTTTTAGGTTCAGTTGTTGGTCCTCACCCTTATCCGACAATTGTTCATGAATTTCAAAAAGTTATTAGTAGTGAATCAAGAAAACAGATTCTAGAAAAAGAAAAGCGACTGCCAGATTATGTTATTGCTTGTGTAGGAGGAGGATCAAATGCGATTGGAGCATTTTCTGAATATGTCACAGACTCTACTGTTAATCTAGTAGGAGTGGAAGCAGCTGGGCGTGGCTTGGATACTCAGGAACACGCCGCAACAATGACCAAAGGAAGCATAGGTGTAATTGATGGTATGAAAACATATGCTGTTTTCTCAGAAGATGGTCAAGTAGCTCCAGTATATTCTATTTCAGCTGGCTTGGATTATCCAGGTGTTGGTCCTGAACATGCTTTTTTAAAAGACTCCGGTAGAGTAGATTATGTATCTATTACCGATGATGAAGCTGTGGATGCTCTATTGTTATTAACCCAGAAAGAAGGAATATTACCAGCTATTGAAAGTTCTCATGCTATTGCTGAAGCTGTCAAGAGAGCTCCTTCACTAGATAAAGACCAAATTATTATCATCAATGTTTCAGGACGTGGAGATAAAGATGTAGCAGCAATTGCTGATTATCTAGAACAAAGAAAACAAAAATAGCATTGTACTCTGAATGAAATAAAGGAAAATGTATGAAAAAAATTTTACCGGCAGATATTTTATCCCCTATTCTAGCTTATATGAGAATTCAGGGTAGGCATAAAATGATTTTGGAGAGTATCCCAAGAGATAAAGAAACCGCTCGTTTTTCTATCGTGGCGTATAACCCTGTTTTTGAAGTTAAATATGAAAATGGGCAACTATTGGTAAATGGAAAAGCAGTAGATGAAGATCCACTAGATTATTTAGAACAGTTGACCGTAAAGAAAAATCATCATTCAACATTACCATTTTGTGGTGGAGCGATTGGTTTTGTCGGATATGATATGATTTCTCTTTATGAAAATATCGGAGATATTCCAAAGGATACGATTGGCACACCAGACATGCACTTTTTCGTTTATGAGAGTTACATTGTTTTCGATCATAAAAAAGAAAAGATTTATGTAGTTGAAGAGTCAATCTATAGTCACCGAACAGACAAGGAAGTGCAAGAAAGTCTAGATCAAATTCTAACTGAGCTACAAACTCCCGCAGTGGATGAATTCAAGGAATTGCAATTGAAAAATTTGGATTTCAACAATCATTTAGAGCAAGCTACTTTTGAAAAAATGGTAGAAAAAGCGATTGAGTTGATTCGTCAAGGAGATATGTTTCAATGCGTGTTGAGTCAACGTTTTTCTTCAAAATTTTCAGGAAACCCTTTAGATTATTATCGCAACCTACGAGTCATCAATCCTTCTAGCTATCTTTATTTTTATGATTTTGGAGAATACCAGATTATAGGGGCTAGTCCAGAAAGTCTTGTATCAGTTAAGGAGGGATTGGTGACAACAAATCCTATTGCTGGAACGAGAGGGCGTGGAGCAAATGAAGAAGAGGATAAAGAACTGATTTCTGATTTGTTGTCTGATGAAAAAGAAGTGGCAGAACATCGGATGTTAGTTGATTTGGGACGCAACGATATTGGAAAAATATCGGAAATTGATAGTGTACAAGTGACTAAATACATGGAAGCAGAATTGTTTAGATATGTGATTCATTTGACAAGTATAGTCAAAGGTAGACTTTTATCTCATTTGACAAGTATGGATGCTTTGAAATCAACATTGCCAGCGGGGACAGTTTCAGGAGCACCCAAGATTCGAGCTATGCGGCGTATTTATGAGTTGGAAAAAGAAAAAAGAGGCATCTACTCAGGAGCGATTGGCTATTTATCGGCAACTGGAGATATGGATTTAGCCATTGCTATCCGAACCATGATTATAAAAAATAAAAAAGCTTATGTACAGGCTGGTGCCGGAATTGTTTATGATTCTATTCCAGCAAATGAGTACCAAGAAGCAATTAATAAAGCAAAGACAATGACAAAAATAGGAGAGATACAATGATTTTGTTAATTGATAATTACGATTCTTTCACTTACAATTTAGCTCAATATATTGGTCGCTTCGCAACTGTTCAGGTGTTACGAAACGATGAAAAAAATCTTTATCAAGCCGCACAAGAAGCGGAAGCCTTAGTATTTTCACCAGGTCCTGGTTGGCCAGCAGATGCTGGTCAAATGGAAAAAATAATTCGTGATTTTGCTAATCAAAAACCGATATTAGGTATTTGTTTGGGTCATCAAGCAATCGCAGAGGTATTTGGAGGAAAATTAGGGTTAGCTCCTAAGGTAATGCACGGGAAACAAAGTTGTTTAACATTTGAAAAGCCTTCTCCTATTTACAAGGATATTGAGGATAACTGTGAAATTATGCGCTACCATTCTATCTTGATAGAGAAGATGCCAGAAGATTTTGAGGTGATTGCTAAATCAACGGACGACGAAGCAATCATGGCTATCCAACACAAAGTATTGCCAATCTACGGTTTACAATACCATCCAGAGAGTATTGGTACGCCAGACGGTCTATCTTCTATTAAAAATTTTATTGATTTAGTAAATAAAGGAAAAAAATGAAAAAATTTATTGAAAAACTTGCTAATTTTGAATCATTAACGGCTCATGAAATGACAGATATAGTTGAAAATATTGTAAACGGAAATGTTTCTGAATCGCAAATTACAGCTTTGTTACTTGGTTTAAAAATGAAAGGTGAAACGGTTGAGGAACGCACAGCTTTAGCTCAAGTGATGAAAAAACATGCCCAGCAAATACCAACTACTATTACCAATGCGATGGATAATTGTGGGACGGGTGGCGATCAGTCTTTTAGTTTCAATGTATCAACAACTGCAGCTTTTGTTTTAGCAGGTGGTGGTGTGCAAATGGCCAAACATGGGAACAGATCCATCTCTTCCAAGTCAGGTTCAGCAGATGTCTTAGAATATTTAGGAATTAATTTAGATTTGTCTCCAATACAGTTGGGAGAAGTTTTGGAAAAAGCAGGAATTGTGTTTTTATTTGCTAAAAATATGCATCCAGCCATGAAATATATCATGCCAGCACGTTTGAGTCTGGGGATTCCAACTGTGATGAATTTGACCGGTCCACTGATTCATCCAATGAATCTTGAAACACAATTAATCGGTATCAGTCGTCCTGAATTGCTAGAAAGCATGGCAGAAGTGCTGAAAAATATGGGACGTAAACGAGCAGTGATTGTTTCAGGACCAGATGGTTTAGACGAAGCTGGACTACATGGTGAGAGTAACATTGCTATCTTAGAAAACAATCAGATAAGATTGGAGCAATTTACTCCAGAAGATATTGGTATGGAGCGTATTTCATTGGAGGACATTCGTGGTGGAGATGCTCAAGAAAATGCTTCTATTTTGGTATCGGTACTAGAAAATCAAGCCAGTCCTTATCTTGAGATGACCGTTTTAAACGCTGGCTTGGGATTTTATGCTAATGGGAAAGTTACCAATGTAAAAGATGGCATTCTTTTATCACGACAAATTATTGCTAGTGGAGCAGCTTACGATAAGTTAAAATTATTACAGGAGTATCAAAAATGAGCCAAGAATTTCTTCCAACCATTATCAAACAAAAAAAACAAGAAGTTGCTTCTATGACTTACGAAGATTTAAAACCATTGCGTTCTAGCTATTCATTTTACGAATTTGTAAAAAACAATTCAAAAGAACTACAAGTCATAGCAGAGATTAAGAAAGCTAGCCCCAGTTTAGGAGCTATCAATTTAGAAGTTGATATTATAAAACAAGCAAAAAACTATGAGGATAGTGGTGCAGCCATGATTTCCGTATTGACAGATGAACTTTTTTTCAAGGGACATTTAGAATATTTGAGGGAAGTTGCAACAGCAGTTCAAATTCCTATCCTTAACAAAGATTTTATTATCGATGAAAAACAAATTATCCGAGCGAGAAATGCTGGTGCGACAGTTATTCTTTTGATTGTAGCTATCTTGCCCGAGAAACGATTGAAAGAATTATATGATTTTGCTACTGGTTTAGGATTGGAAGTTCTAGTTGAGACACATAATTTGGCAGAATTGGAAGTGGCTCATCGTATAGATGCTTCTATTATTGGAGTGAATAATCGAAATTTGGTCACTTTTGAAACTGATATTAATACGAGCCTTGAATTATCCACTCATTTTAAATCAAATAAGGTCTATGTTTCAGAGTCGGCAATTTTTGGCGCGGAAGAAGCAACAATACTGGCTCCCTACTTCCAAGCTATTTTGGTTGGAACAGCCCTAATGCAAGCAGATGATGTTTCACAAAGAATGAAGGAGCTGAAAATTGACAAAGGTTAAAATCTGTGGTCTATCTACGATAGAAGCTGTGGAATCGGCAGTTTTTTCAGGAGCTGACTATATAGGATTTGTTTTTGCCCCTAGTAAACGGCAAATAAGTTTTGAGACAGCTAAAATGTTGTCAGAAAAAATTCCTTCAACAATAAAAAAAGTAGGTGTTTTTGTTTCACCTAGCCTAGAACAAATTAACAAAGCTCTATCCATTGTAGATTTGGATTTAGTGCAGATACATGGTGAAATGGATGAAGTAGTCTATTCTCAAATAAATCTTCCCATTATCCGTGCTTATCAGATGGATAAAAAAATCAATGAGGTTGATGAAAAAATAGATTTCCTACTGTTTGATTCCCCAAATGCTGGGAGTGGTCAACTGTTTCAATGGGATTATCTAAAAACAGACCGATTGACTAAAAAATTTTTTATTGCTGGTGGTTTAACCAAAGATAATGTGCTAGATGCTATTGAGCAGTTCCATCCTTATGCGGTAGATGTATCTAGTGGAGTAGAAACAAATGGTCAAAAAGATGCAGTGAAAATAAAAGAATTTATAGAAAGAGTGAAATATGGCATATAATCAACCCAATCAAGATGGTTTTTATGGTAATTTTGGTGGACGATTTGTTCCCGAAACTCTCATGACAGCGGTTTTAGAATTAGAACAAGCTTATAGAGAAAGTAAGGAAGACACGAGTTTTCAAGAAGAGTTAGATGAGTTACTTAAACAATATGTGGGACGTGAAAATCCTCTTTACTTTGCTAAAAATTTGACAGCTTATGCCGGTGGAGCAGATATTTACCTAAAAAGAGAAGATCTAAATCATACTGGTGCACATAAAATTAATAATGCTTTAGGGCAAGTTTTACTAGCAAAACGGATGGGGAAACGTAAAATAATTGCCGAGACAGGAGCAGGGCAGCATGGAGTAGCCACAGCGACAGCAGCAGCTTTGTTCAATATGGATTGTAGTATCTATATGGGGGAAGAAGATGTTAGGAGACAGGCTCTCAATGTTTTTAGAATGGAACTCTTGGGTGCCAAAGTAGTATCTGTTACAGATGGTTCTAGGGTTTTGAAAGATGCGGTTAATGCAGCACTAAGAGCATGGGTGGCAAATGTTGAAGATACACATTACATCATGGGCTCTGCCTTGGGACCACATCCTTTTCCTGAAATTGTTCGGGATTATCAGAGTGTCATAGGCAAAGAAGCTAAGAAACAATTTGCTGAGCAAAATGAAGGAGCTCTGCCTGATGCTTTGGTAGCTTGTGTTGGTGGAGGTTCTAATGCCATTGGACTTTTCTATCCTTTCGTTGAGGATACATCTGTAGCTATGTACGGAACGGAAGCGGCAGGACAGGGAATTGATACAAAAAGACATGCTGCTACTCTAACCAAGGGGAATCCTGGTATTCTTCATGGTGCACTTATGGATGTTCTTCAAGATGAGCAAGGTCAAATTTTAGAAGCTTTTTCGATTTCAGCTGGTTTGGATTATCCAGGAATTGGCCCAGAACACTCTCATTTCAATGCCATAAAACGAGCAACTTATGTTCCCGTAACAGACGATGAAGCTTTGGAAGCTTTTCAATTACTTTCTCGTATTGAGGGAATTATTCCTGCCTTGGAATCCAGTCATGCCATTTCCTATGCTATAAAATTAGCCAAAAAATTAGGAAAAGGAAAGTCTATGATTGTTTGTCTATCTGGACGAGGGGATAAAGATGTGGTTCAAGTCCAAGAAATTCTAAAGAGCAGAAAAATGGAAGAACGGGGTGGGATATGACAAAGTCGTTAACAAAACATTTAAAAGCAATTAAAAATCAAGGAAATGGGCTTTTTATTCCCTACATTATGGCTGGAGATCATGAAAAAGGCTTGGACGGACTTCCTGAAACCGTTTCTTATTTGGAAAATTTAGGTGTTTCTGCTATTGAGGTTGGTGTTCCCTTTTCGGATCCCGTTGCAGATGGTCCTGTGATTGAAGCTGCTGGTTTAAGAAGTCTAGGAAAGCATACATCTCTTAAGGGGTTGGTTGAGAAATTACAAAAATTAGAAACGAAAATCCCACTGATTATCATGACTTACTTTAATCCTATTTTTCAATATGGTTTAAAACAATTTGTCTCCGATTTACAGCAAACATCTGTTAAAGGGCTTATTATTCCAGACTTACCACATGAGCATGAAGATTTTATCGCTCCTTTGCTGGTTCATTCTGATATTGCTCTTATTCCTTTAGTTAGTTTAACAACTAAACTAGAACGACAAAAGAAACTAATTCAAGATGCTGAGGGCTTCATTTATGCAGTTGCGATTAATGGGGTGACAGGAAAGACAGGGAATTACCGTGAAGATTTAGACAAGCACTTGGAACAGCTACATCAAATAGCAAAAATTCCAGTATTGACAGGTTTTGGAGTTTCCAATATTCATGATGTTGCTCGATTTAATGAAGTGTCAGATGGTGTTATTGTCGGTTCAAAAATTGTCAAAGCTCTATATGAGCAAGACCCTACGATTAGCTCCTTCATCGAAGAAGCAGTAGCTTATAAAAAATAAGAAAAACAGTAGCAGAGAAAAGACAGGGAATAAACGCTATTCGGTCTTTTTTCTTTTTATATCCAAATTGTATAAAACCAAGAAGACAAGCAATCTGTATGATTATTAAAATATGGTTCAAGGAAAATATGGTCGCGCAAGAAGACAAAAACAGAAAGTCACCAGCACCGATTCGTAAATTAATAAAAATAGCTAAAATACCTACAAATAAAAAGAAGAGCATGGTAATATTCCAACCAGTAAGAATGCAGAGTATACAATGAAATAAAAACCAAATAAAAACAGGATATTCAAGATATTTTTGATCATAAAGAGCTAGGATAACTCCCATTATAAGAAGAACGAGTTGGCTAAGATCAATTACTTTTAAAGAAGTCAGTAGAAATAGCAAGCCAATCCCTAACTTGAAAAAATGATATCCTATGGAAAATGGAAAAGAGTAAGTCGTGTTCGTCTGTCTGGGAGCTATTTTAGAAAAAAATGAGAAGAAATTTTTGGATAAGAAGAGTCGGTACCAATGTTTGTAATCAGTTGGAGAAGATAAAATGGTTTGATCAGAAAAATGGTTTACAAACCATTTTAAAAGTGGTGCTGTCGCTGTTCCCATAAGAAAAAAATAAAAATGAATCATACTTATTTATTCGTTAAAATTTCTGAAAAATTGCAACTTTTCTAATAAAAGCTAATCTGAGGTTAAATGCCTTGACTTTCTTATTTAGAAACATTATAATCAAAATATAGTCAATAAAGATTAGAATCATTATAAATAAAGTTGAGGTAAAAATATGACAAAACAAAAAAATGACGCAGCAAAAGATGTGGCAACTTTCTCTAAATTAAACTCTTTGAGTAGTTCTCTTCCAAAAACAAAAGCTATCTTAAATCAGGTAGTAGCAGATCTTTATACAGCGCATATTGCGATTCATCAAGTTCATTGGTATATGCGTGGACAAGGATTTATGGTTTGGCATCCGAAGATGGATGAATACATGGAAGCCCTTGATGAGATACTTGATCAAGTGAGTGAACGTTTGATTATGATTGGGGGAACCCCTTATTCTACTTTAACTGAGTTTATTCAACACAGTAACATTGAAGAAAAAGCTGGAAGATTTACAAATGATGTTTCAGAAAGTTTAGAAAGAGTTGTTGAAATCTTCCGTTATCTGGCGAATTTATATCAAGAAGCGTTGGATATAACAGATGAAGAAGGAGACGATGTCAGCAACGATATCTTTGTAGGAGCTAAAAATGATGTTGAGAAAAATATCTGGATGTTAACAGCTGAACTTGGTCAATCACCTGAATTGTAAGATCAAAAGAGCGGAAACTTGTTTTCCGTTCTTTTATTTTTGACCTTGAAAAGCTATGAAAATTTTGATAGAATAAGGCTCATGAAAACACTATACGATGTTCAACAATCTCTTAAAAATTTGGAACAAAAATATTTAGAAAAAGAGGTTTTAAAATGAAATTTTCAATAATCGATTCTAAGAGAACAAATAATTTTTCTGACCCAAAAATAGAAACTAAAATAATGTCATTATGGAAAGATAATTTTTCTGAAATTGATATTATTAAAAATGAGAAACTCTCCATTGCTTCTGTGTATCATGATTATGAATCTAATTATAAAGGTGATTATACTGTTTCTATCTGCAAAGAGGACAATCTAAAAGGAAATTTTGACACTGAACGCTACAAATGGAAAGAGTATAAGGTAGATAATGATGATGAAATGGGAATCTACAATACTTGGAAGAAAATTTGGTCTGATGAAGAAAATAATATAATTGAAAGAGTGTATGATTTTGATTTTGAGCATTATAAATCAAATGGAGAAATAAGTATTTTTGTTGCAATTCTATAAACATTACTCAAAAAAAGACCGTTTTTTAATGGTCTCTTTTTTATTTAATTAATGATATAGATAATTTTGAGCGATAACAACTATTGCTACCTTTTCGTAGACCTCTTCTGTACGTTTTTTCTCATGTTCTTATCAGGAAATAATTTTCTTGTCTCAGTTTCAGACTTGCCAATAATTTCAGCAATATACTCTTTTCTTCTTTTCCACTCTTTTATTTTGACCTTGAAAAGCTATGAAAATTTTGATAGAATAAGGCTCATGAAAACACTATATGATGTTCAACAATTTCTTAAAAATTTTGGAATTATTATTTATATGGGACAGCGTTTATATGATATTGAGATGATGAAAATTGAATTGGAAAGAATTTATGACGCTGGTTTGATTGATAGGCTAGATTACTTTGAAATGGAAGCTATCTTACGTAGAGAGCACAAATTGGAACAAAAATATTTAGAAAAAAGAGGTAATAAAGAGTAATGTTTTGGATTTTTTGTATCATTTTAATTGGAATTTTTGGATGGTTAGGGTTTAATTATATACGAGTTCGTCGTGCAGCTAAAGTCGTGAGCAATTCTGAATTTGAGAACTTGATTCATCAAGGACAAGTGATTGATGTTCGTATTCCTTCAGAATTTTACCGAAAACACATCTTGGGAGCTCGTAATATACCATCTGCACAATTGGCGGCTAGTATCGGAGCTCTGCGTAAGGACAAGCCCGTTCTCTTATATGAGAATAGCCGAGGACGTGAGGTGACGAGTGCAGCACTTTACCTTAAAAAACAAGGATTTACTGACATTTATATCTTATCCTATGGTTTAAATGAATGGAACGGAAAGATAAAAGAAGATAAAAATATTTATTACTAATATGAATAAAATTTCTCTGGGAAACAGGGAAATTTATTTTTTACAGACATAAAGATAGATGAGGAAGAAATGATGACTAACAATGATTTTAGAACGAAGATGGAACATCAAATTTATGGTGTTCGTGCAGCAGGCTTAATCATACAAAATGACTGTTTATTAACTTTTTACGATGAAAAAAAGAATTTGTATACTCTACCTGGAGGAGCAATCAAAGTAGGTGAATTATCTGAACAAGCAGTCTTGCGAGAGATACAAGAAGAACTTGGTATTGATGCTAAAGTGGATGGTTTAAAATTTGTTGTTGAAAATCATTTCAAAGAGAATGGAACGAGCTGGCACAATATTGAGTTGTATTATCTGTGTCACTTAGAAAAAGAATATGATGAGTCAGCGTTCAAAGGAGACACTGGACTGGGTACCAAATGGCTAGAAATTGAAAAACTTCATTCTTATAATATTAGACCTTGCTTTATTAAAAAAGAGAAATTAGACTTGTCATTGGGAATCTGCCATATTGTTCATCGTGATAAATAAAGAACAGAGGCATTGGAAACCTCCAATGCTTTTATCTTTAAAGAAATATTTATTTAAAATTTCAAGAAATCAAAGAATAAAATCAGAGTTAGCATACGTGAAAACATTTACAATGGTTTTAACTGTGTTTTTAACTTAATCTGTGATATAATTGTTCAGTTAGAAATAAAATTAAGGTTTAGAGGAAAAAATGACAAAATTAAGAGAAGATATTCGTAATATCGCCATTATCGCTCACGTTGACCACGGAAAAACAACTCTTGTGGATGAACTATTAAAGCAATCACATACTCTTGATGAACGAAAAGAATTGCAAGAACGTGCTATGGATTCAAACGATCTTGAAAAAGAACGTGGAATTACGATTCTTGCCAAAAATACTGCAGTTGCCTACAATGGAACTCGAATCAACATCATGGATACACCAGGACATGCTGACTTCGGGGGAGAAGTAGAACGTATCATGAAAATGGTCGATGGTGTGGTTTTGGTAGTTGATGCCTATGAAGGAACTATGCCACAGACACGTTTTGTTTTGAAAAAAGCTCTTGAGCAAAACCTTGTTCCAATTGTTGTTGTAAATAAAATTGATAAACCATCTGCACGACCAGCTGAAGTTGTAGATGAAGTTTTAGAATTATTTATTGAACTTGGTGCGGATGATGAGCAGTTAGATTTCCCAGTGGTGTATGCTTCAGCTATCAATGGAACGTCTTCTATGTCGGATAATCCTGATGAACAAGAACATACAATGGCTCCAATTTTTGATACAATTATTGACCATATTCCAGCTCCGATAGATAATTCAGATGAGCCCTTCCAGTTCCAAGTTTCTTTACTAGATTATAATGACTTCGTTGGTAGAATCGGAATTGGACGTATTTTTAGAGGTTCTGTTAAAGTAGGAGATCAAGTAACACTTTCTAAGTTAGATGGTACGACTAAGAACTTTAGAGTTACAAAACTGTTCGGATTTTTCGGTTTAGAACGTCGTGAAATTCAAGAAGCTAAAGCTGGTGATTTGATTGCCGTATCTGGTATGGAGGACATCTTTGTTGGAGAAACCATTACACCAACAGATGTAGTAGAAGCCTTGCCTATTCTTCATATTGATGAACCAACTCTTCAAATGACTTTCCTTGTCAATAACTCTCCTTTTGCAGGTCGTGAAGGAAAATGGGTGACTTCAAGAAAAGTGGAAGAGCGTTTGCAAGCAGAACTTCAAACAGATGTTTCGCTTCGTGTTGATCCTACCAATTCACCAGACAAATGGATTGTTTCAGGTCGTGGTGAGTTGCATTTATCTATCCTTATTGAAACCATGCGTCGTGAAGGATATGAACTCCAAGTTTCACGTCCAGAAGTTATTATCAAAGAAGTTGATGGCGTGAAGATGGAACCGTTTGAGCGTGTACAAATTGATACACCAGAAGAATATCAAGGTTCTGTCATTCAAAGTCTATCCGAACGTAAAGGTGAGATGTTGGATATGATGACGACTGGAAATGGGCAAACACGTTTGGTATTCTTAGTTCCAGCACGTGGTTTGATTGGTTATTCAACAGAATTTCTTTCTATGACTCGTGGGTATGGAATCATGAATCATACATTTGATCAGTATTTGCCATTGATTCCAGGAGAAATCGGTGGTCGTTATCGTGGTGCACTTGTATCAATAGATGCCGGAAAAGCAACGACTTATTCAATCATGTCTATTGAAGAGCGAGGAACTATTTTTGTAAATCCTGGAACAGAAGTTTATGAGGGAATGATTATCGGTGAGAACTCGCGTGAGAATGATTTAACCGTAAATATTACAAAGGCTAAGCAAATGACCAACGTTCGTTCTGCAACAAAAGATCAAACAGCCGTTATTAAAACACCACGTATTTTAACACTTGAAGAATCACTTGAATTTTTAAATGATGATGAATACATGGAAGTTACACCAGAATCTATTCGTCTTCGTAAGCAAATTCTAAATAAGCAAGAACGAGAAAAAGCTAATAAAAAGAAAAAATCAGCTGAGTAATTATTGTCTATGAAAAAGGGAGGCAAAGATGGTTTATTTGATTATTGGAATACTCATTATACTTTTCTATATTTTTGCTGTCCCTAAGAGTATAAAAGGAACTTTGAATGCTCTTAGTTTGGTATTTCTAAGTGTCGCTTTACTGATTCTCTTTGTGCTAGGAGTGTTGAAAATTTTCCAACTTCCAGCAGAATATTTTGTAGGTTTTATTCTTTCAATTATTGCATTTTTTGCTTTACGAGATATTGGAAAATTAGAAAGAAAAACGAAACTAAAAGAAAAAAATAATGCTAAAGAGTCGCAATAATGGCTCTATGTCAACTGTAGTGGGTGACTATAATTAAGCCCGAGAGGAGACGAAC
>JAUMZQ010000028.1 GCA_030528055.1 Streptococcus sp.
GGTGGAGTTGTTTCTGTCACTTTTCCTTCGGGTTTGTCAAAACCTGCTGGTGGAGTTGTTTCTGTCACTTTTCCTTCGGGTTTGTCAAAACCTGCTGGTGGAGTTGTTTCTGTCACTTTTCCTTCGGGTTTGTCAAAACCTGCTGGTGGAGGAGTTACCGTAACATTACCAACTGGTTTATCAGATTCAGGTGATGGTGGTGTAGGATGACATTTCGTACAACAAGAATTTTTATAATCTTTTCCATCTCGTCCATCTCGTCCATAACGAACTATTATCATTTGAGTTGTGTTATCTGGATTAATGATCGTGATTGTGTGGGTGCCATCTGCGTTATCTTTTGTCGTTGCAGTGGCTGACTTGCCATCTTTTCCATCTTTAATCACATGGTCACTGCTGCTACCATCTGGGTTGGTGATTCTTACTGTGTGAGTACCGTTGTTGTTATCAGTAATAGTGATAGTGGCTGATTTTCCATCTTTACCGTTGACTCCGTCTTGACCTTTTTCACCACGGTCACCTTTAGCACCATCTCTAACTGTTATCGTTTGAGTTGTGTTATCTGGATTAATGATCGTGATTGTGTGGGTGCCATCTGCGTTATCTTTTGTCGTTGCAGTGGCTGACTTGCCATCTTTTCCATCTTTAATCACATGGTCACTGCTGCTACCATCTGGGTTGGTGATTCTTACTGTGTGAGTACCGTTGTTGTTATCAGTAATAGTGATAGTGGCTGATTTTCCATCTTTACCGTTGACTCCGTCTTGACCTTTTTCACCTCGGTCACCTTTAGCACCTTGCTCACCACGGTCACCTTTTTCTCCTTTTACCCCATCATGACCATCTTTTATAAAAACACGTTTAATTACCTGATGAGTTTCAGGATTTTTAAAAATTATATACGTTCCACTATTCCCATTTTCATTTCCTGGTTCAGAATTAATATTTGGAATTAAGATTTGACTGGTATTGTGATTTTCTTTATTTACACGATTATTAACTACTTGATTTGTAAAATAGTTATAACTAGAGTTAGGATCATTTGCATTACCATATACAGCATGTCCTGCTAAATCATTAAATAAAGCTGGCTTAATTTTGTAATTAAGATCTTTAGACCAGTCGTTGACTCCTACACTAAAACGAAACTCACCTGTATTACTATTCCCTGTGATATGAACAGTTGATTTTGGACTATATCCCTCAAAAAATGTTGTTCCTCCTTTAATAAGTGTTACTGAACCAGGTTGTGTTCCTGAAACTGAAGCTTGAATTGCACCTGGCTGTTGGAATCCCTCTCCTAGTTCTACACCTAATACGGCACGATGTGTTCTCACATAGGAAGAACCAACTGTATATTTTACACTAAAATCCACTCTGTTATGTTTTTTATCTGGTGTTGCGGTAATTGTATAATAAGCAGGAGTTTTTTCTTGACCTGTAACTCTACCAGTTCCCTTATCAACAATAGATTGATGATCAACCACCATCCTAAATGTATCATTTTCATTGAATGTTACATTTCTTTCACGTCTTGTTGCTGCTGAACTAACTTTAACAGGAATTTTGATAATTTCAACTTTTGGATTATCCGGATACTTAACCGAAGCATAAGCAAATTCTTTCCCAAAAGTTGGTTCTGTTATCCATTCAATAATAGCGCCACGCTTTTCGACTAATAATGAACCGTTTTCAAAAACATCAACAGCATTCGGAACATTATCCCAATTGAAACTAATATTTTCCTTAACTTTAGGTACTCTTACATCCTCATTTTGAGTGGCTTTCACTGATTCATTAGATTCTTGACTTTTTTCAACAAATTTTTCTGGTTGAATTTGGGTAGTATTATTATTTAAAACTTCTCCTTCTTCCTTAGATTGTCTAACTTCTGCATCTAACTTCGTATTAGAAGATTGAACTGTCACCTTAGTTCCAGATATTTTTTCAGTAGGATCTACAATATCTCCTTTTGATTCAGACTCCTTAGAAATTTCTGAAGTTTTTATTTCTGTTTCTAGAGTTTTTGATTGGTCAGCAACTACAGATATCTCATTAATAACGTTTTCAGATTCTTCTTTTTTGTAATCGGTTACATTATTAGTAACAACTTCCGTTTCTTCTTGACTAGATGATGTGACAGATACACTTACTTCATCAGGTTGATTTTCAGACTGATTTGTAAATGTATTAGCTGAAACATTTTGAGCTCCCATAAATGTTAAAAAAGAAGCAATTGCAACAGAACCAACACCTACATTAAATTTGCGGATACTGTATCTATAATTCTTCTCGAATTTTTTTTATTATTTCTATCCAAACGACTTTTCATTTTTTCTCCTCGTTTTATATATTTATATTATTCAAATACGAAAATATTCTATCATATATTATATATATATATATCAAATTCTACATAAAAATTAACATCTTTTTAATATTTTTAATAAAATAGTAAATTGTAAAATGAAGTTAGCCACCTTAAGGGCATTAAAAAACATCATGATATGTTAGACTTGTAGTTGCGAAAAAACAAAGTCGAAAGGGTTCATGATGCAAGATAATTATACCTCAAAAGGCAAGCATTTAAAAGAGCTAGAACGTCAACTTATTGAACGTTGGCATAATAAAGAAAAACTCAGTAACCGAGAAATCGCTTATCGTCTAGGTAGAGCGCCTCAAACGATTCACAACGAGATACAAAGAGGAGCCGTTCAACTTCAGTATAAGACAAAGTATTCAGCGAAAATTGCCCAAGACAGATACAAGACCTTAAGGACAAACTCCAAACGTTCCACAAAGTTGACCGCTCAATTGGATGAACAAATCTCTAAAGCTGTGAAAAATAAAATCTCTCTTGAAGTCATTCACCAAGAAATCAAGTCTGAGATGTGTTTACGTACGCTCTATAATTGGATAGCTATGGATATTCTTTCTGTCGCCTACCATGACCTGCTCTACCCTCAGTATCGAAAACCTAAAAAACAGCGTATGATACAAGCTAAACACATATTAGGTCTCTCTATAGAGCAACGTCCTGAAAACATTAATGAACGTTCAGAATATGGACATTGAGAAATTGATACAGTGCTTCTGACCAAAGAGAAGGGTGAGTGCCTCTTGACTCTGACAGAGCGAAAGACACGTTTAGAAATTATTCGGCTTATTACTGATAAGACAACGCAATCTGTCAATCAGGCACTGAGCGAAATTGATTTTTCTGCACAATCTGTGACGTCAGACAATGGTAAGGAGTTCACTAAACTCTCAGAAGTGCTAGATTGTCCTATATACTACTGTCATGCCTATGCCAGCCATGAGAGAGGAATAAGGATGAGCATAGTAGATACAATTCGGGTCAAAAACCTCAGATAAA
>JAUMZQ010000029.1 GCA_030528055.1 Streptococcus sp.
CTCGCAACCCTTTCGTAGAAAGGCTCTAGCTATGCCTAAAAAACTAAAAAACTAAAAAACTAAAAAATAGAGCCTATCGGCTTTTTTAGGTCTTTCAGACCTATTTTTTCTTTTTAAAAGACAGAAAAGTTGTTGCCTTTAAAATCTTGAGATAAGCATTTCAAATAAAATCAGATTATTATTTGCTATGTAAATGCTTAAAATAGCGATAGAGCAGTTTTTAGATGTGTTAGGTATATGATTGCTTAGGTAAACATTAAAACAGCTTAAAATGTGTTTTAGAGCGTTTTATGGATCATTGAATTTTGATTAAGCAGGACCTATGATGGAAATAGGTCGAGAATAGTTAGAACTCGACACAATTACTGAAATAATCAGCAATATAATTAAGATATGTAGCAATAAGTTCACATAGTTCACCACCTTAGTGCTATAAGACTAAGGCAATCAGGCAACATGCTAAGGTCAAGCAAACACGTTTTTCAGCTCGCCGATTTAATATAGAACCGCCTATAAAGGCGGTTTTGCTTTTTATAACTTAACCTGTTTTCAATGAACGTATGCCAAAACATAAATACCCAAAAAGCTCGAAACTTGCTTTTGAGCTTTTTGGGTATTTAACAACCGTAGGGTGTTAGTTTTCTAATGCAGGATAGCTTTTTTCCTTATATCGTATTACGATTTAAGAAAAATCCCCCTGTACTTGCAGTAGGCTCACTGCTACGCCCTCGCTAAATCACTCGGTTGTTAAACTCCAAAAATAACAAAAAAGACTAAGCTATTTTTTAAGTCCCTCTTTCGCATAGCTATGCAGCCTACTGCACATAAGATGCGATTATGTTAAATCTCTATAAGCACTTTTTATGAATGGGTATGCAATTTAAAATCAGATGAGCCTACTGCAAGTACAGGGGGATTTTTCTTAAATCGTAATACAATAAAAGGAAAATCCCTATCCTGCATTAGCTGATTTTAGACAAAAGCATGCCATAAGCTCCGATGTGGTATATTTCAAAACGGAGCCTGAAAGGCGACTTCATTTAGTAGAAATTTTGAATAATTAGGAGTATATTTACACACGAACAGCATATTTTTTATATAAATTCTATTGTAATTGGAATTTATATTCAGCTGTTCATGCAAGTATATTAATATTATTAGGAGACTAAAATGAGTGAACAAAAACCAGAAAGCCCAGTAATCAATGGATTTGGTGAAGTTGTGTATTTCAGCAATGCTGCATTGCAACCAAATAAAGAAAAAGAGTATAAAGGAGTTTTTTGTATATCATCAAACCCTAATCCAAAACAAGCTCACCCAACTTTATGTCATGCGGCTTTACTTCTCAATATCTTAGAAGTTAGCGGAGTTGATAGAAATAATGTAAAAGCAGCTATTGTTATAAGCGGGCCTGGAATAGATATAGCATTTAATAATGAAGATTATTTAGCAAAATATGGTGTTGATAATCCTAATTTAGAATTAGAAAAACAATTAAAAAATAAAGGTGTTGATTTATTTGTATGTGCTCAGTCGCTTGTAGAATTCAATTTAGGTGAGAAAGATATTAATGAATACACCACTTTCAGTTTATCGGCATTAACCGATTTACTAATTTTACAACAAAATGGTTATTTAACTTTACCATAATGTATTAAGACATTTAAAAAAACCTATCTGAGCTAATTAGGAGTTTAGATAGGTTTTCATAATAGATCATAATATTTTATTTTTGATAAACGTTTATTACTAAGTTTTAAAGGATATGATCCTTCTCTATTTATAATTTTTCAATTCCTCTTGAAGTAAGAATTACAACGCTATAGGATCTATTAAAATATATTTTTTATAGTTCTTTCAATTCACAATTTTCAAGTTTATATCCTCTCTTTTTCAGCTCGTCAATAAAAGATTTTTTTGTTCCTAATTTTGATTTATTACTTCCGTTAATTGCAAGAAATATCCAATAAAATCTAAGATCCTCTAAGGGAACATCTTCTATTCTTTTGTAAAAATTTTCCAAGATTTTTAAACAATCTATCGCCCAAAGCCCGTACTCATGATTACTCATTTTAGGATTTTGTCGATTTAGAGACACGTATTTACCATACTTATTTTTATGCGGAAATTTAGGGCGCTTTAATTCAATTTTAACCGTACTTTTTACTTGAATAGAAAATCTTAATACAGAAATAGCACGTCCACTCTTGATAGGTTCAAAACCAATAAATAGGTCAGATTTTTCGTTAATCTCATTGATTGACGGCATTAAAACCCATTGTTTGAAATTATCCCAACGGTCATATTTATCAGCAACTTGTAAAATGTTTTTCAAGTCTAAAAGGGTTATTTCTCGATATCCAATAGAACGGTATTGCGCTAATATTTCATAAAGCCTAATTGAATGAAAGCCACTAAATTTGGAAACGCTATCAAGGTTATATTTAGTAAATTTGTTTTTAATTTCTGAAACAAACGGCATCATCTTCTCGTGTAATACAATTTGAAAACGCCCTTCGCCTTTAAAATAGGTTTGATCAGTCAAGAAAATAGCCTTACGCCTAACCTTACCTGTATCCTCTAAAATAGCCCAACGACTACCTAATTTATCAACGGCAGATTGAACTTGCTGATAAGCGATTTTTTCATCAACCCCGAAACTTTCAGCAAACTCTGTTACTGTAAATTCAAAATCCCGATGATGATTTTCAATTTTGGGGTCAATCTTGCCAATAGTTAGTAGTAAGATACGCATTTCATCTAAAGTTAGCTTGTAACTAGCTTCAACTAGATTGTTAGATTTCACAATAATTAAATTTTTAGACACACAACCCACTAGAAATCAATTTAAAACTAGGTAAATAATACATCGCAATACACTAGAAGTAAATAAACCTAGTGGAATACCATAAATCTCTAGGGTTTTAACCATAAATCTCTAGGGTT
>JAUMZQ010000013.1 GCA_030528055.1 Streptococcus sp.
CATATCCTCACCATTTGGATTTGACCAAACAGGTACTTGAACTTCTTTCAAACCACGATTGCTTGTCACATTTGTAATCACAACATCAAAGGTTCCATTCTGTATATTTTTATTTTGAATGCTGATATGTCCTGATACTTTTGGAGTTGCAGGGGCTGCAATTTGATTTATAGCAATGTAACGACGTGCTCCTGAATAAGTAAGGTATGAAATCCAATGGTAATTATCAGAGGTGAGAGTTCTGTCATAATTAACACTATTTCCATTATCATAATATGCGATATCTGGGCTAGAAATTTTTGGCTCAGATTTTATTCCCATTCTACTAGTAAAATGATATACTCCTGACGAAGGAAGAGAGTTTCCTGAATTATTTGATTCATCTGAGCTAGTATTATTTGAACTCTCGCCACTTCCTAAGTCTTTAAAGTGGATGTAGCCTGAAAAACTCGTTCTAGATATAACTCGTTTATTATATCTACCACTCCAGTTATAGTTGTATTCTTCAATTTCAACGTTATTTCCAAAAATACCTGAAACCCAGGCAACATGACCGTATCTACCATCGTCTAACCAAGCTACAGACCCTAATGTGGGAGTATTATCAACTCGGTATCCTAAGTGTCTAGCACTGTTTCCCCATTGAGCTCCGTTTCCAATGGCACGAGGCATTTCAAACTTATTCACATTATGTAATCGGTTGGCTACGAATGAGGTACAGTTTGATGTATAATACCCCCAAGAATCTACCATAGATTGACTGGATTTCCAAGCCGTTGGATAATCATCACCTACTGCGATAGAACCACTAGTATTCACAGAACCTCTAGGTATATCATCAATTGATGCTTCAGAAGATATCTTTTTAGTTTCGAGATTATCTATGGTTACCTCATCAGAATTGGTTAATGAAGGTGAAGGTTGTTGTAGATTTTCATTCTCGGGGTCAGATTTTATAGTTGAGGTTGTGACAGTAGGTGTTTCTAAGTCTTCATTTCGTTTGTTTGTAGTTTTTTCTAAATTTTTTATTGCATTTTCTGAATCAGTTGTTCTTAAACTTGTAGTAACATCTTCATTTGAAATATTAGAACTATTTTCTTGAAAATCTACTCCATCTAGATTATTATAAGTGTCGATATTATCAGATTGTTGCTCATTAGCAATTTTTACTAAGGGATTACTAGAAGTATTAACTTGTTCCTCAGCCTTGACTGTTTGTGCTCCTAGTATTAAATAACTACATAAAAGTATAGAAGCAACACCAAAAGAATATTTACGAATTGAGAAGCGTTGGACACGTTGACTAAAAAACTGTTTTTTCATAATAGAATCTCCTTTGTTTATTAAAAACCAAAAAATTGAATAATATTGCAAATATCATACACCAAAAGCATAAATTAATAGATATACTAAAATAGTCACCTCCATTTTTTATTTAAAAGTCTAAATGAAAACAAATTTATTATAGTCGTTGATGAGTTTTCTGTCAAGCGGTAAAATAAATTAGCTTAAAATTTGAGCAGTCAATTAGAATTTTTTTGAAAAAATCCCTTCGATGTCTTTTTCTGTTAAGCCAATCATTGGATCAATTTTCAGGAAATTTTCTTCTGTTAAGATGCAGTTTTCCACAGTTGTTTCAATGTCATCCCCAGTTGTGCGTATTCCTTTTTCTGTTAGGAAAGTATCAGGGAAACGTTGAATAAGATACGTTTTGCGATCGGTTCCTGTATTTTTAACAGCATATTCAAATGCGGATAGTTCTCCTAATAAGATCAGTTTGCTTTTGGCTCGTGTGATAGCTGTATAAATAAGATTTCGTTGGAGCATACGGTGGCTACTGGATGTAATTGGAAGAATGATGACTGGAAATTCGCTTCCCTGTGATTTGTGAATGCTCATAGCGTAAGCAAGTCGAATCTTATACCATTCGCTACGTGGGTAAATAATTTCAATTCCATCAAAATTAATGGTCAACTCATCTTGTTTAGAATCAGTGTATTTGCCAGCAATCAGCTGGACAATGTAACCTAAATCACCATTGAAAACATTACTTTCCGCATCATTGACAAGATGGATAATCTTATCCCCTTCTCTATACTGGCAATCTGTTGTGCTAAAGACTAGCTGTTCTGGTTTCATCGGACTAACCAGTTCTTGCATCAGTTGATTTATTTCATCAATTCCAGCCTTTCCACGATACATGGGAGCAAGGATTTGAACATCTTGTGCTCTGATACCATTACGAATAGCAGCTTCTACAATTTTTTGAATTAGTTGCGGGATATATTCATTTTGAGCTTCAAAGTAGGAACGATCGGCTTTTTTTTCTGTAAAATCAACTGGTAATATTCCTTTTTGAATATGACTAGCAAGGGTGACGATAGTGGAATCTTCACTTTGGCGGTAGATTTTTTCAAGTTTGGTTTGCGGTAACTCTGATAATTTTAATAAATCTGCTAGCACCTGTCCCGGACTGACAGAGGGCAGTTGATCCGCATCTCCTACAATCAGTATTTTGCTATTTGAAGAAATATTACTAAATAATTGATTGGCAAGCCAAGTGTCAACCATTGAAAATTCATCAACAATAATAAAATCTGCATCTAAATAGTCGTCCAAATGGCTCATATCATCTTCACCAGTCATACCTAAATGGCGATGAATAGTAGCACTTGGAAGTCCAGTCAGTTCGTTCATACGTCTAGCAGCACGTCCCGTTGGTGCAGCTAGTAAAATGGGGAGATCTTTTTCTTTTTGTAAGTCAATATCATGAAGAAAAGCATAAACTGCTAAAATACAGTTGATGATGGTTGTTTTTCCTGTTCCAGGACCTCCTGTTAAGATGAAGATTTTATTGTTGATAGCATCACAAACAGCCTGCCTTTGAATTGAATCATAATGAATGCCTAAGTTTTTTTCAACATGGGAGATAGCTTCTTCTATTTTTTCTATGGGAAAGGTTTCATTTTCACCTTTTTCTAGGATACGCAATAGGTTATTACAGATTCCTTCTTCGGCAAAAAATAAACTATTTTCAAAAATTTTAGTTTCTACATTTTGAATTTTATTTTCTTCAATCAGATGAGCGAGTTCGTCTGCGACATGGCTAGCCTCTAATTCTATTTGGCGCGAACTTTCCAAAAGGTTGATGGTATGGCTCAGCAACTCTTTAGCCTCTAAATAAGTATTTCCACTCTCTATTGATTGGGTGAAGAGCGTATGAATTAAGCCAGCTCGAAATCTTTCAGGAGCGGTACTTTTTATACCAACGTTTTGAGCCAATTGGTCAGCAATTTTAAAGCCAATTCCTTGAATATCTTCTACCAGTTGATAAGGGGAATTTTCAATAATTTCTAGAGTTTTTTCTTTGTAGGTATCTTGGATTTGAAAGGCTAATTTATTGGGGATTCCATATTCAAAAAGCTTTGCAAGGATTTGTTCAGTTCCATAATTTTGTCGAAGTTTAGAAACAAAGACCTCTCGATTTTTATCGGAAAGTCCTTTGATTGTCGTCAATTTTTCTGGTTGTGCTAAAATTTTGTCAATAGCATTTTCACCATACAGTTCCATAATTTTTTGAGCTGTTTTTAGACCAATTCCTTTAAAATGGTCACTTGAAAAATATTTTAACAAGCCTGAACTACTTGGTTTGGCTCTTTCGTAACGAGATATTTTTAATTGTTGGCCATACTTTGGGTGTTGAACTAGGTTTCCCCAAAAAGTATAGTTTTCCCCTTCTATCATATCTGCCATAGAGCCTGTAACGATGATTTCAGGTTCGTCGAAATCTGCATTGGTCTCTTCAATATTTAAAAGGAGAATGAGAAAGAAATTACTCTGATTCTCAAAAATAATGCGTTCAATATTTCCTGTAAAATAGAATTCCATAATATCCTTAGACTAGAGTTTTTAAAAGGAACTCAGCTGATCATTCAACTGAGTTTTGTTTTTAATACGTTTTAAATGGTAGCAGAGGCCAAAAGCGGAATTTAACCTCTCCTTGAATTTGACTAGATTTAAAAGCCCCAACTTGACGGCTGTCTTTAGAAACAATACGGTCATCACCTAAAAGAAGATATTCATCATCTGATAAAGTGATGGTAAAGACAGGGTCTCCTTCTGAACTTACTGTAAAAGCTTGTGCTTGCTTGGCTAGTTTTCTAAAGAAAGCTCCTTCATCGTTTCCGTTGCTGTCATAATAATCATCCCCAGTGTAGGTGGATTGTAGTTTATCTTCTTTAAATTTTTTAATATACTCAGACAGATACGGTTCTTTTGTTTTCTTACCATTGATGTAGAGAGTGTCATTTTCATATTGAATAGTCTCTCCAGGTAAGCCAATCACTCGTTTGACAATTTCCTTTTTCTTACCATTTTCATCAGTTTCAGAGGCTACAACAATATCAGAACGATTGATGGACTGGTGTTTGAGAATTAGTAGGTATTCTCCATTAGCCAGTGTTGGATCCATGGAGTGCCCATCTACTCTTACAGAAGCCCATAAGAACCAACGAGATAAAACGATGGCAGATATAATGATTAGGAAAATTCCCCATTCTTTAAAAAATGCGAAAATAGTAGTTCGATTCAGTTTCATAGTTTACCTTTCAGAAAGTTTTTTGGCTTTTTCAGTGTTTTTGAAATGTAGTTTAGCAGCGTAGTCAAGACCAGACAGTCCAAATTTTTTCAAAATATTAGAAGCTACAAGATCACTCTGGTGTGAAGCGCCACTGGGAAGATTGGTTTCTAATTTTTGTCCCAACTGTTCTAAGTTTTCTAAGAAAAGGTCGCGTGCGATGATGGAACTAACTGCGACAGCTAGATATTTTCCTTCAGCTTTTTCGATTAAATCTATTGGGTTTGGGAAATGATTTTTTTCCTTTTTCAGATACTTCTTATAATTCGTTGGACTTGTAAATGCATCAATGACAATTTTTTTTGCTTCTACTCCTTTTTGCAGGAGTAGAAATATAGCTTGATTGTGAAGAGCTACCTTTATAGAAACGGCATTGTAGCCCTCAGCAATAACCTCGTTGTATTTTTGAGGAGACAATAAAAGAGCCTGATGCGTTATTTTATTTTTCAATATGGGAGCTAGGCTACGGATAGTTGAGTCTGTTAGAGTTTTTGAATCTCCGACACCTAGTTGACGAAGAAAAGCATGTTCTTCAGGCTGAACAAAGGATGCAACGACTGCCAATCCTCCGAAGTAAGAGCCATTTCCCACTTCATCTGAACCGATTAGTGGACAATCCTGTGATAGATTTTCAGATGAGTCTTCATAACCAAAAAAAGTAGCCAGTTTGGAAGCATTTTTCCCTTGAAAGAGAACTTTGCCAGAAGTGTAGATGCTAACTGTCGCCTGATCCAATTTAAAAAGATGTTGGATGTGAGGATTTTTACTTGGTACAATGTAGTGTTGATACTGTTGAATGAAAGACTGGATTTCTTCCTGCTTGGGAACAAGTGTGATACTTTTCATAGTTTCTATTGTACCATAAAAAAGAAGAAGGTAGAAAGCGATAAACTAGAAAAGAAACGAGAAAAATCAAGAAAATAAGGAGAAGCAGTTTTAGTAGCTAAAAAATAAAAATAATTTTAGAAATAAATCAATTAGATTATATCACATATAAAAAAGCGATTTCAAAACTGACAAACACCTGTTTTTTTGATATAATACCATGAGGTGATTTTATGGCAAATTTGAATCGATACAAGTTTACCTTTGGTAACAAAACATTAACCTTAACAACAGAACGTGATAATTTATTTATGGAAGAGGTTGAGCGGGTTGCAACTGAAAAATATAACGCAATAAAAGAGCAAATGCCAACAGCAGATGATGAAGTTTTGGCAATTTTGTTGGCGATTAATAGTTTATCTACTCAGTTAGGTCGTGAAATTGAATTTGATGACAAGGAAAAAGAACTAGAAAATTTCCGTCATAAAATGTTGCACGATTTAAAAGAAAAATCAGCTAAATAGAGGAGAAATAGTGATTTCAATAATTATTTTACTAATTTTAGCTTGGAGTTTTTATATTGGTTATTCACGAGGAATTGTATTGCAAGGATATTATGTTGTTGCAACGATTATCTCTATGCTTATAGCGAGTCAGTTTTATAAGTCGCTAGCCAATCAATTTAGTCTTTGGGTTCCGTATGCTAGTGCAACCAAGGGGAGTTCAACTTATTTTTTTCCTAGTTCACAATTATTTCATTTAGATAAAGTTTTCTATGCGGGATTGGGTTATTTATTTGTCTTCATCCTTGCTTATGTAGGAGCACGTTTTATAGGAATCTTCATCAATTTGATTCCTTATCCAAACACATGGGATACCAAATGGCATAATATTGTTAGTGGTGCATTGGCAGTTTTTATTACTCTCTTTGCTTTTGAAATGTGCTTTACCATATTGGCAACAGTTCCTATGGCAGCTATTCAAGATCGTTTGAATGCTAGTTTTATGATTCGATTTATTATCAATCATACTCCAATTACGTCCAATATCATCAAAGAACTTTGGGTGACGCAAATTATCGGATAAAAGATAACTCGGTTGGCAACGCTAACTGAGTTTATTTCAACTAATTAAAAAGAATAATGGTATGAATAAAAAAATATTAGAAACCTTAGAATTTAATAAAATCAAAGAACTTTTTGCCCCTTATCTCTTAACGGAACAAGGAACTAAAGAATTAAATGAATTGCTTCCAACTTCCAACAGCGAAAGTATTTTGACAGCTTTTTTAGAGATGGAAGATATGCTACAAATCTTTGTAGAACATCCTCACTTTAGTTTTGCTTCTACTAAAGATGTTGCTAGTCTAACCAAACGTTTGCAATTAGAAGCAGATTTAAACATAGAAGAGTTATTAATCCTCAAGCGTGTACTGGCAGTAAGTCATGAATTGCAATCTTTTTATGAAAATTTGGAGAATGCTCAACTAGAACGATTGAATCGTATTTTTGAAAATTTAGTTATTTTTCCTACAATTCAAGGAGCATTGCAAGCAATTAATGATGGAGGCTTTGTAGAGAGTTTTGCAAGCGAAAATTTAGCTAATATTCGACGCAAAATTCAAGAAAATGAATCAAAAGTACGAGATATTTTACAGGAAATTCTAAAGACCAAGGGAGATATGTTAGCCGATCAGGTGATAGCTAGCAGAAATGGTCGGAATGTTTTACCTGTGAAAAATACCTATCGGCATCGTATTGCAGGAGTAGTACATGATATCTCTTCTAGTGGAAATACTGTTTTTATTGAACCACGTGCTGTAGTAGAGTTGAATGAAGAAATAACCAATGCAAAAGCTGATGAACGCTATGAGATTTTGAGAATACTGCAAGAATTGTCAGCGACAATTTCTCCTCATGTGAGAGAAATCGCAAATAATGCTTGGATTATCGGTCATTTAGATTTAGTGAGGGCTAAAGTTTGTTTTCAGAAAGCAACTGATGCGGTTATCCCTGATTTGTCTGACCATAACGATATTCAGTTATTGAACGTTCGTCATCCTTTGATTGAACAAGCTGTAGCCAATGACTTTCATTTTTCTAAAGGCTTGCTAGCAATTGTGATTACAGGACCAAATACAGGTGGTAAGACAATTATGCTAAAAACTTTTGGTTTAGCTCAGTTAATGGCTCAGTCGGGATTGCCAATTTTAGCAGCTAACGGTAGTCGTGTAGGAATTTTTAACCAAATCTTTGCAGATATTGGAGACGAACAATCAATCGAACAAAGTTTATCAACATTTTCCAGTCATTTAACCAATATTGTATCTATTTTGGAACAAATTGATAATCGCTCATTAGTCTTATTGGATGAATTAGGAGCTGGAACGGATCCACAAGAGGGAGCTGCATTAGCAATTGCCATCTTAGAGGAACTAAGGAGACGTTCTGTTAAGACGATGGCAACGACTCATTATCCTGAGCTAAAAGCTTACGGAATCGAGACCGATGGTGTACAAAATGCGAGTATGGAGTTTGATACAGCTAGTCTTCGCCCGACTTATCGTTTTTTACAAGGTGTTCCAGGGCGTTCCAATGCATTTGAAATTGCAAAAAGGCTTGGCTTAGATGAGCAGATAGTCCAACAATCCCAATCGTTGACAAATAGTAACAGTGATGTTAATCGTATTATTGAGGAACTAGAGGAACAAACCTTAGAAAGTCGGCGCCGCTTGGAGACGATTCGTGCAGTTGAACAGGAGAATTTGAAGTTTAATAGAGTTTTGAAGAAACTTTATAATGAATTAAACAGAGAAAAAGAAAACGAATTGAACAAGGCACGATTAGAAGCTCAAGAAATTATTGATATGGCTTTGTCTGAAAGCGATAGTATTCTTAAAAATCTTCATGAAAAGTCTAGCCTTAAGCCACACGAAATTATTGAAGCTAGGACTAATCTTAAAAAACTGATTCCAGAGACAGTTGATTTATCAAAAAATAAAATTTTACAACAAGCTAAGAAAAAATGGGCTCCCAAGGTTGGAGAAGATATTCAAGTATTAGCCTATGGACAAAGGGGAACTCTTGTTAAACAGCTAAAAGATGGACGGTGGGAAGCACAAGTCGGTCTCATAAAGATGACTTTAAAAGAAGAAGAATTCCAATTGCTTAAAGTAGAAAAAGAACAACAAATTGAAAAGAAACAAGTAAATGTGATAAAGAAATCTACAGGAGGAGCTAGGGCACGCCTTGATTTAAGAGGAAAGCGTTATGAAGAAGCAATGGAGGAATTGGATGCTTTTATCGATCAGGCTCTTTTAAACAATATGGCTCAAGTGGATATTATTCACGGAATCGGAACAGGAGTGATACGAGAAGGTGTCACCAAATATCTTCGTCAAAATAAACAAGTGAAAAGTTTTGGATATGCACCACAAAATGCGGGTGGGAGTGGAGCAACTATTGTAATTTTTAAGTAAACAATATCGAAAAATAGTAGACACAACTTAAAAATGAGAAATACGTAGCAAATATTTTTAAAAATTCTATTTTTATTGTAAAATGGCTTTAAATAAAAAATATATAGGATAGTGTTTATTCACTATTGGAGGTAATCATTATGGTAGCGGCAGTTACAGATGCAAATTTTGTAGAAGAAACGAAAGAAGGATTGGTTCTTGTTGACTTTTGGGCAACTTGGTGTGGACCTTGTCGTATGCAAGCACCTATTTTGGAACAATTATCAGAAGAATTTAATGAAGATGAATTAAAAATATTTAAAATGGATGTGGATGAAAATCCTAATACAGCTCGTGAATTTGAAATCATGTCTATTCCAACTCTTCTATTCAAAAAAGATGGAGAAGTAGTTAAACAGCTTGCTGGTGTTCATACAAAAGAACAATTAAAAACAATTATTGCAGAATTAAGTTAATAATAGTTGTACTTAAAATAAGAGGCTAGGATTTTTCCTAGCTTTTTTGTATAAAGTATTTTTAAAAAAGTGTAAAGTGATGAAAGAGCTTTTAAAAAACTTTTTCTTTCTTATGATATAATGGAATGAATAAATTTGGAGGAAAGAAATGAATAAAATTTACAGCTTATTCTCTCGTTATTTTCAAAAATTTGATTGGTCAGTAATTTTGGATGATATATTTTCAAAATTAGTATCTCTTCTTTTTTTATTTGTCTTATTTTATATTGCTAAAAAAATCATGCATACAGTCGTGACAAAAGTTATTTCTCCTTCTATGAAATTTTCAAAGCAAGATATAGTTAGACAGAAGACACTGACTCGTTTGATTGAAAATCTTTTGAATTATACTTTATATTTTTTCTTGATTTATTGGATTCTGTCTATTTTAGGAATGCCTGTATCTAGTTTGCTTGCGGGTGCTGGGATTGCCGGAGTTGCTATTGGAATGGGAGCTCAAGGTTTTCTTTCAGATTTAGTAAATGGTTTTTTTATCCTATTGGAGCATCAGCTAGATGTCGGTGATAATGTTCGTTTAACAAATGGTTCGATTAAAGTTTCTGGAACGGTGGTTAACGTTGGGATTCGTACGACCCAAGTAAGAGACGCCGACGGAACACTGCACTATGTTCCCAATCGGAATATCACAGTCGTTAGCAATCTTTCTCGTGGGGACATGCGCGTTTTAATTGATATTCCCATCTACGCTCAAACAGATTTAGATAAGATTTATCGTATTATTGAAAAAGTTAATGAGGAAGCAGTTGAAGAGCATCCAGAGATATTAAAAACTCCAAATATTTTGGGACCACAAATGGCTAGCAATGGTCAATTTACTTTTCGGATTAGTATGACTGTGCAAGGTGGTATGCAAACGACTATCTATCATATTTTCTATCGTTTGTATCATGAGGCATTATTGAAAGAAGGAATTGCCTTGCCTACTCTTAGTTCGCTATCTAATAAAACATAGAATGGTTTTAGTGATTTGAAAATAAAGAAAAAGAAGTTACATTTGATAACTTCTTTTTTATGTTTCAGTAAAATCATAGTCAAATATATTGTAGTGAAAGTAAGATGGGAAAGTGGATAGTTCCATGATAAAAAAGAAAGTTCAAAAAGAGTGATAATCTTATGCTTGTTTTTTGATGTTTAAATCTGGGAAATTGATAGGAGTATATAGTAGAAAGATCTTTTATTTTATTCAAAAACAGTTATTAATACTTTCTCTGTAAGTAAATTTGATATTCAAATACTCTACCCAATGTTTTCAGAATAGACTAGAGGGAATTTTAAATCAACTTGTGCTCCATCGTTATGGTTGAGAAGAATAATCTTGCCTCCATGGAGCCTCATCACTTGCACAACAAAGGCTAAACCAATACCAAAATGTTCTGACGGATTTTCCCTGCTTGTATTTTCTCTATAGAATAGCTTTCCAAAATTATTCAAAATATTATTTGAAAATTCTGAGCCATTATTCCAAATAGATAGTGAAAGATATATTTTGTCTATTTTTGAGCTTACAACAATTTTCTTTTCAAAAGTATCAGCATGTTCTATCGCATTATTTATGATATTTGTTATAGATCTTATAACTAAATCTAAATCAATATTTATGTAAGCATTCCTATAATCATAAAGTTTTGATTTGTAAGTATATTTAATTGTTTCTCCGATTAAATAGCTACATTCTTGTTGAATAATTGATTCTATATTACTCAACTCATACTCAATTAATGAAATATTATCATCATAAAAAGTTTTGGAATAACTGATTAGTTGATTAAAATAATTTTCTAATCTAATACCTGCTTTTTCAATGTCATGTAGACATTGTTCTTCAATTTTTGATAATTTACCAAGCTTTAATAATTCTGCATTCCCTTTTATTACAGTTAAAGGAGTTTTTAAATCATGTGCCATAGTTGAAACTTTAAATAAAACATCGTCTCTTTTATCCTTTTCTGCTTGAATCATCTTGTTGATATCATTCTGCATCTTTTCTATACGTTTATTCGTTTCAATAAACTCATAAAGAGTTAAATTGGAGGAAGAATTATTTGGAACAAGTAACATACTACTATGGTAGACGATATCCATCTCCTGTTTTATTTTATTCAATAATTTTATAATATTGATGGAAACAATCACTAATAAAGAAATACAAATATAAATCCATGAAAATACATTAAAAAACACATTAAATAATTCTTTACCAATTTCTTTAGAATTTGAGCCTATATCAAAAGAAATGATTAATAATGGGAAAATATATGCTACAACTAAACTCAATACAAATTGTCTAATGATTTTCCAGCTAGTTCTTTTGACTAAGTTTTTAAAGTTTATTGGTCGTTCCACCGGTACCCTCCTCCCCATTGAGTCTTTATTGGATTAATTGAGT
Source organism: Streptococcus sp. (assembly GCA_030528055.1). Taxonomy (GTDB): domain Bacteria; phylum Bacillota; class Bacilli; order Lactobacillales; family Streptococcaceae; genus Streptococcus. The sequence goes on from JAUMZQ010000013.1 coordinate 11,841, forward strand.
AAGGTTTTAGCTTGCTACGAATTTGATAAATATATTCGGAAATTGATCGAAATTGTGCTTCCGACTCAGAAGGATATATACGATCAAAAATTTCTTCAATGGAAAAAATTTTTGATGGATTACTGGCTAAGAGATAAATGATTAAGAATTCTCTCTTTGTTAACGAAATGATGTCTCCTTTTACCTGCATCTCTTGCTTATTAGCATCCAATAACATATCGCCAAAGAGTAATTCCTTATTAACCTTTTGATTTCTCTGTTCCCTACGAATATGCATTTTAACTCGTGCAACTAATTCCACGATACTAAAAGGTTTTTTAATATAATCATCAGCACCTACTTTTATTCCACTTAATAGATCTTCATCTAATTGTTTTGCTGTTACAAAAATAATAGGAACATCTATTTGCTCTCGGATGCTTTGACAAATTTCTAAACCATCAATAGGCATCATGATATCCAATAATATTAAATCAAATCCATTAAAAAAACATAAATCTACATTATCAATCTCTTGTAGGATTGTAACTTCAAATCCTGAGTGCTCTAAAGCATTTTTTATTAATCGTAGAATGCTTGCATCGTCATCAATTACTAAAATTTTATAATTTGTCATTTTTTTCATAATTTCATGATAGCATAATTTTTATTTAATCACAGTTTTCATCTAACTTCTCTTTTACTAAAAATAACCAACGATGCAATTATAAATGCCAATGCCCAGACATTTTGAATGATTAGACCATTTATAACTGATAAGAAAGTGGTATTTATTTTAATAAAAAATAGATTCATAGTTGATAGAATCGGTAAATAACGAATTATATCGCTAAATTGTAATAGCATTTGTCCTAAACCAAGTAAAAATGAAAGACATATTCCTAGGGAAAATACTGTAGATTTTATCAATAATGTTAGACCAAAGCAAATTGCTGATAAACTAAGCGATTCTAAGAAAATACTACAGATAACTCTTAGTAAAGATTCGTCAATGTTTGATTCATAAACCCATTTGACGATTCCAAAGGTGAGTAAAATTATACTCCCCCAGATAATCGTACTCATAGATAGTACAATCACTAATTTGCAAGTAAAAAACTTCCACCTTACGGGAATGTTTAACAAAGAAGTTCTCAGCGTAGATTTTGTAAATTCTTGACCGGTGTATAATATACAGATAATCATAAATCCAGCTTGCCCTAAGTAATAACTCTCCATTACTTGCGTTAAAAGATAGTCCTGACTAACTTTATTTGGAGTTTCATGTAGATATATAATAAATAATGGTACAAGAACTATTGTTGATAAGCCAGCTAACCATAGCCATTTATTATAAATAAACTTTAGATATTCACTTTTTAATATATTTTTCATCTACACACTCCCTTCATCAGTTGTAGTAAATCTGTAAAATGCTATCCCAGCAAATAAAACAGTCCATACGACTAATCCTGATATACTATTTATCGGATTATCAACTAATCTATCTGGAGAAGTAGCAATCAAATCTTGTCCTAAATTAATTGGTAATAACTTTGCAAGTGCAAATTTTTCAACCAAAAAATTTCCTAAATTATAGAGTTGTGGTATCAAAAAAATTAATGATACAGCTGATGATTGAAATGTAAATGAGATACTATAGGATAGAAGAGTTAATAAAGTCCAAGAAATTGCTCCCAATAATATAAAAATCCAAATTTTATTATTTAGTAAGAATGGATTTAAACCAGATTTTCCCAAAGCGTATTGACTACACATTATTGATATATAGATTGAGATAAAAGATATTATGCTAATAAAGATCAAAGTTGCTAGGAATTTTGAACTGAAAAACTTTTTCTTACTTGGACTGAGAATAAGACTAGTTCTTAGTGAATTATTTTTGTATTCCATATTTCCTAAAATTGCTCCCCAAATTATCATTTCAAATAGCCCAAATAAGATGGCATCAAAACCAATATATTCGATTGGTGGAATTGCTTCTACCAGATTACCATCTGTTTCTGGGGTTGCATTTAAACCAGTTGCTAATATTTGTTTGGAACTGATGTAGCTTAAAAATGGTTGTAATATAAAAATAATTGATAGTACTATAATAGTTGCTCTAGAATACAAAATTTTTAACATTTCGGAATATATATTTTGTTTAAAGAATTTTTCCATAAGTATCACCTGCTAGGTTAAAGAATGCATTTTCTAAATTATCATATTCTTCCATAATTGTTTCCAAGTTATCTTCTGCTATGATTCTTCCTTTATTTATAAAGACTACCTTATCTGTTACAGCTTCAACTTCAGATAATATGTGTGAAGATAGTAAAATTGTTTTTCCTTGACCTGCTTGTTTTTTTATAAAATTTCTAAACCATCTAATTCCGTTTGGATCTAGACCATTTGTTGGTTCATCTAAAATAAGATATTGTGGATTTCCGAGTAGAGCTGTGGCTATTCCCAATCTTTGTTCTTCTCCCAATGATAAATTTCCAATTTTAGATACCGATTTATGCTTAATATCAGTAATAGATAATACTTCAGGAATACGAGAAAATGATATACCATTACTTACAGCGGCAATACGTAGATGCTCATTAACCGTTCTATCATCTGGAGCACCTACACCATCAAATGAAGCTCCAACTGTTAAAAGAGGTGAAATCATATCTGAATATTTTTTACTACCAATTAATGCAGTCCCTAATGTAGCATGATCTAGTCCTAGCAGTATTCTTAAAGTTGAACTCTTACCTGCACCGTTGGGCCCTAAAAAAGCTGTTACTTCACCTTCTTTAGCTGTAAAACTAACATTTTCTAAAATATTTCCCGATTTATAAGTTTTAGTCAATTGTTTTATTTCAATATTTTTATCCATAAATACCTCACAATATGTTTTTTAAGAGGATACTGAAGAATATTAAAAAGTAGTCTATGAACTGATTCTAGATACAGTTGTTCTTTAAATTTATAAATATTTATTTTAGTAACCAAAGAAGCACCTTTTGTGTTAATCTGTTAACTGGAAAAAATAATATTTACTGCCTAAAAATAAATTAAGATTACAATTATCGTATAAGTTCCCCAAATATCCCATCCAAATACTTTTTCTACTTGGATGATATCATTCTACTAAATAAATTTCAGATAATTTTCAGATTATAAAAAAATTAATAAGCAAAATGTCATTTTCAAATATAAAAAAGCCAAACTTCTAGAAGTTTGGCTTTGGTTTGAAAGAAGTTATCAAATGTAACTTCTTTTTCTTTATTTAAAATATTGTCAGATTAAACAATTCCTTGAGCAACCATAGCATCAGCTACATTTTCAAAGGCAGCAATGTTAGCACCAGCAAGGTAGTCTTTTCCAAGATTATAAGTTTCAGCAGTTGCTTTAGCAGTGTTGAAAATGTTAACCATAATGTCTTTCAAACGTCCATCTACTTCTTCACGAGTCCATGACAAACGTTGACTATTTTGGCTCATTTCAAGGGCTGATACAGCAACCCCACCAGCGTTTGCAGCTTTAGCTGGTCCATAGTAGACACCATTTTCTTTGTAAACTGCGATAGCATCAAGGTCACTTGGCATATTTGCACCTTCAGAGACACAAATAACTCCTTGAGCAACTAAGCGCTTAGCAGCATCACCGTTGATTTCATTTTGAGTTGCACATGGAAGAGCAATATCAAATTTTTCAGCATAAGTCCAAACAGAACCTTCGTAATAAGTAGCAGTAGATTTCTCAGCAGCATACTCTGTTAAACGTGCACGGCGTTTTTCTTTTACGTCAACAAGAAGATCGAAGTCAATACCATTTTCGTCAATAACATAACCGTTAGAGTCAGATACAGAGATAACAGTAGCACCTAGTTCAGTAGCTTTTTGAAGAGCGTATTGGGCAACATTACCAGATCCAGAAACAACGACTTTCTTACCAGCAAAGCTTTGACCGTTTGCTTGAAGCATTTCTTCTGTGTAATATACCAAACCATAACCAGTCGCTTCAGGACGAATCAAGCTACCACCAAATCCAAGAGGTTTACCAGTAAGAACACCAGCATCAAATTGTCTTAAGCGTTTGTATTGACCGTAAAGGTAGCTGATTTCACGACCACCAACTCCGATATCACCAGCAGGGACATCAAGTGAAGGTCCGATGTGTTTTTGTAATTCTGTCATAAAGCTTTGGCAGAAACGCATAACTTCAGCATCAGTTTTTCCTTTAGGATTGAAGTCTGAACCACCTTTACCACCACCGATTGGTAGACCAGTTAGGACGTTTTTGAAGATTTGCTCGAATCCGAGGAATTTCAAGATTCCTTGATTTACAGTTGGATGGAAACGAAGACCACCTTTGTAAGGACCAACTGCTGAGTTGAATTGTACACGGTAACCGCGGTTTACTTGAACTTTTCCATCGCGATCAACCCAAGGAACACGGAAGCTGATAGTGCGTTCTGGTTCAGTGATACGTCCCAAAATATTTTCTTCAATGTATTCAGGGTGTTTTTCAAATACAGGCTCTAAAGTACTTAAAAATTCTTCTACTGCTTGGAGGAACTCTGCTTCGTGAGAGTTACGAGCTTTTACAGTTTCAAAAGTACTTTGGATATATTCTTTAGCAGTTGTCATAGGGTTCTCCTTTAAAGATAAGATACTCAAACAAAAAAATAAAACTAGGCAGAAAAGAATTTACTTAATGACTATTTTTAAGTTCTAGTTGAGTTTAATTTTTAAAATAAATCAGTAACAAAGGCCGGAAAGACTTAGGAAAGTCAAGGTTTGTTAATGTTATATTTTATTACATGATTTATTATATCAGACTTTTTAGCTCTTGTAAAGAAAAAAGTTGAATTTTCTAAAAATTTAAACAATTCATTAAATTTTGTATTTTAAATAACAATTTAATTTTTAGAAATTATGATTTATTTTGTGGTATAGATGGTACATTTTTAACAGGAAGCCTATTGTGGCGGGAATATTGTGAATTATTTTCAAAAATGACATCTGTCATCTGGAAGTTATGACAGATGTTAGATGATGAGAACTTATTGGTTTGATATACTGGTGCTAAAACGAGATGTTGAAGTCAGGATGATATTTTTATCAGAGATAAAAATTACTATTTTATTTATTAAAAATTAAGAAAGGAGAGATTCCATATTTGAGATTATTTTAAATTGTGAGGTTGCTTATATACTTTAAAAGATTGGAGAATGTAATGAAACAAGAACAAACATGCAAAAATTGGTTTATGCACAAACGTGGGAAACAATGGGTATACGGATGCTCCGTACTAGCTGTTACAATAATGATGGCTACTTCTATGCAAGTAATATCAGCCGATGAAATAGAGCAAACTGAAAAGTTGGTTACAGTAGAAAAAAGTAATACAGAACCCGTAACAACTGAAAGTACCTCAGAAGCCACTGCTTCAGAAGTGCCATCGAAAGATACAACTACTCCTACCGAAACTAGTACTGAAACAACAGAGCCAGTTGCAAGTCAGGAAACTCAAGAAGAAGTAACAGTTGAAAAAGAAACGATTCCAACTGTAAAAGATGATGAAGCAACTGTTGCAAAAATTGAGGAGAAAACGTCCACAGAGCCTAAAGAGGTGCAAAAAACCTCCGAAAATTTCAAAACCAATCTGTCGAATACAACAGTTTCCAATAATGGAACCTGGGAAGTTCGATCCGAAGGATTGTATAGCAATGCGGTTGATCAGGGAGATAGTTTTTTATATTCGCAAACAGAAGGAAAGAATTTTGTTTATTCAACAGATGTGACTTTTCTACAGGATAAAGGAGCTGCAGCTCTTGTTTTTCGTAGTGACAATAATCCAGATAATAAAAACAGCTATGCTGTGAATCTAGATGCTAGTAGCAATAAAGTTAAATTCTGGAGATGGGATGGAAATCAAGATTATCAACTGATTGATGAAAAACAAATTGTAGCTACAAGTGATAAAAAATACCAATTAAAAGTAGTTGCTATTGGATCATGGATTTCTTATTATGTCAATGATGTGTTAGTTGCAAGTACAGGAGACTATACACTTCAGAGGGAAGATAAGGGACAGAGAACTTACCTTGATAAGGGTTATTTTGGACTTTTAAACTGGAATGGTGAAATGATTTTCCAGAACACTCATTATACAGCTATCGATGATAACAATACACCATTATTGAAAGATGTAACAGTGACTTCACCTGTGGGAACTGTTGAAAAAAAGGGGCAGTTTGTTCCAACGGAACCTATCACTATTCAATATGTTAAAAACGATGCCTCAAAGATTGATTTAAGTATTGTTAGTCAATCGAATAAGGCGAAAATTAGGGTTCAAGATGCGGAAGGCACTGTTTATGATGATTTAAAAAATATTCCATTGAAAGTAGGAGCCAATTACCTTGCAATTACCAGTCAAGTAACCACAGATGATGGGGAAGTAGCAACAGTAACTTATCGTATCAATGTTCACCGTAGGCAAGCTGATGAAGTTTATTACAATGAACTGCATCGTAATCAATATCATTATTCTGTAAAAGATGGATGGGCTAACGATCCAAATGGTTTGGTATATTATAATGGTGTTTATCATCTATTCTATCAATTTTATGATGATAAAAAATGGGGACCAATGCACTGGGCTCACGCAACAAGCACTGATTTGTTGACTTGGGAGGAGCAACCGATTGCACTTTATCCAGATGCTAATGGTACGATGTTCTCGGGTTGTATCGTGGTTGATAATCAAAATACATCTGGTTTGTTTCCAAAGGGAACGGGTGGATTAGTTGCGCTGATTACAGCAGATGGAAATGGTCAACGTATTAAACTAGCATATAGTACTGATGAGGGAAAAACATGGACGAAGTCGGATAAAGTTGTAGCTGACTGGAAAGATGATCCACTGCAATCACAAGATTTCAGAGATCCAAAAGTATTCCGTTGGGAAGATAAGTGGTTCATGGTGGTTGCTGGTGGACCAATGAGAATTTATTCTTCAACAAACCTACTGGACTGGACCGTAGAATCAACCTATGCCGATTTGCATACAGAATGTCCGGACCTATATCCGTTACAAACAGCGGATGGCACTTTGAAATGGGTTCTCTCAAGAGGAGGTCGCCATTATAAAGTTGGGGACTTTAAACAAGTTGATGGGAAATGGACTTTTGTAGCAGATGAAGGGTATCAAACAACAGACGCCACGATGAATTTTGGTAAGGATTCTTATGCTGCAATGACCTATTATGTTCAGGATTTTGGCAGTAGTGCTCATCCGACCATTCCAGAAATTGTCGAATTAAATTGGATGAATACTTGGGAGGATTACTGCAACCTTGTCGCTGAGAGAGTTGGACAAAATTTCAATGGAACTTTTAATCTTAACTTAAAACTGGGATTAGTAAATGATAATGGTAGATATGTGTTAACACAAAAACCAATTGAAGCTTATAAAAATCTACGAGACACGGAAAATGCGATGACTTTCAAAGATGTTGAAATCACCCCGAATAATAATTTGCTATCAGGCTTCAAAGGCGATACTTATGAAATTGTATCGACATTTAGACCAAGTGAAAATACAAAGAAAATTGGATTCAATCTCCGTGTTGGTGATGGTGAAGTTACAAAAGTTATCTACGACTTGGAAACAGAGAAATTATCCATTGATAGAAGTCAGTCTGGCGTCATTTTGACGGATCAGTTTGCAGCGATTAATAGTCAGGCGGTAACACGGAATGCTGATGGCAGTATTGATTTGCATTTATATGTTGATAAATCAAGTGTGGAGGTGTTTGCTAAAAACTACACTGTAGCTGGAGCTAACCAAATTTTCACTTCGCCGACTAGTTTAGGTTTGAGCACTTTGGTAGAAGGTGGTAGCACCAAAGCAGATATCGCTATCTATTCCATGAAGACCATATGGAAGAATAAGTTAACAGTCACAAAACCGCTTGAAGTAGTGCAAGCATCAGCGACTACGAATAATCTATATGTTGGAGACACGACAGAATTAAAAGCCTATGTGATGCCGGCAGAAGCTAGTCAAGACATTGTTTGGACAGTGAGCCAACCAGATATTGTTGCCCTAAAGGGAACTGGGAATAAAGTATCTGTGACAGCACTGAAAAAAGGCAGTGTTACCATCTACGCGAGCTCTAAAGAAAATCCTTCTTTGGTGAAGTCCTTTACTGTTAACATTTTGGAAAATAATTTCCAAACGAATATTAAAGATTTAACAGCCCTTGCAGGGAATTGGTACATTGATGACAAATCACTTTTGGATTCAAATACTAGTTCAAACGATTACTATATGACAAAAAATAAAGTCGAGTTTTCAGAATATGCTTTGGATTTAGACTTGAAATATAAAAAGGGTCTGATGAATATCTTTTTTGCATCCGAAAATAGTCAGCCAGCTTTCTCCTATGCTATTCAGTTTGGAGCTAACAATGTCATTAGACTTTACCGTTTCTTCGGAGATACTATTGCTGAAGCTAATATGAATAATCCCATAAATGATGATGTCTTTCATCATGTGAAAATTGTAAAAACAAAAACAGCTGTGAGTGTTTTGGTAGACGGTGTGGAATACTTGAAACACAATTTTGATCATGTAGAAGATTTTTATAACCATGCCCATGTTGGGCTTGGTCTATGGGATGGGGCACTTGAAGTTCAAAATTTCTTTATAACCAATCTTAATGAAGAAAAATCGCCTGAAGTTTTAAATGAGAAAAAAGAAATTATTGATCCCAAAACAGGTGTTCGAGTAATTCTGGATAAGGGGGAACTGGCTACAATCACTGATATTGGTGTTGAACATATAGAAACAAACCACATCAACACTCCATCTGTTTTAAAGAATAAAGATTATGATCTCTTTGATATTGTTTTGAAAAATAAAGATGGTCAGAAATTAGCTAATCAAAAGGATGTCCTTGTAATTCTTCCAATTGATTTGGGTAAGGAAGTTGATAAGGTATTTTACCTTCCAAATTCTGATCAAGAAGAAGATTTGAAATTTATTCAAACTACAATCCTTGATGCGAATGGAAATCGTATGAATGCCGTTTCTTTTGTAGCGAAACATTTTAGTCAATATGGCATCGTCTATAAAACATCTGCTATTAAGGAAGATAACGCGAATACTACAAATAGTCATGACAATCAAAAAACAGTTTCTACACCTAATAGTAGCCATGTGAAAGAGACAGTACTTTCTACTGCTAGACATCAAACAAATTCAGCAGTGGGAAGATCAGAAAACAAAACAACGTCTACTAACCAGCTTCCAGAAACTGGAGAAAACCGTTCTTATTTAACAATTGGTTTAGGTTTATTGGCATTTCTAAGTTCAATTAGTTTGATATTTAGAAGGAATACCAAAAAGCAATAACAATTAGTCTAAAATCATAATATATATATCATATATAAAAATTTTATATTTGGCCCTTTATCATTGAAATAGTTGATAAAGAGCCTTTTGTGCTTGTTTTTTATTATTCAAAATATTAATTAAAAAATGTTATAATATAGTAATTAGGTCAAGGAGGGAAACGATGTATCAGATTATTTTTAGTGATATAGATGGAACATTGATCAACAGTGAATATCAAGTTAGTGAAAAAACGAAATTAGCTATTTACAATGCTGTGAAAAATGGCAAACTATTTGTTCCTATATCGGCTCGTATGCCTAAAGCCATTCAACCAATTATCGACACAATAGGAATTTCTAGCCCAATCATTTCTTATAATGGCGCATTAATTCAGGATGAAGACGGTAGTGTTTTATTAAGCCAAACGATGAACACGGAACTGGCTATAGAAATTTGTCAATTTATTGCAAATCATTATGAAACAGTAGCTTGGAATGTTTATAGCTATCACAAATGGTTAGCCCAAGAACAAGACAATGACTGGATTGATCGGGAAGAAATTATCGTACAAGTTGTACCAGAGCGCGTGTCTATAACTAAATTGGAGGAATTGCCAGTTGTACATAAACTGCTTCTTATGGGTCCGCCTTCTGTTATTGCTCCTCTTGAACAAATTCTAAAAAAATCTTATCCATCTTTATCTATTGCAAAATCAGCTCCTTTTTTCATCGAAATAATGGCTGATGGTATTGAAAAAGGTCAAGCTGTTGCCTATTTTGCTAAAAAGAAACAGATTGATTTAGTAGATACTGTTGCATTTGGTGATAATTATAATGATTTAGACATGCTACGAACTGTTGGAATAGGTGTGGTTATGGGGAATGCCCCAGAAGACATCCGTAAAGAGTTTGATTATGTAACGACTGATAATAATCATGATGGGATTGCTAAGGCTCTGGAGAAGTTAGATGAAGAATAAATTAGATTATAAAAGAGCAATGTCTGTATTTTTTTGGTTAGTAACTATCTCTATCATAGGAGTTATTTATGTTCGTGGAATTTCAGAACCCGCTGTTAAAAACCAGGTTAAAATTGGTGTTACTTATATGACGATGAACAATAATTTTTATAAAATCTTAAACTCTGAGATCAAAGAAAGTATCAATAATCACAATGATATTCTTTATGTTCGAGATCCAGAACTGGATGAGGACAGACAAAGCCAGCAAATTGATTCCTTTGTTAAGCAAAAAGTAGATATTATTGTTATTACTCCAGTTAAAAGTAATAGCAAGAGTATCATCTCATCGTTAAAGAAAGCCAAGGAACAAGGAATTAAAATTATTGCTGTTGATACACAAATTGAGGGCTTGGCTGTTGATTCTACTATTGTATCTAACAATTATGAAGCAGGTGTGTTGGATGCACAAAATATGATGAAGACAGTATCAAATGCAAATATTTTGTTGTTGGAACATTCAAATACAGTTTCGGCTACAGAGCGAATACAAGGTTTCTTAGATACCATTAAGGGAAAGAAAAATTATCAAGTGGTTGCGCGTAAAGATACTTTGGGGCAAACAGAAGTTGGAATGCCAGAGGTTATGGAAGTTATTGACCAAGGAGTTGATTTTAATGTTGTAATGGCACTCAATGACACGAGTGCCTTAGGAGCTTTGGCTGCTATTAAAGAAAAAGGTCTGACTAATAAAATCTACATTTACGGTGTAGACGGTTCTTCGGATATGAAAAATTTGTTAAATCGTACAAATGACGTTCAGGCAACGGCAGCTCAATCACCTATTACCATGGGAGAAAAAACAGCAGAAGTTATTTATCTTTTAATCAATGGCAAACCAGTAAAGAAAGAATATGTCATTCCAGTTAAACTCATTACTAAAGAGAATATTGGTGATTATGATATTGCGGGGTGGCAATAATGTCCAATATCAAGAGTGTCCGCTACAGCAAAATGGCTCTCATCATTATCAATCTCGTTGCAATTGTCTACAATGTATCCTTGTATCTATTTTCGACAAATTATATCGTCGCTAAGGGATTCAGTCATGCTTTGCTTGAAAAGTTAAATCAGATCCCAAATTCTCCTAAAACAGTATTTATTAGTAGTATTGTTTTGTACCTTTTATTATTGTTAGTTATTTTTTACAGGGACCATCAACAAGAAGGGCAATCTTCTATCTATGATTGGTTATCTGTTGTGGAAATTGTTTTGATGATTGCCTTGTTTATAGCATCTCAATCCTCATATAATGGTTTGATTTTACTGGTATTTGCTGACATTTTCTATAATTCAAAAGAATTTAACACAACAACTAAAGGAAAGAAATATTGGCTGGCCTTTGTGTTCTTTAGTTTTGCAGCTCTGTTGCTTTCAAATTACGACATTTTATCTCTGTTTGTGAATTTGCCATCATTAGATGCTTTTATTAGTTTCTATCCTCAATCAACTCGGATTGCCATCTTATTTTTTAAAAATTTCTTAGTATCTTTAAATATGGTTGTCTTTATCATTTCTCTGTTGTTTTATATCATGTACTCTATTACTCAAAGACACAATGTTGAAGAGGAACTTCGCATGGTGTCAAAAGTTAATACGGAACTAAATAGCTATGTTGCTTTGACCGAAAAAATCGTTGAAGATAGAGAAAGAAAGCGAATTGCTCGTGAAATTCATGATACATTAGGTCATGCTTTGACAGGAATATCTGCTGGTATTGATGCCGTTAGAGTTCTCGTTGAATTGGATCCAAAACGTGCTAAGGAACAATTACAGAGTATGTCTTTAGTGGTTCGTGACGGAATTCGAGATGTTCGAGGATCGTTAAATAAATTGAGACCAGGAGCTTTAGAGGATGGAAGTTTGAAGGAGGCTCTTAATCGAATGATTCGAGAGTATGAATCTATATCGCATTTAAAAATTGAACTTTACTACCGCTGGGATAGGGTTGATTTGGACAGTATGAAAGAAAATGTTGTTTTTCGTGTTATTCAAGAATCGATCACGAATTCACTGCGTCATGGCCATGCGAGTAAGGTCACAATTCACCTTTTAAATCAAGAAAACTACATTATTAGTATCCAAGATGATGGAATCGGTTTTGAAACATTACAATATGGCTATGGTCTAAAACAAATGCGTGAACGCCTAAGTGTGATTGGTGGTACCGTTCGTTTTGAAAATAAAAATGGATTTTTCACATGGATTGAGATACCAAAAAGAAATGGAGAAATAGATGATTAAAGTATTAATTGTGGATGACCAAGAATTGATTCGAGAATCTCTGAAAATTATTTTATCCGCACATACAGATATTAAAGTAATCGGTAGTGTTGGTGATGGGAATGAAGTTTTGGATGCTATTCATAAAGAAAAACCTGATGTTATTTTGATGGATATTCGTATGCCTAATATGGACGGTGTTCTTTGTACCAAGCTAGTAAAAGAGAATTATCCTGATATCAAGATTATTATTTTGACAACCTTTGACGACGATGAATTTATCTTTAGTGCCTTGAAATATGGTGCTTCAGGGTATATTTTAAAAGGAGTTTCAATGGAAGAATTGCATCAAGCTATTTTAACAGTATTTAATGGTGGTGCGATGATTAATCCTGATATTGCTACAAAGGTATTTAAAATTTTTTCTCAAATGGCACACTCAAATATTCATGTGACAGTTGAAGAGAAATATGTTGAGGATATGTCTCAAAATGAATGGAGAATTATCCAACAAGTAGGATTTGGATTGTCTAATAAAGAAATTGCGGTAAAACTTTTTCTATCTGAAGGGACTGTTCGGAATTATCTATCCAGTATCTTATCCAAGTTAAACCTGAGAGATCGGACACAGCTAGCTATTTGGTCAGTTCAAACTGGCGTTACAATGAGAGATTTAAGTCAAGATGAATAAATTACTATTAATTTTAAAGAAAAAAATGATTTTTATCCCCCTTCTCACGCTTCTTTTTGTTGGAGGAGGAATTGGGGTTTATTTTTGGAGTCAGAGAACAATCGTTCTTCATATTGCAGTCTATTCTGGTAGTAGTTGGGATGTACCAAACAGTAAAGACAATCATGTCATTGATTCAGCTATCGAGAAATTTAAAAAACAACACCCCAATGTTCAAGTTGTCTATGATAGTGGGATTCCTAAAGACGATTACTCTTCTTGGTTAGCGGATGAAATTCTTAAAGGTGAGCAGAATGATCTCTTTATCGTGCCAGAGGATGATTTTAGTTTGTTAGCTTCAACTGGAGCTTTGAAAAATCTCTCTTCTTTTGTTGACCAAGATTTAGATACTAATGAGTATTATCGTTCGGCACTGAATGCAGGGGTTTACAAGGGAAATTACTACGCCTTACCTTTTGAAAGCAATCCTATTATGATGTGTGTAAACAAAGACTTGCTAGAAAAAGAGGGAATCACACTACCAAATTCTGAATGGACTTTGAATGATTTTTATAAAATTTGTCAGGCTGTTACAAAGGACACAGATGGAGATGGAGTGATTGACCAATACGGCAGTACAGACTATAATTGGCAACAAGCCTTACTAGCCTATGGCGGTGAAATTTATAATCAAGACAACAATCAATTGATGATAACTACTAATGAAATGCGACAAGGTTTGTCATTTCTTTCAAAACTGAATGCCCTAAATAACAATTATCAAGTTTCATCAGATGATTTTGACCAAGGGAAAGTGGCTTTTTATCCAGTAACACTGGCACAGTATAGAACCTATAAACCCTATCCTTATCATGTTGCAAAATATTCCAATTTTTCTTGGACCTGTATTCAAATGCCTTCAGAGAGTCCAGACTACCCCGCTACGCAAGTTCAGACTTCTCTTTTTACCATGTCATCCAAGACCAAACATCCAGATTTAGTATGGGATTTGATGAAAATTTTATCAAACGATAAAGATATTCAACAAGAATTAGTAAATAAATCTCAGGGAATGTCTGTTCTCAAATCAGTAATGACTAGTCCAGAAACTCAGAATACTCTTAATTCTACAGATTTGGGACAAAATTCTTTAACCGTTGAGACTCTAAATCAGATTATGCTAGATTCAAAGGTTACTCCACGTTTCAAACATTATAATAGTATTTTAGTGAAAATTGACTATCTGGTAAATCAGGCTATTAAAAAGAAAAATATTGATAGTGAATTACTGTCTATTCAAAGAGAAATTGAGGAAGATTTGGATGAATAAAGGGTAAAAATGTTCTATTTTTCTATAATTGCTTATTAGAAATCTACTACACGACTTTTTGAGTCGTGTTTTTTTAATGACATTTGTCACATTTTTATTGACAATCATCATCTAAATTTAGTGACATGAGACAATAGGAAAACAATTTAAGATTCAGTACAATATTGATAAATAAAAGATAGGTTTGGAATTCCACTGAATTTTAAATCAAAAAGGAGATGGACACATGAGATATTTGTTACTCATTAGCCATGGTGGCTTGGCAACAGGTCTGAAATCATCTTTATCCATGTTTGCTGGAGATAAGATGGAGCAAGTGTTGGCTTTTGGATTAAAAGAAGGACAGTCTGTTGATGATTTTTCACTAGAGGTCAAGGAAGGTTTAAAAACATTGACTGATGAAGATACTGTTGTGGTACTTGCAGATATCGTAGGTGGAAGTCCCTTAACGACAACTTGTTCTGTTTTAGAAGAACTTGGGAAACTGTCGAACACGACGGTTTTAGGTGGTATGAATTTAACGATGGCTCTCACAACAGTTGTTATGAAAGATTTGTTAGAAGGCAATGCATTAGTGGAATCCGTTTTATCTGAATCCCAAGCCGCTTTGCAAGAATTTGAAATAACAAGCGCAGACGAAGAAGATGACGACGATATATAAGATAAAAGGAGAAAAACATGTCAGTATCATTTGTTAGAATAGACGACCGTATGATTCACGGTCAAACCGTAACACGTTGGGCGAAGGAATATCCTTGCGATGGTCTTGTTGCTGTCAATAACGCAGCAGCTGGTAACGCAGTTTTAAAGCAAGCTTACAAGGCTGCATCCGATAAAAAAACATTTGTTTGGACAGTAGAAGATTGGGAGAAAAAATCTCAAAAAGTTTTGGAATCAGATAGTAGGTATTTTTTGATAACTAAAAATCCACTTGACATGAAAAAAATCCTAGTAGATCAGAAATTTGTTCCAGGAGATGTGAAAGAGATTATCGTTGGACCTTGTAATGATCGTCCAGGTGCTATTAAATTGGGAAATAATCAGTCCATTACGCAAGAAGAAGCAGAAGCTTTGCAAGCCATTCAGGCGGCTGGTTATAAGGTGAAATTCCAATTATTGCCAGATGTTTCAATTGGTTATTGGGATAACTTTAAATCTAAATTTGGTTTTTAACCATTCAAAATATATAAAGGAGAATTTGCGATGACTATTTCTTGGATTCAAGCAGCCTTGTTAGGTTTATTTGCTTGTTTGTCTTCAATGCCGGGTCTAGGTGGTACTTCTATCGGGAACTACACACTTGGACGCCCCTTAGTAGGTGGTTTAGTTTGTGGTATCATTCTTGGCGATATCAAGACAGGTATTATTTGTGGGGTTGCCATGCAGTTGGTTTATATTGCGCTTGTAACACCAGGTGGTACCGTTTCAGCGGATGTTCGTGCGGTATCTTATATTGGTATTCCACTTGCAATCGTAGCTATTCACTCACAAGGTTTATCTGCTAACTCAGCTGATGCTGCTAATCTTGCAAAATCAATGGGAACACTTGTAGGAACTGTGGGAACAGTTCTCTTCTACGGAACAGCAACAATGAACCTTATTTGGCAACATATTGGTTGGAAAGCCATTGAAAAGAAACACTTCCGTAAGATATATGCAGTTGATTTTGCTTTCCCTTGGATTTCACATATTATATTCTCATTCATTCCAACATTGATTATGTGTAAATTGGGGTCAGACGCGGTAACAGCACTTAAGGAAATGTTACCATTAGATGGAATCCCAATGAAAACCCTCTTTACAGTTGGATCATTACTTCCTTGTGTGGGGATAGCCATTCTTTTAAAACAAATTGTTGAAAAAGCAACAGACTTTATTCCATTCTTTGTTGGTTTTACCTTAGCGGCATCACTTGGTCTTAATCTTGTATCTTGTGCAGTTATCTCTCTTATCTTTGCTGTTTTATTCTATGAATTACAAATGGCACGCAATGTTCGAGCAACTGCGACAGTAAGTGCTGATTATGAAGAGGATGATGAGGAGGATATCTAAGATGACTAAAAAAATAAGTAAAAAAACATTATCAAAATCATTCCATCACTGGTACTATGGGAACTTGACATGTTTCTCTCAAGAACATATGCAAACATTTGGTTACTTAGCTTCCATGCTTCCAATTGTGGAAGAATTGTATGATAAAAAAGAGGATCAAGCAAAATCTATACAAACCTATACTGCTTTCTTTAATACAGAACCACAATTAGGCTCTCTTGTTGTCGGCATCACAGCTGGGTTAGAAGAAGCGCGTGCAAATGGTACTGGCGAAGTGGATGATGAGACCATCAATGGACTTCGTGCAGGTTTAATGGGACCAATTGCTGGTATCGGGGACTCACTAATTGTTGGCACACTAATTCCGATAATCCTTGGTGTTGCTCTTGGTTTGTCAACAGGCGGATCACCATTAGGAGCAATCTTCTACATTATAGTTTGGAATTTACTGGCTTATTTTGGAATGAGGTTTGCTTACTTCAAGGGTTATGAACTTGGAGATAAAGCAGTCACTTTCTTAGTTGGGCCACAAGGACAAGCTATTCGTAAAGCAGTCTCTATCGTTGGGGGTATGGTTATTGGTGCAGTTGCTGCTACATGGGTACCAGTTAAAACAGCATTTCAATTGAAAAATTCAAGTGGAAAAGCGTACTTAGTTCTTCAAGACCAATTAGATGGAGTTTATCCAGGGTTATTGACAGCGGCGTTTATCGCATTTTGTTGGTGGTTAATGGCTAAGAAAAATCTATCTCCAATAGTAGTTATGCTTTTGTTGGTTGTAATTGCCTTTATAGGTGTTTTACTAGGATTCTTCAATCCAGGTTTGAAATATTAGTAAAAATATAGACAGCGGAGGAAGCTTATGTTGCAAGAAGATACAATTAAAGGATATGAAACGGAAATTCAATACCAAAAACACATGATTGAAAATCTTGGTCGGTGGTTGACACTGATGTTTATCATTTCAAGTGTTGGTGGCTTACTAATTTACTCGTTCAAAGATAGTAATCTTCTACTTTTTATTCTAGGAATTTTCTTAGCTTCCATAGGCTTCTTAGCTATGCTAATATTTGGTTACGGTATTTATAAAGGACGAATAAATTTAATGAGAGTCATTCAGGACTTTAAATTAAAATTAGAAGTTAAAAATAATAACTAAAAAAACATCTCATTGAGATGTTTTTTTGTTCTTTCATTTTTATTTTTAACTATAAAAAATGCCTATACAATGGTATAATGAATGCAGAAGTCTTATTTAAGGCTCGTGTGTATCGAAAAAAGGAGTTTGTTTATTATGCCATCAACACAAACGCAAATAGCAGGTTTTTCTTTTGAAAATTGCTTGATGAATGCAGCTGGAGTAGCTTGTATGACGATTGAAGAATTGGAATCAGTCAAAAATTCTTCTGCTGGAACCTTTGTTACAAAGACGGCGACATTGGAACCAAGAATAGGGAATCCAGAGCCACGTTACCAAGATGTTCCACTTGGCTCTATTAATTCTATGGGGCTTCCGAATCAAGGTTTGGAATATTATTTAGATTATTTGCTTGATTTACAAGAAAAAGAACCTCATCGGACATTTTTTTTGTCTTTAGTAGGTTTGTCGTTGGATGAAACGCATACTATTTTGAAAAAAGTAGAAGATAGTGAGTTTAGAGGTTTGATTGAGTTGAATCTTTCTTGCCCTAATGTTCCCGGAAAACCTCAAATTGCCTATGATTTTGAGACAACGGAACAAATTTTAACAGAAATTTTTTCTTACTTTACGAAGCCACTTGGGATTAAGTTGCCGCCTTATTTTGATATGGTTCATTTTGATCAGGCAGCAGCTATCTTTAATAAATTTCCTATTCGCTTTGTGAATTGTATCAATTCTATTGGAAATGGACTTTATATTGAGAACGAAAGGGTTGTTATCCGTCCTAAAAATGGTTTTGGTGGTCTCGGTGGCGAGTACATCAAACCGACAGCCTTAGCAAATGTTCATGCTTTTTATCAACGCCTAAATCCCTCTATTCAGATTATTGGAACAGGTGGAGTCTTGACTGGTCAAGATGCTTTTGAACATATTCTTTGTGGTGCAAGTATGGTTCAAGTAGGTACGACACTTCATAAAGAAGGAGTAGCTGTTTTTGAACGAATTACAACCGAGCTAAAAGAAATAATGAAAGAAAAAGGTTACGACACACTGGATGATTTTAGAGGAAAACTCCAATATATCCCAGAGTAATGAAGCTATTTTGATAGTAGAAAAATTAAAAACTAAGAAGGAAAAGGGATACCTGTTTCTTCTTAGTTTTTTTGTTTAACAATCGCAGACAACATCACAACAAGATAAGTCATCAAGGAATAGCTGATTTTGTTTAAAGAAGTTGATTTCATCTTTATCTAGTTTCCAATTTTCACGTTCCGCAATTGTTGCAATAACAGGTAGGAAACGTTGACGGAATTTATAGATATAACAGAAAATAACATTATCTTGACGCAAACTCGGTCCGATAAGAAAAACATTGTTGCAAATAGTTGACTCATCTTTTTTTGAAACTAGAGGAAGACCATCTTCATTATAATCAAATAACGAATCACCCTTTATTTGATGAAGGCAAGTGTTAAACCCAGTAGCAAGAATTGGTCGGTGCTGGCTAGTCACTTCTTTTCCGTTTGAGAATTCTATTAAATAATGATCGTTTTCTTTCTTAATAGCTGTTGCAATATAGTTTTCATGGATATGAGTATGAAAATCAGGGTTATTTTGAATATGTTGCAAACGTTCTTGAGTAATTGGTGCTAGAGAAATACTTGGATCGGGAGCTGTCTCGCTTTTACCAAAATGGTTAGTATAGAGTTCTACAGTATTTCCCTGATAAGCTAAATTGGTCAAGGCATCGCACCCACTTTCATTTCCACCAATAACCACAAAACTTTCCTTTGATTGAACATGAAAAGAGTCTATCTCGCCATAGTGCATAGCATGTTCGGCTCCTTTGATATCTGCTTTAGATGGATTCTGATATTCTCCAGTAGCCATGATAAGGTAGGTTGTTGTAAACGTTCCTTTGTTTGTAGTAAGTTGATAGTGGTTACCAACTTTTTGAATTTGCTCAACGGCAGTTTCCTTATAGATAGGTAGATCATAGTGTTTGGCCACTAAATGGAGGTATTCTGCGTATTCAGCACCAGATAGGTGTTCCTTTGAAAAGGTAAAAGCAGGTGAGGTATCTGGAGCAATAGCATTGAGATCGGGGGAACCAAAACCATTACTCGTAAAAGAGGGAGTGATGAAACGAGTAGTTTTAGGCCATTTCAAAAAACTATCTCCGATATTTCCTTTTTCCAAAATAATAAAGTCTTTGATATTTAAACGATGCAGAGCTACCGCAAATCCAATACCTGCTGCACCTGCACCGACAATGATTATTTTATGATTTTCCATGAATTTCCTCCTTGACAAAAAGAAATGATTGGGCTAACATAATTAACCAGTTAACTATTTTTAGTCTAACAAATATTTCTTCATTTGTAAAGAGAGGTTGTACATGTTCCTTTTTATTAGTATTTTAGTTATGTGGTTAATGATATTTGGAGTTTCTTTTTTCTATGTAGGCTCTCTCAACGAAAAACTCGAATCTACCATTATCTATCAGTTTGTAATAGCTGTTCTTATTACTAGTTTGGTATGGTTATTTGGAGGCTATTCCTTTTCCTTTCAATCACAATATTCTACCATTTTTTCACTAGATAACTGGTCAATTGATGAATTACTAAATATGCTTTTTCAATTGTGTTTTTGTCTGTATGCAGTTGTCATGCTAATTGGTTCTTTCATTGATAGAGTTAAAACAAAAGCTCTTTTGGGAATTGTGATAATTTGGGTACTTACAGTTTACTGTCCTTTAGCTTATCTTATATGGAATGAGCATGGCTTTTTGAGTCAATTGGGCGTTTTAGATTTTTCAGGTGGTTTGGTGGTTCATCTATCTGCTGGAGTTTCGACCTATGTTTTGGCATATATTATTGGAAAAACCCCTCATAAACATGAACAAACTCAGAACAAATCGTTATTTTTAGGCATGCTTTTTGTAACATTGGGTTGGTTTGGTTTTAATGCAGGTCCAGTCGGAGAATTAAATCAGTCAGCTGGTGTAGTGCTTGTAAATACGCTTTTAGCTATTCTGTTTGGTGGTCTTGTTTGGAGTGGCGCATCGTGTCTGACAACTAAAAAAGAAGACGTAGCAATATTGTTAAATGGAATGATTGTTGGCTTGGTTACAAGTACAGCTGGTGTTGGTTACTTACATCCTTTTCAACTGATCCTAGTTGTTAGTTTTGCGAGTTTGTTTACTTACTATTTGACTAATTGGTTGGGTGAGAAAATCCAGATAGATGATGTGGTAGACTCTTTTGGGATGAATGGTCTGGGAGGTTTATTCGGTAGTCTTGGTTTGATTTTATTTCGTCCTCAAATCATTGGTGCAGAACTATTAGCGATAGGTGTCACCCTAACTTTATCTGTCACCGTCTCAATAATACTAGGCAAGATTTTTTTGAAAAAAAAACATGACTCTTAGCTAGATATTCACATCATTATCAAGAATTTTCTAATTAAAATCCTATAAAAAATTTAAAAAATATGAGAAAATAATAACAGAAAACGAATTCAAAACGATTGTAAACAGTAAGGAAGGTTACTTTTCATAAATTTTGAATTCTTCTACTTTTCACTTATTAAGGAGGAATAGAATGTCTGAAATCTATTTAGCAGGTGGTTGTTTTTGGGGATTAGAAGAATATTTTTCAAGAATTAAAGGGGTGTTAGCGACAACTGTTGGTTATGCCAATGGACAAGTGGAATCAACCAATTACGAGCTGATTCACCAAACAGATCACGCCGAAACAGTGCATATTACCTATGATGAAAACAGTATTAGTTTGCGAGAAATTTTGTTGTATTATTTCCGAGTAATAGACCCATTATCTGTCAATAAACAAGGAAACGATGTCGGTCGTCAATACAGAACAGGAATTTATTATACGGATAGCAGTGATTTGCCAGTGATTCAAACTGTTGTAAAAGAAAAAGAGGCACAACTAGGGCAAGCCTTGGCTGTTGAAGTAGAGGCATTGCGTCACTATGTTTTGGCTGAAACTTATCATCAAGATTATCTCAAAAAACATCCTAGAGGTTATTGTCATATCAATGTAAATGATGCTTATCAGCCTTTAGTTGACCCAAGTCAATATGAAAAACCGAGTAATGATGTATTGGAGCAAAAATTATCCAAAGAAGCTTATCAAGTGACACAACAGGCTGCGACGGAACGTCCCTTCCAAAATGAATTTTTTGATACCTTTGAAGAAGGAATTTATGTGGATGTAACGACAGGAGAACCCTTGTTTTTTGCAAGTGATAAATTTGATTCAGGATGTGGTTGGCCTAGTTTTACTCGTCCTATTGCGCGTGAGGTTATTAAATATTATGAAGATAAGACTCATGGAATGGAGCGAATTGAAGTTCGCTCACGTTCGGGCAATGCTCATTTAGGACATGTCTTTACCGATGGACCTAAAAAAGAAGGCGGTCTACGTTATTGTATCAATAGTGCTGCCCTACGTTTTATTAAGAAAGAAGATATGATTCAAGAGGGATATGATTACCTAGTGAATTATATGGAATAATCAAGTGGTGAAAAGTGGCTTTTCGCCACTTTTTATTTCACCCGCTATATCCTCAATATTTTTTGATCCATGTGCGTTGTAAGAAAGTTCAGAGCTTAAGTTTTTTACATAAAATAATTGGAATCGATGTTACAACATTTAGATAAGTTATCCACCAAAATATTTTTGTAGAATCTTGCTATAGTGGTTTAATAGTAATTTATCGGATAATCTGGGGAAAATTGAGTTCAGTTTAGCAAAAAATGTAGTCCCTTTTCCCATTAGAATAACCTGTTTTTGCTTTTGTAAACCAGTGAGTAAGGCTTGACAAACCTCATCAACTGTTGAAATTGAAATATTCATTTCTTTCCAAACACGATGATAGGGTTTCTCTGAAGGAGTGTCGGCAGCATTTGGACAAAAGTAGGTTAAACGAATCGGACTTCCTTCTTGTTTCAGTTCACGATTCGTTGCTTCAATAAAAGAGAAAAGACCAGCTCTGGAAGCCACATCAACGGTATAATAAGGAAAAGCTAGGCGTCCGTCTGCAAAACCTCCAGAGTGGACTAAAGTAGATCCTTTTTGTTGTTTCATAAGAGGTAAAAAGTTTTGAGTTAATAAGATAGCCCCTAATAGATTGATATCCAAAGTCCTTTTAATTTCTGTTTCAGTGTGTCTAGCTAGTGGTTTTCTAACATCGTACCCTGTCGCATTGATTAGGATATCGATTTCTTGAGACCACTCGGACACAGTTTTTGCTGCTTTCTCTACTGAAATTTGCTTGGAAATATCGTCTAAAACAGCTGTTCCAATTACTTGTGGAAATTGTTCTTGTAATTTTTTTAGGGGAGCTTCTTGTCTAGCTAGTAAGAATAACTGGGATCCTTGATTTGCCAAAGACCGAACATAAGCACTGCCCAGATTTCCTGTTGCACCAACAATAACGATTTTTTTCTGTGAGAATTCTTTCACTGCTTGACTCCTTGTAATTGTGTTCAAATAACAGCTGGTATCCATAAATAGCTAAGATTTTCATAATATTATATCATAACTCCTATGTATTTTCTGGTGGTCGTAGAAGTACTTTTATCTGAATCATTAAAGAGAGGGACATTTTACACCTATTACTTTACTTATTTACCTTAATTTGCTACAATAACGAAAAAATTTATCAAGAATCAATACCAGTTGGAACTTTTTTCCCGCTGAACGATTTAATAGAGGAGAGAGAATGAAAGCCTTTAAGAATGTTAATCTAGTGACCTGCGATGAAGCATTTCATGTTTATCCAGAAGGGCTGTTGGTGCTAGAGGATGATTGCATTCTTTATTGTGGAACTTTTGATCAAAGTTGGCTAGAACAATGTCAGGAAGTTATTGACTATTCTGGTGCTTGGATAATGCCTGGATTGGTGAATTGCCACACTCATAGTGCTATGACGACTTTGAGGGGAATTCGTGATGATAGCAATCTTCATGAGTGGTTAGAAGACTATATATGGCCTGCTGAAAGTGAGTTCACTTCTGAAATAACAACTAAGGCAACTCAGCTAGCTCTTATTGAGATGTTGCAATCTGGGACAACCACTTTTAATGATATGTATAATCCTGTGGGTGTAGAGATTAGTCACATTTATTCATTAGTTCAGGCCTCTAAAATGCGTGCCTACTTTTCGCCTACTTTGTTTAGTTCACCTCTTGAGACTGATGAAGAAACGATACAAAGAACACGAAAAATTATTGAGGAAATTCTTTCTTATCAGAATGACCGATTTAAAGTAATGGTAGCTCCTCACTCACCCTACACTTGTAGTAGGGAATTGCTAAAGCAAAGTTATGATTTAGCAACTGAATTAGATTTGATGATTCATATCCATGTCGCAGAAACAGAAGAAGAAACCAACATTATTTTAGAGCGCTATGGGAAACGTCCATTGGAGTTTTTGAAAGAATTGGGCTATCTGGATAGGTCGGCGATTTTTGCCCATGGTGTGGAGCTCACAAAGGATGAAATTTTAGAATTAGGGCAATCAAATGTAGCGATTGCGCATAACCCTATTAGTAATCTTAAACTGGCTTCTGGTATTGCTCCGATAATAGAGTTGAAAAAAGCTGGCGTTGTAGTTGGTCTTGCAACAGATTCTGTTGCTTCAAATAATAATTTAGATATGTTTGAAGAAGCTCGAACGGCTGCCTTGCTTCAAAAAATGCGTGCCAAAGATGCAACTCAGTTTACAATTGAGCAAGCTCTTAAATCGTTGACAATTGAAGGAGCCAAAGCATTGGGATTGGCTGATAAAATTGGTAGTTTAGAAGTCGGAAAACAAGCTGATTTTCTTGTCATTCAACCAGAGAAAAAGGTTCATCTATACCCTAAAGAAAATATGCTTTCTCATCTAGTTTATGCTGTCAAGGGAAACGATGTTCAAGATGTTTATATTGCGGGCGAACAAGTTGTAAAAAATGGACAAGTACTGACAGTAGAAGTACCAGATATGAGTTAAATATAAAAAGACGATCTATATGTACCAGAACTCTTAAATTGGATTTTTCTTATCCAATTTTTGAGCTTGGCACAATGATGAGCGTCTTTTTTTATTGTTTGATGTGGGAGTGCATTACTGACTCATGACTGGAAGATTTAGTTGAGATTTTTCTAAATCGACTGTTAAAGTATAATCTGTTTGATCTCGAACGGTGATTTCAAAGTCAGTTGTGTAGAGGACTAGTCGGAGTTGACTACCTTTTTTTATATTATAAATGCTTGGTTGCAACTCAAAGCTAAAATCTAGCCATTGATCTATTGGAACTTCTTCTACGGTTAATAAGTCCGTACGGTTTTGTAGATTGAGGTATCCTTTACTAATCACACGGTAGGGCATGTCAGAAAAATGGAGTTCCATGAGATTTTCTAACATGTGATAGCGTCCGTTATCCATTGTGCGTCGCTTTAAAATAGATGGGATAGCACCCAAGCGTTTCTTTTTCCCAAAATCTACTAATTGAGCGGAAATTAATCCCTTATCTATACTTGATTTTAGATGAAGGTGAAGTCTTGTAGAGCCATTGAGGAAAAGGTCTTCCTCAACTGTCCAATCAACTGTTATTTGGTTAACTTTTCCCTTATATAGTTCATTTTTAAAGACTGAATAAGATTGACTGAAACGTTGGTAATTGTTTTCGCTATAGGCATTTTGAATTGTTTGACAGTCTTGACCTAGTTGAAGAGTGTGGAGTTTATTTTGCTTTCCAAAATTCTCTAAGGTTATCCAATTCTGAGGTTGGCAATTGTCCTGCCAGATAACAGCAGGTAATTCATAATTTGAAGGATAGTGTAGAAGTTTTTTAGACAATAAAGCATTCATAGACTCTCTAAAATCAATAGACTGCCAATTATTCATGTAAACATGTGCTCCGTGATGGAGAAATAGATGTTTTTTGACATGATTTGGAAGAGCATGAAACATCTGATAGACATGACTTGGCTTAACATTCCAATCTTGCGTTCCGTGGGTGAACACAACTTCAGCTTGAACTTTATCTGCATTAAGGAGATAATTGCGATTATGCCAAAATTGGTTGTAGTCACCAGTATCGCGACCTAAATCTACGGCTTGCTTTTGTAAATAATCTAAATATGCACGATTGTGTTTTAGAAAATCACCAGCTCGTAGATTTCGAGAATAAGTGAGTGCAGTTAGAGATTCAAAGTCTTCGCCGGGATAACCACCTGGACTTGTAGCCAACCCATTTTCCCGATAATAGTTGTACCAAGATGAAATTCCTGCCTCAGCGATAATTACTTCCAACCCATCAACACCAGTTGTTGCCAGACCATTTGATAAAGTACCCAAATAAGAAATACCGGTTGTGGCTACTTTTCCATTTGACCAGTCTGCTCTGATTTCGTTTGTACGGTTGTGACTAGTAAAGGCACGACAACGACCATTCAACCAGTCAATAACATTTTTGAAGGCTTCTATTTGATAATAATCACCGCTTGTCATCAAACCTTGCGAATCTTTTGTTCCCACACCAGAAACATAAATAGTAGCAAAGCCACGAGGTAAAAAATAATCATTCAGAGTATAGGTATCGATATGACCTAATTTTTCCTCCGACTCGGTAACTAGCTGAGTTTTTTCTTGATTTGGCTTGCTTTGAAAAGGATAAAATTCTGGTGTCTTTACTTTAATTTGATGAGGCTCTTTTTTTAATAATTCTGCATTCATATTGTGGAGAGCTTGGTCGCTAGCCTTATCATTGACTCCTTGGTGATAAGGAGAAGCAGTCATAATGGTAGGAACTTTTCCATTATAACGAGGACGAATAATACTCACCTTAATGAGGTCTGCAAGACCATCTTGATCAGTATCTACTCTGCTTTCCACATAGACAACCTCTCGTATGGCATCATGACTAGTAAAGGTTGCTAAGCTTTTTCCGTTGAAGAAATGATAGGTATTATCTTCTGGGATTAGATGCTCGCTGATTAGCGTATCAATAAGCGTATTCCCATTTTTAGTTCGACAATTCAATAACTGATATACATTTTCAAGAAGATTACCGTAAGTAATTGGGAATTGACTATCTTGGCAAAATTTCTGGCTACTCTCAAAGTCAACAAAAGGAACAAAGTCTAAAAGTTGAAAAGCTACTGTATAAAAAATTTCAGATGATAATTCTTTATCGGATGCAAAAAAAGTGAACAAGTCAGTTTCTTTATCGGCAATCCAATTTTTGAAGATGTAATCTGTATCCTTATAAGTAAAGAAAACCCAAGACAGAAAATTTTTAAAATTTTTCTTAGCAGTTTGATTTTGGTCGAAATAAAAACCTAATTCTGCCAGTTCTTTTGTCATAGTATCTTCACTAACTTTTGTATAACTATACTGATTAAAACGCATAAATTTTCCTTTTTTGTTATTTTTATTAAAAATGACCTTTACATTCTTTATTATAACTGATAGAATAAACTTTGTCTAAAAATATTTTAAGGAGAAGGATCAATGGATTTTAGTTGGGCAATTAAATATGCCACAGAATTTTTAGGAACAGCTATTTTAATTATTTTGGGAAATGGAGCTGTAGCCAATGTCGAATTAAAGGGCACTAAAGGACACCAAAGTGGTTGGTTGGTTATCGCGGTTGGTTACGGAATGGGAGTAATGATTCCTGCTCTAATGTTTGGAAATGTATCAGGAAATCATATCAATCCAGCATTTACGCTTGGTTTGGCAATTAACGGCTATTTCCCATGGGAACAAGTAGCTCCTTACATCCTTGCTCAATTTTTAGGAGCGATGTTTGGTCAAGCTTTAGTTGTCGCAACACATTATCCTTACTATTTAAAAACAGAAAATCCAAATCATATTCTAGGAACATTCTCAACAATTTCTAGTTTAGATCATGGAACAGCAGAATCACGCAAGTCTGCACTGATCAACGGCTTTATTAATGAATTTGTTGGTTCGTTTGTACTATTTTTTGCAGCATTAGCCATGACAAAGCACTTTTTCGGTGCCGAATTTATTCAATATTTAACCAATCTTGGAAGAGACCTTTCTACTACAGATATTAAAGCACAACTGGGAGCAACTATAAATGCTGGTCCAGCAGTTGCTCATTTAGCGCTTGGTTTTCTTGTGATGGCTCTAGTGACATCTCTTGGTGGTCCAACTGGTCCAGGATTAAATCCAGCTCGTGACCTTGGTCCACGTATTGTACACTATCTATTGCCAAAATCTGTTTTAGGAGAGCATAAGGGAGACTCAAAATGGTGGTACGCTTGGGTACCAGTTCTCGCTCCAATCTTGGCTGGTCTTGCAGCTGTAACTCTATATAAGCTTCTGTATAGTTATTAAACTCTAATTATTTTAATGGCTATTCATTAATTCATATGAATAATTAAAAAACACCTCTGGCATGATATGATTTGTACCAGAGGTGTTTTTTTGCATTTTTATTTGTTGGGAACAATTGAATCATTTAAAAAAGAAAGGGTTTACATTTTTTGTAGCTTATGTTACACTATATTTGGTAATAAAAAATAAATAAAAAGAATAAAAAATATAAATTTAAAGGTATTTGTTGATAAAAAATAAAGAAAAGAGACAATACCGATGGTAAAACGATTTATTAGTTCCAATACATCAGAAATTTTAGGAATGACTGCTACAGAACTAAAGCAGAGTATTCGAGCGAGTGAAGGGCGAGTGATCTTGTCTGAAAATGTTGCTTTTAAAGAATCTTATATAGGAGATGTAACCAATGCTGAAATTGCTAGGGCGTTTGGGGCAGATTTGATTTTGTTAAATGGTATGGATATTCTGCATCCTTTTGTGGCTGGTATTGAAGCTACAGAGAATTTTGTAGAAGAATTGCATCGCTTAGTAGGACGTCCGATTGGTATCAATTTAGAACCCATTGATAGTCGGGCAGACATGGCAGAGGAACGCCAAACTATTAACGAAGGCCGTCAAGCTAGCCTGGAAACGATTTGCCGTGCTCAAGAGTTAGGTGTTGATTTTATTTGCTTAACTGGAAATCCAGGAACAGGAGTAACGAATCAAGCCATTATTGATACAATCCATCTAGTGAAAAAATATTTTTCAGGCTTATTGATCGCGGGTAAAATGCATGCTGCAGGTGTGGACGAAGCAGTGGTTGATTTAGAGGCTATTTCTTCATTTGTTGAAGCTGGCGTGGATGTTGTTTTAGCTCCAGCAGTCGGCAGTGTTCCAGGATTTGATAAAGAAGATTTGAAACAAATTGTCCAATTAGCTCATAAAAAAGGTGCATTAGTTATGAGTGCAATTGGTACGAGTCAAGAAAGTGCTGATGAGGATACAGTTAAACAAATGGCTATTCGCAATAAAATCTGCGGTGTTGATATTCAGCACATTGGAGATTCGGGATATGGCTGTTTAGCACCGGTGGAAAATATCTTTGCTATGAGTAAAGCTCTTAGAGGACAACGTCATACCATTTCGATGATTTCACGTTCTATCAATAGATAAAAAAGAAGCAGGAAACAAAGATGTTACACCTTGTATCCTGCTTTTTATTATTCAAAATTAGTGGTTAGAATTAGTTTTCTCTCATAAGTTTAACTATCAAATTCGGTAAATTGATTAAGATTGGAGGATCTTCAGGTATTGCTTCCCTTAATAAAATGTTAAATTCCTTTTTTTCTTTATAGTTTATTGGAAATGTAATCTGTTCTTCAACTTTTCCCCTCAAACAATCTTTCAAATCAAAATATCTAAAGATTTTACTATTTTTTTCTACAGAACATGCCAAAATATAGTAACTTCCGTCAGGAACATTGAGGAAAGTGCATTGATTTCCTGTTTTCCAAGGAATAACAGCTTTTCCTACTATCGGTGCATGATTTGGCACAGGCGTCCTAAATAATCCTACAAAGGTCACATCGCTTTTATAATTCTTGGGATAAGTTAAGATTATGGTACATCTATTTTTATTTTCTTTTTCCTCATACTCGTGATATGTTTTTGTTAATAACTCCTCGTTTTTTTTATATTTATTTAAAATATTATATAATTTTTCAATATTTTTTTTGTATTCTTTGGGAGAAAGTCCAGTATTTTTCTTGAATATATTAGAGAAAGAACCTGAACTTTCATATCCCGATTCTAATTGTGCAAAAATAACACTTTTACGTTCTTTTACAAGTTTCTGTATAGATTTTTCCAATTTCAGAATCGATATGAATTCTTTAGCTGAAAATCCCATTTCTTTTTTAAATTTTCTACTAAATTCATATTTGCTATATCCAAATTTTTCAGCAGTATCAGCTATAGAAACTTTTTCCATTTCTTCTTCATTTTCTAATTTTTTTCTGATATATTCAGCAATAACCTTTATATTCATTATTTTATATAAATCTCCGTATTACTTTTTATATTTTAATTGTATTATTTTAACATATTAAATTGAAAATGCAATTCATGATAAGATTTTTCTTTTTTTCTATTGTATATTTAGTTACATGAGAAAATATCTTAATATTATGTTTAAAGGAGCGCTAAAATGAATAAGATAATTTACGTTGAAAAGACACTGAACTGTTCTGTAAAAGAAGCATTTCAACTATTTTCAGATAAAGAAGAGGCAAAGTGGATGACTTGCCTTGATGCAAATATTGACAATTTTGTTGGAGGAAAATATGAACTTTTCTGGAATTTGGAAAATAAGGAAAAAGATTCAACTTTGGGATGTAAGATTCTTGCTTACAAACCTGATGAATTTATTGCTTTTGAGTGGAAAGGTCCATCAGATTTAAAAATTATGAATGATGCTAATCCTTTGACGGTTGTTTCAGTATCTTTTATTCCTATTGGGGATAAAACACGAATTCATCTTTTTAATAGTGGTTGGGGAGATTCTCCTGAATGGGACAATGCAAGAGAATATTTCAGTAAAATATGGAATAGGCTTTTTGAATCTTTAGTTTTTATATAATAAACATTGCGTAGAATGGTACAAAAATATATTTTAACCTGAAGAAGAAATAAAAGAATGTAATAATACCCAGATTCAGAAAGGTAAAGTAACAACTAATATTTTTGAGAATCATCACTTCTTATAAATAAAAAAATAAATTAATTTTCATAAGATAAAAAAGAGGCAGGAAACAAAGATTTTACACTTTGTTTCCTGCTTTTTATTCAAAACTAGTAGTTAGAAATTCGTGATAGATACACAAGCTAACAGCAGCTCTGGCAATATTTAGGTTAGAAAATGGTTTGATAATAATATCTACATGCTTCTGATTTGGAAAGAGCGGGACAGCTTGTTCTAGTTGAGTTAGGATTTGCTTGGCAATAATTGGTAGTGAGAAAAATTCACCATCTAGATAAATTCGTTCAGTATCTACTAGCTGACAGAGATTCGAAATGGAAATAGCTAAATATTTACAAGCTGTATGAATAAGCTCCATACAGGCGATGTCTCCCAACTGATAGGCTGCTAGCAGTGTATCAAGAGTGATGTCTTTTGGATCTGCAACTAAAGTTTTTAATAATGAAACCTGTGAAGATTTGTAAAGAATCGTTGCTTTTTGGATAAGTGCTCCTTCACTAGAATAAACCTGCAAACAACCGTTTTTTCCACAACTACAAGCTTCTCCTTCTGGATGAATAACGGTATGCCCGACTTCACCAATCAAAAAATTGTTTTGGCTATAAATTTGCCCTCGATACATATAAGAACAGTGGATCCCTCTAGCCACATGGTAAACAATAAAATTGCTATCGCTTGAATGATAATTAAATAAGCGTTCTGACAAGGTTAAGCAATGAGATTTGTTTCCAAAATAAACAGGAATATCAAAAGCTCTCTGGATTCGCTGCAAATCAATTTCCTTCCAATTAGGATTGTTAGAAATAATTTCAGATGTTTCAGAGAAATTGACATGTCCAGCAATGGCAATGGCGATAGAGGAAATGGAGTATTGTTGATTTTTTATTAAAAATTGCTTTATTATCTGGATAATTTTTGTGTCTGTTGGACCACCGTGTTGTTCAATATTGCAGTCTTGACAGTCACTATCTAAAATATCTCCTACATTATCGACAATAGCTATAGATAGGTATTTTTCGGAGATTTCAAATCCTAAATAATAACGTTGGCGAGGAGCAATATCTAGCAGGGTTTTTTTACGCCCAACGCTATCATCGTCTAATTCTCCAAGTTCTCTAACAAAATTCTCCCTAATTAATTCATTGACAATATTTCCAGTAGTGGCAGGAGTGATATTTGTATATTTAGAAATATCAATACGCGAGAGAGGTCTCTTAGCATAGAGTTGGTCTAGAATGGTTGCTCGCAGTTCTGCCTGTTTTTTGGTTAGTACCATTGTATTTTCCTCAATTCTATTGTCATAGTATCAAAAAATATTGAAAAATTCAATATGTAAGCGTTGACATTTCTTTTTCTTTTCTATATAATATTTATAGAAAATTAATAAAATACATTAAATTTTATATTTTTTACACTTTTTATTTATAATTTTAAAATAATATTGCCGAATATTTTTGAGAGGAGAATGACCGTGGTGAAAAAACAAATTATGCTAGTCTGTGCTGCAGGTATGAGTACCAGTTTGATGGTGAATAAAATGCAGAAATCAGCAAGTGAACGTGCTATTGAAGCCGATATTTTTGCAATTCCTGTTGCAGAAGCAGATGACTATTTGGAAACACACCAAGTGAGTGTTGTTTTACTAGGACCACAGGTACGTTATCTTTTGAAGGGATTTGAAGAAAAATTAGCTCCATCAGGAACACCTGTAGATGTCATTCCGATGACCGATTACGGCATGATGAAAGGCGATAAGGTGCTAGATTTAGCCAATACACTCATACAGGAATGATTTGAAAATAGCTGTTAACTAGTAAATACGATGGGATTACTAGTACCATAAAAGCTAGATAGTAAGGAGGAAAGAGAAACTTTTACTACGGAACAATTGCTAAAAAGTATTATTTCTAAGAATTTAGTAAGATACTTGACTTGTATACCATTAGAAAATAAGGAGATACTATTGTGAGTAATTTTATTGATAAATGGCAAGCTAGATTAATGCCTATTGCAAATCGTGTTGGGAATCAGAAGTTTCTAGTTGCTTTAAGAGATTCATTTATTGGTACAATGCCGGTCATTATGACAGGTTCATTTGCTTTGATGTTAAATGCTTTCTTTTCAGATTTACCAGGACAATTTGGTTGGACTTGGATACCAAATACCTTTCAATGGTTAATTGATATAAATTGGTTGGTCTTTAAAGGTAGTATTCCAATCGTTGTTTTGTTATTCTTGTTTACATACGGTGTGAATATTGCAAAAATTTATAAAGCAGATGAAGTTTCAGCAGGCTTAGTTGCTGTTGCTTCCTATGTTATTACAATCGGAGGTTCTATTACTAAAACTTTCGAAGTTTCTGATAAATCGAATGCTTTAGGTAAAATTGTCGGAAAACTTCCTGAGTTTAAGGTGGCTGGAAATAACCTCTCTGTCACACTTAATGGAGTAATTCCAGGAGACCAAATTAGTGCAAGAGGCTATTTTACTGCGATTATTATTGGTTTGATATCTGTTATTATCTTTTGTAAAGTAATGAATAAGAATTGGACAATTAAGTTACCTGATTCAGTTCCACCAGCTATTATGAAACCATTTTTATCAATTATTCCGGCAGCAGTTGCCATGTATGTTATTGGTATTGTGACTTATTTATTTAATAAAGTGACTGGAGAAATATTAATTGATTGGATTTACAAAGTATTACAAGCACCATTACTTCATTTATCACAAGGTTTCTGGGCAGTTCTATTAATTGTTTTTCTTAATAAAGTTTTCTGGTTTTTTGGTCTTCATGGTGGAAATGTGTTAGCACCTGTTATGTCAAGTTTGTTTGGTGTTACAATGCTGGCTAATTTGGAAGCTTATCAAGCAGGTCATGCAATTCCTTATATGTGGACTGATAATTCATTTGGTGCATTTGTTTGGTTTGATGCTATCGGTGTTGCAATTGCTATTTTATGGCAATCAAGAAGTAAGCATTTAAGAGAAGTTGCTAAACTAGGCATTTTCCCAATGATATTTAACATCGGTGAACCAGTCATGTATGGTCTTCCAATAGTTTTAAATCCGCTTATGTTGATTCCATTTATTTTGACACCTATGGTAATGGTAACAGTTGCTTATTTTGCAACGACATTTGGACTAGTTGCTCCAGTTACTCAAAATGTTGCTTGGGTGATGCCACCAATCCTTTACGGTTTCTTCGCTACAGCCTTTGACTGGCGCGCGATTATTTTGTCTATTATTAATATTGCTATCTCTACCTTTATTTACTTACCATTTGTTAAAATAGCAAGTAAACAGGAGGAACTAACACAATGACCACATTTGAAATCAAGGAAGAATTTTATGTTGACGGAAAACCGTTTAAAATTTTATCGGGTGCGATTCAATATTTTCGTCTACATCCAGATCAATGGCGAGAAACACTGTATAATTTAAAGGCATTAGGATGTAATACTGTAGAAACTTATATTCCGTGGAGTCTTCATGAACCACATGAGGGACAGTTTGTAAAAGAAGGGATGCT
Source organism: Streptococcus sp. (assembly GCA_030528055.1). GTDB lineage: Bacteria > Bacillota > Bacilli > Lactobacillales > Streptococcaceae > Streptococcus. Next base: position 46,311 of record JAUMZQ010000013.1, read on the forward strand.
AGATTTCGAAGCCTATTTTGATTTAGCTAAGGAACTTGGGTTATACATCATTGTTCGGCCTTCTCCTTATATTTGTGCAGAATTTGATTTTGGTGGGATGCCTGCTTGGCTACTGACTTATCCTAACATTCGTTTGAGGGTAAATAACAAACTTTTTCTAGAAAAAGTAGCTCATTTTTATGATTGGCTCTTTCCTAAATTATTGCCTTATCAATTTACTCAAGGTGGACCTGTTTTAATGATGCAAGTGGAAAATGAGTATGGGTCCTATGCTGAGGATAAAGAATATCTTCGAGCTATTGCGAAGCTAATGCGTGATAGAGGGGTGACAACTCCTCTCTTCACATCTGATGGTACATGGATTGAAGCTCTTGAATCGGGCACCTTGATAGAAGATGATGTTTTTGTGACAGGAAATTTTGGTTCCAAAGCGAAGGAAAATACAGATAATCTTCGTGCATTCATGGATAAACATCATAAGAAATGGCCGTTAATGTGTACGGAATTTTGGGATGGATGGTTTAGTCGATGGAACGAACCAATTGTTCGGAGGGGTGCAGAAGATTTAGCCAGTGATGTGAAAGAAATGTTGCAAATTGGAAGCATGAATCTCTTTTTGCTTCGTGGTGGAACAAATTTTGGTTTTATTAGTGGTTGCTCTGCGAGAAAAACAAGAGACTTGCCACAAGTAACTTCCTATGATTTTGATGCTCCTATCAATGAATGGGGAGTTCCTACTGAGAAATATTATGCTGTTCAAAGAGTCATTCATGAAGTCTATCCAGAATTGGAACAAACAGAACCGATTGTTCGTCAAGCAAAAAGGTACGGTACTTTTTCGGTAGAGGGAACAGCTAATTTGTTTGATATTGCTCCAGTTATTGCAAAAGAAAACAATGTTGATTATCCTCAACCAATGGAAAAAATGGGACAAAATCATGGATATGTTCTTTACCGTTCTGATATTAAAAATCAATACCATGAAGAGCGATTAAAAGCTCTAGAAACTCATGACCGCTGCCAATTTTATGTTAATGAAGAGCATTTAGCAACTCAATATCGAGAAGAAATTGGGGATGAAGTTCTCTTTTCTGCAGATACAGAAAAAATTAAAATTGATGTATTGGTTGAAAATATGGGGCGTGTAAACTATGGGTATAAGCTAGGAGCTCCAAGTCAATCAAAGGGTGTCAAAGGTGGGATTATGATTAATCATCAATTCCGTAAAGGTTGGCGTCAATATGGACTAGAGTTTGATGAAGAAATGCTTTCAAAGATTGAATGTACTCAACCACTTCCAAATGAAGTAAAAGCTCCAATTTTTTATAAATTCAATGTCGCTTTAGATGAAATTTCCGATACATTTATTGATTGTTCCAAATACGGTAAAGGATGTATTAGTGTTAATGGTTTTAATTTAGGGCGCTACTGGAGTCAAGGCCCGATTCAATACCTTTATGTTCCATCTGGATTGCTCAAGGAAGAAAATGAATTTTTAGTATTTGAAACAGAAAATATTAAAATTGAAACATTATCCCTCGTAGACAAACCAGTTTATAAGGATGAGGAGGAAGTATGAAATATCTAAATGTTGGAGGTGAATTAAAACAAGCCAGTCAGTTGATTCTTGGCTGTATGCGTATGGCAGAAAAGTCAGGCGATGAGATTGTTGCCATTTTAAAAACAGCAGAGGAAATTGGAATTAATTTTTATGATCACTCAGATGTCTATGCTGGGGGTCAGTCAGAAGCAAAATTTGCTAAAGGCTTGCAGACAGCGAAAATTCCTCGCGACAAGGTGATTATTCAGTCGAAGTGTGGTCTTCGTGATGTTCATCAAAATTATCATTTTGATTTTTCGAAAGATTACATTGTAAGCTCAGTCGAAAAAAGTTTACAGCGATTGCAGACAGATTATTTGGATATACTTCTACTACATCGTCCAGATGCACTGATAGAACCAGATGAGGTGGCAGAAGCTTTTCACCAACTACACCAAGATGGGAAAGTACGTTATTTTGGAGTTAGTAACCAAACACCTTATCAAATTGAATTGTTACAAAAAAGTATGAATCAAAAATTACTGGTTAATCAATTACAATTTGGTCCAGCACATACGATTATGGTGGACGAGGGTCTCAATACTAACATGCATAATCGCTTTGCTATTTTTAGAGATGGTGGTGTTCTAGACTATTGTCGATTAAAAGACATTACTATTCAAGCGTGGTCGCCATTTCAAGTGGACTTGGCTCAAGGGTTATTTATGAAACATCCTGACTATCGTCAATTAACAGATGTTTTACAGCAGTTTGCTAATCAATACCAAATATCTTTTGAAGCAATGGTACTCGCGTGGATTTTGAGACATCCTGCTCAAATGCAACCGATAGTAGGAACTATGAATACCTCACGCTTGGCATCTATGGCACAGGCATTTGACATTTCTCTACCACGATCTGAATGGTATCAAATTTATAAAAGTGCGGGCAATAACTTACCCTGATATTTTAAACAAGTCCTGAGTATACGTTTTGAATTTGTTTAACTTTTTACAGTTTCTGAAAGGAGCTTTACATGAATAAAAACAAGAAAATTCATTTTATAGTGATTGTTTCTGTGATGTTGACGTTCATTTTTACAGTTTTCATTCCAGTAGGAGCGGATGAGAAAACTGAAAATAATGTCTCTAGCGATACCGTTGCTACAACTACTGAAAGCACATCTTCTGATAAGGAAAATGAAACATCAGAAATTGCAGTGCCGATAGCGGATGCAAAAGATGTGGCAGCACCAGTATCAAATGAGACACCAGCAAATACAGAAACTTCGAATCAGAATATGTCAGAAGAAGAAAAGCAACGAGCAATTGCTCAAATGGGAGCTAATCAGGGAGACGTTTGGGTATGGTCCGCGGATAATAAAGTGGAAGGTGAAAAACGAGGACCAAATGGTGGTGCTGGACAATTTAATGGAGGATCAGTCGTACAGGGAGGACGACCAACTTACAATCCACCGGCTTCTTGGTACTATCTTGCCTATAAGGGAGAAGGCATGACCGATGAAGAAGCACAAGCAGCTTTTAATAAAGAACTTAATCGTTGGATGACGGAGTTTGATCCATGGGGAGTTATTGTTGAAATGTCAGATAATCAAGCAAGCAATGCTTGGGCAGATGTTCGCAATATGAAAGCTTTTGTTTTGCGTCAAAATTCAAGCACATGGGATCAGATTGTGGATCATCCTGAAGCAGTTCAGTGGGCATCACAATTTAAAGGGAATATGTCTAGTAATGTTGGAGATGCAAATAAAAGTGCTGTTAGTGGAGGAGGAACTTCTTTAGAAGTATTGACAAAACAAGATAGAGTAGCCCATTGGGGGTCTGATCAAGCGCGTCATATAGAAAGTCCTCAAACGATAAAAGCGGTTCTTGTTTCTGTTGAAGCTAGAATTTCTGATAAATCAGATCCAAATGCTAAGCTTGGAATTCAAGTGGGAGGAGATTGGAAGTTTGATAAAGATGAAAGTCACCCATATTGGTATCCAGGGGCTGGTCTATCAGGTATTCAACGGTTATCTAAAGATTGGGCACGTTATTATTTCGTAAGTGTAACTGGAATACAGGATGCAATGGCTGAGAGAGCTATCACGCCAGAGGAGTTTTTTGCATCTACTGTTCCACTAGCAGATATGAAAAAAGAGTCTGTTCCACTTCAAGAGAGCACACCACTTTCAAATGCACTTCCAACTGTACAGACTCTTTCTTCCAATGAAGAAAAGACTACAGGAAATAATGCAAATGTGACAGATCCAACGGAAACAAAATCAACTGTTTCTAACACTTCTCACTCTCGTAGTCTACCTCAAACAGGGAGTAAAAATAGTTATCTACTTATTCAATTATTTGGTTTAGGATTGTTATTGTTAGGAGCTCAGCTTATGAGAATATCTAGAATAAATGTTTCATCAAAAGAGTAAACATTCTTTGATGTAAAATAGGCAGTCAGAGCACTCTGTTTTTTAACAGAGTGTTTTTTTGAATAATTTATGATGTGTAAAAATATCGGAGTACGTTATAGAAAAGAATAGCTTTTTTTCTACTAGATTCAACTAGAAAATCTTCCTAAAAATGATATAATAGGAATATCACAATATTGGAGAACTGTATGACTTACTATAATCACAAGGAAATTGAACCCAAGTGGCAAAAATATTGGGCAAAAAACCATACTTTTAAAACAGGAACAGATCAAGAAAAACCAAATTTTTATGCTCTAGACATGTTCCCTTATCCTTCTGGGGCAGGTCTTCATGTGGGGCATCCAGAGGGTTATACTGCAACAGATATTTTGAGTCGTTACAAACGTGCTCAAGGTTTTAATGTGTTACATCCTATGGGGTGGGATGCTTTTGGTTTGCCAGCAGAACAATATGCAATGGATACAGGAAATGATCCAGCTGACTTTACCGCAGAAAATATCGCTAACTTTAAACGCCAAATCAACTCACTAGGTTTTTCGTATGATTGGGAACGAGAACTCAATACAACTGACCCAAATTACTACAAATGGACTCAATGGATTTTCACTAAATTGTATGAAAAAGGCTTGGCTTATGAAGCTGAAGTGCCAGTTAACTGGGTGGAAGAGTTGGGAACGGCTATTGCCAATGAGGAAGTGTTGCCAGATGGAACTTCGGAGCGTGGTGGTTATCCTGTTATCCGCAAACCGATGCGTCAATGGATGTTAAAAATTACAGCTTATGCAGAACGTTTGCTTAATGATCTTGAAGATTTGGATTGGCCAGAATCTATTAAGGATATGCAACGGAACTGGATTGGGAAATCAACAGGTGCTAATGTAACATTCAAAGTAAAAGGAACGGATAAAGAATTCACCGTTTTTACCACTCGACCAGACACACTTTTTGGAGCAACTTTTGCGGTATTAGCTCCAGAACATGCTCTTGTTGATTCAATTACAAGTCCTGAACAACAGCAGATTGTTGCAGATTATAAGAGACAGGCTTCCCTTAAGTCAGATTTAGCACGTACAGATTTAGCCAAAGAAAAAACAGGTGTATGGACAGGGGCCTATGCTATTAATCCTGTAAATGGGAAAGAAATTCCAATTTGGATTGCAGACTATGTACTAGCTAGTTATGGAACAGGTGCAGTAATGGCTGTTCCAGCTCATGACCAACGTGACTGGGAATTTGCTAAGCAGTTTGATTTGCCAATCATTCCAGTTTTAAAAGGTGGTAATATAGAAGAAGCTGCCTATACAGAAGATGGCATCCATATCAACTCAGATTTTCTAGATTGTCTTGACAAAGAAGAAGCTATTGCAAAAATGATTGCTTGGTTAGAGGATAACAATTGTGGGCAAGAAAAAATCACCTACCGTCTGAGAGACTGGTTGTTCAGTCGCCAACGTTATTGGGGAGAACCTATTCCGATTATTCATTGGGAAGATGGGACTTCAACAGTTATTCCTGAAGAGAATCTACCACTAGTGTTACCTGTAACCAAAGATATTCGTCCATCGGGGACTGGAGAGAGCCCTCTAGCGAACTTGGAGGATTGGCTTGAGGTTACAAGAGAAGATGGCGTAAAGGGACGCCGTGAAACCAATACCATGCCACAATGGGCAGGCTCTAGTTGGTATTATCTTCGTTATATTGATCCACATAATAAGGAAAAATTAGCGGACGAGGAACTATTGAAGGCTTGGCTACCAGTTGATGTTTATATCGGTGGTGCTGAACATGCCGTTCTTCACCTTCTTTATGCACGTTTCTGGCATAAGTTCCTCTATGATTTGGGAATTGTACCGACAACAGAACCCTTCCAAAAATTATTTAATCAAGGGATGATTTTGGGAACTAGTTACCGTGATCATCGTGGGGCACTTGTTGCTACGGATAAAGTAGAAAAACGAGATGGTTCATTCTTCCATATTGAAACAGGTGAAGAGTTGGAACAAGCACCTGCAAAAATGTCTAAATCACTCAAAAATGTTGTCAATCCTGATGATGTAGTGGAGCAATACGGGGCGGATACACTTCGTATTTATGAGATGTTCATGGGACCATTAGATGCTTCCATTGCTTGGTCGGAAGAAGGGCTAGAAGGAAGCCGAAAATTTCTTGATCGCGTATATCGTCTGTTACAATCTAAAGATATTGTCAAGGAAAACGATGGACACTTAGACAAGGTATACCATCAAACTGTTAAATTGGTGACCGAACAGATTGAGGAACTTCGGTTTAATACAGCGATTGCTCAATTGATGGTCTTTGTCAATGCTGCTAATAAAGAAGAACATTTGTACATAGAATATGCAAAAGGCTTCATCCAATTACTTGCTCCATTTGCACCTCATTTGTCAGAAGAATTGTGGCAGCAACTTACTCAAGATGGTCAGACTATTTCTTATGTAAAATGGCCGACTTATGATGAAACAAAGCTGATTGAAGATGATGTTGAAATTGTTGTTCAAATAAAAGGAAAAGTTCGTGCGAAACTTGTGGTTGCTAAAGATTTATCAAAAGAAGAATTGCAAGAACTTGCCCTTAAAAATGAGAAAATCCAATCCGAACTAATAGGAAAAGAGGTTGTAAAAGTCATCGCAGTTCCTAATAAATTGGTAAATATTGTTATAAAATAATGACTAAAACATCTCCATAATAGAGATGTTTCAGTCCTAAGAAAGCCCATAGAATTCATTTTCTAAGGGCTTTTCTTTCTATTTAGAGGTATAATAGATGTTTTAGTTAATGGAAATTTGTAAGATGAGAATCTACTCAGAGATCTTATAATTGCTATTCCTACTTGTATTATATATAATATACGAATAGATAAAGGAAGTTTCGACTGACATTTAGTACAAAGGAGTAATATGAAAAAAATTAAATACAGGTATTTGGTATTGATTGTTTTGAGCCTTTTGATTGCTTCGATCGCTCTAATACTACCTCATGTAAATAAAGACAAAAAAAGTTCTGAAACAACAGCTAAAAAAACAGTTGTTTCTTCATCAAGTAGTGTCTCTGAATCATCATCTCAATCTTCCTCCACTGTTCAAGTACAATCACCGTCTTCTGAAGTTGTAAAGGAAGAATTTTCCATTGATAATGGTGGGAAGTCTATTTATGGTTATTATACCGCTCCTAAAAATTACAAAGAGATAAATCTTCCGACGATCGTATTTGCACATGGTTTCAATGGAAGTGCGGAATTTGGAGATGCTTATGCTCAACATTTTGCAAAAGAAGGATACATTGTTTATAGTTTTGATTTTTCAGGTGGTAGCCCTAGAAGTAGAAGTGATGGCAGTATTTATGAGATGTCTGTATTCACGGAAGAAGCAGAATTAACAACTATCGTTCAAACCTTACAAAAACAAAGTTTCGTGGATAAAAACAACATCTATTTATTAGGGAATAGCCAAGGTGGAGTTGTCTCTATCATGACAGCTGCTCATTTGGGGAATGAGATAGCAGGTGTATTTCTAACAAATCCAGCCTTTGTTTTATTTGATGATGCTAAGAGTTTGTTTTCATCTGTTGATGAAATCCCTGAACGTTATAACCATAAGGGAAATATGGTAGGAAAGGTTTATTTTGAAAAATCACTGGACTACAATATTGAAGATACATACAAAAAAGTGACGAGTCCAGTTTTGATTATTCAAGGTGATAGTGATGAGATTGTTCCTCTCTCTTATGCAAAGGATGCTGAAAAATTATTAGTAAAAGGTCAGTTGCATGTCATTTCAGGAGCTGGACACATGTTGAATTCTCAAGAGAATAATGAAGCGATGCAAACGATAGATACCTTTTTGGCAAATTTAAAAAAGTGATAGAATAATTATATAAGCTAAGTGTCCGTCAGTTAGAGAATAAATACAATAGAGTAGGACAAAAGGTAGTAATATAAAGAAAAAAACATGTTCATCACATGTTTTTTTTGAACTACTGGAATGCTTTCCAAAAAAAGTCAATAATGTAAGTCAATCCGTAAGTATAAACGATAAGAGTGAATGGTTTACATAGTACAATGATTGTAATATAACGTTTAAACGACATTTTAGTTAGCGCTGCTAACATACAGAGAAAATCAGCAGGGCTGATTGGCCAAATCATCATAAAGATAAAGAAACGATCAAAACGGTCTCCTTTATCTAGCCAAGTGATATATTTATTGTAGGTTTTTTTACTGACAACGGATTGAACAAAAGCAGGACCATAAGTTCGAGACAAGTAAAAAATAATAATACAACCAATGACGATACCGACGTAATTATAAATTGTTCCAACGATATGACCATAAATATAAACTCCTGCAACAGAAGTGAGAGCTCCTGGAATAATAGGAACGACAGTTTGTAAAATTTGTAAAAAGATAAACAGTGGCGGTCCCCAAAAACCAGCTTGTTGAATAAAGGCAGAAAGTGTTTCTTTGGATTTTAAGATACCAGCATAGTAAGCCCAGATACAAAAAAGAATAGTAGCTACAGCACCAATGATAGATGACCAGTTGATTATTTTTTGAAGAAGCGGAGAAACAGTTGTCATTTGTTTATTTTTTTCAGACATAAAAACTCCCTAATCTATAAAATCTAATTTTCATTGTAACATATTTTCATTATTTTGTAAGAATACAGAAAATGATGCATCATATTCTATAATATCATACCAATCATGAGCAATGAAATATTACTCTATTGATAACAAGATCAGATGTGCGAAATCTACGCTTTTATGCTATAATGATGAGAATACAATTTTTGGAGAAGAATGTGGTACTTGAAGATTATATACCTGATTTTGCGATTGAAGCAGCCTATGATTTAACCGTAGAAAGTTTGAAAAAACATAAAATTAAAGCTGTTTTAGTGGATTTAGATAATACCTTGATTGCTTGGAATAATCCTGATGGGACACCGGAGATGAAACAGTGGCTTCACGATTTACAAGATGCAGGTATTCGAGTGATTGTCGTATCGAATAATACTAAAACACGTGTCAAGCGTGCAGTGGAAAAGTTTGAAATTGATTATGTCTACTGGTCTATGAAACCATTTACCTTTGGAATTAATCGAGCATTGAAACAATTTCATTTTAAGAAAAATGAAGTTGTCATGGTGGGAGACCAACTGATGACGGATATTCGTGCGGCACATCGTGCAGGCATTCGTTCCATTTTAGTAAAGCCATTGGTAGAACATGATTCAATCAAAACCAAGTTAAACCGTATGCGTGAGCGTCAGGTGATGAAAAAAATCACTGAAAAATACGGCTCGATCAAGTATACAAAAGGAATTTAATCAATGGAAGCAATTTTCTGTATTGGTTGTGGAGCGACAATTCAAACCAAGAATCAATCCAAGTTAGGTTTCACGCCTCAGTCTGCCCTAGATAAAGGTTTGGAATCAGGAGAAATTTATTGTCAACGTTGTTTTCGCCTTCGTCATTACAATGAGATAACAGATGTTCACTTGACAGATGCCGACTTTTTGAAATTATTACATGAAGTGGGAGATAGTTCGGCATTAGTTGTTAATGTAGTAGATATTTTTGACTTCAATGGTTCAATAATTCCTAATCTTCCTCGCTTTGTATCTGGTAATGATGTACTACTTGTGGGGAATAAAAAAGATATTTTACCTAAATCGGTTAAGGATAAAAAGGTTACACAATGGTTGATGGAAAGAGCTCATGAAGAAGGTCTCAGACCAATAGATGTGTTGTTGACTTCTGCACAAAATAAGCAAGCTATCAAAGAACTGATTGAAAAAATAGAATATTATCGAAAAGGGCGTGATGTTTACGTAGTTGGCGTGACAAATGTAGGGAAATCTACTTTGATTAATGCGATTATTCAAGAAATCACTGGAAATAAAGAGCTCATCACAACCTCTCGTTTTCCGGGAACTACCTTAGATAAGATTGAAATTCCGCTTGCTGATGGCAACTATATCTACGATACTCCAGGAATTATTCATCGCTACCAAATGGCACACTACTTATCACCTAAAGCCTTGAAATATGTGAGTCCTAAAAAAGAGATAAAACCCAAAACATACCAGTTGAATGCTGAACAAACTCTCTTTTTGTCAGGGTTAGGACGTTTTGATTTTGTATCTGGAGCATCTCAAGGTTTCACAGCGTACTTTGATAATGAATTGAAGCTTCATCGAACAAAACTAGAAGGAGCCACCGACTTCTATCAAAAACATGTGGGAAGCTTGCTGACTCCTCCATTTGCTGGAGAAGTAGAAGCATTCCCCAAACTAGTCAAACATGAATTCAATATAAAAGAAAAAACAGATGTGGTATATTCAGGCTTGGGATGGATACGAGTGAGCGGAGTAGCAAAGATTGTTGCTTGGGCACCAGAAGGAGTGGCTGTTGTAACGCGCAAAGCTATTATCTAATTGCCTTTTACGTATCTAGATTATATACTGGCTTTTGATGGTGAACTTCATCGAAACTTGCTAGTTAGGTAAATCATAATAAAAGAGGAAAAAATGACATTAACATCAAAACAACGAGCTTTTTTGAATAGTCAAGCTCACAGTCTGAAACCAATTGTTCAGATTGGAAAAAACGGATTGAACAATCCCATTAAAACAAGTATTCGTCAGGCACTAGATGCTCGTGAATTGATTAAAGTTACTTTGTTGCAGAATACTGATGAAACAATTCATGATGTTGCAACTACTCTAGAGGAAGAAATCGGAGTTGAGACTGTTCAAAAAATTGGAAGAATTTTGATTCTCTATAAACAATCTAGTAAAAAAGAAAATCGGAAAATATCTGTTAAAGTGAAGGATATTTAGAAGGAAATCCGCCTATGGCAATAGAATTATTGACCCCTTTCACTAAGGTGAATTTAGAACCAGAAGTTAAAGAGAAAAAAAGACAACAAATTGGAATTTTGGGAGGAAATTTTAATCCTGTTCATCATGCTCATTTGATTGTAGCAGATCAGGTACGCCAACAGTTAGGCTTAGATAAAGTTCTCCTAATGCCAGAATATGAACCCCCTCATATTGATAAAAAAGAGACTATTGATCAAAAACATCGAGTGAAAATGCTTGAGTTAGCGATTGCTGATGTTGAGGGATTGGAAATTGAATTTATTGAACTAGAACGAAAAGGTATCAGCTACACCTACGATACGATGAAATTATTGACTGAAAAAAATCCAGACTGTGATTATTATTTTATCATTGGAGCGGATATGGTGGATTATTTACCTAAATGGTATCGTATTGATGATTTAGTCAAAATCGTTCAGTTTGTTGGAGTGCAAAGACCTCGTTATAAAGCTGGGACTTCTTATCCAGTTATTTGGGTGGACGTACCTTTGATGGATATTTCTTCAAGTATGATTCGAGATTTTATTGCGCAAGACAGAAAACCTCATTTTCTTTTACCACCTGCTGTTTTAGATTATATTGAGAAAGAGGGATTGTATAGGTGAATTACGAACAGTATATTGGACTATCGCGCGACGATTTATTAAAGAAAATACAAGCAGTTTTACCTGAAAAACGATTCAAGCATTGTTTAGGAGTAGAAAATGCTGCTAGACAATTAGCTAAAAGATATGATGTGAATATTGATAAAGCTGGTCTTGCGGGTTTGCTTCATGATTACGCTAAAAAAGTTTCAGATGATGATTTTCTTGCTCTGATTGATAAGTATCACCTAAATGAAGACTTGAAAAAATGGGGCAACAATGTGTGGCACGGAGTGGTCGGTATCTATAAAATTAAAGAAGATTTTGATTTACAGGATCAAGAGATTCTCCACGCGATTGAGATCCATACAGTCGGTTCAAGTCAAATGTCTGCACTAGATAAAGTAGTCTATGTTGCAGATTATATTGAAGAAAATCGCTCATTTTCAGGAGTGGATAGGGCTAGAAGTATAGCTAATGAATCTTTAGATAAGGCAGTTGCTTATGAGACAGCTCATACAGTTGCTCATCTGGCACAAAAAGGGATACCAATTTACCCCCAAACTTTAGAAACTTACAATCATTTTGTCAAGTATTTGGAGAAATAGATGAAAACAGCCTTATTAGTCATTGATGTTCAGAATGGCTTAATGGACGCTAATCCTTATCAATCAGCAATATTTTTAGACAAACTGAAAAAGAATATTCGCTTAGCTAGAGAGTATGATATTGAGATTATTTATGTCCGTCATAATAGTCAAGAGTTTGAAAAAGGAACAAGAGCTTGGGAAATCGTTCCTAGTATTGCTCCCTTGAAGACTGATATAATTATTGACAAGACATACAATAGTGCTTTTAAAGAGACCAATTTGGATCAATATTTAACGGATAATAAAATTTCAAGGCTTATTCTGACAGGAATGTTGACAAATTATTGCATTGATACTACTGTTAAAGTGGCTTTTGAGTTGAATTATAAGGTTTGCGTCATTGAAGGTGGCTCAACGACATTTGATGATGAACGTATAGCAGCAGCTGATTTGATTGAACATTATGAGAATATTTGGGCTGATAATTTTGCCCTTGTGGATTACTTTGAGAATATAATAAAAGAGGAATAAATGAAAGAAACAGAATTACTACAATTGGTTGTTCAGGCAGCTGATGAGAAAAGAGCAGAAGATATTGTTGTTATGGATTTACAGCCAATCACGAGTGTAGCTGATTATTTTGTAGTTTTAAGTGCAACAAATAGTCGTCAGCTAGAAGCAATTGCTGATAACATCCGTGAAAAAGTGAAAGAAGCCGGCGAAGATTCTAGCCATGCTGAAGGAGATAGCAAAACAGGTTGGGTTTTGCTGGATTTAAACAGTGTCGTTGTCCATATCTTTTCAGAAGATGAGAGAGAACGCTACAATCTTGAAAAATTATGGCATGAGGCATCGTTAGTGGATACTGGAACTTTTTTGAATTAAAAAATGGGGCTGAGAGTATTCTCAGTCCCTTAACACTATGATTTTCTAGAAAAGGAATAAAAATGGCTACTTATGAAACATTTGCGACCGTCTATGACAGTATCATGGATGATAGCTTGTATGAGAAATGGACAAATTTTAGCTTAAGACATTTTCCAGAAGGCAAAAAAAAATTGTTAGAGCTGGCTTGTGGTACAGGCATTCAATCCATTTATTTTAAAAAGGCAGGTTTTGATGTTACTGGACTTGATCTGAGCCAAGAAATGATTAAAATAGCTAGCAAACGTGCTCAAGATGTGGGGCTAGATATTTCATTTATTCAAGGGAATATGCTGGATTTATCAAAAATAGAAACCTATGATTTAATCACTTGTTATTCGGACTCACTCTGTTATATGGAAGATGAGATAGCAGTTGGCGATGTCTTTGAGCAAGTCTATCAGCATCTCAACGATGGTGGTGTTTTTATTTTTGATGTTCACTCAATTTACCAAATTGATAAGATCTTTCCAAACTATGGCTATCATGAAAATGCGGATGATTTTGCTTTTGTATGGGATTCCTATCTTGGTGATGCTCCACACTCTATCGTTCATGAGTTGACTTTTTTTATCAAAGAAGGAAACGGCTTTTTCTCACGTCACGATGAGATTCATGAAGAACGCACTTATGATAGAATTACGTATGAGGTTTTACTGGAGCAGGCAGGTTTCAAAAATATCAAAGTGTATGCAGATTTTACAGACAATGAACCAAGTGAAACAAGTAGTCGTTGGTTTTTTGTCGCGGAGAAATAAGATGTCAGTTACTGGAATTATTGCAGAGTTCAATCCCTTTCATAATGGTCATAAATATTTGTTAGACCAAATTGATGGATTAAAAATTATAGCTATGTCAGGAAATTTTATGCAACGTGGCGAACCAGCTATTGTTGATAAATGGACGAGAACTCAGATGGCTATTGAAAATGGTGCGGATATTGTAGTAGAGTTGCCGTTTTTAGTCTCTGTACAATCTGCTGACTACTTTGCCAAAGGAGCTCTATCTATTTTGTCACAACTAAAAATAGATAGATTGGCTTTTGGTACGGAGGATAATTTAGATTACAATCAAATAGGAAAAATATATTGCGAAAAAGAAAGAGAGATGTTAGACTTTCTAAGTCATCAACCCCAACATCTCTCCTATCCTCAAAAAACACAGGAAATATGGAAAGAATTTACAGGCATTCAATTTTCAGGAAATACTCCAAATCACATTTTAGCATTGGCTTATACAAAAGTTGCTGGTAAACTTGGGATTGATTTGTTTCCTATTCAACGCCAAGGTGCAGGTTTTCATTCTTTAGAAAAAAATTCTCTTTATGCTTCAGCAACTAGTTTACGCCACCATATTCATGACAAAGAATTTTTAACAAAGTATTCTCCTTGTTCCAAACTTCTAAGCAATAGTCCACAAGTTTTTTGGGAGAATTATTTCGATTTATTGACCTATCAAATTTTATCTAATAGAGATTTGACAAGGATTTACCAAGTAAATGATGAAATGGCTTCTCGTATGGTCTCTAGTATTAAAACCTCTTCAACAATTGATGAATTAATAGATAGCTTATCCACTAAGCGTTATACAAAAGCACGTGTCAGAAGGCTATTGACCTATGTTTTAATCAATGCTAGAGAGGAAAAACTACCCGAATCTATACATGTTTTAGGTTTTTCAAAAGAAGGACAAAAATACCTTTCCTCCATAAAGAGAGAAGTTTCCTATGTGACAAGGATAGGAAAAGAACTGTGGGATATTGTTACTCAAAAAGCAGATAGCATTTATAAATTGGGGCATCACGATATAGAAGAACAAAATTTTGGAAAAATCCCAATACAATATTAAAAAATATTGGCTCTCATGTGAGACTATACCTCATACTCTTTAGATATTACAATAATATTTGTTATCGTTTTTAATTGTAAAAAAACAAATCAACCTAGTACAATAGGTTGATTTATATTATATATTTGGATATAGTTCAAGATTTTAAGAGTAACCTATTTTCTTTCATCTATTTTGAATTTTTAGTCCAAAATTCATCTACCTCACTCAATATTTCATCAGCGGTTTTTAATGTAGCTTCTTCAATGGATAGTCCAGTTTTTTGCAAATAATATTTGATGAGATAATAGCCACATGTATAACCTGAAGCGTAAGGAAGTCCAACACCTTTGCCACCCTGCATTTTTGTAATCTCATCACCATATAGATAGGGCATTGCTTCTTGCATATTATCAATATGGAGATTCTCTTTTAATATTGGTTTAATCACTTTATTTAAGCTGTCTAGATTATTTTTTGTGACCCAAGGTCCAATATTCTCTTTGCCATACATTTTTTCTGCAAAGTTTTCGGCAAGTCCTTCAGAAACAATCATTTCTTTCAGTGGACCTTTACCCCATTCAATAAATTGATAACGAATATTGTGATTGCATTCATGTGCAACTGCAGACGGTATCCTACTTATTGTATAATCATTTGGAACAAGAGAAAGAAAAATATATCCCGGAATTCCGCCATCACCACTGTAGTTTTCATTGATAGCCATCATTGGACTATTTTGGTTACCTAATAAGGCCGTTACATAATAATCTTTTTCGGGTAATTCTATACCATTAGAGGTGAAAGCCTCAATCGAATGGTAAAATGCATTGGTGATGTCTCTCCAGAAGTTGGCATCAAGCCGATTGATAGATGAAATATCTTCTTTTACGAAATCTTTCGGCATCTTATGCATAAAACTCATTAAAGTCATAACGTTAAAAGGTATGTTTTCGTCAAAAGAAATATGCTGTTTTTCAAATTTCTTTTTAAATGGAACGAGTAGATTTTGTTTAAAAATCTCATCTCTTTTTTCAATTGGAGACTCTAAAATTTCTCTATAAATTGTATCAGACTTGATCAAATGTAATTTCATAATATTTACTCCTTTTATTAATAAAGAAATTATACACCCTAACGTTGCGTCAAAGTCAACTATTTATGATAAAATATTTTTGAGGTGTTCCTATGTATTTAATAAAAGAAGCAGCGCAAATTTCAGGAGTTACAATAAGAACTCTACACCATTATGATCAAATTGGTCTGATGAAAGTAAATAAATCCGAGAACGGTTATCGATATTATACTAATGAAGATATTGAGAAAATAAAAATGATTAGATACTATAGATTTCTTGGGTTTTCTCTTGAAAAAATAGGAAATATCATAAATGAAAAAGATTTTGATATCATCACTGTTTTACAATCCCAATTAGAAATGCTTGCTGATGAGCAAAAAAAGATTTCACTTCTTATGGATAATATAAAAAGGACAATTGACGCAAAAAGATCCCAACTTGAAGCCCAAACTACAACTCAATTTGAAGGTTTTACGATTTTAGATAATATTGAATATCAAAGTAAAGCGCTGGAACAGTTTGGGAAAGACTCAATGATTGAGGCTTCACAGAGACAAAAAGGGATAGAATTAGAAGTTAACGAATACTTTAATGCTATTTTTATAAAGTTTGCACAAAAGAAGAATCATAAGAAGCAACCGAGAGAGAAAGATGTGCAGAAGATTTGTCTAGAACTCTACAAAACCTTAAATAAATATGCTTTTGATTGCTCTATAGAAGTCTTTGGAATAATCGGTAAAACTTATTATCATAATCAAGAATTTAGAAGAAATATTGATAAATTTGGTGAAGGATTGGCAGAATATATTTCTGAGTCGATTGCTATATTTGTTACAAATGATAATCAATAGTTATTGAATAAAAGAATATATAACTACTCTATATTAAATGATAAATCACATGGTCATAGGTATTTGGTAATTGATACTAGCATGGACATAATCTCTTGTTTTGACTTGTAGTTCTTCCGATGAGTGAAAAACTTCTTTGTTTATAAGTTTAATCTTGAAGGAATGATAAATGCTCAACCAACGACACATGGTAGAAATACTATATAATTTCTGTCTAGTTTAGTGTAATCTATGAAATTAAATTTAACATTTGATACAGGAAATTTCCTAACAGGGAGAAATAAATAGTTTATAAAAGATAGTGAAGCTTATAAGAAAAGTATAAAAAAAGAGGCTGAGATGAAATAATCGTCTTCCTCTGTCAAGTGTACAATAAAATACTAAAAATAGTTAAGCAACCTGATTCCTAAATTCGATAGGAGTTAGGTTATTTAATTTTACTTGATAATGTTAGGTTTTGTAAAAATTGTAAATTTTTATAAATTTTCCTTACCCCAATCATTGATACGTAGTAGTAATATCAACAAGTCTTGTCCTTTATCAGTTAGGGAATATTGAGTACGGAGCGGCCAGGTTTTAAAGTCCTCTCTAGTGATAAGATCATACTGTACTAGGTCATCTAGAGAACGGACTAGCATGGTTTTTGTGACACCTTTTACTTCACGTTGTAATTGATTGAAACGTATTGGCTCATGTTGTGAAATACTCCAAAAAATCTGGAGTTTCCATTTGCCTGCAAGAGCATCCATGACGTGAGTTAAACCACAGTTCCAATTTGGTTTTGTTTGCATAGCCCCTCCTTTTTTAAGTAGGTCACAAAAAAGTGCCTACTATTCTTCTCTTACTAATTTTATTATAATAAAACTATCTTAAGAAGACAAGGAGACTTATCATGAATGATTATCTACATTTTTTGGACGAGCGTGTATCTGTTCGGCAATTTGTTCCTGATGCCATTTTATCTAACGATCTTATCAAGGAGATGCTAAAGCATGCTAGCTATGCTCCATCCGGAAACAATTTCCAACCTTGGCGCGTTGTGGTTGTTAAAAACAAGGAAAAGCAAAGAGAGCTGAAGAGATTGTCAGCTCATCAGCCACAAGTTGAGACAGCTTCGGCAGTGTTTTTCCTATTTGGAGATAAAGAAGCCTATAATTTGGATTGGTGGCAAGCTTTTCATTTGGAAAAAGGAGTCATCACGGAGGATAATATGGCTGAATACATTAGTAGAATTCGTCAGTATTTTGATCTTCACCCTGAAGACAAGGGAACTGAGGAATTGCGATTGGATGTTGGTCTATTTGCTATGAATCTCATGCAAGTGGTGCGAGCTTTTGGTTATGATAGCGTACCTATGCGAGGTGTTGATTTTGAGGCAATCAAAACTTATCTCAAACTACCGAATGATTGGGAACCAATTTTGATGTTGCCAGTAGGAAAGGCTTTGCAGGCGGGCTACCCGCATGTGAGAAAATCTGTTGAGGAATTTGCCGAAATCATTGAATAGAATACTATTGGAAATTAGATGATTTGGGGGAATAAAAGCTTCATTTCTTATTCTAAAACTGATTTAAGAAAATAAATCAAAAGAGAATCGTCAGGGTTCTCTTTTTTATTTTAAAATTTTTTCGATAAAACTCTTGACAAGTGAGTAACCACTCACTATAATATAAGAAAGTGAGTAATCACTCACCGAGGAGGAAAACGAATGGAAAAATTACTAAATCTCAGTTACTTAAATAAATCTTATGGACAGCAAGTTGTTTTGAGTGACATCAGCTTCAAATTAGAAGCAGGAAATATCATTGGACTAATAGGGCCTTCAGGAGCTGGAAAATCAACGATGATTAAAACAATGCTTGGTATGGAAAAAGCGGACTCAGGAACAGCTCTGGTCTTAAATAAAAAAATGCCTAATCGCATGATTTTAGGAGAGATTGGCTATATGGCTCAATCAGATGCCCTATATGAATCGTTAACAGGTCTTGAAAACTTACGCTTTTTTGGCCAAATGAAAAAATTATCAGGGAAAGAATTGGAAGCTGCTATTCTTCATGTTAGTTCGGTAGTAGATTTGAGTGATAGTCTTGATAAGTATGTTCATCTGTATTCGGGTGGTATGAAGAGGCGTTTGTCTCTGGCAATAGCTCTTCTAGGAAATCCTAAACTATTGATCCTTGATGAACCGACTGTTGGGATTGACCCATCTTTAAGAAAAAAAATATGGGAAGAACTCGCTAAATTAAGAGACAATGGAATCGGTATTTTAGTGACAACTCACGTTATGGATGAAGCCGAATTAACTGATAGGGTCGGTTTATTGTTGGGCGGGCATATCATTGCTTTAGACTCACCAGAAAATCTTAAGAATGAGTACGGGGTAAACTCCATTGAAGAAGTATTTTTGAAAGCAGAAGGAGAATAGTATGCGTATCGTAGCAATTAGTAAAAAAGTTTTAATTGAATTATTTCGTGATAAACGGACTTTAGCCTTGGTATTTGTGGCTCCAATTCTTATTTTGTGGTTGATGAATACTATGTTCTCGGCAAACAGTTCAACAGATGTAACTCTTGCCACAGTGGACGTTCCTTCTAGTCTCGTAACGACATTAGATGATATCAAGCATGTAGCTGTGAAGACATATGATTCGAACGATTCAGCGAAAAAAGCCTTAAAAAACCACAAGATTGATGGTGTTATTACTTATTCAGAAGAAGATGGTTATAAAGTAACTTATGCAAATACAGATTCAACAAAAACAGCTATTACTCGTCAAGCCTTGAAAGGAGCGATAGCGGGGGAGCAAACAAAATCAATGCTAGCAAATATTAAAAAAATCTTGCCAGCCAATGCACAGCTACCCACATCTTCCTCTAAAATCCATGAATACTACAATTATGGAGATAAAGATACTGGATTTTTTACTAAGATGATTCCCATCCTAATTGGATTTATCACTTTCTTCTTTGTATTTTTAATTTCAGGAATGGCTCTGTTAAAAGAACGAACTACGGGTACTTTGGATCGTCTGTTAGCAACTCCTGTCAAACGCTCTGAAATTGTTATCGGATATATGATTTCTTATGGAATTATTGCCATCCTACAAACTTTTATTATTACAATGACATCTATTTGGGTGATGAAAATTGATGTTGTCGGAAATATATTTGATGTTATAATAGTTAGTGTACTGTTAGGATTGGTTGCCCTTGTATTTGGATTTTTACTGTCAACTATTGCTAAGTCAGAATTCCAAATGATGCAATTTATTCCTTTGATTGTAATGCCTCAGCTATTCTTTTCAGGCTTAATTCCGCTAGATAGTATGGCTGATTGGGTCAAAATTTTGGGTAAAATTTTGCCACTAAATTATTCAGGGCATGCTCTAACAAAAATTATTCTAGAGGGTGGCAGTTTATCAGATGTTTCTGGTGACATAGGAGTACTTGTACTTTTCTTGGTAGTTCTAACAGTTGCAAATATTATAGGTTTAAAACGTTATCGAAAGGTTTGATATAGAGATGAACAATGATATTCTATCAATTTATGGTGAATGGCTGAAAAATGACAACTTACCTCCGGGAAAGAAAAAAACACTACAGGCAGCACTAGAATTATTTTCAGAGCAGGGATATAACGGAACATCCACGGCTCAAATTGCAACAAAAGCAGGAGTTAGTCAAGCTACTATTTTTAAATATTTCAAGACTAAAGAAGAATTATTATATAGCATTGTAGCCCCTGTTTTACCAGAAATATTCGGACAATTTATTGTTGAATTAAAACAATATACTAATCTAGAAGAAGCCGTTGCTTTTATTATTCACGATCGGTATCAATTTTTGGTAGCGAATCAACTAATTATTAAGATTATTATCCAAGAATTGTTTGTAAATAATGATATTAAGAATCGAATGAAAGAATTGTTTGTTGAAAATCAGATTTTTGAACAATTAACAGATTGGATTGAAATGTTACGAAGTAATAATTCTCAATTTCGTAGGGAATTGGTGGTTGGTGAAGTCATTCGAATCTTTATTTCACAACTATTTACTTATTTTGCGCAAGGTTACATCTTAGATATTCCCTTAAAAGATGAAAAGAAAGATTTAGATAAGATTGCAGCGCAGACGATTACCCTCTTGAGCGAAAATTAGAATAAATTTTCAAAACGGATAGGATAAGCACAATATACAATAGAGATATAAGAAAGAACAAGTAAATTCTGATAGAACAGTCAGGGATTTGCTTGTCTTTTTCTTTCTCAATTTGCAGAAATAAAAGGAAAATAAGATAGAATGGAATGTTGAATTCTTAAAAGTGAAAAAAATCACAATTTTTTGTGAAAATGATACTGAAAACATTGGTTCCAGTCCCAAAAAGTGTATAATAAAAGTGTGTTGAATGCGTTTGCATAAGCGATATACGAAAGGAGTTGCACTAATGAATAAACCATTAAATAGATGGGTCATGTTATGTGCTCATGTTGTCATTAATCTAGTCTTAGGTGGTGTATATGCTTTTAGTTTTTTTCAAAACCCCTTTGATGGATACATTTCACTGGGATCCGGCCTTGCTAGCTTTAGCCTTTTCAATCAATATGGGAATTATTCCCATTCCAATGATTATAGGTGGAAAAATGATTGACCAAGGAAAAGGGAAGTTAGCGATTATCCTAGGAGGTATTATCTTTTCTGTTGGATTCATTTTGTCAGGATTTGTCCAAACACTTCCGATGTTACTATTCACTTATGGTTTGATTGCTGGTTTTGGTTCAGGTCTAGCATTTACTGGAAATTTAAACAACATTATGAAATTCTTTCCAGATAAGAGAGCCTTGGCATCTGGAATCGTTTTATCTGGGGTAGGTGTAGGAACCCTACTCTGTACACAGATTGCCAAAGTCTTTCTTGAGAATATGTCTATTTCATCTTCTTTATTATGGCTCGGAGTTATTTACTTGTGCGTGCTATTTGTGACACAATTTTTCATTCGTTCGGCTCCAGCCAAGAAGGATAATGTCTTGGAAAAATCTGACTTGGATCTGACTTGGCAAGAAATGTTGAAAACGGGTCGTTTTTGGATGTTGTTTGTTATTTTAGCTGCTGGTTGCTTTGCTGGTACAGTTATTAATGCAACCAGTGCACAAATAGGAAAGCAACAATTTGGTTTGGGATCGGCTGCCCTTGTTGTTGGTCTTATTTCAGTCTTTAATTCAGTTGGTAGAATATGTTGGGGTTACATTGCAGACAAAATTGGGAATTATAAAACTCTAATAGCCGTTTACTTTATTATGATTCTGCTCATGTTCTCACTTTCTATCGGAAAATCTGTCAATGTCTTTTATATTTGTGCTGTAGGAATTGGTTTCACCTATGCAGGTGTCTTGACGGTCTTTCCAAGTCTAACCAGTAAAAATTTTGGTCTGTTAAATCAAGGAATGAACTATGGCTTTATGTACATTGGTTTTGGTATAGGAGCTGTTACGGCACCATATATTACCTCATTCATAGGAAGGGAAACTCAATCATTTAACATGGCCTTTTATTTGTCCATTTTATTGTTGTTAATTGGTATTGTTCTTATTCCATTTGTTAATAAAGCAAATGCAAAGGTTTTGAAAGGAGAAAAGTAATATGAAATTCGCAATTGCAGGCGCAGGAGCTATGGGAAGTAGATTTGGGAAAATGCTTTATGAAGCAGATCAAGATGTTGTTTTGATTGATAATTGGAAAGAACATGTTGATGAAATTGATAAAAATGGTTTAAAAGTTCTAACTGATGGAAAAACGCATTATTATAAAATACCTGCTTATCTTCCTGAATCAACTCCTAAACAACATTTTGATTGCATTATTTTATTCACGAAAGCGATGCAAATTGATACAATGTTATCCAATATAAAGCACTTAATTGATGAAGAAACGTATATTTTAGTTTTGGCTAATGGTATAGGAAATATTGAAACTATTGAAAAGTATGTTGACAAGGCACACATAGTAGCTGGTGTTACAGTTTGGTCCTCAGAATTAAATGGTCCAGGTTTTGTTACATTGACAGGTAAAGGGACAGTATCTCTTCAAGGAATAGAGATTAATCCAGAGAGTGAGAAATTTTTAAATCAGTTAGTTGATACGATGAATCAGGCACAATTAAATGTTTCTATTTCAAAAGATGTTTTAGAAGCTATTTGGAAAAAAGCAGCTTTCAATTCTGTTTTGAATACATTAACTAGTATCATTGGGTGCAATGTAGGGGAATTTGGACGGTTTACAAGCAGAGATTTTCTGATTGATGGAGTTTTAAATGAATTTGAAGCTATAACTCAAAAAATGTCTATTCAATTTAATAAAGAAGCAACCAAAGAACTCATTGTATCTCAATTTTCTGACGGTGGAAATGCTGATCACTATACCTCAATGTATCAGGATTTATCAAAGAAACGAACTACGGAAATCGATTATCTTAACGGATATATCGCAAAGAAAGGGAAAGAATTAGGAATCGCAACACCATTTAATGACCTCTTGTCTTCATTGGTTCATTGTAGGGAAGAATTATTTTAATCACTTAGATTAGCGAATATCACGAATCTAAGTGAAATTCCTCTTTTCTTATGATATAATGGGAGAATGAAAATGAACAATATAAAGGAGATAATTTAATGGGACGCAAATGGGCCAATATTGTAGCTAAAAAAACGGCTAAGGATGGAGCAAACTCAAAGGTTTACGCAAAATTTGGTGTTGAGATATATGTAGCAGCCAAAAAAGGAGAACCAGACCCAGAGTCTAATTCAGCACTTAAATTTGTTATTGAGCGTGCAAAACAAGCACAGGTACCCAAGCATGTAATTGATAAAGCTATTGATAAGGCTAAGGGAAATACCAATGAAACCTTTACAGAAGGTCGTTATGAAGGTTTTGGTCCAAATGGTTCGATGATTATTGTGGACACATTGACTTCAAATGTCAACCGTACGGCTGCCAATGTTCGTTCTGCTTTTGGTAAAAATGGTGGAAATATGGGGGCAAGTGGTTCTGTTTCCTACCTATTTGACAACAAAGGAGTAATTGTTTTTCCTGGCGATGATGCAGATAGTATTTTTGAGTTACTTCTGGAAGCAGATGTAGAGGTTGAAGATGTAGAGTCAGAAGACGGAAGTCTTACTATTTACACTGCTCCAACGGATTTGCACAAAGCATTGGTTACTTTGCGAGAATCTGGTATTCAGGAGTTTCAAGTAACTGAGTTGGAGATGATTCCACAATCTGAAGTTCATCTTGAAGGAGATGATTTACTAACTTTTGAAAAATTGATTGATACATTAGAAGAAGATGAAGATGTCCAAAAAGTCTATACTAATGTTGAAGGATTCTAATGGTTTGTAAATAATCAGTATTAGCGACTAGCTATTAATTCTATTTCATTTATTTAAAGAGAAGATGGTGTGAATCTTCTCTTTTTAGTATCAAAATTTTTAATATTTTAAATTGTTTGATAAAACTACTATTTACTAACAGATATAAATATGATAGAATAATAGAAAATAAATAATTGTAGTGCAAAAGGAGAAAACGATGAAAAAGGTTTTGATGTTCACCACTTTGGTTTTGACAACAGTGACACTAGCTTCTTGTAGCCTTGCCAAAAATAAGAGTAGTAATTCAGATGGATCTACTGCTGTTGGAAATGGCAAAGTTGAAATGAAAATAAAAGATGGTCAGTATGTATTGCCAAGTGATTCTGACTCAGATTCTAAGTATCTAGCTCTTAATATTGAAATTAAAAATAAGGGAGATAAAAAATTAACCCTTTCTAACACAGATTTTGGGCTATATAATTCTGATGACGAAAAAGAAAAGCCTGTAACCGTCTATGATTCTACTGAAAAATTTAACTCTTTCTCTTACGATTCAGTGTCTAAGGGTAAAAGTGTTAAAGGTTATATTGTTTTTGAAGTAGATAAAGATGAAAAATATGAATTGCACTATTCTCCAACAATTATTTCAACGGACGACAAGGATTCAAACGAAATTCAAGTCAAAGTTGATCCGTCTAAATACACTGATGATGTTGATAAAGCAGAAGAATTGGCAAGCGAGTATGTCAACTCAGTCTTTCTAAGTGGAGAAGCTTCAGGAAATGCCGAAAATGTGAGTGTGGTTCCCTCAAAAACCTCTCCTCTTCTTTTAGCTGATGATAAAAAATCAGACAAAGACTCTAAAGATGATAAAAAGAAAGACAAGTCTTTCACTTTAGGTGGAGATGTGAAAAAAGACCGTAGCGAATTTACTAAGAAATTTGCCAGTGATTTTGGAGATGAATTTTCATACTACCACCCTTCTGAAGCTGAACTTAGTACATTTATTGCTGCTTATACAAAAGCAAATGCTAAACGTGCTAAAATAACTTATAAAGTTTCTGAATACCTTCCAGAACATGTTGTTATATATGTTCGTCCAGAAGTTATTGGACTTGAAAACTTGAGAACGGGTGATTTAATCACTAAATTTGCCAATGAACACAGAGGGGAATATTCAAACTATTCAGATGCTCTTTCAGCTGCTGAGAAGTATATTATAGAACAAGCCCCAACTCAGTTTGATACTTTACCATTGGTAACGAATAAATACATGGACAGTGAAGGATACAAAATTGAATTTACCAAAAAGAGTGGTAAATGGGTTATTAACACTTCAGGATATAATTATGAATCATTGTCAGAAGCATTCCAAGGTTAATATTATATAGAATAAAAACAGTTGTTACTAACTTAAAGGAGCATCTCCATTGTGGAGTTGCTCCTTTTTTATAAACATTTTAAACAGTTACTATTTGTAATCATTTCAAAATATAATTTTAAAAAAGTTGACATGAAAATAAGATATGATTGAGGTACGATAAAATTTGTATGGAGAAATATTTTTTATGAAGAAAACATTGATTAAAGCAACTATTGGTATGGCTTCAACAGCGCTTTTGGCGACGGTTGGTACACAGATAGCAAATGCGGATAGTTATGTAGTGCAACATGGAGATTCTTTCTTTGGAATTGCTAGTGCTTATGGAATGAATCCGTATGATTTGGCTGCTAAAAATGGAAAATCAATATTTGATACAATTAATCCTGGTGATACTTTAGAAGTAGATGGTGCTACTTATGCAGCCCCTGCAGTAGAGCAAATTTCTAACAATGCCTATGCTGTATCTGATGTGGAAGATGTTGTTTTAAACACGCCAACAAACTATGGAAACTCTTATCCTATCGGACAATGTACATGGGGAGTTAAAGAGTTGGCACCATGGGCAAGTAACTGGTGGGGAAATGCTAATACATGGGCAATTAATGCCAGTAGCTCAGGCTATGCAATTGGAAATGTTCCAGTTGTCGGCTCAATAGCTGTATGGGATGGTGGAACTTTTGGTCATGTGGCTTATGTAACAGATGTTCAAAGCAACAACTCCATTCAAGTATTAGAAGCGAATTACAATCATCAAAAAGCTATCAATAACTATCGTGGATATTTTGATCCAACACAATTTCTTGGGAATGTTACTTACATCTACCCTAATTATTAGAAATCGTTGGATTTGATACCTGTCTCCATCCAATAATAAAAACGCAAAAAAGATTTAATTTTGAAAAATTCAAAGTTAAATCTTTTTTTATTTCTCTCCAATCACTCAATATTTAATAAAGGATAGAACTTATATGATAAATGTTGATTTATAAAGGAGAATAGTTGTCTCTTTCTTTGAAAATATGTTAGAATGGAGAAAGAAAGCATTTTAAGAAAGGGAACAAATGAAGTATTTTCATAAATACAAATTTGATAAAAGCAAATTTCGATTTGGAATGCGTACTGTTAAAACAGGGCTAGCTGTGTTTATTGTTTTATTGCTTTTTCATCTGCTTGGATGGAAAGGGTTGCAAATTGCTGCTCTGACTGCTGTTTTCAGCTTACGAGAAGACTTTGATAAGAGCATCCATTTTGGAACTTCTCGTATTTTAGGAAATAGTATTGGCGGTTTTTATGCCTTGGTTTTTTTAACGGTAAATATTATTTTTGGTGGTCATTTTTGGGTCACTTTGCTATTTGTTCCAATTTGTACGATGTTAACAATTATGACGAATGTAGCTATGAATAATAAAGCAGGAGTTGTTGGTGGGGTATCTGCAATGTTAATTATTACCTTGTCTATTCCTGCAGGAGATAGTATTATTTATGCTTTTGCCAGAATATTTGAAACATTCGTGGGGGTCTTCATTGCAATGCTTGTAAATTCTGATGTTGATCGTCTGCGAAATTATTTTAAAGCAAAAAAATAAAATCTATGTAAGAAAATCTAACATTATTTCTTGACATAAAAAATATTTCAGATATAATAGTGCTAGAGAGGAAAATTATTGATGAAGGAAAAAGAATTTCGTCGCAATATGGCAGTCTTTCCAATGGGTAGTGTTATGAAGTTGACAGACTTAAGTGCACGTCAAATCCGTTATTATGAAGATCAAAATCTTATTCGTCCACTTCGAAATGAAGGAAATAGACGGATGTATTCTCTGAATGATATGGATCGTCTCTTGGAAATTAAAGATTACATTACTGAGGGGCATAATATTGCTACCATTAAGAAAAAATATGACGAACGTGAAGCAAAAATTCACAAAACAATTAGCGAAAAAGATGTTCGTAGAGCCTTACACAATGATATTTTAAGACAAAGTCGCTTTGCTTCTTCTCAGCCAACTTTTGGTCCTATGCGTCGGCCATAAATCATTTGTTTTTTAAATTAAAGGAGAAACCTAATGGCAATTACTGCAGTTGATATTCGTCGTCAAGTGAAAGAAAAAAATGTTACTTTTATTAGACTAATGTTTTCAGATATTTTGGGAACAATGAAGAATGTTGAAATTCCTGCAACAGATGAACAGCTTGATAAGGTGTTGTCTAACAAAGTTATGTTTGATGGATCATCCATTGAAGGATTTGTTCGTATCAACGAATCAGATATGTATCTTTACCCGGATTTAGATACTTGGACTGTTTTCCCTTGGGGAGATGAAAATGGTAGTGTAGCCGGCTTGATTTGTGATGTTTATACAACAGACCATGAGCCTTTCCAAGGTGACCCTCGTAGCAATTTAAAGAGAGCCCTTAAGCACATGCAAGAGCTAGGCTTCAAATCATTCAATCTTGGTCCAGAACCTGAATTTTTCCTTTTCAAACTGGGTGAGAACGGGGATCCAACACTAGAAGTAAACGATAAAGGTGGTTATTTTGATTTAGCACCGACAGATTTGGCAGATAATACTCGTCGCGAAATTGTAAATGTTTTGACGACAATGGGATTTGAAGTAGAAGCAAGTCACCATGAGGTGGCCGTTGGTCAACATGAAATTGATTTCCAATACGATAGCGTTCTTCGTGCCTGTGATAAAATTCAATTATTTAAGCTAGTTGTTAAAACTATTGCTCGTAAACACGGTTTATATGCGAGCTTTATGGCAAAACCTAAATTTGGAATTAACGGTTCAGGAATGCATTGTAATATGTCACTCTTTAATCAAGATGGAGAAAATGCCTTTTTTGACCCAGAAGATCCTAAAGGAATGCAATTATCAGAAACAGCTTATTATTTTCTAGGTGGCTTGATTAAACACGCCTATAACTATACTGCAATTATGAACCCAACAGTTAACTCATACAAACGTTTGGTTCCAGGATATGAAGCGCCTGTATATATTGCTTGGGCCGGTAGAAATCGTTCTCCGCTCGTACGTGTACCAGCTTCACGTGGTATGGGAACTCGTTTAGAACTTCGTTCAGTTGATCCGATGGCGAATCCTTATATTGCGATGGCTGTTTTACTTGAAGTCGGTTTGAGTGGAATTGAGAACAAGATTGAAGCACCTGCTCCAATAGAAGAAAATATCTACATTATGACTGAAGAAGAAAGACATGAAGCAGGAATTACAGACTTACCATCAACGCTCCACAACGCTGTGAAGGCTTTGACAGAAGATGAAGTTGTAAAAGCAGCATTGGGAAATCATATTTATACTAGTTTTGTTGAAGCTAAACGTATTGAATGGGCAAGTTATGCAATGTTTGTTTCTCAATGGGAGATAGATAATTATCTTGATTTGTATTAAGATGAATAAACAAGAAATATCAATAAAAAAAGTTCTTAGTCACCTAAAAGTGACTAAGAACTTTTAATTTTTATTTGAAAATAGATTTGTTATTCTTTTTCTTCCTCGTCTGGTGTTAAAATCATTGGAATAATGATTGGTTCCCGTTCTGTGTTTTCATAGAGGAAAGGACGAAGAGCATTAACGATAGCACCGTTAACAGATTGAATGCTAGCATCTTTATTTTTAAGTGCGATACGAATGGCATTGAAGAGGATGCGTTGGCTTTGTCTAATAAGGTCACCAGATTCGCGCATGTAGATGAAACCACGGCTCAAGATATCTGGACCAGCTAGAATCATTTTAGAGTTAAAGTCAACAGTTGCAACAGCAAGGACGACTCCATCTTCTGACAAGTCTTTGCGGTCACGTAGTACTGCAGCCCCAATTTCTCCAATACGATTGCCGTCCACATAAATATCTTGTGCATTAAAACTACCGGCGATTCTTGCAGAATTAGCCGTTAAAGCTAGAACATCTCCATTGTCCATGATAAAGATATTGTCCTTAGGAACACCTGTATCAATGGCTAAACCAGCGTGGACTTTTTGCATTCGATATTCACCATGTACCGGCATGAAATATTTGGGTTTTATGAGGCGAAGCATTAACTTTTGCTCTTGTTGTCCACCGTGACCTGATGTGTGAATGTTATTGATTTTTCCATGGATAACATCCACACCTGCTTCTGAGATAATATTGATCAGTTTATTAACACTAGTGGTGTTTCCGGGAATTGGACTAGAAGAAAAGATTACAGTATCACCAGGTTGTAATTGTACTTGACGATGAGTTCCGTTGGCAATTCGTGATAAAGCTGCCATAGACTCTCCTTGGCTTCCAGTACACATGATGAGTATTTCATTGGCTGGGTATTCTTTAATTTCGTTGGCTTCAATAAAAGTATCTTTGGGAACTTTTATATAACCAAGTTCAATACCATTGACAATAGCTTTTTCCATTGAGCGTCCAAAGACAGCAATTTTACGTCCACTCTTCACAGCGGCTTCAGCAGCTTGTTGAAGACGGAAAATATTGGAAGCAAATGAAGCAAAAATGATGCGCCCGTGAATGCCTTCAATAATCTTCATAATGGATTGTCCAACTACTTTTTCAGAATTTGTGAAAGTAGGAACTTCGGCATTAGTAGAGTCAGAAAGCAACGCTAGAACGCCTTCCTCGCCGAGAGCTGCCATTCGATGAAGGTCAGCAGGTTCGCCTACTGGAGTAAAGTCAAATTTAAAGTCACCTGTACAAACAATTTTTCCTTGAGGTGTATGAATAACAATCCCTAGAGGTTCTGGAATTGAGTGAGTTGTGCGAAAGAAAGTTGCCTTTAGATTTTTAAATTGAAGTTCGGTATTTTGATTAATTTCGTAGAGCTTAGCGTCGCGCAAGAGACCATGTTCTTCTAATTTTCCACGAATTAATGCTAGGGCAAGAGGACCAGCATAAATCGGAACATTTACTTGTTTGAGAAGAAAAGGAATGCCTCCGATATGATCTTCGTGACCGTGAGTAATTAAGACACCTTTGACGCGATCCATGTTTTCTACAATGTAGGAGTAGTCAGGAATGACATAATCAATTCCTAGCAAGTCATCTTCAGGAAATTTGATTCCTGCATCTACAATGATAATTTCATCTTGGTATTCGATTCCGTAGGTGTTTTTTCCAATCTCGCCTAAACCACCAATCGCAAAAACGCCAACTTCTTCGGGTTTTAAAGTATATGACATGGTTTAAAGCTCCGTAATTTTAAAATCATCTGATTCTTTTTCGTATTCTAAATGTTTATCAGATAAGCGTTCAATAAATTCAATATTGTAATTTGTTTTCTCTTCAACTAGTTTTCGCGCTTTGATTCGTCCCTCTAATTCTGAATTTGCGTCCACTTCTAAATAAAGGGAGCGTGTATTTTTTCTACGAGGACTTCGTTCCTTTGTTTCTTGATAAAAAACCTTGTAAATCATTTTTATTCCTTTCATTTTCATGGTTAATCTACAGAAAACAACCAATTTATTTTAGCTATATTTTTATTTAATTCTGAGTAATAGATTGACCTTGATTCGTTACAATTACAACAATTATACCATAAAATATACCATTAGTAAAAAGAAATGAGGAAAAGTCTTTTGTAGATAGGAAAGAGATTATTTTGTTCCTACCCTTGTTTGTTTTTTTATAGTATAATAGAAATCAGATCATCAAGTAAGGAAAAAATTATGAAACTTCTAGCTTTTGATACATCCAATCAAGCACTTTCGTTAGCTATTCTAGAAAATGATACCATCTTGGCTACGGTGACACTGAATAACAAGAAAAATCATAGTGTTACCCTCATGCCTAGTATCGAATTTTTAATGGCGACTCTTGAACTTCAACCAAAAGACTTGGATCGCATTGTGGTTGCTATGGGACCGGGAAGTTATACAGGATTGCGTATTGCAGTTACGACAGCTAAAACCTTAGCACAAACTCTCAAAATCGATTTGATAGGAATTTCTAGCCTATTGGCTTTAGTGCCAGCGGGTATTGAAGGACTTGTTATTCCTCTGATAGATGCTAGACGCAATAATGTTTATGCTGGTTTTTATAAGAATACCCAAGCAGTTCGTTCAGAAGAACATCTGCCTTTTGAAACAGTTTTAGAGCTCGCCAGTTCTGAGAAACAAGTGACATTCGTTGGAGAAGTAGCAGCTTTTGAGGAGCAAATTCGTAAGACTCTTCCTAACGCGTGTATTTACCCAACTTTACCAAATGCTGTGGAGATTGGTAGAATGGGATTATCTTTGCCAGCTCAATCCATTCACGATTTTGTACCGAATTACCTCAAACGAGTGGAAGCTGAAGAAAATTGGTTAAAAAACCATAAAGAAAGCCATGAATCTTATTTGAAACGCTTATGATAACAATTGAAAAACAAAATGAGTCAGTAAATGTTTCTGATTTAGCTCAGCACATTTCTGTAGTTTTAACAGATGTATACGGTGTTAGTCCGTGGTCATTGGAACAGATAAAAAAAGACATTCTTCATCCTCTGACGGTTTATATGTTAGCATGGGATGAGACCAGTTTAGTTGGATTTTTAGCTTTTCAAACGACCGAATACGAAATAGAAATTCTTCAAATTGCTGTTGCAAAGCACTATCAAAAACAAAAAATAGCAACAAAATTGTTTCAATCATTACCTGTAGAAAAAGCTATTTTTTTAGAAGTAAGAGAGTCTAATCAGACTGCTTTATCCTTTTATAAAAAAGAACAATTTAAAGAAATCGGACGGCGGAAAGATTATTATAAAAAGCCGATTGAAGATGCCATTATTATGAAAAGAGAGAGTCATGAAAGATAACTATATACTAGCTTTTGAAACATCTTGTGATGAGACAAGTGTTGCAGTTTTAAAAAATCATCACCAACTGTTATCCAATGTGATTGCTAGTCAGATTGAGAGCCATAAGCGTTTTGGGGGAGTGGTTCCAGAAGTGGCCAGTCGCCATCATGTAGAAATCATTACCATTTGTATTGAGGAAGCATTGGCTGAAGCTGGAATTACAGAAGAAGAAGTCAGTGCTGTAGCGGTAACCTACGGTCCCGGCTTGGTCGGAGCGCTTTTGGTTGGATTGTCAGCAGCTAAATCTTTTGCTTGGGCTCATCAAATCCCTTTGATTCCTGTTAATCACATGGCAGGGCATTTAATGGCGGCAGAAAACACCGCAACATTAGAATTTCCTCTCTTAGCTCTACTAGTAAGTGGTGGGCACACAGAATTAGTGTATGCTAGTCAAGCTGGTCACTACAAATTGGTAGGAGAAACAAGAGATGATGCCGTTGGGGAGGCTTATGACAAGGTAGGACGTGTGATGAATCTCTCTTATCCTGCGGGGCGTGAAATTGATGAATTAGCTCATAAAGGAGAAGATTGTTACCATTTCCCTAGAGCTATGATAAAAGAATCTAGTTTAGAATTTTCGTTTTCAGGTTTAAAGTCAGCTTTTATTAATCTGTATCATAATGCAGAGCAACGCGGAGAGCATTTGTCCAAAGAAGATTTGTCAGCTAGCTTTCAAGCAGCAATTTTAGATGTTTTAATGGATAAAACCAAGAAAGCTTTGGCTCAATACCCAGTTAAGACTCTAGTTGTTGCAGGTGGTGTGGCGGCAAATCGTGGATTGAGAGAGCGGTTGGAAGCAGAAATAACAGATGTTCCTGTGGTAATTCCTCCATTAAGACTGTGTGGAGATAATGCTGGTATGATTGCTTATGCTAGTGTTAGTGAATGGAACAAAGGAAACTTGGCTTCACTAGATCTTAATGCGAAACCTAGTTTAACCTTTGAATATTTCAATGAAAAATAATCAGAAAGAGAGTGAGTATGAGAGGAGAGACTTTTAGACAAGGATTTCAAGCTGCTATTCCGACAGCTCTGGGCTATATTAGTATTAGTATGGCCTGTGGTATTATTAGCGCTTCTTACATCCAACCGATGGAGATGATTTTGATGAGCCTTTTTGTGTATGCTGGGAGTGCTCAATTTGCCATTTTAACCTTAATTGGTGCTCAGGCTCCAGTAACAGCTATTGCTTTAACTGTTTTTTTAATCAATTTACGACACTTTTTACTTGGACTACACACTTCAACCTTCTTTAGAACATCAAGTCTTTGGAAAAATATTGGAATTGGTACTTTCTTGACTGATGAAACTTATGGAGTGTTGATGAGTGAACATATTCATACAAAAGATATCACACCTCAATGGATGTATGGAAATATTTTAACGAGTTATTTTGCATGGTTACTTGGCACGATTTTAGGTGTAGCCTTTGGATCTTTTTTACCCAATCCAGAATCCTTCGGACTTGACTTTGCTTTATTGGGAATGTTTATTGGAATTTTTTCTTCTCAATTTTTAGTGATGTTGGAAAAGATTGCATTGAAGAAAATTTTAACGGTTTTAATAGCAGTGGCAGTGAGTTTCTTTTGTTTGGCGAGTGTATTGAGTCAGTCCTTGGCGGTTTTAGTAGCTACCTTGATTGGTTGTACAGTGGGGGTAATGGTTGATGAGCAGTAATTATATTTTTGGAATTCTTATTTTTTCAGCAATTGTGACTTGGATTCCACGAGTGTCACCATTTATTCTAGTCAAGTACAAGGAATTACCTCCTATCGTCGAGAGATTTTTAAAATTTTTACCAGTATCTATTATTTTTGCACTGATTTTATCTAGTGTGACAGTTGCTAAAATGGGAATGTTACCTCAGTTTAAGTGGTTGGACTTATTGGCGGTTTTACCCACTACTTTTATTGCTTTTCGTTATCGCAATTTAATTTTGACGGTAATTGTTGGAGTTGTTTTTATTGCTTGTTTGCGTCTAGTTTTCTAAGAATTGTCAGAAATATTTCTTTTATGGTATAATTAGTAAAATGATAAAGGAGTACAAGAATGGCAGAAGCAGGTCACACATTTTTAGCAAAATTGGGTAAAAAAAGATTGCGTCCAGGTGGGAAAAAAGCAACAGACTGGCTGATTGAACAAGGTCATTTCTCTAAAGACAAAAAGGTTTTAGAAGTGGCATGTAATATGGGAACAACCACCATTGAACTGGCTAAAACCTATGGTTGCCAGATTACTGCAGTAGATCTGGATGCTAATGCTTTAAATCAGGCTCGGATTAATAGCGAAAAAGCTGGTATTAGTGAGCTGGTAACCTTTGAAAAAGCTAATGCAATGAAATTGCCCTATGATGATGAGACTTTTGATATTGTCGTCAATGAGGCTATGTTAACCATGCAGACAGAAAAAGGGAAAAATAAGTGCATGGACGAGTATTATCGTGTACTGAAAAAAGGTGGAATTTTGTTGACACATGATGTCATGCTCAAGCAAAATGATAATGATGTACGAGAAGAATTATCACGAGCTATCAATGTCCATGTTGGCCCTTTGACAGAAGGAAGCTGGATTCAACTGGCTCGCTCTCATCGTTTTTCAAAAGTGGAAACTATGGTTGGACAGATGACTTTAATGAATCCACGTGGTATGATTTATGACGAAGGGCTTGGCGGAACAGCCAAGATTATCAAAAATGCTCTGAAAAAAGAGAATCGTTCTCAGTTTTTTAAAATGTTTAAAATGTTTCGAAAAAATCAAGAGAAACTTGGCTTTATTGCAATGGCTTCTAAAAAATAAACTATGATTACTATAAAAAGAGAGGCTCTATGTCAACTGTAGTGGGTGACCTATAACTAAGCCCGAGAGGAGACGAAA
>JAUMZQ010000001.1 GCA_030528055.1 Streptococcus sp.
GATAGACTGTAGAGGTTGAGATAGCGAGTTTAGAGGCGATATGGGTCAGAGACTCTCTATTAAGCAGGAGCTGAGCAATTTTCTGTCTTAGTACTTCAGAGATTTGACAATTTTTCTTAACGAGGTTAGTTTCAGAAATGGTGACTTTATGACAGGATTTACACTGAAACCGTCTCTTTTTTAAGCGAATGAGACTAGGTAGACCAGCAATTTCAATAAAAGGGATTTTAGAAGGTTTTTGGAAATCATATTTGATTTGTTTTCCTGTGCAGTGTTTACACATAGGAGGCTGGTAGTCTAGTGTAGCCATAAGCTCAATATGAGTTTCGTGCCTCCAAGCATTGTTTATGGTGATATTTTTGTCTTTCATTCCGATGAGTAGTGTGGTATGATGAATATGTTCCATAAGATCCTTTCTAATGATGGTTTGGCGCTTTTCATTATAAATCTTATGGGACTTTTTGTGTACTCAAAAAGCTCCATAATATCCAAAGTGGTTTTACCCATTACAGATATTATAGAGCCTTAAAAAACAGTTCATTAGAACTGTTTTTTTATCTTATTTATAAAAGTAGATTAGTGAAAAAATGGATTGAAGTACTTTTCATGATTGATTGTACTATTTCGACCATGTCCTGGGAAAACCTCATAATCTCCTGAAAGTGTAAATAATTGTTGACGGATACTATTTAAAAGTTGAGGTAGGTCTCCAGTGTATAAATCAGTGCGTCCAATCGTTTCAAAAAAAAGTGCGTCGCCAGTAAAAACTACGAGGTCTTCGGGGAAAATTAGTGATACGCCTCCAATAGAGTGACCAGGCGTTGGAACAACATAAAAGCGAAAATCTGCTAGTTCATAGTTTTCATTGTAATGAAAGAAATTTTCAGCAGGTTGTAAAATGAAATTTTCCAGTTCAGGATGGCGTGTAAAACCAGATAATTCAGGAGTATAAAGCCAACTTGCTTCACTTTCTGCTACATAGACAGGGGGATGGGCAAAGGTATCTCGAACTTTATCCAAACTCATGATATGATCATAATGAGTGTGCGTTAACAGGATAGCTAGAATTGGTTTGTTGACTTCATTTAGTTTATTTTTTATTTTATTCCAATCACTACCTGGATCAATAACCAAACAGTGTTGATTATTTTCTAAAATGTAGGTATTTTCACCAGCTACTCGGTTAACAATTTTGTGAATTTTCATGAAGCTCCCTCAAACTTTCTTTCTTCTTATTACCAAGTGTAACAAAAAAAGACAAATTGTGCAGTAAATAATTTTTATTGGCTTGCTTGATAAGAAAAAATGGGATTTCATTATTTTGTTCTTTAAGATGATTTTTTAGCACTGCGAAAAGTTCTAGAATTATGATATAATTTTTCTAATATGAAAGAAACAAATTATAAGTATGCTGTTGTTGATTTAGAGGCAACAGGAGCAAATACAAATGCTAAAATTATTCAAATTGGTATTGTTCTGATTGAAAATGGAGTAATTACTAAAACTTATGAAACAGATGTGAATCCTCATGAAACTTTGGATGAGCATATTAAGCAGTTGACAGGTTTAGATGATTGTCGTTTACAAAAGGCACCGGAATTTTCACAAATTGCTTCAACGGTTTATGAACTACTGAAAGATGCAATATTTGTAGCTCATAATGTGAAATTTGATGCTAATTTGTTAGCAGAAGCATTGTTCTGGGAAGGGCATGAATTGATAACACCTCGTGTAGATACAGTAGAATTGGCACAAATTTTTTATCCAACCTTTGATCGTTATAATTTAGGTTATCTATGTGAGTTGTTAGAAATTCCTTTAGAAAATGCTCATACAGCCATAGCGGATTCTTTAGCAACAGCTCAGTTATTTTTGAAAATTCAAGAAAAAATAAAATCCCTACCAAAAATACTAGTAGAAAAAATATTGAATTATTCAGATAGTCTGATTTACGAATCACGTCTAGCTATTGAGGATATATATGGGCAAATGCCTATGTACCAAACGGATGAGTTGGAAAATCATCACGGTATTTTTTTAAAAAAAGCTAAGAAAAAGAAAAAAGAAAAGAAACTTTCGCATGATTTTTTAACTAATTTGTATTTATTAGGTTTGGAGAAGCGGCCAGAACAACTGAAGTTTGCTCATTTTGTGGAAGAAGCTTTGATAGAGAATCAAATTAGTTTTTTAGAAGCTCAAACTGGTTTGGGCAAGACACTTGCTTATTTGTTGCCTATATTGTCACAAAAGCAAAATCGTATTTTACTGACAGTTCCAACTAAAATACTGCAAGATCAGTTAATGTTGAAGGAAGGTAGACAGTTAGAAGAGGTTTTTAATATTACCTTTCATAATCTTAAAAGCCCAGAAAATTATCTTAAATTAGATGCTTTTCATCAAAGTTTGGATATTACTTATGATAATCGTTTATTCAATCGTTGTAAAATACAATTACTGGTGTGGTTGACTGAAACTGAAACAGGTGATTTGAATGAAATTGGTCAAGCCCATCGCTTTCAGGCTTACTTTGAAGAAATTCGTCATGATGGAAAACTTAGTAAACGTTCACTTTTTTATCATCAAGATTTTTGGCATCTAGGGCAAGTAAAATCAAAAATTAGTCGAGTAGTGATTACCAATCATCCTTATCTTTTAACACGTTTGGAAGATGACAACACCCTACTTGATAATAGGATATTAGTAGTGGACGAAGCTCAAAAACTATTTTTTGCTTTAGAAAGTTTCTCCCAAAGAAGTTTGAATATGACCAAGCTATTACAACAAATTGGTCAATCCTTGCAAGCTGAAAATACGATTATACAAACTCGAATTTTACAAAGTATCCAATTTGAATTATCAGAAGTGACTGCTGGTAAGAAAAAAACAATTTATGAGTTGAGTGATGAGAAAATTGATAAATTGCGTCAAGATATTTCGGAATTAAAGGAAAATACGCTAGCCGAGTTACAAGATTTTTTTTCAACGACTTATCAGCACTATTGGATAACAGAAGAAAAATTTGCAGATTACCACTTGAAAACTCTTCATGCAGGACGTACTGAGTTGCTTTCATTTGAAAAATTATTACCAGAAAAATGTCAAGCACTTCTTATTTCATCCACTTTAGAAATCAGTTCTAAGTTGAATTTAGCTCAATTACTAGGTTTTGAACATTATCAATTTTACAAATTGAAACAAAAGAAAAAACCGTTACAAAAACTATTTTTAGACGAAGATTTTCCTGAGATAACTTCATTATCCATTCAAGATTTTTCAAGTCGTTTAGCTGTCCTAATAAACGATTTGTCACCATTTAACCAGCCAATAGTTGTTCTTTTTACCTCCAAAGAGTTGTTGCTGGCGACATCTAGTGTTTTATCTCTGCCTCACTTAGCGCAATATAAAAATGGAAGTGCTAGTAATATTAAACAGCGATTTGACAGAGGAGAAACTTCTATTTTATTGGGAACAGGAAGTTTTTGGGAAGGGACAGATTTTTCTGAGCACGAACAAATTATTCAAGTCATCACACGGATACCTTTTGATAATCCCAAAGATTTTTTCGTTCAAAAATTAGGAGTTTATTTAAAATCTCTAAATAAAAATCTTTTTTACGACTACCAACTACCAGTTACTATTTTACGGTTGAAACAGGCAATGGGGCGGACACGAAGAAATGAACACCAAAAATCAGCTGTCATCCTTTTAGATAATCGGATTACTCAGAAACGATACGGAAAACAAATACAGCATCAACTGGAGCAACTAGCATCGCTTCAAGCTTTTTCAGAGAATGAAATCTTTCATCAGTTACGCCAATTTTTTGATTAGAAAAGATTATCCAAAACCTTAATATTATTGTAACTATATTTCAAAATTCTTCTGTTTCCTCTGCTCATTTTTTCAAAAATTTGTTATAATGGAAAGAATAATTGCTTGCTCTATCCGTTTAGTAGCATTTTGTGATGGACTTTTAGTTTGGCTAAATTTAGTGCCAATAAGAAAAATGAAGTTTTCTAACTAGAATTAGTTTCCCAAAGATTCGTTATTTAGTATTTTAACAAGGAGATATTATGTCTTATAAAAAATCATCAATTGAATCACGTATTGATTACAGTTTGATTTTACCAGTCTTGATATTGCTATCAATTGGCGTTACATCTATTTATATTGCAGTTAGTCATGATTATCCCAATAATATCTGGCAGATTGTGAGTCAGCAAATAATGTGGATTGTAGTCGGTTTTTTGATTAGTTTTATCATTATGTTCTTCAATACTAAATTTCTTTGGAAAGTAACACCTTATTTGTATGTGCTAGGTTTAGGATTGATGGTGCTCCCTTTAATTTTCTACAATCCAGATTTAGTAGCCTCTACAGGAGCGAAAAATTGGATTGCTATCGGACGTGTGACACTTTTTCAACCTTCTGAATTTATGAAAATTTCCTATATTCTCATTTTAGCTAGGCATGTGGTTTATTTTTTACAGAAGCACAAAGAAGAGGTGAGAACAATCGGATTGGACTTTCTCTTGTTGTTGCAGTTAGGCTTATACACGATACCCGTCTTATTTCTTTTGATTTTACAAAGTGATTTGGGGACAGCTCTGGTATTTGTTGCAATTTATGCAGGAATTGCTTTATTATCAGGGATTTCATGGAAAATTATTCTTCCGATTCTTTTAACTGGTATCGCACTGTTTGTTTCTTTCATGATGATTTTCACCTCAACTGGCGGACGTTCCTTTTTACACAATATTGGAATGCCAACCTACCAAATTAATCGAATCTTAGCTTGGCTACATCCATTTGATTATGCACAAACAACAACTTATCAGCAAGCGCAAGGACAGATTGCTATTGGTAGTGGAGGATTGACGGGACAAGGTTTTAATGTTTCTAATTTGCTAGTTCCTGTGAGAGAAAGTGATATGATTTTCACAGTAATAGCTGAAGATTTTGGTTTTCTAGGTTCTACATTAGTGATTGTACTATACTTATTGTTAATTTATAGAATGTTAAAGATTACGATAAAATCAAACAATCAGTTCTATACCTATATTGCCACTGGTTTTATCATGATGATGTTGTTTCATATTTTTGAAAATGTTGGAGCAGTAACAGGTATTTTACCTTTGACGGGGATTCCACTTCCATTGATTTCACAAGGAGGCTCCTCCATTATTAGTAATCTTATTGGTGTTGGATTGTTTTTATCTATTAGTTATCAAAATACCCTAGCAGAAGAAAAGAAAGTTACTTCCCCCGTAGTTCGTAAGAAAGTTGTTTTAAAAAAATTAAAATAATCTTGAACTAAATGAAGATTTTAAGAAAGGACAGATGAATGACAAAAGTAGCTATTATATTAGCAGATGGATTTGAAGAAATTGAGGCTTTAACAGTAGTAGATGTACTTCGACGTTCGAATATTTCGTGTGATACGCTTGGTTTTTCAGAATTGGTTACTGGCTCACATGCTATTACTGTTCAAGCAGACAAAGTATGGCAAGGTGAAGCATCAGAATATGATATGATAGTGTTGCCCGGTGGGATGCCTGGTTCTGCTCATCTTCGTGACAATCAAGATTTGATACAAACCTTACAAGATTTTCGTGATAAGGATAAATTTATTGCTGCTATTTGTGCAGCTCCGATTGCTTTAGACCGTGCAGGAATATTGAAAGATAAAAGTTTCACCTGTTATGATGATGTAAGAGAACAAATTACGGAGGGAACCTATCATAAACAAACAGTCGTAGTAGATGGTAAATTGATTACCAGTCGTGGTCCATCAACGGCGCTAGCTTTTGCATATGAATTGGTTTCTCAATTAGGTGGAGATGGCAATTTACTTGCTGATGCAATGCTCTATAATGACGTATTTAAAAACTCATTGTAATACATAAAGGCTCACTTGTTAAAAAAAACAGTGGGTTTTTATGTATTTTCATGCTGAAAAGTGCCTGTTTATAGCAAATATTCTCCCTATTTTGTGAAAAATATGGTATAATTGAGGGTATGAATTATCAAGATTACATCTGGGATTTAGGTGGAACTCTGCTAGATAATTATGAAACTTCCACATTAGCTTTTGTTGAGACATTAAGAATTTTTGGTTATCAAGCAGAGCATGATGCTGTTTACAAAGCTTTGAAAGTTTCTACAGATTATGCAGTTAATCGATTTGCTCCCACAGAAAAAGATTTTTTGAAGTGCTATAAGGAAAATGAAGCAAAACGATTGGCAAGTCCGGTGTTGTTTGAAGGAACTAGAGAAATACTTCAAGGGATTCTATCTCACGGAGGGAGAAATTTTTTGATTTCTCATCGAGACAATCAAGTTTTAGATATTCTAGAAAAAGCTGGTATTGACTCCTGTTTTTCTGACGTGATAACCTCAGCGAATCATTTTAAAAGAAAACCTAATCCAGAATCCATACTTTATCTAAAGAAAAAATATGCTATCCATTCCGGTCTAGTTATTGGAGATAGACCTATTGATATTGAAGCTGGTCAAGCAGCTGGCTTGGATACATATTTGTTTGATAGTATGAATAATCTAAAAGACTTTATAAATTTAACATAGAAAAGGAATAGTATGACAGAAGAAAAGCAGCAAGAAGAGCAATTACAAGAATATGATGCTAGTCAAATTCAAGTTTTAGAAGGTTTAGAAGCTGTCCGTATGAGACCAGGTATGTATATTGGCTCCACTTCTAAAGAGGGATTACACCACCTAGTTTGGGAAATTGTTGACAATTCCATAGATGAAGCCTTAGCCGGTTTTGCGACCCATATTCAAGTATTTATTGAAAAAGATAATTCTATAACAGTTATAGATGATGGTCGTGGGATACCAGTAGATATTCAAGAAAAAACAGGTCGTCCTGCAGTTGAAACAGTCTTTACAGTCTTACACGCTGGAGGAAAATTTGGCGGAGGAGGCTACAAAGTATCAGGAGGTTTACATGGTGTCGGTTCTTCTGTTGTAAATGCTTTATCAACTCAGTTGGATGTTCGTGTTTATAAAAATGGACAAATCCATTTCCAAGAATATCGTCGCGGAGAAGTAGTGGCTGATATAGCTGTTATAGGAGATACTGATCGCTCTGGAACAACTGTTCACTTCACGCCAGATCCAGAAATTTTTACAGAAACTATTGAATTTGATTTTGAAAAATTGAATAAACGTGTTCAAGAACTTGCTTTTTTAAATCGTGGTCTGCGAATTTCTATCACGGATAAGAGAGAAGGCTTGGAACAAACCAAAGATTATCACTATGAGGGTGGAATTGCTAGCTATGTTCAATACATCAATGAAAATAAAGATGTTATTTTTGAAAATCCAATCTACACTGATGGTGAGATGGATGATATTACCGTTGAAGTAGCCATGCAGTACACTACAGGATATCATGAAATCGTGATGAGTTTTGCCAACAACATTCACACTCATGAAGGTGGAACTCACGAACAAGGTTTCCGTACAGCTCTAACAAGAGTTATTAATGACTATGCTAAAAAGAACAAACAGTTAAAAGAAAATGAAGATAATTTGACTGGTGAAGACGTTCGAGAAGGTCTGACAGCGGTTATTTCAGTTAAACATCCAAATCCACAATTTGAAGGGCAAACAAAAACCAAGTTGGGAAATAGTGAAGTCGTAAAGATTACAAATCGATTATTTAGCCAAGCTCTTTCAGACTTCTTGTTAGAAAATCCTGCAGTCGCCAAAAAGATTGTTGAAAAAGGAATCTTAGCTTCTAAAGCTCGTATTGCCGCAAAAAGGGCGCGTGAAGTAACACGTAAAAAATCAGGTTTAGAAATTTCAAATTTACCAGGAAAATTAGCAGATTGTTCTTCAAATAATCCACAAGAAACAGAATTATTTATCGTAGAGGGGGATTCAGCAGGAGGTTCTGCTAAATCTGGACGTAATCGAGAATTTCAAGCGATTCTTCCTATTCGAGGAAAGATTCTTAATGTTGAAAAAGCAAGTATGGAAAAGATACTAGCTAATGAGGAAATTCGTAGTTTGTTTACCGCTATGGGAACTGGATTTGGATCAGATTTTGATGTAAGCAAAGCTCGTTATCAAAAGTTGGTTATTATGACGGATGCGGATGTTGATGGTGCACATATTCGAACACTTTTATTAACTCTAATTTACCGTTATATGAAACCAGTGTTGGAAGCAGGATATGTTTATATCGCTCAACCTCCTATTTATGGAGTAAAAGTTGGTAGCGAAGTGAAAGAGTATATTCAGCCGGGAACCAACCAAGAAGAAGAACTACAAGCTGCCTTGCTTCGCTATAGCGAGGGACGTTCAAAACCGACTATCCAGCGATACAAAGGTCTGGGAGAAATGGACGACCACCAACTATGGGAAACAACAATGAATCCAGAACATCGTTTGATGGCTCGTGTATCAGTAGATGATGCAGCCGAAGCTGATAAAGTTTTTGATATGTTGATGGGAGATCGTGTAGAACCTCGTCGCGAGTTTATCGAAGAAAATGCAGTGTACAGTACGCTCGATGTTTAAAAAATCAGAAAAAAACAACAATTACTAATAAAATTATGATATAATCAATGTGTTTGTTTTAAAGTAACAAAATGAAGGAGTTTTATATGTCTAGTGGACTGATTATTCTTGTCATTCTAGTAGCTCTACTGTTAATTTTTGGATATGTTGCTGCAGTATTGATGAGAAAAAGAAATGAAGCTTTACTTCAAAAATTAGAGGATAGAAAAGAAAAACTTTACAATCTTCCTGTAAACGATGAAGTTGAAGCAGTAAAAAATATGCATTTGGTTGGGCAAAGTCAAGTAACTTTTCGTGAGTGGAACCAAAAGTGGGTTGATTTATCCTTAAATTCATTTGCTGATATTGAAAATAATCTTTTTGAAGCAGAAGGTTTAAATAATGGCTTTCGTTTTATGAAAGCTAAGCATGCGATTGAAAACATTGAAAGTCAAATTGACTTAATCGATGAAGACATCAAATTGATTCGTCAAGCTTTAGAAGATTTAGAAAAACAAGAATCTAAGAATAGTGGCCGTGTGCTCCATGCACTAGATTTGTTTGAAAAATTACAGGTCAATGTTGCGGATAATGAAGAATCATACGGAAAAGCTTTTCCTGAAATTGAGAAACAATTAGAAAAAATAGAATCTGAATTTTCACAATTCGTTACGCTTAATTCTTCAGGAGACCCAGTAGAGGCAGCTGAAATTTTGGATAAGGTTGAGGAACACATTATTGCCTTAACTCATATCGTTGAAAAAGTGCCAGCTATTGTTGAAGAAATGTCTGCTAAGTTACCAGATCAGCTAGAAGATTTAGAGTCTGGACATCGCAAACTGTTAGAATCAGGCTATCATTTCATTGAAACAGATATTGAAT
Source organism: Streptococcus sp. (assembly GCA_030528055.1). Taxonomy (GTDB): domain Bacteria; phylum Bacillota; class Bacilli; order Lactobacillales; family Streptococcaceae; genus Streptococcus. The sequence continues at coordinate 9,409 of JAUMZQ010000001.1, forward strand.
CACGCTTTCAACAGCTTCATTCTGCTTTGCAACGCAATGAAAATAATATCGCTTCTTTAGAATTGGACAATGCTGAGTATGAAAATGAGCAAATTCAAGAAGAAATTAATGCTCTTTATTCTATTTTCACAAAAGAAATACATGCTCACAGTGTTGTTGGAAAATTGGTGAAAAATCTACCAAATTATCTAGAACATACAAAAAACAACAATCATCGTCTCCAAGAAGAAATAGAGCAATTATCGCGTATTTTCCGCTTGTCTGATACCGATGTGGCGCATGTCAAAGAATTACATGTAGAATTATCTATGCAAGAAGATGTCGTTCTTTCTGCAGTGGAAGATTCTTCTGAAAGCAAACAAGCTTATTCTCTTGTCCAAGAAGAATTGGAACAAATTCAAGAACGCTTGAAAGAAATCGAAGATGAGCAAATTTCGTTGAGTGATTCTCTATCTAAAATCGAAAAAGATGACGCAAATGCACGACAAAAGGTAAATATCTATTCAAATAAATTACATACTATCAAGCGGTATATGGAAAAACGGAATTTACCAGGTATTCCAAAATCTTTCCTTAAAATCTTTTTCTCAACCAGCAACAATATTGAACAGTTGGTGAAAGAATTAGAGGAAAAACAGGTTAATATTGAATCCGTAAATCGTTGGTTAGAAATTTTAACAAATGATATGTATGAATTAGAAAACGAAACTTATATGATTGTTCAGAATGCAACATTGACAGAGCAATTATTACAGTATTCTAATCGTTACCGTTCGTTTGATGATAATGTACAAGCAGCTTTTAATGAGTCAATTATTATATTTGAAAATGACTATGATTACAAAAAATCATTGGAAGTTATTTCTAAAGCGTTGGATATAGTAGAACCAGGAGTAACCGAACGCTTTGTTAACTCTTACGAGAAAACAAGAGAAACCATTCATTATTAATTAAATAAAAAGGTTTTCGAAAGAAAACCTTTTTGATATAAAACAAATCATGAATATAATAAAAAGACTGTTTATGACTACTTCGAATGAAAAGAATAGTATTATAGAGAAATTTCAGTACAAAAAACATATATTTTATAACAAGTATAAAGGATAATAAAGATGAAAAAAATAAAAGGTCTGCTAGTGATGGATGTAGACAGTACGCTCATTATGGAGGAAGGGATTGATTTACTAGGCGAAGAAGCAGGTGTGGGAGATAAAGTTGCCACTATCACTGAACGTGCGATGAGAGGGGAATTGGATTTTGAAGAAGCGCTGCGAGAACGTGTTAGTCTTTTAAAGGGCTTGCCAATCAGTGTCTTTGATAAAATTTTAAAGAATATCCACTTTACAAAAGGTGCCCAAAAACTTGTGGAGGAACTTCATCGTCGTGATTTTAAAGTAGCAGTGGTATCAGGAGGATTTCATGAAACAGTTGATAGGCTAGCTCAAGAGTTAAAGATAGATTATGTGAAAGCCAATCATTTAGAAATTAAAGAAGGTCATTTGACAGGAAAAGTAGTGGGAGAAATAGTAACCAAAGAAACCAAAGTAAATATGTTGAAAAAATGGGCAGAAGAAAATCAACTCTCTTTAAATCAAACTATTGCTATGGGAGATGGAGCCAATGATCTACCGATGATTCAAACTGCAGGAGTGGGAGTAGCTTTTAATGCTAAACCAATTGTTCGTAGTCAAGCACCTTATCAAATTAATGAATACGACTTATATAAATTAATTGAAATATTAAATCAAATTGAAAAGGATTAATGATGCATATTCTAATTGCTCCAGATTCATTTAAAGAAAGTTTGTCTGCTCAAAAAGTTGCAGAAGCAATACAAGAAGGATTTTCACAAGCGATCCCCCATGCTAGTTTCGATTTATTACCTGTCGGCGATGGTGGTGAGGGAACAATGACTATTTTAAGTCAAGCTCTTGAAATGAAAGAGTACACAGCATCTGTTACGGGTCCTTTGGGACAAACTATCACAGTGAAATACGCTCGAAAAGCCAATCTAGCATTGTTTGAGTCAGCTGATGTGGTTGGTTTAGCAATGATTCCCAAAGAAAAACGCAATCCATTGATGATTGAAACAAGAGGAATTGGAGAACTCATTCTTCACTTGGGTCAAGAAGGTGTGAAAAAAATTCTCATCGGTGTTGGAGGAACGGCAAGCAACGATGGTGGCATTGGTTTAGCAGCTGGTTTAGGATATGAATTTTATGACGAACAGGGAGAGCTTTTAGAACCAAAAGGTTCAGAATTAGGCAAAGTAGCACGTATTACAAGGAGAAAAATTCCCTCATTTTTAGAAGAAGTTGAAATAAAAATCTTAACAGATGTCATCAATCCTCTATGTGGAGAAGACGGAGCTACTTTTGTCTTTGCCGGTCAAAAAGGATTATCAGAATCATTCTTTCCACAAGTGGATCGAACAATGAAACATTTTTATCAATTAGCTAATCCAACTATTTTCTCACTAAAAGGTGCTGGAGCAGGTGGTGGTATTGCAGCGGGATTGGTTACTTTTGTAGGAGGTAAAATGATCTCTGGAATTGATACTTGTATGGATTTGTTACATTTTGAGGAGCGTGTACAAACAGCTGATTTGGTTATCGTGGGAGAAGGGAAATTAGATTTACAATCATTGGCTGGTAAAGCTCCGATTGGAATTGCAAGAAAAGTTCCTTCTGGGATTCCTGTCATTGCCATTTGCGGTAGTTTAAGTGAAGACTTGCCACAGTTTCCTTTTGAAAAGATCCTTGCAGCATTTTCTGTTATTAGTAGGGTGGAGAGTTTGGAGGATACATTATCACATGCAGAAGACAATCTTATCCAAACCGCAAGGAATATTGGAAATCTTTTTAAATATAAGAACAATCACTGATGAGATTGCAACTGTTCGATAGTTAAAAATAGAATCGAATCTCCAACTAAAAAATCCCGTTGAGGGATTTTTTTAATATTCAGTTGAGGAAGCTCGTTGCTATCAACGATAAATGTTAAAATAATTTTTTCCAAAATGGTGTCTTTTTCAAATTATCTTCTTTTTTATCTGGATTTAAGATGGAGTTGAAACGCACCATTAATTTTTTTTCTTTACTATCAACCACTTGAGAACTATGAATCACAAGTCCAAAAGGTGAATTTTGGCAATTGCTTGAAACGATAGTGGCTTGGCAATTGCATTCTTTAGAAATTTTGAGGTAAAAAATTTGGTTTGTAGAAGAAACTACAGGAGAAATCTTAATCGTGACGGTTCCATACTCTTTTACGATTGTTTCGAGAATCTCTTTGAAATGTTGGAGAACAATAGGATTTTCCACTTCTTCTACTGAGAAAACTCCAATAACACGTTCTTCAAATGTTTCCAAGTATTTTCGTTGTTCATCAGGGTTTAATCTAGGAGTTCCTTGATTTTTTTCTAAAATTACTTTATTGATATCTGTCATAGGGTTATTATAGCATAAAAATAGAAAAAAAGATTTTAGAAAAACCGAATGTTTCTATATTCATATAAGAACAATGTAATCGTTTTCAGAATAAAAATGTTGATTTCTCAGCAAAGATACTATTTTTTCTTGAAAAAAATGCTCTTTTAGAGTATCATAGAAGAGTAAATAAATTAAACTCAAAGGAGAGTAAAAAATGTCAATTATTACTGATGTTTACGCTCGCGAAGTCTTAGACTCACGCGGTAACCCAACACTTGAAGTAGAAGTTTATACTGAATCAGGAGCATTTGGACGTGGGATGGTTCCTTCAGGAGCTTCTACTGGTGAACATGAAGCGGTAGAACTTCGTGATGGTGATAAATCTCGTTACGGTGGTCTTGGAACTCAAAAAGCTGTTGATAATGTAAATAACGTCATTGCTGAAGCTCTTATCGGATATGATGTGCGTGATCAACAAGCTATCGACCGTGCAATGATTGCTCTTGACGGTACTCCAAACAAAGGTAAATTAGGTGCTAATGCTATTTTAGGTGTATCTATTGCTGTAGCTCGTGCTGCTGCTGATTATCTTGAAGTGCCTCTTTACAGCTATCTTGGTGGATTCAATACAAAAGTTCTTCCAACTCCAATGATGAATATTATCAATGGTGGTTCTCACTCAGATGCTCCAATCGCCTTCCAAGAATTTATGATTGTACCTGCTGGTGCTTCAACATTTAAAGAAGCTCTTCGTTGGGGTGCTGAAATTTTCCACGCTTTGAAGAAAATTCTTAAATCTCGTGGTCTTGAAACAGCCGTTGGTGACGAAGGTGGATTTGCTCCACGCTTTGATGGAACTGAAGACGGAGTTGAAACAATCATCGCTGCTATTGAAGCTGCTGGTTATGTTCCAGGTAAAGATGTTTATATCGGATTTGACTGTGCTTCATCAGAGTTCTATGATAAAGAGCGTCAAGTTTATGACTACACTAAATTTGAAGGTGAAGGAGCAGCTGTTCGTACTGCAGAAGAGCAAATCGACTACCTTGAAGAATTAGTAAACAAATACCCAATCATCACAATTGAAGATGGTATGGATGAAAATGACTGGGATGGTTGGAAGAAATTAACTCAACGCCTTGGTGATAAAGTACAACTTGTTGGTGACGACTTCTTTGTAACAAATACTGCTTACCTTGAAAAAGGTATCGAAGAAGGAGCAGCTAACTCAATTCTTATCAAAGTAAACCAAATCGGTACTCTTACTGAAACGTTTGATGCTATTGAAATGGCTAAAGAAGCTGGTTACACTGCTGTTGTATCACATCGTTCAGGTGAAACAGAAGATTCTACTATTGCAGATATCTCAGTTGCAACAAACGCTGGACAAATTAAGACTGGTTCGCTTTCACGTACAGACCGTATTGCTAAATACAACCAATTACTTCGTATCGAAGATCAACTTGGTGAAGTAGCTGAATACCGTGGATTGAAATCTTTCTACAATTTGAAAAAATAAATTTTAATGAATAAATTTAAAACACTCTAATCAGTTTGATTGGAGTGTTTTTTTGTTTCATATTACATTGGCTAACCGTTTTTCAATTAGCTTAGAAAATGATATAATAAGGGATGATTTTGGATAGCAATGTACTATCATGAGATAATGATACAGGATGAGTGAGGAGATAGGAGAAGACAGATGAATGAAATAAAATGCCCCAAATGTGGAGAAGTTTTCACAGTTAATGAAAGTCAATATAGCGAGTTGTTGGCACAAGTTCGAACCAATGAATTTGATAAGGAACTACATGAGCGAATTGAAAAAGAATTGGCATTGGCGGAACAAAAAGCGAAAAATCAGCAACAAGCTTTGCTAGTCGAAAAAGAACAAGAAATCACCAACCTACAGCATCAAATCAACCAATTTGATTCGGAGAAAGAATGGATAAAAAAAGATGCAGAAAGTCAGTTTCAAAAAGAATTAGCGGCTAAGGAAAAAGAACTGGATGTATTGAAAAATCAGATTGAGCATTTTGAAATTGAAAGAGAACTAACTAAGAAAGAAGTAGAACAATTAGGACAACAGCAATTACAGGAAAAGGAAAAAGAATTGCAAGTTCTGTCTGGACAGTTAGCAACTTTGCGTTTAGAACATGAAAACCAATTACAAAAATCCCTCTCTCAACTTGAAAAGGAAAGGGATGAGGTTAAAAATCAACTTCTTTTGCAGGAAAAGGAAGCTGAAATTGCTCAGGCGTCGTTGAAAGAACGTTATGAAGTCGAATTGCGTCAAAAAAATGAAACAATTGAATTTTATAAAGATTTTAAAGCCAAACAATCTACTAAAATGATTGGAGAAAGTTTGGAGCAACATTGTGAATATGAATTTAATAAAAATCGTATGGCTATGTTTCCTCATGCTCAATTTGCTAAAGACAATGATTCAAGAACGGGAAGTAAAGGAGACTATATTTACCGAGAATATGATGACAAGGGAACCGAAGTTTTGACAATTATGTTTGAAATGAAAAATGAGGGAGATGAGACAGCTACTAAAAAGAAAAATGAGCACTTTTTCAAGGAATTGGATAAGGATCGAAGAGAGAAAAAATGTGAATATGCAATATTGGTCACTCTTTTGGAGGCTGATAGTGAATTGTATAATACAGGGATTGTAGATGTTTCGTATGCTTTTGAAAAAATGTATGTCATTCGCCCACAATTTTTCTTGCCTATGATTACACTATTGAGAAATGCCGCTACAAATTCACTTCATTATAGACAAGAACTGGATTTGATTAAGTCTCAAAATATTGATATTACACACTTTGAGGAAGATTTAGAAGATTTCAAGCTGGCATTCACCAAAAATTATCAATCAGCGTCTACAAACTTTGGAAAAGCTATTGACGAAATTGACAAGGCCATCAGAAGAATGGAAGAGATTAAGAAATTTTTAACAACTTCAGAAAATCAACTTAGGTATGCAAATAATAAATTAGAAGATGTTTCCGTTAAAAAATTAACACGGAAAAATCCAACGATGAAAGCAAAATTTGAAGCATTAAAAAAAGATGATTAAAATAAATGGAGAAAAATTCAATCATAATCAGATAATCATTGAATAGAGGGAAATGATGAATGGAATTATCAATCTAAAAAAAGAAGCAGGAATGACATCGCACGATGCTGTGTTTAAACTACGTAAATTATTAAAAACTAAAAAAATTGGTCATGGAGGAACGCTAGATCCAGATGTAGAAGGCGTTCTTCCGATTGCAGTTGGAAAAGCTACTCGCTTGGTTGAGTTTATGACAGAAGCTGGAAAAGTGTATGAAGGAGAAGTGACGCTAGGATTTTCAACTACAACAGAAGACGCTAGTGGTGAAGTTATTCAAAAAACTCCGATTCTATCTCCTCTAAATGAGGCGCAGGTAGATGCGGTGATGTTAGAGATGACTGGACAACAAACACAAATTCCTCCCATGTACTCAGCAGTAAAGGTGAAGGGCCGGAAACTGTATGAATATGCTCGTGAAGGAGTGATAGTGGAGAGACCGAAACGTCAGGTGATGATTCATAGTTTTGAGAGAACCAGTCCTATTACTTATGAAAATCAACTAGCACGTTTTACTTTTCGAGTGAGTTGTGGCAAGGGAACTTATATTCGGACGTTATCGGTTGACCTAGGAGAAAAATTAGGTTTTGCGAGCCACATGTCCCAATTAACAAGAACCGCAGCAGCAGGAATGAATTTAGCAAATTCTATCACTTTGAAGCAGATTGAAGAAAAAATAAATTTAGAAGACTATTCTTTTTTGCGACCGATAGAAGAGGGAATTGGAAGTTTGAAAAAAATAGATTTGACCGAAGAACAGGCAGAACATGTCCAATTTGGTCGTTTTATTGTGTTAAACTCAGATGAGAAAGAAGTGGCTGGTTTTTATCAGGAAAAATTACTAGCTATACTAGAACAACATAATCAAGAGTATAAGCCTAGAAAAGTGTTTCTTTAAATTTTTATGATAAAATAGGTGAGTATGGAAACGATTAAGATAAAAAATGAAAATGATATTCAACAAACAGAAGACACAGTTCTAGTTTTAGGTTACTTTGACGGACTTCATAAGGGGCATCAAGCTTTATTTTCTGCGGCACGGCAAATTGCTAAAGACAAGCAGTTGAAAATAGCAGTTTTGACCTTTCCAGAATCACCTAAATTAGCCTTTGTCAAATACAAGCCATCTTTAATGAATTACTTGATGAGTCCAGATGATAGAGAAAAGCAATTAGCTTCTCTAGGTGTAGATTTTCTATATTTGATAGAATTTACCAGTTCTTTTTCACAAAATACAGCTAAAGAATTTTTTGAGAAATACGTTTCACGTTTGAAGGCTGAAGTAATTGTAGCAGGTTTTGATTACCATTTTGGTGCAGATAAACGTGAGGCAGAATATTTATCTACTTTTTTTGATGGAGAAGTTATGATTGTTCCTTCCGTTAATCTAGACGGAGAAAAAATTAGTTCTACTAGGATTCGGAAAGAAATACAAAAAGGACAGATAGTTACTACCAACCAATTGTTAGGATATCCTTTCTCAACTCGTGGACTCGTGGTTCATGGGGATGCTAGAGGACAAACGATTGGTTATCCAACAGCTAATTTTGTATCACTTGACCGTGTTATTTTGCCTGCTGATGGTGTTTATGTTGTCAATGTTGAATATGAAAATAAGTTGTATCGCGGAATGGCAAGTGTAGGGAAAAACATTACATTCGACGGTGAGGAACTTCGTTTAGAAGTCAATATCTTTGATTTTTCTAAAGATATTTATGGTGAAACCATTCGCGTCCTATGGTTGGAACGCATTCGGGATATGGTAAAATTTAATGGGATTGAACAGCTTATTGAACAATTAAAGAGTGATGAACAGGTTGCAAGAGCGTGGTAAGGTAATTTTTTTGTCAATAAGATTATATTTTCATAACAATTGTAGTAGCTTTTCTTAAAAAAACTAGTAAATTTTAATAAAATTTTGTATAATAATTATAGTTAGTATAGAAATTAAAGAAGAGAAAAGCATGATTACACTATTTTTATCTCCGAGTTGTACCTCATGTCGTAAGGCTCGTGCTTGGTTACTCAATCATGAAGTTCCTTTTGAGGAACACAATATCATGACAAGTCCTCTGTCAGCCTCAGAATTACAACACATTCTTTCTCTGACGGAAAATGGAACGGATGACATCATTTCAACTCGCTCAAAAATTTTTCAAAAATTAGATTTGGATGTTGAAAACTTATCTATCTCAACCTTGATTAAGTTGATTGAAGATAATCCTAGTCTTTTGCGACGTCCAATTATCTTGGATGGGAAGCGAATGCAAATTGGTTTCAACGAGGATGAAATACGTGCTTTTTTACCTAGAGGTTATCGGAAAGAAGAATTAAGAACTGCTACTATGAGGGCGGAAATTCAATAATATGAATAAAAATTATAGTTACCCACTAGATTTATCGTGGAGCGCTGAAGAGCTTGCTTCAGTGCTTTCTTTTTTTAATCGTGTAGAAGAAGCTTATGAACAGACAGTAAAAGCTGAGCAACTGTTAGAGTCTTATGATGCTTTTAAAAAAGTTGTCACTAGCAAGGGAGAGGAAAAACGAATTGGTCGTGATTTTGAGACTGTTAGTGGCTACTCTCTTTATCGTGCTGTTCAGGAAGCCAAAAGTAAAAAGAAGGGAATGATTTCTCTTGGAAAATAAATTTTGTTTTGCTAAAGATATTATCCATCAGGCAGGTGATTTTTTGAAGCAACATTTGTATGATGATATGCTCGTGTTTCAAAAATCTAGCCCAACTGATTTGGTCACACAAATGGATCAAAAAATTCAAGATGACTTGGTGCAAAAAATTTTGAATCATTATCCGAATGATGCTATTCTGGCCGAGGAAAACGATCTTCGTCATGATATTTCTAAAGGAAATGTTTGGGTGATTGACCCAATTGATGGGACTAGTAACTTTGTGACTCAAAAAGTTGATTTTGCAATCATGTTGGCTTATTTTGAAAATGGTGTGGGTCAATTTGGTTTGATTTATGATGTGAGTCGTAATCTACTATTTCATGGTGGAGGGAAATTTGATGTTTATTGTAATGACAAAAAATTACCACCATTTCAAGACAAGCCTTTTTCAGAATATTTACTGGCTTCTAACGCCAGTATGTTAGAAAATAATGATTGGGGTCTTGCTGATTTAGCACATTCCTGTTTGGGAGTTCGTGTATATGGCAGTGCTGGTATTAGTTTTAGTAAAATTTTTGCTGGAGGCTTATTAGCATATTTTTCCTATATTTGTCCATGGGATTATGCTGCGGCTTCTATTTTAGCTCCTAAATTAAATTTTACAGTTCTAACATTAGATGGTGAAGTTCCTGATTTTCAAACGAAACAACCAGTTATGATGGTTCCAACTTGTAAATTACCACAAATACAAACTTTCTTAAAGAAGGGAAAAAATAATCATGGATTTTCCAAAAGGCTTTAAAGAAAAGTATGAGGAAATTTTAGGTCAAGAAGCTATCGAATTTTTTGAAACTTTTAATGAGCCTCCCGTATCTGCTTTTCGGATAAATCCCTTGAAAGAAACTGTAAAACCCTTTCCTGACAAGATTCCAAATACAAACTGGAGCTACTACGGAAAAATATCAGGAAAATCAGTAGAGCATGTGACTGGACTTGTTTATTCTCAAGAACCTGCCGCTCAAATGGTGGCGCAAGTAGCTTCCCCAAAAGAACATCAAAAAGTATTAGATTTAGCTGCCGCTCCGGGTGGAAAAACAACTCATTTGCTTTCGTATTTGAACAATACTGGTTTGTTAGTTTCAAATGAAATCAATCGCAAGCGTAGTAAAATTTTAGTGGAAAACATTGAACGCTTTGGTGCTCGAAATGTGGTTGCGACCAATGAGTCAGCTGATCGTTTGGCTTCTTGTTTTCAAAATTATTTTGATGTGATTGTTCTTGATGCTCCTTGTTCTGGTGAGGGAATGTTTCGAAAACAAGCTGACGCCACTCAATACTGGAGTGAAGATTACCCCAAACAGTGTGCCAAAACACAAAAAGAGATTTTAAAAGAGACAATTGGAATGCTAGCAACGAACGGAGAGCTAGTCTATTCCACTTGTACTTGGTCACCGGAAGAAAATGAGGAAATCGTAACTTGGTTAGTAACAGAATTTCCTTTAGAATTAATAGAAGTTCCTAAAGTGAATGGAATGGATGCGGGAATTGATTATCCAGAAGCTGCTCGAATGTATCCTCATCATTTTAAAGGAGAAGGTCAGTTTGTTGCTAAATTTCGATTATTGGAAAAGCGGAACTCTCCAAAAATCAAATCTAGAAAAACAAGTTTAACTGCTGAACAGAGAAAATTATGGAAAAGTTTTGAAGATAAGCACTTGAAAGTTCACTTGGAAGGAATACTGGAAACATTTGGGGATCAGCTTTACTTAATACCAAAGGGATTGCCAGATATTTCCAAATTGAGAATTGCACGCAATGGTCTTCATTTGGGAACTTATAAGAAAAATCGTTTTGAGCCAAGTTTTGCCCTCGGTTTAGCCTTAAAACCAAGCGAAGTAACAAATACGATTGAAATAGATGAAGAAGATTTTATAAACTATATTGCTGGAGAAGCGATTCATCTATCACATGATTATACAAGTGGTTGGTATCAATTACTAGTACAGGGCAATGGTCTTGGTTTTGCAAAAATAACTGGAAAAATTCTAAAAAACTATTTTCCCAAAGGGTTAAGATTCAGATAAAAGAACTAGGCAAAACCCCTTTTCTGTGGTATAGTTGAAAGGAGAGTATTAGGTAGAATTAAGCTTTCTGTTAGATAATACTACCTGTTGCTCTACGATGATAATGACATCACTTATTTAGCAATGTATCTTTTAGGTTACAGGAGAAGAATAATTTGAAAATAAAGCAAAAACTAATTTTATGTGCTATCGGTCTTGCTTTGGCCATTAACTTATCAGCTTGTTCCTCTTGGATTGATCGTGGAGAATCTATCACAGCTGTCGGTTCAACAGCATTGCAACCTTTAGTTGAAGCAGTGGCAGATCAGTATTCTGAAGAAAATACTCAAAAGATTGTCAATGTTCAAGGTGGAGGATCGGGAACGGGCTTATCACAAGTTCAATCTGGAGCAGTTGATATTGGAAACAGCGATTTATTTGCAGAAGAAAAAGACGGTATTGATGCGACCGTTTTGGTAGATCATCAAGTCGCGGTAGCAGGAACAGCTATTATTGCTAATCCTAATATTAAAGTAGACAATTTAACCACAGAACAATTGAAAAAAATATTTTCTGGTGAATACACTAATTGGAAGCAGTTAGGTGGTCAAGATTTAGAAATTACGATTATCAATCGTGCCGTTGGTTCAGGAAGTCGTGCGGTGTTTGATTCTATTATCATGGATGGAATAGAGACAAAGCAAGCTCAAGAGCAAGATTCTAATGGTATGGTTAAAACTATCGTTTCTCAGACTCCTGGTGCAATATCGTATTTGGCTTTTTCATATGTAGATGATAGTGTGAAAAAGATGAAATTAAATGGTTATGAACCCACTAAGAAGAATGTCATATCAAATAATTGGCCACTCTGGTCTTATGAACATATGTATACAAAAGGAGAGCCTAGTGAATTGGCTCAAAAATTCTTAGATTATATTATGACAGATGATGTTCAAAAAAATATCGTCGAAAAAATAGGATACATTCCAATAAACGACATGAAAGTCACTCGTAGTATCGACGGTGTCGTTAGTTCAAAATAAATAAAGAATTGGAAAAAATATGAACGAAGTAGCAAAAAAAATGCTGACAAAATCAAAAAACTCTCGTTTAGAAACATTTGGGAAAGTCATTACTTTTCTTTGTATGAGTTTGATTGTTTTTGTCGTTGCGATGATTTTATTATTTGTCGCACAGAAAGGGTTATCAACTTTTTTTGTCAACAAAGTCAATGTTTTTAGTTTTCTGCTTGGATCAAAATGGAATCCATCAGCTAAAGAATTTGGTGCTTTACCAATGATTTTGGGTTCTTTTTTAGTGACTCTTTTATCTGCCATCCTAGCAACACCATTTGCTATTGGAGCCGCAGTCTTTATGACAGAAATTTCTCCTAAAGGCTCAAAAATTCTGCAACCTGCTATTGAATTGTTAGTGGGTATTCCATCAGTTGTTTACGGATTTATCGGTTTACAAGTAGTAGTGCCATTTGTTCGTACCATTTTTGGAGGAACTGGATTTGGAATACTTTCTGGTATTTTTGTACTATTTGTTATGATTTTACCCACTGTAACTTTTATGACAACCGATAGTTTACGTGCAGTGCCACGGCATTATCGTGAAGCTAGTATGGCGATGGGTGCAACTCGTTTCCAAACCATTTGGCGTGTTACATTAAAAGCAGCACGTTCGGGAATTTTCACAGCCGTTGTCTTTGGAATGGCACGTGCTTTTGGTGAAGCCTTGGCTATTCAGATGGTTGTCGGAAATTCAGCTGTTATTCCTAACTCACTTACAACACCAGCAGCAACTTTGACCTCTATCCTAACGATGGGAATTGGAAATACAGTTATGGGAACGGTGAACAATAATGTCCTTTGGTCTCTCGCTTTAGTCTTATTGCTGATGAGTTTAGCTTTCAATAGTGTGATTAAGTTTATTACAAAAGAAAGAGGTAAGAAAAACTATGCACGCTAAAAAAATAGATAAATTAGCTACAGTTGTTATCTATATCATAGCGATTATTATCGTTATGATTCTTGCTTCTTTGATACTTTATATTTTAGTAAGTGGTCTGCCACATATTTCGTGGTCATTTTTGACAGGAAAATCTTCCTCTTATGAAGCTGGAGGGGGAATTGGAATTCAACTGTATAATTCTTTCTTCCTACTTATCATTACTTTAATCATCTCAGTGCCTTTGTCAATGGGAGCAGGTATCTACTTAGCTGAGTATGCAAAAAAAGGTCCAATAACAAATTTTGTTAGAACCTGTATTGAAATTTTGTCTTCACTTCCTTCTGTTGTCGTAGGGTTATTTGGCTATTTGATTTTTGTTGTCCAATTTGAATATGGATTTTCCATTTTGTCAGGTGCCTTGGCTTTGACTGTATTTAATTTACCGCAGATGACAAGAAATGTAGAAGATAGTTTGCGTCATGTTCACCATACACAACGTGAAGCTGGTCTTGCCTTGGGGATTTCACGTTGGGAGACTGTCTCTCATGTGGTTATACCAGAAGCATTACCAAGCATTATTACAGGAGTTGTACTCGCTTCAGGTCGTATTTTTGGAGAAGCTGCTGCACTTATTTATACTGCAGGTCAATCAGCACCAGCACTTAATTGGTCAAATTGGAATATCTTTAGTGCCACTAGTCCGATTTCTATTTTCCGTCAAGCCGAGACATTGGCTGTTCATATTTGGAAAGTAAACAATGAAGGAACTATTCCAGATAGTGCGGCAGTTTCAGCCGGTTCAGCAGCTGTGCTTCTAATCTTTATTTTGATTTTCAACTTTGGTGCTCGTAAGCTTGGTTCTTACCTGCATAAGAAATTGACATCTGCATAGGAGGAGAAGAAATGACAGAATATAATTGGAATGAGAAACATATCATTACTTTTCCAGAAGAAAAGGTCGTTTTATCAACGAAAGATTTGCATGTCTATTATGGTAAAAATGAATCGATAAAAGGAATTGATATGCAGTTTGAAAAGAATAAGATTACTGCACTTATCGGCCCATCTGGTTCAGGAAAATCAACCTATCTTCGTAGCCTAAATAGAATGAATGATACGATTGATATTGCTAATGTAACAGGTGAAATTTGGTATAATGGCATTGACGTCAACCGTCCAGAAATTAATGTTTATGAAATGCGTAAACATATTGGAATGGTTTTTCAAAGACCCAATCCTTTTGCAAAATCAATCTATCGTAATATTACCTTTGCACACGAGCGTGCTGGCATTAAGGACAAAAAAAAGTTAGATGAAATTGTAGAAACTTCTCTAAAACAAGCTGCTTTATGGGAACAAGTAAAAGATGATCTCCATAAATCAGCCCTGACACTATCGGGTGGACAGCAACAGCGTTTATGTATTGCACGAGCCATTTCTGTAAAACCAGACATTTTATTGATGGATGAACCTGCTTCGGCACTGGATCCGATTGCTACGACTCAACTTGAGGAAACCATGTTTGAATTGAAGAACAATTATACTATTATCATTGTTACTCATAGTATGCAACAAGCCGCACGAGCTAGTGATTATACAGGATTTTTCTATCTAGGTGATTTGATTGAATATGATAAGACAACCAATATCTTTCAAAATGCCAAGTTGCAATCCACCAATGATTATGTTTCAGGTCATTTTGGTTAACAACCTTATATTGATGACCTCAGTAAACTATTAACCGAAGGATTAAAAAGATGACAGAACCTATTTTACAAGTGAAAGACTTGTCGGTTTATTATAATAAAAAGAAAGCGTTGAACAGTATTTCATTGGATTTCTTACCCAATGAAATTACAGCATTAATTGGTCCATCAGGATCTGGAAAATCGACCTTGTTAAAAGCTATTAATCGTATGGGAGATTTGAATCCTGAAGTAACGACTACAGGAACTATTCTCTATAATGAACGCAATATCTATGGTCCACGTACGGATACTGTTGAGTTGCGTAAAGAAATTGGAATGGTTTTCCAACAACCCAATCCCTTTCCGATGTCAATCTATGAAAATGTTGTTTACGGTTTGCGAATAAACGGCATAAAGGATAAGGATACGTTAGATGAAGCGGTTGAAAAATCACTAAAAAGAGCATCTATTTGGGAAGAAGTAAAAGATCGTCTGCACGATTCTGCGATTGGATTGTCCGGAGGACAGCAACAACGTGTCTGCGTGGCACGTGTCCTTGCTACTAGTCCAAAAATCATTCTTCTAGATGAACCAACGTCTGCTTTGGATCCGATTTCTGCTGGTAAAATTGAAGAAACCTTGTTTGGTTTAAAGGATAGATACACCATGCTTTTGGTAACTCGTTCAATGCAACAAGCTAGTCGAATTTCAAATAAAACAGCTTTCTTTCTTAATGGTGATTTGATTGAATTTGATAAAACAAAAACAATTTTCTTGAATCCTTCACAGAAAGAAACAGAAAATTATGTTACAGGGAAATTTGGATAGAAGCTTAAAAATTGTTAGCAATATTAATTCCGATTTCTCATTTGTATCGTGCTTTAAACTAGAAAATTGCCAAAGATGTTGTTGATGAATAACGATTATTGCCCCACTTGTCTGTATATATGAAAGGAAAAAGTTATGCTTAGAGTTCAATTTGAAGAAGATTTAGAAAAACTACACAATCAGTTTTATGCGATGGGAAATGAAGTTTTATCGCAGATTAATCGTACTGTTCGTGCCTTTGTAACTCATGATCGTGATATGGCAAAAGAAGTTATTGAAGAAGATGCGGAAGTGAATGAATATGAAGTGAAATTAGAAAAAAAATCACTAGAAATTATTGCTTTACAGCAACCAGTTTCACAAGATTTACGAACAGTTATTACAGTTTTAAAAGCAAGTAGTGATTTAGAGAGAATGGGAGATCATGCTGTTTCCATTGCTCAGGCGACCATCCGCATGAAAGGGGAAGTGCGCATTCAATCCGTTGAAGAAGAAATCTACAATATGGGACGTGAAGTCAAAAATTTTGTAGAAGAGACGCTCAATGTTTATTTGAAAGGCAATGTAAATCAAGCCTATGAAGTAGCAGCACAAGACGAAAAAATTAATGATTATTTTGATCGAATTCGTGATTTAGCAACAGAGGAAATTAAGCAAAATCCTGAACTTATCGTGACTGGTCGAGACTATTTCCAAGTTATTTCATATCTAGAACGTATTGGTGACTATGCTAAAAACATTTGTGAATGGGTGGTTTACTTCGAAACTGGCAAGATTATTGAATTGTAATGATAAAGGAAGTGAAACTAGATACTAACTTTCCATACAATGAATAGCCAAATAATTTATTGAACAGGATCGTTATCAATTGTAGTAGCTGAATTATAACTATGGATGTCCATGTTTACTTGGAATAGGGGATCAGTGTCCCAAATGTTGCAGTCAATATTCACATTGCAGGTATTGTCCCAGAAAAATTCCGAAACTGGTCTTGGAAGCTAGTCGCTTTGCTTATATCTATGACAAGGATAGCGAAGGGGAAATGTACCTACCTACCTTTCCCTTGAATTTGGTGACAGGAGTTCAGCAATCACGAGATGAATTGGACAAAAAATCAGCCGATATTTAAAAAAGTTTGGATTTTAAATAGTCTAACCTTGATAGAAAAAACATTTTCAGATAAAACCTCTGCTAAATTTATCAATGGCATTTTGAGTTGGTTTGTGGAGGATGATAAGAGTAAATATTTACTTACTCTTTTTGTCTATATATAGAGAGGTAGGAATTTATGGAACTTGGAAAAAAGGTTGAGTTGGGAGAACTTTATAAAGAGTTGAGAATGGCTAGAGGCCTGAAACAAAAAGAAGTTGCCAAAGGAAACTTGACAACTTCTCAATTATCAAAATTTGAAACAGGTTTATCTATGTTATCAGCCGATAAGATGATTACGGCTATTGAAGGTATCTATATGACGTTTGAGGAGTTTGGTCATGCTTTGAATGATTATCAAAGTACAGAATTTCAGAAACTCTCAGAACGTGTTGTTTATCTTTTTATGAAAAAAGATATTGCTACTTTACAACTTTTATTAGAAGAATATCAAGAAAAATCATCGAATTCTTTATATGCTAGACTTTTTACAATCTGGATAAAAAATACAATTCATTCTCTAGACAATGAATATCCTATTTTAGAAGAGGATGCTCATTGCCTAACGAATTACCTATATTCTATTGAAGCATGGACAGGCTATGAATTGCATCTATTTGGAAATACTATGCCAATCTTTTCAGATATGGATCTCATTTTTTTAGGAAAAGAATTGGTCAAACGTTCAGAAATCTATTTATCTCTTACGCATTACAAACAAAATTTAAAATTTGCCTATCTTAATTTGATTTCAGAATTATTAACTCGAAAAAAAGCAGAATATATGGATATTTTTATACAAGAATTGGAACCCCTTTTGACCTATTTTGATACATTTGAAATGATTTTATTGAGATTTTTAAAGTTAATGAAAAAATACTGTGTGGAAAAAACAATTCAACGTCAGTTTGTTGAGACTTATATATCTGATATTGATAAATTGGGATTGGAAGAAATAGCGAGTCTATTACAATTACGCTTAGAGCAGTATGAAAGGTATTTTGTTTAAGAGAGATAAATAATAATATCTGTGAGAATGATACCTACGAGAATAAGAAATCATTTAATGTATTTGTACTTCATTTTTATTTCCTCTTATCGTGTGTTTTATTCTATTCCATACAATAAGATAAGTATATAAGTAAAATCGCATATATGAAATTTTTTAATAAAAATTTCATATATGCGATTTTGCTAGATTGGTTGAACTTCATGATACTATGTTAATTAAAGATAAAAGTATTAGTATAGATGATATTTTACAAATAAAAGACGATATTATAAGTTATTTAGAGATAAATCCAGAACTTTTTAGATATACAAAATATAATTTTATTAATTATGAGATGTTATATTCTTATAATTTTGCATCGTACAATGTTGTTTATTCTGTTATTATTGACTTAGGTATTTTTAAATATTTAAAGAGTAATTTTTTATCGTTTAGACAGTTGATAGAAAAGATTTCGGTATTAGAATGGGAAATGTTAAATATTGATTCTTTGCTAAAACTTTTTGATTTGAATACCGATACATTGGTAAAAGAATGTGCTGAGTTATTAAATCAATTTTTAAATAATCACTTTTAGGAGGATTACAAATGAATTTATTTTTCAAAAATCATTTATACCGCTTTTTGACGATTTCTAATTTTTTAAATAAGTTAGGAGCATCCATCTACAATATTGTTTTTATTGTTTTTGCAGCCAGTATGAATAGTAGCAAACTAGCAGTTGCAGTTGCAAATATAGTTGTGCTTTTACCAGTATTAGTAAGTGTCTTTGTAGGAATGCAAGCAGATCAAACGAAAGAAAAGCGGAAGTGGCTTATATCTTTAGGATATTTGCAGGCTTTATTATTTGTTGTTGTGGCTTATCTGAGTGATAGTCGTTCATGGCTAGTATTTTCGATAGTTTGTTTTATAAATGTTATGTCGGATATTATTACAGATTTTAGAAGTGGTTTGGAAATGCCTATTTTTCAAAAAAATATTGTAGAAGATGATTTAATGGAGGCTTACTCATTTAACCAATTTATTTCTTATATCTGTAGCTTAGGAGGACAAGCGTTGGGAGTATGGTTGTTGAGCCAAACCAATAATAATTTTTCCTTAGTAGCTTTACTAAATGCCTTGTCTTTCTTATTATCCTCTTTATTTTTATGGAAAGTTCGGAAGGAATTGACACACAATCCTGTGACAGTAAATAAAGTGAAAAAATCTCTTTTGTACCAATTAAAGGAACTATATCAAAATCTTCAACTAATTTTTAAAGAATCAGAAAACACAGATTTTGGTCAGATGTTGTTCACCATTTTGTTAGTCAATGGTTTAGGAAGTGCCTTGGAATCTTTGTATCATTTGTATTTTTTAGAGACACCATTTTTCCATTTATCTTTTAGTCAGTCTATTTTTCTTTTACAAGCCATTTTTGTTGTTTTTGCTGTTATTGGGAGCTTAACTCCGAAAGATTATTTTGCCAAACAATCTTTGAGTTATATTCTATTAATTGATTCTTTGTTAATTGTTGTCGTATCTTTGGTAAATTTCTTTCATTTGCCACAAATTATTTCCTTATTCTGCTTGACTTTTATTGCTTACTTAGGTGGAAAAGTTAGTCCTAAAATCAATAGTATGTTGATGTCTAATATATCGTCAGATGTATTAGCTCAGACAAGTAATTTTCTAGGGCTCTTATTTATGTTAGCTATGCCTTTAGGGAGTGTTTTGTTTACAAGTCTTGGATTATGGAATATAGGATTTGCATGGTTTGTTTATTCGGTTTTAGCTGGTATTGCTGTTTATTTTTCGATTTATCAGAATCGTTCTAAATAACAGAAAATGCTAAAATTGACCTTGAAATGATATGTTTCTCTTATTATTTTTAGTGAATTTTTGCTTTTTTCTCTGCTGACTTTAAGGAAATATATTAGGGATTTTTGTCACTCACTACAGGTATTATAGAGCAGTTAAACAAAGGAGGAAAGGATGCGCTTTTCTCCTTTTATTTTTCAGATTTATTTAAGAAATGCTTCAGTCCTTTTTAAGAAAACAGTGATAGGATGTTAGAATAAAATAAAAGTATAGTGGCAAACATAAAATAAAAAATAAGTTGCCCATTGTGATTATTATTTTAACCATTTCCGAATAAATCTTATAACATTTGACAAAAGTCGTGGTATAATGGGAGATAAGAGCATTAAAACAATTAAACTAATTGAGAGATATTTATAAAAGGAGAAAAAATGATTAAAATTTTATTGGTGGAAGATGATCTTGGCTTGTCCAATTCAGTATTTGATTTTTTAGATGACTTTGCTGATGTTATGCAAGTATTTGATGGTGAAGAAGGTTTGTATGAAGCAGAAAGCGGAGTTTATGACCTCATCTTACTAGACCTCATGTTACCTGAGAAAGATGGTTTCCAAGTATTAAAAGATCTTCGCGAAAAGGGAGTTGCAACTCCCGTTCTTATCATGACAGCTAAAGAAAGTTTAGATGATAAAGGACATGGATTTGAATTGGGAGCAGATGATTATTTGACTAAACCTTTTTATTTGGAAGAGTTAAAAATGCGTATCCAAGCACTTCTAAAACGGTCAGGTAAATTTAATGAAAATACTTTATCTTACGGAGATATAACAGTCAATTTATTGACAAATTCAACCCTTGTAAACGGAAAAGAAGTAGAACTGCTTGGGAAAGAGTTTGATTTACTAGTTTACTTCTTGCAAAATCAAAATGTAATTTTACCTAAAACACAAATTTTTGATCGTCTTTGGGGATTTGATAGTGATACCACGATTTCCGTAGTTGAAGTCTATGTTTCAAAAATTCGTAAAAAATTGAAGGGAACGACATTTGTGAATAATTTACAGACGCTTCGCAGTGTTGGCTATATTTTAAAAGATGCTGAGTAAACTTAAAAAAACTTTTTATGCGGATGATTTTTCCTATTTTGTTCGCTATTTTGGATTATTTACACTAATTTTTTCGGCAATGACTTTGATTATTGTTCAAGTGATGCGTTCTAGTCTATACACTGGTATTGATGATAATTTGAAGGCGTTAAGTCAATCTCCTAGTGTTGTTGCGGACTTAGCTTATCGTACAATGGGACAACAAAACGTACCAAAAGAAGTGCCTGAAAGCGAAGGGGAGAACGCAAACAAGCCTTCTGATATTGGAAAGACCATATTTAGTTCCAATACTTTTGCCGTATTATTAGATGATAAATTTAAAAATGTTTTAAAAGGAAACGGTTTTCTTGATATTAGTTCGTTAAAATTTGATAAAAACTACTTAGATCAAGTGAAACCGATTGTCATGACCAATAATTATGGTCAGACAGAAACATATCGAGCCTATCTTTTTGATATTGACCCGAGTAATAAATATGCCAATGTAGAGTATGCGGTTGTGATGACTAGTATTAGCCAATTAGAGCAAACCAGTCGCGTTCATGAACAGTTAATTGCGATTATCATGGTTAGCTTTTGGGGAATTTCATTACTTGCCAGTATTTATTTAGCTAAAATGAGTGTAAAACCTCTACTTGAAAGTATGCAAAAGCAAAAATCGTTTGTTGAAAATGCCAGTCACGAGTTACGAACTCCTCTAGCAGTTTTACAAAACCGTTTGGAGTCACTTTTTCGTAAGCCGGAAGCAACGATTATGGCTTCTAGCGAAAGCATTGCATCAAGCCTAGATGAAGTGCGGAACATGCGTATTTTAACAACAAATCTACTGAATATTGCACGTCGAGATGATGTGCTGACACCAGTGATAGATGATGTAGAGCCGTCATTTTTTGACATTACTTTTGCCAATTATGATTTGATTGCTAAAGAAAATAGTAAAATACTATACTTTGAAAATCTAGTTCCCCGAACCATCATGACAGATAGAACCTTGCTGAAACAATTGATGACCATTTTGTTTGACAATGCCATCAAGTACACAGATAAGGACGGGGCAATTCGTTTCTCAGCTATTGCAAATGAACGTAGTTTAGTCCTCAGAGTTTCTGATAATGGTCCTGGTGTAGCTAATGAAGATAAAAAGAAAATTTTTGATCGTTTTTATCGTGTGGATAAGGCTCGTACACGTCAAAAGGGAGGCTTCGGTTTAGGTCTCTCGTTGGCTAAGCAAATTGTGGGAGCTTTTAAAGGAAGTATTACCGTTAAAGATAATAAACCAAAAGGAACAATTTTTGAGGTTAAAATTCCGATTAAAGCTGACAACAAAAAATGGTCAGGTAAATAATAGACTGATTTTCAATGATGACTGGTTGTCTACCGATAAAGAAAGTAGAAATCTGCTTAAGAAGGTTTTTCTTAATATGACATAAAATTACGGAAATGAGTTTTTTCTATGATAAACAAAGCTCAATCAACAAGAGGGGATGCGATTTGAAAGGAGATAGAGAATTGAGTTTAGGAGGAACTGAGGGAAATGGGGAAAAGGATTAAGTTTTCGCCGCTCAGAGCTAGAGTAGTGTTGATGTTGCTTCCTATGTTGGGCGTTATTAGCCTTGGATTGTGCTTGCTCTGTTTTATTTTCATTACTTTTGTGGCAGGATTTTCATTTTGGATTGGAGATTCGTTGTACGAAACTTTTTCTATGATTGCTGCTTGTATTCTTATTCAAATAAGGTTCGTTGAGTTTATCTATAGAATTATAAAAGATAATCTTCTAATTAACAGCAATGTTCAGGAATTAAGAGATTGTTACCCTGAACTTGAAGATAGCTGGGACAATCTCAACGATGCGGACTACCTTGATCAACATTTGCAAATCTTGGTTTACGGAGATCATCTCATTTGTTATAGGACATTTGATATTGCCTACCTACCAGAATGTTCCAAGATAAGTGCATCTATGACGACGTATATTTTCCGTCGTTATTGTCGTCAGGTAAAAAGAGTTCATTTTTTTGCAACTTATCTTGATGGTAGTAAATCTGAACTCCGTACAAATGAGTTGCGAGACTTTGTTAAAATTGATCAGAATGCTCATAAAGATTCCCTACTTGGATATATAGTAGAGAACTATGATTACATTGAAGTCGAAACTATTGACTAAGAAACAAAAGAGGATATTATACTAGTAAGAGATTTACAGAATAGAGCTAAATTTCAAGTCCAAGTTAGCCATTGAGTAGAAATTGTCTAGGAGATAGATAGTTCAGGCATTTCTGAGGATAGCTGTTTATCCAATTTTCAATGAAAGCGACCATTCTTGTGGTCGTTTTCGGATCTTTGTCAACTGTAGTAGGTGACAAAGAACCCAAATAGCTAGAGGAATGGGGGAAATTTCTCTAGTTTTTTATTTTACATTGGTAAAATTTTCTCAACACGAACTATAAAATTATAACACAATTAAAAATTCGTATTTATCTTCAAAATTGATTTACAAAACAATCAAAGTCATCTATAATAGGGTATAGGTTAATATGTTATAAAAAGGAGATTTGTGTAAAGGATACAAAGATTTAGGAGATAGATTTCATATCTGTTACTATATAGAAATAAATAGTTATTTTGTATTAGATAATGATGTTTATACTAATTTTATTTAAAAATTCCTTGTTATTGGAATAAGATGCTTTAGTTTTAAAGAGCTGATGTTAGTATGATTTCATGCACGCATTTTGGTAGAATAGTAACTAATCAAATGGAAGAAAATTACGAGGATAAACCACAGTTTTTCAAATAATGGGATGATGGCTAAGGAAAAGGAGAAGGTTATGAAGAAAATTTTAAAAATATTCATTATAATTTTAGGAGGTTTAATAATTATG
The DNA here is from genome assembly GCA_030528055.1 of Streptococcus sp. Classification (GTDB taxonomy): domain Bacteria; phylum Bacillota; class Bacilli; order Lactobacillales; family Streptococcaceae; genus Streptococcus. The sequence continues at coordinate 33,073 of JAUMZQ010000001.1, forward strand.
ATAAATTTGTTAGGTTGTGATAAAAATAGCCGTGCTCATGTGGAAAGTCAGTTTGTGGATTTAGAAAAGGTTTATTCTACTAGAAATGTTTCGGACTTGTTTAAATTTTATCCGAAAGGATTTGAAATTATTTATACAGTTTCAAATTTTGATGAGAATGGGAAAGATGTTCAATATTCTATAAATGTTTCGGGGAATCCTATTGACAAATCTGTTAAAGGATTTATTGAAAAAAAAACTGGACAGGTTTTTGAAGATGATATAACTAGTGAGATTGTGTACAAACACAATATTCAATATTCTGTTCAAGGGTGGGAGAGTTTAGATTCAGATTATATTATGGAGGAAGAAGCGAAAAACATCACTTTTCTCTTTCAATCCAATGTTTTTTCTGAAAAAATATTGGCCAGCTATAAATTAATTAATAGTCAATATAATCCTGAAATTCCTGCCTATCATTTGTCATATTATTTGGATGAGGAATTAGCAAAAAAAAACCACTTGGATTCATCTTGGAGAAATAAAAATGACAATTTTGTTCTTTCTTTTACCAGAAATATCAGTGACGATAGAAAATATATTCAAGTTAATATGTCTACTTCGCGTTCCTTAAAATTAGAAACTATAATAAATGAATATAGAGAGGTGAATGATAATGAGTAGTGAATTGACAGCATATGTGTCGCGCTTAACTTACCCAGTGGAAAAAGCTTATGTTGGCGGTATAATCAACGTACAACTTATTAAAAAAATAGTGGAGCATGATTCAGTATTTAAAAGAGCGAGAACATTAGTTTATCTTGATTCTTTCTATGATAGCGAGACAGATAAATCTGGAGTGGCATTTAAAAACATAGAGACAAACGAGGTTAGTTTCTGAAACGGTAACTCGATGACAGACTTTACACTGAAATCTTCTCTTTTTCAAGCGAATGAGGCTAGGGTAGCCAGCAATTTTAATAAAAGGGATTTTAGAAGGTTTTTGGAAATCCTATTTGACTTGTATTCTCATGCAATACTTACACTTGGGAGGATGGTAGTCTAATGTAGCTATTAGTTCCATATAGGTCTCATGTTTTAAGGTTTTGTTTAGGGTGATATTTTTGTCTTTCATTCCGATGAGTCGTGTGGTATGATGAATGTGTCCCATAAGATTCTTTCTAATGATGGTTTGGTGCTTTTCATTATAAGTCTTATGGGACTTTTTGTATCTCTAATTAAAAAAAGTAAAAATAGTCGTTTAGACACTTTTTAATTTTTGTCACTATTTTTTTAAAGATTTTTTAGTTATACTTTTTTCAGTTGTCAAAATATTTACAACTGTTTAAAAGAAAGAAGGTAAGTCATGAAAATTTTTTTAACTGGTGGTACAGGTTTTTTAGGTAAGGCAGTCGTTAAAAGATTATTAAAGGATAATCATGAACTTTATATATTATCTAGGAAAAAACCAACTGATTCAATTTATAATAATTCAAAAATTACTATAATAAATGGAAGTTTAGAAAATATTGAAGTTTGGAAATCAACTTTGAGCAATATTGAAATAATTATTCATATGGCAGCACCCGTTACTTTTTGGGGGAATTGGGAAATTTATCAAAAAGGTATCGTTGAAGCCACACAAAATATTCTAAATGTTGCAAAAGAATATGAAATTAAACGTTTGATATATATTAGTTCTGAATCTGTGTTACAATCAAAAGTAGACCTTCTAAATATAGATGAATCTTATCATTACCCTGAATCAACGAACTCATATTATGGCAAATCAAAACAAGAAGCTGAAAAATTACTATTAGCAGATGATTCCTCACTTGTTAAAATAATTTTACGACCAACGTTTATTTGGGGGAAAGATGTTCCAGCCTTAGAGTCGTTTAAAAGTAAAATTGAATCAAAACAATTTATGTGGATAGACCATGGAAAAACTATGATAGAAATGGTTCATGTTGATAATGTTGCTGAAGCTATTTCATTATCCTGTGTAAACGGAAAAGATAAGGATATTTTCTTTATAACTGATGATGCTGCAAAATCAGTTAAAACATTTCTAACTGATTTGTTAGATACACAATCCATTACTATCCCTGACAAAAGTATACCTAGTTTTATTGCAAAACCACTTGCTAGAATTATCGAAAATATTTGGAGAACATTACACTTAAGGAGTTATCCACCCTTAACTAGTTTCGATCTTTCTTTTATTGCAATGAATAGAAAGTATAGAATAAATGCCGCAAAAACTATTTTAGGATATAAGCCTATTGTTACGTATCAAGAAGGATTAAAGGGAATGAAAAAAGATGAAGTATGATTTTAATAAACAACCAATGACTGCTAGTGCTTCAAGAACATTGGACTCATTCAAAGAGTCAATGTTTCAATTATTACAATCAAATGAATTTGAAAAAATAAGTGTTCAACTATTATGTAAAAGGTCGGGTTATCCTAGAGCTACTTTTTACAATTATTTTGATGATAAATTCGATTTACTTGAATATTGCTGGAGTACATTGTTTGAAAGTCTCTCTTTTGATATTCACAAAACATTAACTCCGAGTGACGCTCTGCATTATTATTTTAAAAAAACATACGAATTATTTGATAAAAATAGAGAATTAATTTCTAACATGAAGCAATTCAATCTAATGTCAGGTTACCTTTGGTCAAATTTTACTATCTACACGAAACATTATTTTATTAATCTATTAAATGATTGTGAGAATTTTCCAAAAATTAGTATAGATTTAACACTCATAGCTGAACATTATGTTAATTCTATCTTTTTATTTTTAGATTTTATTTTTCTTCAAAATAAACAATTATCCTATCAAGAAGCTATTAAGCAATTAGAATTCTTTTTATATCCTTTTATTAATGCTAGTGTTTTAGACCATAGTGAAGAATAAATATTATTACTGATTTTGATACGATTTCTTAGAAATTCTACATGCTATTTTACGATATTACTTCTAATTTTACTTGGGAATTTGTCAGTTTAATAGGATTGTTCTTTTATTGAATATAAACAATTATAAAACTAAGCTATTTCAGATTGAAGAAAAAATCCATTTTGGATGATTTCCTTCAATCTTTTTTTATCATAAAAACAAAAAAACTCTTAGATACAGTTGAATAATGAAGCTTATAAGAGTTTAGTTGGTTATAAATTTTTCAAATTTTTAAATTGACGCAAGTTTATTTATGTTTCGATTTCTCGGTCTTTTTATTGTCATCTTGAAAATGGATTTACATAAAATATTATGTAAAAAATTGAAAATTAAATAAAATTATTCTCAATTAAGGGTGAAGATAAAACTAAAATAAGGTATAATGGTATAAAAGAGATATGGAGAATAAATATGGTATCAAAAATGTTACATACTTGTTTGCGTGTAGAAAATTTAGAAGCATCCATTACTTTTTACAAAGATGCTTTTGGTTTTAAAGAATTGAGACGAAGAGATTTTCCAAAGTATGACTTTACAATTGTTTATCTTGGATTAGATGGTGATGACTATGAGTTAGAACTAACTTATAATTACAATCATGGTCCATATACCATTGGGGATGGCTTTGCTCACGTTGCCCTAAGTACACCAAACTTAGAAAAATTACATGAAGAGCATCAAGCAAAAGGCTATGAAGTGACAGAACCAAAAGGTTTACCTGGAAATCCTCCAAACTACTATTTCATAAAAGATCCTGATGGTTATAAAGTAGAAGTCATTCAAGAAAACAGTCTATAACTGATTCGGTAGAAATTTTATATTGTTGGAATAGTTTTACCAGTTGTTCATTTGTTTTGAAAAATCAGCTATCTTATGATGTAGATGGGAAAATTGTATGAGAAGAAGAAAGATAAGACAGCAGAACAAGGGAAAAATAATTTTTCTCTGCCTGCTCAATCTGGCTTTTGTGTTGAGTTTGGTGGTGGGATTGAGTCGAATTTCGCTTATTTATCAGGAGAAAGATCTACAAAAAAAGATTGATCAGGTCATTGCCAAAGAAAAGAAAGAAATTACTGTAAATGAACAACGTCAAACAGGAATGATTGGCAGTTGCTATGTAGAAGCGTTTTATCCACTATCCAATGGTCAAGTAAGTGAAAAAGCCAAAGAAGTGATTTTGGCGGACTCTAAGTCTATTTCAAATGATAAGAAAAAAGACAATAAAATTAGCAATCTTACTTTTTATCATACGACAGATAAGGAGACAAATCTTGCTAATGTCAAAGAAATTCTTATCAATCGGACAGACTATATGGTGAAGCAAGATCAGGTTAAAGAGACAAGTAAAAAACAAATCTCCTCTATTTATCTGAATCAAACCGGAGAATTAATTAGCTTAGATAAAGTTTTTAAAGATGCTGACAAAGCTAAAGAAATTTTTTTAGAGGAAATAGAAAGCCAGCTTACTTTTAGACAAACAGCTGAACAACAGCAAAATGAGATTTTGAACTATTTCAAAGAGACAGAATTTAGTCAATGGTCATTTCGTTTTGAAAACAGTCATTTCTCAATTACCTTGCCTCAAGCAGTTCAGGAATTAACAAGTCTAGATATTCCTCTTACAGCTTTAATGAGCCAAATTAATCCTGACTATTTACTTGGAGCGGATTTAGAAGCTTATCAGCACTACGAAGAGCAACGTCATGAGAAAGTGGTTGCTTTAACCTTTGATGACGGTCCAGATTCTCGCACAACTCCTCAAGCATTAGCCATTTTAAAGAAATACCATGTTAAGGCTACTTTTTTTATGATAGGTCAAAATATTGCTGGGAATGAAAATCTTGTAAAACAAGTTCATAATGAAGGACATCAAATTGGGATTCATACATGGAGCCACCCTGTTTTAACCAATTTACCATTGGAACAAGCGAAAAAAGAGATTAATGACACTCAAACGGCTATTGGTAATGTGATTGGAACGAAACCAACCATTACCCGTCCTCCGTATGGTGCTGTTAATACTACTGTTCAAAATGCTGTCAATCAATCCTTTATCATGTGGGATGTGGATAGTCTAGACTGGAAAAGTCATAATACGAAAGCAATTATGCAAGAAGTAGCTAAGACTAAAGCCGGTTCTATTATTCTAATGCATGATATTCACCAAACTACCATTGACGCTTTGCCGTCTGTTATTGAATATTTACAAAAAAATGATTATACTTTGGTAACAGTAGATGAACTATTGCAAGGGCAATTGGAGCCGCATCAGATTTATTACCGTAGAAATTAATTGTTTCTTTCATGATAAAAAAGCATAGTACACTTGTTCATTGAGCCAAGTGTGCTATGCTTTTTCGATATTGTTAATGAATAGTTAATTCTTGATTTTTCAAAGATATTTCTTTGACAGTAGCATATTTCTTTAAGGTTTTTAATTCTTCTGGATGTGTAACAAAAGTAATCACGACACCTTCTTTTCCCATTCGACCTGTCCGACCACATCGATGAGTGTAGGTTTCAAGATCGCGTGGCACTTCGACATTGATGACACACTCAAGGGAGTCAATGTCAATTCCTCTAGCCACTAAATCGGTAGCCAGAAGAAGAGTAATATTTCTATTTTTAAATTTTTCTAAAATAATCTTCCTAAACTTCACATTGATGTCGCTTGCTAGGGAAATAGCGTTCACTTCTCGATATTGAAGTTTTTCTTCAGCATTTCCTAAATCAGATAGGGAATTGAAAAACACAAGACCTCGAAATTCATTGATATTAGCTAATTTTCGGAGCCATTCAACTTTATTGCGTTTGTCAACTTGCATGTAAAAGTGTGAAATATGATCTAAAGTTTGTTCGTCTATTTTAATTTGAATTGTTTTCTCATCAATTTTATCTTTATCAAACTTAGCTGTTGCGCTCATATAGATAAATTGGTAGGAACGTGGAACATAATGAGTTATTTTATCAACAAAATGATATTGAGACTCACTCAATAATTGGTCGAATTCATCTAAGACAATGGTTTCTACATTCATCATCTTAATTTTTTTAATTTTGATTAGTTCAAAGATTCGTCCGGGGGTTCCGATAAGGATTTCAGGTCCTTTTTTTAAACGTTCTATTTGTCTTTTTTGGCTGGAACCAGAAATAAATAATTGGCTCGTCAAACCGATTAACTCAGCCCAATTTTTAGTCACTTCAAAAATTTGTCCTGCAAGCTCGGTATTGGGTGCAAGAATAAGAAGTTGCTGTGCTTTTTTTACTTGAAGTTTTAAAAGAGTTGGGAACAAATAAGCTAAGGTTTTGCCAGTTCCTGTTGGACTAACTCCTAAGACAGAAGAGCCTTGACTGACAGGTTCGAATAACTGTTCTTGGATAGGAGTTAATTCCTTAAAATCATCTTTCTTTAATTTTTCTCTCCAGACTGTAGGGAAATTATTTGTAATCATTGTCTACCTCAAATCTAATACCAGCTGATTGTCGCATAGAAAATATATGCTCATGGACGATTTTAGCTGTTGCCAACCATTCAAAATATACCTGTGGCGTGCTGTCTGCTTTCAATACTTCTGCAAATGCTTTTGCCTCTTCTAACATAGGATGTTCTGCTATTTGAAGGTTTATGTTCTCTGTTTTACCATTTAATTTTTTAAAAGAAGCAGCGTCTATTTGTTCAATGCTGTTTAAAATAAGGGTTCCCTCTGTGGTATAAATTTCGGAGGGCAGATAGCTATTGATATTTTTTCCGGTTTGGATAATGACTTGGAAGTTAGGATAAACAAGACAACCATTTCCATTCAAATCAATACTGTTGGGTAGTTGTTGGGCACTATAAAAACTATTCTGCGGACTTCCAAAGAGTCGCATAGCAGCATAGATAGGGTAAATACCCAAATCCATCAGAGCTCCACCAGAAAATGTAGATGAAAATACGTTTGGTTCCTGTCCAGATAGAAGAGCTTCCATCTTGGAGGAGTATTTTGCGTAGGTGAAATGTGCTCCTAGAATGGTTTGGTTTTTTAAAAAATTTTGAATAGTAGTGAATGCCTCTTCGTGATAATTACGAGCTGCTTCAAAAAGATATACTTGGTGTTCATCTGCTAACTTGACTAACTCTGTCCATTCTTCTGGACGAGAAACAGCAGGTTTTTCGATAATGACGTGTTTTCGTGCTAAAATAGCCACTTTTGCTTGAACAAAATGAAGGGAGTTTGGACTAGCAATGTAGACCACATCAATAGCGGATGATAAAAATTCAACCATATCTGTATAGATAGATAGATTAGAATAATTTTTGGCAAATCGTTCAGCAGCTGTTAAGGTCCGCGAATAAATTGCTTTTAAGTCATACTGTTGACTTAAATTTGCTGCTTTAATAAATTCATGAGAAATTGGACTAGTTCCGATAATTCCTAATTTTAGCATGACTTTCCTCTTTATTCTTATTTAGATTTTTCTGATTTAACCCTTTCATTATAACATGATTTAAGGTAAAATGGATAGGATAACAAATAACGGAGTAAACAATGCAAAATAGACCTATTATCATTGGAGTAACTGGTGGTTCTGGTGGTGGGAAAACCAGTGTTTCTAAAGCGATTCTTTCAAATTTTCCAAATGAGAAAATTGCTATGATTGAACATGATTCTTATTACAAAGATCAATCACATTTAACTTTTGATGAAAGAATCAAAACCAATTATGATCATCCTTTTGCTTTTGATACAGATTTGATGATTGAACAAATTAGAGAACTTTTAGCTGGGCGCCCTGTTGATATTCCAACTTATGATTATGCAAATCATACTCGTAGTCAAAAAAGCTATCGTCAAGAGCCACAAGATGTTTTTATTGTGGAAGGTATCTTAGTTTTGGAAGACAAGCGTTTGCGTGAGTTGATGGATATCAAAATTTTTGTAGATACAGATGATGATGTACGAATTATCCGCCGAATCAAGCGTGATATAGAAGAGCGTGGAAGAAGTTTGGATAGTGTCATCAAGCAGTACCTTGAAGTGGTCAAGCCAATGTATCATCAATTCATTGAACCTACGAAACGTTATGCGGATATCATTATTCCTGAGGGTGTATCCAATAAAGTTGCAATAGATTTGATTACTACAAAAATTGAAAAAATTCTTCAAGAAGCTAGAGAAGAATAAGAAACTACTTTTTACAGACAGATGGACTTTTAAGAATACATGATAAAGTTAAAAAAAGAATTTCATTCTCGTTCAAAATTTTTTGCCTGTTTACTAACATTCTGTGCGGGTTTTATAGATGCCTATACCTTTATAGAAAGAGGGGGAACTTTGGTTGCTGGGCAGACAGGAAATGTTGTTTTGTTGTCTGTTGCAATGACCCGTCATAACATTAATCAAACTGAGGTAAAAATAGCCAGTATGGTATCCTTTATGCTAGGGATATTTTTGTTCACTGTTTTTCAGCATTATTTTCAAAAATCTTGGTGGCGATTGGCTAGTCTATTTCCTTTGATAGCAGTTTGTGCTTTTGTTGGAACTTTACCAAAAGATGTAGCTAATGTTTATATTGTTCCTCCTCTAGCTTTTTGTATGGGACTTGTTGCGACAGCATTTGGTGAGGTGGGAGGTATTGCTTACAACAATGCTTTTATGACAGGAAATATAAAGAAAACGATGGTTGCTTTGGGAATGTTTATCCGCACTAAAGAGAAAAACTATTTAAAAGAAGGTAGTTTTTTTGCTTCTTTGCTGGGAAGTTTTGTTTTGGGAGCAATTATTTCTGCTTATTTTGTTCAAATGTATTCTTTAAAAACGATTTATTTTGTTGTCATATTGCTACTTATATTTTTATTATTCAGATTTGGGCAATATATTTTTTTAAAGAAGCATTTTTCTTGACACTATTCAATTACAATGATAGAATACTATTAATAATAAAACATCTTAATGAGAGGAAAAAGTCAAACAATGAAGTCAACAAATACTACAAGCTTTAACTTGTTGTTGCGTTACTCGGGCTAGTGCAAAAGCATTAGTCCTGTTTGGCTTACCAAGCGGGAGTACGAAACATCTCGCTTGTTCTCAAGTGAGATGTTTTTATTTTGGTAGTAACTTATACTATTTTTCATGTTTCATTCATGGAGTGATTTTAACTAATTTGCAGTATTTTGCAAGTTAATTGAAAATTTTAATGAGTGAGATTGCCTTAAAATTAGAAAAGGAGCAGTATATGCCACGTAAAGTTGAATTTCTTGATACCAGTCTTCGTGACGGTGAACAGACACCCGGAGTTAATTTTTCTATAAAAGAAAAAGTAGCGATTGCTAGACAGTTAGAAAAATGGGGGATTTCTGCCATTGAAGCTGGTTTTCCGGCTGCTAGTCCAGACTCTTTTACAGCTGTTCAGGAAATTGCTAAAGTGATTACAAAATGTTCTGTCACCGGTTTGGCTCGATCAGTGAAGTCTGATATTGATGCTTGTTATGAAGCATTAAAAGATGCTAAGTTTCCTCAAATTCATGTATTCATAGCTACTAGTCCGATTCATAGAGAGTACAAACTAAAAAAATCAAAAGAAGAAATTTTAGAAGCTATTACAGAACATGTTACTTACGCTCGTTCAAAGTTTGATATTGTAGAATTTTCTCCAGAAGATGCTAGTCGTACAGAACTTGATTTCTTATTGCAGGTGGTACAAACAGCTGTAGATGCAGGAGCTACTTATATCAATATTCCAGATACGGTAGGGTTTACTACACCAGAAGAGTTTGGCAATATTTTCAAGTATTTAATTGATAATGTAAAAACAGATCGAAAAGTTATTTACAGTCCTCATTGTCATGATGATTTGGGAATGGCTGTAGCAAATAGTTTGGCTGCTGTTAAGAATGGTGCTGGTCGAGTTGAAGGAACTATTAATGGAATTGGTGAGCGTGCGGGAAATGCAGCCTTAGAAGAAGTAGCTGTTGCTCTCAATATCCGTGAAGATTATTATCAGGTAGAAACGGATATCGTTTTAAATGAGACGATTCGTACGTCTGAATTGGTTTCTCGTTTTTCTGGAATTGCAGTGCCAAAAAACAAGGCAGTTGTCGGCGGAAATGCTTTTTCACACGAATCTGGTATTCATCAAGATGGTGTTTTGAAAAATCCATTAACCTATGAAATTATTACACCAGAACTAGTTGGAGTTAAAAGTAATTCACTACCGCTTGGTAAATTATCTGGTCGCCATGCTTTTGTAGAAAAACTAAAAGAATTAGAAATTAACTTTGAAGAGTCTGAAATTAATGAACTTTTCAGCAAATTCAAATCTTTGGCTGATAAAAAACACGAAGTTACGGACGCAGATATTGAAGCTCTCATCGCTGGAACAACTGTTGAAAATCCAGAAGGATTTCATTTTGATGACTTACGCTTGTCCACAAATGAAGATGCCACTATTACTGCTAATGTTGGATTAGTCAATATGGATGGTGAAAAAGTAAACTGTGTGGCTGAAGGACAAGGTAGTGTCGAAGCAATCTTTAATGCCATCGATCAGTTCTTTAAACAAGATCTTCAATTACTTACTTATAATATTGAGGCAGTGACAGACGGTATTGATTCACAAGCGCGTGTTTTGGTGGCTGTTGAAAATACAGATACAGATACAATTTTTAATGCTGCTGGTATTGACTTTGATGTGTTAAAAGCTAGTGCGATTGCTTACATAAATGCAAATATATTCATCCAAAAAGAAAATGCTGGTGAAATTGGTCACCGAGTTTCTTATCGTGATGTACCTAGTAATTAGAAAGAAAAACTATGACAAAAAAAATTGTGGTATTGGCTGGTGATGGCATAGGTCCAGAAATTATGAAAGCTGGACTTCAAGTCTTGCAAGTAGTATCAGAACAAGTTGGTTTTCATTATCAAATAGAGGAAAAAGCTTTTGGTGGCGCAGGTATTGATGAAAAAGGTCATCCCCTGCCAGAAGATACTTTACAGGCAGCAAAAAATGCAGATGCTATTTTGCTAGCAGCGATCGGTGGTCCTCAATACGATGAAGCTAGTGTTAGACCAGAACAAGGGCTTTTGGCTTTACGGAAAGAACTCCACCTTTTTGCAAATATTCGACCAGTTAAAATTTTTGACTCTCTAAAGCATTTATCTCCTCTGAAAGAAGAACGAATAGCAGGAGTAGATTTTGTAGTGGTACGTGAATTAACTGGAGGCATTTACTTTGGTGATCATATTTTAGAAGAAAAATCCGCTCGTGATATAAATGATTATACCGTTCAAGAAATTGAGCGAATTATTCGCAAAGCTTTTGAAATTGCAACCAAACGCCAAAAGCATGTAACTAGTATTGATAAGCAAAATGTTCTAGCAACCTCAAAATTGTGGCGGAAAGTAGCAAATCAGGTAGCTAAAGATTATCCAGATGTTACTTTGGAGCATCAACTCGTAGATAGTGCAGCGATGTTGATGATTACCAATCCAAATAAATTTGATGTATTGGTAACAGAGAACCTATTTGGTGATATCTTATCAGATGAATCTAGTGTTTTATCGGGAACTTTGGGTGTTATGCCCTCAGCCAGTCATTCAGAAAATGGACCTAGTCTTTATGAACCAATACACGGTTCAGCACCTGATATTGCTGGAAAAGGGATTGCAAATCCTATTAGTATGATTTTATCAGTAGCCATGATGTTGCGAGACAGCTTTGAGCAAGAAGAAGCAGCACAAAAAATTGAGAAAGCTGTTGAGAGTACGTTTGCTCAAGGAATATTCAGCAAAGACTTAGGTGGACAAGCCACAACCAAGGAAGTAACGGAGGCAATCATTAGTAATTTATGAAATGGATAATTACAGGAATTTGTCTATTATGGAATTTTATCGTGTTTCTGCTCTATGGTTTGGATAAGAGAAAAGCAATAAAGCATCAATATCGAATTCCAGAAAAAACCTTACTTTTATCAGCCCTACTGTGTGCTGGTATTGGAGCCTTTTTCGGTGGTCGCATTTTCCATCATAAGACTAAAAAGTGGTATTTCTGGTTGATTTGGATTTGTGGTATGGTGCTTGAAATATTATTCATTTATTATATTTGGAGAAGTTAGTATGAGTGGAAAATCGATTTTTGATAAACTGTGGGAACGTCATGTGATTACAGGAAAAGAAGAAGAACCACAACTGATGTATGTGGATCAACATTATATTCATGAGGTGACAAGTCCGCAGGCTTTTCAAGGCTTGAGAGATGCTGGACGAAAGGTTAGAAGACCAGATTTGACATTTGGTACATTTGACCATAATGTGCCAACCGTTAATATTTTTGACATAAGAGACGTGATTTCAAAAGCTCAAATTGATAAACTATCAGACAATGTTGAAGAATTTGGAATCGAGCATGCAGCACACGGTTCAGAATTACAAGGAATTGTGCATATGGTTGGGCCAGAAACTGGAAAAACCCAGCCAGGAAAGTTTATAGTATGTGGTGATAGTCATACTGCCACACATGGAGCTTTTGGTGCGATTGCTTTTGGTATTGGGACGAGTGAAGTGGAGCATGTCTTTGCAACCCAAACGATTTGGCAGATTAAACCGAAAAAAATGCTGGTCAAATTTACTGGTGTTCCACCAAAAGGTGTTTACTCAAAAGATTTTATTTTAGCGTTGATTGCAAAATATGGTGTTGCAGCTGGAGTAGGTTACGTAGTTGAGTATGCTGGAGAAGCTGTTGACCATCTTACCATGGAAGAACGCATGACTATTTGTAATATGTCTATTGAGTTTGGATCAAAAATGGGAATCATGAATCCTGATCAAACGACTTATGATTATGTAAAAGGTCGTTCAGGAGCTCCAGAGGATTTTGAAGCAGCGGTAGCTGATTGGAAGACTTTAGTGAGTGATTCAGATGCAGTCTATGATAAAGTAATTGAAATGGATGTATCACAATTAGCTCCAATGGTCACTTGGGGAACCAATCCTTCTATGGGAGTAGAATTTGGAGTAGATTTTCCAGAAATTCGGGATATGAATGATGAGAGAGCATATAATTATATGAATATGTCTCCAGGACAGAAAGCCGAAGATATTGAATTGGGTTATATTTTTATAGGATCCTGTACAAATGCTAGATTAAGCGATTTACAGTTAGCAGCAAAATTTGTTATGGGTAAGCATATTGCTCCGAATATGACTGCAATTGTCGTTCCCGGCTCTCGTCCAGTTAAACGGGCAGCCGAGCGAATGGGATTGGATAAAATTTTCATGGATGCTGGTTTTGAATGGCGTGATCCTGGCTGTTCTATGTGTTTAGGAATGAATCCAGATAAGGTGCCAGATGGTGTTCATTGTGCTTCTACTAGTAATAGAAACTTTGAAGACCGTCAAGGTTTTGGAGCAAAGACACATCTTTGTAGCCCTGCGATGGCTGCGGCTGCGGCTATTGCGGGTAGATTTGTGGATGTGCGACAAATGACAGAAGCACAATAATATGACTTGAGGAGAAAAATCGTTGGAAAAATTTACTATCTATACAGGAACAACTGTTCCATTGATGAATGATAATATTGATACTGACCAGATTTTACCAAAACAATTTTTGAAACTAATTGATAAAAAAGGATTTGGAAAATACCTCATGTATGCTTGGCGTTATAAAGACAATCGTTATACCGAAGATCCAGATTTCATTTTTAATAAGGAAGAGTATCGTAAGGCTACTATTTTAATTACTGGAGATAATTTTGGAGCCGGCTCTTCTCGTGAACATGCAGCCTGGGCATTAGCCGATTATGGTTTTAAAGTGGTGATTGCAGGCTCTTTTGGAGATATTCACTACAATAATGAACTAAATAACAGTATGCTTCCTATCGTCCAACCAATAGAAGTGAGACAACAGTTAGCACAATTAAAACCGACCGATACTTTGACTGTTGATTTAGAGCAACAAAAGATTTTTTCACCGGTAGGAGAATTTTCTTTTGATATTGACGCTGAATGGAAACATAAATTATTGAACGGTCTAGATGATATTGGTATTACACTTCAGTATGAGGATTTGATTACTGAGTATGAAAAGCACCGACCTTCTTACTGGCAATAAGGGAAATTCAGTTGAAAATTTGGAATTATATATTCAATTATGAATTTTCTGAAAAACCTTGCTAGGGTTTGGCTATTATGATAAAATAATGAAAGATAAAATAGAAAAGGAAACACTTATGACTAAACATATTCAATGGAATGGACAACTTTCTCAAGAAGGATTAGAAACTTTGCAAGGAAAAGGTGGTTGTATTGTCTGTCCGACTAAAGTAGGTTATATCATTATGACTAGTGATAGAGCAGGACTTGAACGCAAATTTGAAGCAAAAGAACGCAATCGTAACAAGCCAGGTGTTGTTCTTTGTGGAAGCATGGATGAGTTGCGTGCCCTTGCTCAATTAAATCCAGAAATTGAATCTTTCTATCAAAAACACTGGGATGAAGATATTCTTCTCGGTTGTATTCTTCCATGGAAAGCAGAAGCTTTTGATAAACTAAAAGCTTATGGTGATGGAAGAGAAGACTTGATGACAGACGTTCGAGGAACAAGTTGTTTTGTCATCAAATTTGGGAAAGCTGGTGAGCAATTAGCAGCTAAGTTATGGGAAGAAGGTAAGATGGTCTATGCTTCTTCAGCCAATCCTTCTGGAAAAGGAAATCGTGGAAAGGTTGAGGGAATAGGAGACCGTATTGAAAATGCAGTTGACTTAGTTATTGAAGCTGATGACTATGTCGCTTCTATCCAACCAGATAAAACTATTGAAACGAGATATGAGCAAGGCGTAATGGTTTCTATGGTGGATAAGGAAGGGAAGTTGGTACCAGAACAAAAAGGCGAACGCTCAATTTCTCCAGCTCCAGTAGTTATCCGTAAAGGTTTGGATATTGATAAGATTATGATGCATCTGTCTGATACTTTTAATTCTTGGGATTATCGCCAAGGAGAATACTATTAATTTAGGTTTAGGATTAAAATTAAGCTAATTTCTTTTAGAGGTAGAAATTAGCTTTTTTAGTTCTTTTAGGTGAAATTAATCCAAATATAGTTAACAGATAAAGTTAATTATTCCATTTTCTATAAAAAATATAATTATTTATGTATTATAATTTGTGATTAAAATAGACAGTCTTGCTTGAATGAAAATTTTTGTTTTGTTATAATACACGCAAAGGAGGTGCTCTAATGGATGCACATGAAATTTTAAATAATCCTTTTTTAAACAAAGGGACAGCTTTCACTTTGGAAGAGCGCAAAGAACTTGGTTTAATTGGTCTTTTACCACCGCATGTTCAAACGATTGAAGAACAGGCGGCGCAGACTTATGAACAAATGAAACTAAAGACTACTAATCTTGAAAAACGTTTGTTTTTGATGGAAATTTTCAATACAAATAGGACTCTATTTTATTATTTGTTTACTAAACATTTAGAAGAGTTTAATCCCATTGTTTACGATCCAACAATCGCAGATACTATTGAGGGCTATAGTGATTTATTTGTGGACCCTCAGTATGCAGGATATTTGGATATTAATCATCCTGAAAACATCGAGATAACACTTAAAAATGCTGCTGGAAATCGTGATATCCGCTTAATTGTGGTAACAGATGCTGAAGGAATTTTGGGAATCGGAGATTGGGGAGTAAACGGTGTTGATATTTCGGTTGGAAAACTAATGGTTTATACAGGTGCTGCGGGAATTGATCCAGCGACAGTTTTGCCCCTTGTGATTGATGCAGGAACCAATCGCGAAGAACTATTAAATAATCCGAATTATCTTGGGAATCGTCACAAACGAATTCGTGGCGAGCGTTATAGTGATTTTATTGATAAATTTGTAAAAACAGCTGAGCAGCTCTTTCCAAAATTGTATCTACATTGGGAAGACTTTGGTCGGATGAATGCTGCTAATATCCTCAATAAATATAAAAAGACGATTCCAACCTTTAACGATGATATTCAAGGAACAGGGATTGTAACTCTAGGTGGTATTTTTACGGCGATGGATATCAGTAAACAAAAACTTACTGATCAAATTTATCTCTGTTATGGTGGTGGAACTGCTGGGGCAGGCATCGCATCTCGTGTTCTTGGGGAAATGATCAATGAAGGTTTATCAGAAGAAGAAGCTTATAAGCGTTTCTTCATGGTAGACAAACAAGGTCTCCTTTTTGATGATATGGATGATTTAACACCTGAGCAAAAACCTTTTGCAAAGAAACGCTCAGATTTTTCCAACACAGATGGACTGACAGATTTACTTGAAATTGTTAAGATAGTAAAACCTACTATTCTCGTAGGTACATCAACACAACCCGGAACATTTACTAAAGAAATTGTAGAAGCTATGTGTGAGATTGCAGAGCGACCTATCATATTCCCATTGTCTAATCCAACTAAACTTGCAGAAGCAAGTGCAGAGGATTTAATTACATGGTCAGATGGGAAAGCATTTGTTGCTACAGGAATTCCATCAGATACAGTTTCTTACAAAGGTGTTGATTATGTGATTGGACAAGCTAATAATGCTCTTATCTACCCAGGTTTGGGTCTTGGTATGTTGGCGTCAGAAGCTACTCTTTTGACAGATGAGATGATTGGAGCAGCAGCTCATTCACTAAGTGGTATTACAGATATTACACAACTAGGAGCGCCAGTTCTACCACCATTTCAGTATGTTGAAGAAGTTTCTACTAAAGTTGCAGAAGCAGTAGCCAAAAAAGCACAAGAGCAAGGTCTTGTACGTGTAAAAGAAACAGATATGGCTAGAGCTGTTCGTGATTTCAAATGGTATCCAAAATATCAGTAATATAAAATCAATAAATATAATACAAGCGCTATTTGTCTAATGAAAGAAAATAGCGCTTTTTAGTTATGAGTTTTTATTTATAAATCTAAGTCTTTTTTGATGAGAGAAATGACTTCATTTAACATATTTTTATTCAGGGAATATTTGCTACCTTTTGTTTTATCTTGTTCTAATCCAATAATCTGTTGATTGATCAATTTTTGTGTATGAAAGGAGATATTGGCAGGAGTTAATTTTAATTTTTTAGCAATTTCCTTTGATTTTAAGTCACCATTTACCAATTCTTTCAGCACTTTATAGCGATTTTCATCGGATAAAGTTTTTAAAATAGCGATACTCCTTTTCTCATCTAATTTTGAAATATCATGATAGGTGCTTTGATAACGAACATTAATTTTAAAGTAGATAGGACTATTTTTTTTGTTTTGTTTACATAAAAGAATGATTTCATCAAAGAAAGGACTGAGAAGTCTAACAAAACATTCTTGATGGTTTTCTTTTTTTAATTTTTCGAATGCAGTAGCAACAGAAGTGAAAAATGTTTCTTCCAACTCATGAATAGTTTCATCCAATCGAAAATTTTTAGCAACATTCGCTACTTCCTTTTGATATTTTTTATAAAAAGGAGTGTACAAGGGACTTATTTTTCGATAAAGTGCAATCGCTTGATGCAAATGTTCCTTTAAGTCCTCATGTGCAATGATCCAAGACCACTTGATCTGGGGATTATCTGTACATTGCTCCAGGAACTGAATAAAATTATTCTTGTTAACCTGTTCTTCGTCTGACAAAATTTCGTAAAAGTTTTGATAGAGTTGTTCTTCTGGTAAGGTTTCCCAAAAAGTAAACAACTCTTCAAGATCTGTCACAACATATCCGTTTTCCACAACGTGGTTCAATAAACTTTCATAAAAGTTTTGGTAATTTATATCAGGAAGTAGAAGACGATCAATTTCTTTTGTAAAAGGCTTTAGTAGAACTTTTATTTGTTCCATATCAGCAAGAACATCTTTTAATTTGTTTTTATAGGAAACAAACGCTTCTGAGTCCACATCTATAAATTTTAAATAAGGAAACATCAGGTATTCAATGCATTTATTTTCCTCTTGATTAATTTGAAATTTCATCAAAGAAACCTCCTTTTATTCCTAATTTTTTGAGAGTATAAGCAACCAATACAAAGCTCATAAATAGATAAATATAAATAATTATATCAACTGGTAAGAAAAAAACTAAGCCTGAGAGAATAATGTTTCCCAAAACGATACCAAGTGTGAAGATAGTTTGGATACCTGAGTTAATTAGGGCAATTTTGTCTTCTGGCATACTATTCATTATGATGGCAAAAAATTTCGGATTGATGAGGCCAACAAAAATTCCTGAAACAAAGAGAAAAAATGACAAAAGATAGGCATTGTGGAAAAGTAAACTAAGTAAAATGAAGGTGATAGAAAGGACAGCCATTTTGGTTAAAAAGAAATAACTAAGATTTTTTAAACCTGTCATGAGTAAAATATTTCCACAAATTTGTCCTAACATCAGGGTAATTACAGGTAGTGCAATAGTAAATGGGATAGAAAAGATTATAAAATGACTATCATTTTTAGATAATAAGGTTACCAGTACCGATAATGCAGAAAATAAACCATTTAAAATAGGAATAATAATTAGATTAATTTTAATTTCAGGAACTTTAACCATTTCCTTAAAAACAAAACGGATACTATTTTTAAAAGAGGAAATAAACGAATGATTACCATCTAGTAAGTGATCTTTATTTTCTTTGATTGGATTTGTCTTCAATAATTTTAAGATAGTTGGACGAACCAAAAGCATAGCAATAATACAAATCATAAAAGTAGAAGCATTTAAATAAGCTAATTGGCTATAGGACAATATTCCAATAAATAAAGCTCCACTGAAACGGAAAATAATGCTACTGGCACTGTGAATAGAAGAAGAGAAAGCGGAAGCTTCTGCTCGATCTTGGTTAGAGATGATTCGTAGACTTAAAGGGGTATATAAACTATTTTCAAATTGTCCCAAAAAATCTGATATTAACCCGATGAAGGCCGTAAAAATAACAATCCATAATGCAGGGGGAAAAGACATGACAATACCAACCAGAATATAAGCGATCAGTCGAATAAACTGTGTAAGAATGATTCCATTAATTTTTCTTTTGATGTGGTCTGCTATATATCCGAATATTATAGCACTCATTAGTGGAACGGTTCCAATAAATGTGATAATAGCAATAGCTAATTCACTGTCTTTTAGTAAGAGAACATAGTTCATCAGAGCAAGATCATAGACAGTATCTCCAAAATCAGAAATAATATCTGCCGACAGCATGGTTAAGTAGGTTTTGTTTCTTAAAATGGATTTCATACTTTGCTCCTTTTTAGGTATAGCTAATGCAGTTGAGTAAATAGAGACAACAAATGTGTCAACGAAACATACCAATGAATTAAATAAACATTGTATTTTTTATTTAATATTTACTTTTAAAAGTATAGCATTGATTAAAAATAAAGTCAATACTTTATTTTTAATCAAGTGAAAATTATAATAAAAAATCAGAATAATATAATTTTATAATGAACAAATGCCGTTCCTCTTAAAAACATAGATTTTTCAAGTAAGTTTGTATATAATACTAATATAGAATTTATGTAGTAATAGACCTCTTGTGTATAATGAACAGAAGTGATTATATAGGTCGCTAGTGATAGGGATTGATTCTGATGCAAGAACTTGGTTACTTGTTGCTTTATGGTTTGATAAAATAAACATTTTTATGTGGAAAATATTAGGATAGTTGAGGATTTGTGGAGATATGGTAAAGGATAAGCAAGGAGTGTATCCGGCAGTTGTTTTAGCTGCCAATTATTCATACAGTGAACAAGTATTGACCACGATAAAGTCTATTTGTTACCATAATCGAAAAATAAAATTCTATTTGATTCATACCGATTTTCCAAATGAATGGTTTTATCATCTAAATAAGAAATTATCAGTATTGAATTGTCAGATAGTCAATGCTCGGATAGATGCTTCACAGCTACAACATTTTCATACAGATATTAGCTACACAGTCTTTTTACGTTATTTTGTAGCAGATTTTGTTATTGAAGAGAAGGCTCTTTATTTGGACTGTGATATGGTGATTACACAAGATATAAGCCATTTATTTGAGACGGAACTAGGGGATTATCCTGTGGCTGCCGTTCAAGATTTAGGAGGCCAGCATTACTTTGGAGAATACATATTTAATGCAGGTTTATTGTTAATCAACAATGTCCTATGGAAGAAAGAGAAGGTCAGAGAAACATTAATTGAATTGACTCATCAGTATCATAAGGAAGTGCCTTCAGCAGATCAGAGTATTTTGAATTTGTTGTTTAAAAATCGTTGGTTGCAGTTGCCTTTTCAATACAACTGTATCACTTTGCATACTATTTTTTCAGATTATCAAACAGAGTCAAACCTTTACCCACCAATTATTCATTATTTAACAGAACGAAAGCCTTGGAATGTTTATCTTCAGACCATTTATAGAGAAGTTTGGTGGTTTTATAACAATCTAGATTGGTCTGATTTTGATTCTCCACGCTTGCAACTGACAAAAGAAATGGTGGAAAAAGAAGAAAAGCCAGCTGTTTCTTGTTTTATTTATACCTACTCCTGTGATTTACTTCATATCAGCTACTTGGTACAATCTTTACCCGATTGTCATTTCTATATTGCTGCTCCGGTTGTTGTAGCCGAACCAATTTCTTGCTTACTTCAATACCAAAATGTAAGTGTAGCATCTGATATAGCAGGTTTGACAGCTCTTTTAGAAGCTCTAAAAGAAAAATGTCATATTTTATTGGATATTAATGCTGGGGAAGAAGTAGGAGATATTATTTCTGATTTTAGGAAAGCTAACAAAGAAGTTTATGCTTTTGATAGTAGAGCACATGGAGAGCAAGGACAGAGAATTTTTTCTCAGGATAACCCAGAAAGTATGGTTCAAGCAATCGCTGACTTTAAGGTAGGAGAAACTCAGGAAAAAACGTTAAATGTTCTCTCTATCCATGAAACCTTAGACTATGTACTGAAACATCATTCTTCCATTCTTCGTTATGGTGATGGAGAAATGGATCTGATTTCTGGGCATAGCATTCCTTATCAAGATTATCATCCAGAATTAGCTTCTAAACTAAAAAATATCATGTCTTTAGCTAGTGGGGAACAATTAGTCATTTGCTTATCCGATGTTTTTGAAAATCTAGGGCGTTACCAAGACTATGCACGAGATTTTTGGTTAACTCATTTGCAAACCTATAAGCAAACATATTTAGAAATCTGTCAGGCCCCTTGGTATGGTTCTACTTTTATTTCTCGTCCTTATATGGACTGGCTTGATAAGTCTGCTTCTAAAGAAAATTTTGAAAAAATAAGAACTTTATGGGAACAGCAAGATATTTTGATAGTAGAGGGAGATACTTCACGCTCTGGAGTTGGTAATAATCTTTTTGATAATGCTAGAAGTGTCAAAAGAATTATTTGCCCATCTAGAAATGCTTATGATGTGATAGAAGAAATCAAACAGTCTATTAGAAAATTGGATGCTAAAGATTGTCTTATCTTGGTTATGTTGGGTCCTACGGCCAAAGTGTTGGTATACGACTTGCTTCAAGAAGGTTATCGTGCATTGGACATTGGACATATAGACTCTGAATACGAGTGGTTTCTTATGGGAGCCAATCATAAGGTGAAACTTCCTCATAAGCATACAGCAGAATACAATTATGATGAAAATATTGAATGGTTAGCAGATGAAGTATATGAAAAGCAGATTGTTGTTAACTTGGTGAAAGAAGCAAACGAGAGTAAAAAAGATGAAAATTAATATTACTAATTTGTATGGTATGTCTGGTCAAAGTACGGCTTTGATTGCTCAAAATGATGTTGCTAAATTAGCGAAGGAGCTAGGCTTCAATGAGCTCAGTTTTTACTTTTATGATATTTATAGTGACAGTTCAAGCGAGATGAGCACTCGCTTAGATGGCATTATGGCTAGTGTTTCTTATGGAGACATTGTTATTTATCAAACCCCTACTTGGAATGGCAGAGAGTTTGACCGAGAATTTTTAAAAAAATTGAAAATTTTACAGGCTAAAATTATTACATTTATTCACGATATTCCTCCTTTGATGTTTGAATCGAATTATTATCTGATGCCAGAATATATTGAACTTTATAATCAGTCTGATGTGATTATTGTGCCGTCTGAAAAGATGAAGGAAAAATTATTAAAAGAAGGATTAACTGTTCAAAAAATACTGATTCAGCACATGTGGGATCATCCTTATGATTTACCTTTGCATCAACCACAATTTGAGAAAAAACTTTATTTTGCTGGAAATGTTGATCGTTTTGAACACTTATCAAAATGGTCCCATCCAACGAAATTGGAGATTTTTTCGGAACAGCCTATCAAGACAGAGCAGACGAATTTGCACTACCGAGGGTGGTACAGTCGTCCAGAATTGTTATTGGAATTGTCAAAAGGTGGTTTTGGTTTGGTTTGGGGAGTTGCTGAAAATCCATCAGATGAACCAGAATATTACGGCTTGAATATTTCTCATAAAGTAGCAACTTATCTGGCGGCAGGGATTCCAGTTATCGTTCCTCCTTATTTATCTAATGTTGAGTGGATTAAGGAAAAAGGAGTGGGATTGGTAGCAGATAATTTAGCTGATGCGAGTCTCTTAGTTGAACAAGTGACGGAGCAGGATTACCAAATGATGGTACAGCGTGTACGAAATGTATCATTTCTTTTAAGAGAGGGTTACTTCTCTAAAAAAATACTCACAGATGCTATAATGGAAGTGTTGTTATAAATGAGTGGAGACTTGAGAGGGAAAGGAGTTACGGTGAAACCAACTTTAAATCTAATTGTCGTCAAAAAAAGTTTGTGGACACTACTGTTTTTATTTGTTTATGTATTAGGTAGTCAGTTAACTCTTCCATTCCTTGATATGAAAGCCATTCTTTCTGAGAATAATGCTTCGCATTCTCTTTACTATGTGACTTCTCTTATGGGGAGTAATTTACGTAGTTTGTCGCTTTTTTCAATCGGCTTGGCACCATGGATGTCAGCAATGCTCATTTGGCAAATGTTTTCAGTATCAAAAAGTTTGGGCTTGGATACCTTACCGATTGAGGTACAAGAACGCTGGCGAATGTATTTAACGCTTGTCATTGCCTTTATTCAATCACTGGCTTTAGTGATTAATTTGCCTTTACAAACAGGAAAATCAACAATTGGTATCCTATTGCTGAACATACTGATTTTAATAGCTGGTACTTTCTTTTTAATTTGGTTAGCTGATTTGAATGCGGCTATGGGCTTGGGTGGCTCTGTTATGATTGTGATGGTTGGTATGATTGCTTATGTTCCACAGGATATATGGAGTTCAATACAAGAATTTAACATTAAGCCAATCTGGATAGCACTATTGATTTTAGTCAGTTTACTATTTCTTTATTTGGCTGTTGTTGTGGAGAGAAGTAAATATCGTATTCCTGTTAATAAAATGACTATCCACAACCGATTTAAAGATTATTCTTATCTGGATATTCGCTTAAATCCTGCTGGAGGAATGCCCATTATGTATGCGATTACCGTTGTCGGTATTCCTCAATATTTTTTACTATTCTTACTTTTTTTTCAACCAAATAATTTGACCATCCGACAATGGATAATTGATTTATCTACAGGAGAATTAGCATGGTTTCTTCTTTATCTACTGACTATTTTTGCACTAAGTCTTATTTTTTCTTTCGTCAATGTTAACGGAGAGCAAATTGCCGATAGAATGCAAAGAAATGGTGAATACATTGAAGATGTTTATCCAGGGCTTGCGACTAAAAAATTCATCAATCGTTTGGTGTTTCGTTTTGCTATTTTTGGTGCTATTTATCTAATTGTTTTATCTGGTCTTCCAATGATGATTCTTCTATGGGACAGTCGTTATATCAGACTGAGTGTTATTCCGGGAATTTTTCTGATTTTTATTGGAATGGTTTTTACTATTAGAGATGAAATAGAAGTATTAACTTTAAATGAACGGTATCAATCATTGTTGTAGGAGGGTGTATGTATTATTTTATTCCTGCTTGGTATGGGAAAAAAGAGCGGCCGTGGTATAGAGAAAGTATCCCTTGGTATCGGTCTACACAACGGATAGAATTTGACGATGCCATCTATCAGTTGCGAATGTTTCAAGGAGAGAACAAGTCAACCAAAATCGTATTGTTTTCATATATGCCTCATCTACGCTATTTTCTTCATCGTCAAGATATTTTTGAAAGTGACTATTATTCTATTTTTGATACGATTCAGGGAGTCACTGATGATAAAGAGATGCAGGTTTTACAAATAAAAGATTTGGCTTGGCCAGAAGATTGTGAATTTATTTATACTCCTTTTTTAGTGATTGTACGTAGAAATAGTGAATTGTATGCTCATATTGAATTTGGAGAGGAAGGATTTATCAGTTTTATTGAATTTTTTAAAGACGAGCAACTAGATAAAGTCTACCTAATGGATGATAGAGGTTTTATTTCAAGCATTGTATACTATGAGGATGGACAAGCAACTTACCAAGACTATCTGAATATGGAAGGAGAATGGCGCGTGCGAGAACAATTAGCTAATGCTTCCTATTTGGTTGAAGTCAATCCTTTGTATCAATCTGATTTTAAGCAATCTAGTTATGAAACGATGTTGGATCTTATTGTCGAAAAATTTACTGTTTATTTTTCAGAACAAGTTGAGGAAGAGAAAAAAGTGGTGATTGCTGCACATCCGATTTATCCTTCTTCTTTTTTCAGTTTATTTTCGGATCAGGCGTCCACAATTCTCAGCTTTTTTTATGAACGAAATAGGGAAGATGATTTGAATCTCATGATGCCTATGATGAAATCAGCTGATTTAGTTTTGACCGATCAGTCTGATATGAAAAGAGACTTGCAAAACTTGCTAGCTGAATCCAAAGGAAAAATTCATCAACTTTCTCCGTTTGATACTCGCTTACAATTAGGAAAAAGTCAACGACGAAAAGAAGCTAAAATTTATTACCAAATTAATCTACAAGAACCACTGAACGATTATGCTATTTTTAAAGTCTTGTTTTATATTGCACAGCATCCTCAGACAGAATTAGTGATTGGTGTTTACAATGCTTGGAAAGAGGGAATTGAAAAAGTAGAAGAGAAAGTAGCGGAGATTTTAGCAGAATATTTAAACCGAGAGGATTTTGTTAAAAAACATGATAAAGATAAGTGGGCAGAGAATTCCCTAATAGAAAATCAAACAGAAGAGTATCGCTTTGCTATCAAGAACATAACCAATGAGTTGGAGTTGATTCAGGAATTAGAGTATACTCGTTTGATTATTGATTTGGACTCCCAACCAAATTTGTATACGCAAATTGCAGGGATTAGTGCAGGAATTCCCCAAATCAACTTAATCTCTTCAAATTATGTTAAGCATAAGGAAAATGGGTATATTTTATCGGAAATTGCTGATTTACCAAATGGATTAGATTATTATTTAGATGGATTGAAAAATTGGAACAAAGCTCTTATTTACTCTATTGACAAAATTCAAGAAAATGTAGGTTCTGAACTAATTCAGAAATGGGAAACATGGTTGGAGGAGGAAGTTCATGAAGAACGAACGTAATATTTTACAAATTGGTTCAACAGATTGGAGCAAGGAGTTCGTTTTATCACATGACTTGAAGTGGCATTATTTTCCTTTTGGGTCGGGACAAGCTATCAAAAAATCCATGAAACAGAAAAAAATTTCAAGTTTTGATGCCATTTTAATTGATTCTTTGGAAGTCATGGGTGATTTATTTTGGATTGAAAATCGTATTATTCCTTATACTCTGCTGTATAGTCAAGCTCTTTCCTTCTTTGAAGCTGATGAACGCTATTTTCTAAAGCGTCATTGTGCACAAGCCATTGATATGTCAGATAAAGAGAATCTGTTGCGAGTTCTCTCAAAAGGACTATTCAAAGGGCAATACGGCGACAAACTCACACCGATAGATATGATTGTTAATCCCAATTTTAGAGGACAAGTCATCTACAATGGTTATGAAAATGTGACATTGAACGGCCAGTATGGAGAGAATTTTAAGCCTATTGTTTCTTGGAAATTTAATATAATGGCTACTAAAGCTAATCCAGTAGAACTATGGCTGGAATATCAGAAAGATCTCCCCTGTGAAATCCAGTTAAAAGTGTATCCTATCCAAGAAGGGTCAGTAGCTACTATCTTAAATGAAAAAATTTTTACAGAAGAAGATATGAGTGAGGCTCTCCTTTTAGACAATGATTTTTCTTCTTATCTGGGTATTACATTAGAAGCCAGAGGTCAGGGTCAATTACATATAGGAGCTCTGCATCAACGATTAACACGTTATCAGCTTGGTAAATATGTTCTAGGTGGCAATATACTAAAAGATAGAAACCGTCAAGAAATCAATTATTTCTTTTATCCCGGAGATTTTAAACCTCCTTTGTCTGTCTACTTTTCTGGTTACCGTCGTGCGGAGGGATTTGAGGGGTTTGGGATGATGAAAAATTTAGGAACTCCCTTTCTTCTTTTTTCCGATCCGCGTGTTGATGGGGGTGTCTTTTATCTAGGTAGTGATGAGTTGGAAATAGCTATTCATCAAATCATACAAGAGCATTTGGACTTGCTGCATTTTACAGAAAAAGATCTAATCCTCTCTGGAATGTCTATGGGGACATTTGGAGCAATGTATTACGGAGCGGAATTTCAACCAAAAGCAATTATTTTATCCAAACCTTTGGGAAACCTAGGTACCATTGCTAAACGTGGTCGTCTACTACTACCGAAAGTATTTCCAACTGCTTTGGACATACTTCACTATCATACTGGTGGCAAGGATGAACAAGCCATGGATACTCTGAATGATCGTTTCTGGAAGAAATTTAGAAAGGCTGATTTTAGTCAAACTATTTTTGGAATAGCCTATATGAGAGAAGAAGACTATGATCCAACTATGTACCAAGACATTATTGACACATTGTATTTTACAGATGCTAAAATCATCAGCAAAGGAATATCGGGACGCCATAATGATGATGCTAGCGTGACAGTCTCATGGTTTATCAATTATTATAAAATGATTCTAGAACAGGAATTTGGTAGAAAGAAATGAAAATTAGTAAGAGAAAAGCGATTTATTGGGGTGAGGCTAGGGGAGCTTCAGCTAGTGCTCGAAAAGACACTACCTATCTTTTTGGAACTACACTTATTTATCACGCACCTGATTTTATTTCTTTTGAAAATCCCTTGATGGCTTCTGGTCAAATTTTGCACGAGTGGTCTTCTAGTTGCCAATACCAAGAAGAACGCTTAACGCCGACTCTTCCTTTATTAAAAAAAGGGAAGCAGTACCGTATCATACGAAAAATGGAAAGTTTTCCAGAATTTAGTGTCTTTTTTAAAATTAGTTTTTTAAATCGTTACGGTGAGGAAATTGGAAATAAGGTTGAAAGAGAAGATATACTGACTTTTACTTATCCACTGGAGGCTTATAGTTATAAGATTCAGCTATTGAGTGCGGGACTTCTATCCTTTGATTTTCACTATTTAGAACTGCAAGCTATAAATGAGGAAGTAGATGATAAAAAATAACCTACAACTACATCGACTAAAAAAAATCGTAGAACAGATTAATAATCTTCAAGATGAAATAGCTACCTTGTCTGATAAAGACCTCCAAGCAAAAACACAAGAATTTAAACAAAGGTTGCTAGCAGGATATCGCCTAGATGACTTATTGCCAGAAGCCTATGCTGTTGTTAGGGAAGCTGATAAGCGAGTACTTGGTTTATTTCCCTACGATGTTCAAGTAATGGGAGCTGTTGTTCTTCATCAGGGAAATATAGCTGAAATGGCAACGGGTGAAGGAAAGACCTTGACGGCGACCATGCCTCTTTATCTAAATGCTTTAACTGGTCAGGGAACTATGTTAGTCACGACAAATAGTTATCTTGCTAAAAGAGATGCTTTGGCAATGGGACCAGTTTATCGTTTTTTGGGATTAAGTGTCGGCGTTGCTTTATCAGAAGACAATAAAAAGCCTTTATCTCCTAAAGAAAAACGATCTCTTTACCAATCAGATATTGTCTACACAACTAATAGTGCCTTGGGTTTTGATTATCTAGTTGAAAATTTGGCTTCTTCTAAAAAAGAGCGCTATTTGAGAAAATTTCACTATGCTATCATTGATGAGATTGATTCAGTTTTGCTAGATAGTGCGCAGATGCCGCTGGTTATATCGGGAGCACCAAGAGTTCAGTCTAATTTTTATAGCATCATGGACACCTTTATTACCACTCTAAAAGAAGATAGAGACTATCAATATGATTCGAAAAAGAATGAAACTTGGCTAACCATGAAGGGAATACGCGCAGCCGAACGTTTTTTAGGAGTCAATCATCTTTTTAAAAAGGAAAATCAAGAATTGGTTCGTCATCTCAACTTGGCACTTCGAGCTCATAAGTTGTTTAAAAAAGATAAAGATTATGTCATTTATGATGGAGAAAAAGGAGCTGAGGTCGTATTACTAGATCGCTCAACAGGTCGTTTATTAGAAATGACACGCTTGCAAGGTGGTCAACATCAGGCAATTGAGTCAAAGGAGCAAGTAGACTTAACTCAGGAAACCAGAGCTATGGCATCTATCACCTATCAAAATCTATTTAAACTGTTTCACAAAATTGCTGGTATGACAGGAACTGCTCAAACAGCAGAGAAAGAATTTCTAGAAACCTATTCTATGTCGGTTATAAAAATTCCAACGAATAAGCCAATGATTCGCAAGGATTTGCCAGATGAACTGTATCTGACTTTACCAGAAAAAGTGTTCTCTTCTTTAGAAACTATCAAACATTATCATAAACGCGGAAATCCCTTGTTGATTTTTACAGGCTCTGTAGAGATGTCGGAAATTTACTCTTCCTTGCTTTTGAGGGAGGGTATTGCTCATAATCTTTTAAATGCCAATAACGTAGCGCGTGAGTCACAAATGATTGCAGAGTCTGGACAAAAAGGAGCGGTGACGGTGGCGACTTCAATGGCAGGTAGAGGAACAGATATCCAGCTAGGAGAAGGCGTGGCGGAATTGGGTGGTTTAGTGGTTGTCGGAACAGAGCGTATGGAAAATCATCGGATTGATTTGCAAATACGTGGTCGTTCCGGTCGACAAGGTGATCCTGGGATTAGTAAATTTTTTGTATCACTTGAAGATGATTTGTTGAGCAAATGGGGGCCTAATTGGATTAAAAAATTCTACAAGGATTATTCTGTAGAAGATAAATCTCAACAAAGCAAACCGATAAAACAGTTGCGATTTAAAAAATTGATTGCAAAAGCTCAAGCGTCAAGTGAAAGTGCGGCAAAATTGTCACGAAAATTGACTTTGGATTTTGCTCAAAGTCTCACTGTTCAAAGGCAAATTGTCTATGCAGAAAGAGAACGTTTGATTTGCAATGAAGCGAAGATAGACGAAGAGTTAAAGAAAATTTTAAAAGAAGTGCTTTATCAAGCTGCCTATAAACGAACCTATGAAACAAAATCAGATTTGTATCGCTTTATTTTGGAACATTTTAGTTTTCGTGCAGACCATCTCTCTTCTGACTTTGATTGGCGTTCTTCAAAGGACATCTATAAATTATTCATGAATGTAGCACAGAAAGAATTGACTTTAAAAAGAAACTATTTAAAATCCAATACACTTTTTCAAGAGTTTCAAAGAACAGCAGTACTAAAAGCGATTGATGAGAATTGGATTGAACAGGTAGATTATCTCCAACAATTAAAACTATCTTTGAGCGAGCAAAATGCTTCTATCAAAAATCCTTTGGTAGAATACTATCAAGAAGCCTATAAGGGTTTTGAAACCATGAAACGACGCATGAAACAACAAATAGTAAAAAATTTACTGATAAGTGAGTTAGCTTTAAATTCAGATAAGGAAGTAGTGATGTACTTTCCATAAGCGAGGACACGATGACAATATATAATATCAATTTAGGAATTGGCTGGGCGAGTAGCGGAGTAGAGTATGCTCAAGCCTATCGGGCTCATCTCTTTCGCAATAAAAAAATTCCTGCCAAATTTATTTTTATGGATATGATTTTAGCTGATAATATTCAACATCTAACTTCCAACATGGGATTTCAAGATGACGAAATTATCTGGCTATACAATCATTTTACAGATATAAAAATTGCTCCGACAACTTATCGCTTGCAACAAGTAGTAGAAGGAGTTTCGGGTCAAGCAGATAGAGTGGAACGAAATGGCAAAATTGTTCGTTATTTTTATTCGCAGGAAGATAAATTTATTACTTGTTATTTACGAAATGAAGAGGAAGATTTTGTTGAGCGTGTTGAATATGTATCTAGAGGCAAGCTGATTCGGAAAGATTATTTTTCTTATGTGCGATATGCCAGTGAATACTTTGCGCCAGACAATCAGCGAGCTAAACTTTATTTGAGACGATTTTATAACGAAGATGGATCGCTTGCTTATGATATAGTGATGAACGAGGGAAAGGAAAATCTTTATCGCTTTCCAGATCAACTCTTTTACTCTAAACAAGAATTTATTCGTTATTTTATGCAAACTCTTGCCTTGAAAAAATCGGATATCGTATTGTTGGATCGTGAAAAAGATATTGGACAAGTGATATTTGAAGAGGCACAAAAGGCTCGATTAGGAGTGGTGATTCATGCAGAACATTTTAGTAAGAATGCAACGAATCATGATTACATACTTTGGAATAATTTTTATGATTATCAATTCACAAATGCCGATAAAATTGATTTTTTCATTGTAGCTACGGAGACTCAAAAAGAAATTTTGACTCAGCAATTTGAAAGGTATACTGCTTTTCACCCCAAAATTTATACAATTCCAGTTGGTAGCTTAGATCTACTTAGATACCCTGAAAAAAAACGAGTTCCTTTTTCTATGATTACAGCTTCTCGCCTAGCAACTGAAAAACATTTGGATTGGTTGATTAAGGCAACTATTGAAGCTCGGAAACAATTGCCAAACTTGACTTTGGATATCTACGGAAGTGGTGGTGAAAGGGAGAACTTATCTCAATTAATTGAACGCGAAAAAGCACAGGAGTATATCCGACTTAAAGGGCATGAAGATTTAACACAAGTTTACCTCCATTACGAACTCTATCTGACAGCTTCAACCAGTGAAGGATTTGGTTTAACCTTGATGGAGGCAGTAGGTTCAGGTCTTCCCTTGATTGGATTTGATGTGCCTTATGGAAATCAAACTTTTATACGAGATGGTGAAAATGGCTATTTGCTACCAATATCATCGAATCATGTGGAGAGTTTTATTATCGATAGCTATGCTAGAAAGATTTGCAAAATTTACACAGATAACCTACTAGAAACCATGAGAGAAAAGTCTTACCAATTAGCACAAGGCTACTTAACCAATCAAGTGGAGACGGCTTGGGAACGATTGATAAAGGAGAACTCAGATGATTCAATTATTTGATGTATACAATCAAGAAACACAAGATTTACATGATTCTCTTGTGGCTGCTGGTCTGAGCTGTCCAACGATTGTTATTGAGCCAAACGGTTTTTTACCAGACGATATGCTATCACCTTTTCTCTATTTTTTAGGAGAACGTGATAAAGAAAAAAAAGCTCGCTACTACAATCAGATAGAGGTTCCTAGATTTTGGAGTATCGTAGGAGATAGTCACGGAGCAAGGATTTTTAATCTGGATGAGGAAAAAGGACGCATTCACTATGCAGAAGGGAAGCTAGATAGAGTTGTAACGCGAGTTGATTGGTTGGATAGGTATGGGAATTGCTGTCTGGTGGATCATTATGATAAATATGGTTATCGTTTTGGACAAACGACCTATCACACGAATCAACAAGCGATTCATACGACTTATTTTTCAGATGAAAATCACGAACGACTAGTAGAAAATCATGTGACAGGAGACATTATCCTTAGTCTTGAAAATGAACCGATATACAATTTTAAAAATCGTCGAGATTTTGTCTGCTTCTTTTTGAAACGTTTGAATTTTAATATGGATCATATACTCTTTAATTCTTTATCTGTTTCTTTTTTAGTTTCACATGTTTTACCACTTGAAGGAAAAGACATCCTTTTTTGGCAAGAACCTATTTATGATGATATTCCTGGAAATATGCAACTAATCTTACAAGAAAATCATCTAAGAACTCAAACGATTGTTATTCCTAATTCATCAACCTATGAAAAAGTCTGCCAGATGGTTTCACCTGCTTATCGCCATAAATTATTACCACTAGGTTATCATTATTCATTTAAAAGAGATAATTTTTTGCGTAAAGACGCTCTCATTTTGACACATTCAGATCAAATCGAGCAGTTGGAAGTGCTAGTACAAGCGTTACCAGAAGTCACCTTTAGAATTGCAGCTTTAACAGAGATGTCTCCAAAACTTTTAGCAATGTTAGCCTATCCGAATGTTGTTCTTTATCAAAATGTCAGTCCCCAGCAGATAGAAGAAATTTTTCAAATATCTGATTTGTATCTAGACATTAACTACGGTGGACAGGTTTTGAAGTCTATTCGAAAGGCGTTTGAAAACAATCTACTGATTTTAGCTTTCAAGCAAACGATTCATGATAACCGTTACATAGTACCACAACATGTTTTTGATAGTAGTCAAACATCTGATTTGATTCATTATATAAAAAATTCTTTGGAAACAGTGGACAATATGCGAACTGCTCTCTTAAAACAAGGAAAGCATGCGGATGATATTCCATTAGAACACTATCAAAAAATGCTACATTCTTTGCTGGGAGGTAAATAAGATATGGATAAAAAAGATTTATTCTACAAGGATGTTGAAGAAAAATTAGATGACCTAAAACAAGGAAGTTCTAAAAAGGAAAAAAAGACAATGGGTGAACGATTCAATACAGTCTTTTTTATAGCAATAGGATTATTTATTCTTTTGGGCTTGCTCTTTACTCTTATCCAAATATTGGGGAAATGATATGAAAATGTTATTGATTCTTTTAGCAGCTATCACAATTATTATTCTTGTTATTTTATTGCCAAGAGAAACGCAGCGATTCTCAACTGATAGCACGAGCAATATTGGGAAATCAGGATATTGGCAGAGCAATAAAATATTGAAAATAGTAACACTCATTGCCAGTATCCTACTCTTTCTTCTTCTTATCCTATTTAAAATCATCTCATTTTAAAATAGTGTTGAGAGGCTATTTTATGGTGTAGTAATTTGGTTATTATTTATGAAATATTATTGAATATATAAAATCTTTGGGTAGAAAGTGAAATACGAAAGAAACTATTTTACGATAATTTTTTAGTTAGTTATCAAAAGTAAAAGTTTCTTTCTTTTTTTGTTATAATAACAGATATGAACAACTTGATACAATCAAAATTAGAATTGCTACCGACCAGTCCCGGATGCTATATTCATAAAGATAAAAACAACACCATTATATATGTAGGGAAGGCTAAGAATCTAAGAAATCGCGTGCGTTCTTATTTTCGTGGAAGCCACGATACAAAAACAGAAGCCTTGATTTCGGAGATTGCAGATTTTGAGTTTATCGTCACGGAATCAAACATAGAAGCATTGCTCTTGGAAATTAATCTGATTAAAGAAAATCATCCAAAATATAATATTATGCTAAAAGATGATAAATCCTATCCTTTTATCAAAATTACTCGTGAAAAATACCCTCGCCTCATTATCACACGTCAAGTAAAAAAGGATGGTGGCTTGTATTTTGGACCTTATCCTGATGTTGGAGCAGCCAATGAAATTAAGCGATTACTGGATAGGATTTTCCCATTTCGAAAGTGTACCAACCCACCTGAAAAACCATGCTTTTACTATCATATCAATCAATGCCATGCTCACACCATTTGTCAGGTCGACGAGCAATATTTTAAAAATATGGCACAAGATGTAGCGAATTTTTTAAAGAGTCAGGATAATCACATTATAAAAGATTTGAAAGAGAAGATGTCAAATGCTGCCGAAACTATGGAATTTGAAAAAGCAGCAGAATACCGTGACTTGCTTCAAAGTATTGCTACTCTTCGTACAAAACAACGAGTAATGGCCAAAGATTTACAGAATCGTGATGTATTTGGATATTACACGGAAAAAGGATGGATGTGTGTGCAAGTCTTCTTTGTTCGTCAAGGAAAACTGATTGAGAGAGATGTTAACATTTTTCCTTACTACAATGACCCTGATGAAGATTTTTTGACTTATATTGGTC
This sequence comes from Streptococcus sp., assembly GCA_030528055.1. Lineage (GTDB taxonomy): Bacteria > Bacillota > Bacilli > Lactobacillales > Streptococcaceae > Streptococcus. The sequence continues at coordinate 67,281 of JAUMZQ010000001.1, forward strand.
AATTTTATCAAAAACAATCCCACCTAATTCCCAACGAAATCCTTATTCCTAGCGATATTGATGAACAATCTGTTCAAGCCTTAGTAACAGCAAAAGTTCTCAAACCACAACGTGGTGAGAAGAAACAACTGGTCAATTTAGCCATTAAAAATGCTCGAGTCAGTCTACAGCAAAAGTTCGCCCTTCTTGAAAAATCCATTGAGAAAACAAAAGGAGCGATAGACAATCTTGGCAACTTGCTAGGTATTCCCTCTCCTATTCGCATTGAGGCTTTCGATAACTCCAACATTATGGGAACAAGCCCAGTGGCAGCCATGGTGGTTTTTGTAAATGGGAAACCTAGTAAAAAAGATTATCGTAAATATAAAATTAAAACGGTAGTGGGTCCTGATGATTATGCCAGCATGGAAGAAGTAATCAAGAGAAGGTATAGCCGAGCGATACATGACCAGTTAGTATTACCAGATTTGATTATTGTTGATGGTGGTCAAGGACAAGTCAATATTGCTAAAAATGTTATTCAAAACCAATTAGGGTTAACTATTCCAGTTGCTGGACTACAGAAAAATGACAGGCATCAAACGCATGAGTTATTATTTGGTGATCCTTTAAAAGTAGTGGATATTCCTCGTAATTCTCAAGAATTTTTTCTCCTACACCGTATTCAAGATGAAGTCCATCGTTTTGCTATCACTTTCCATCGTCAAGTTCGTTCCAAAAATTCTTTTTCATCACAGTTGGATAATATTGCTGGCTTAGGAAGTAAACGCAAACAACTCTTAATGAAGCATTTTAAAAACTTGCAAAATATTAGTAAGGCTAGTATGGATGAAATCGTTCAATGTGGTATTCCAAAGAAAGTAGCTGAAAATATCAAGGAAAAACTAACTTCTTCTCCCAAGTAAAACCTCTGCAACCTTCTCTATTTTGTGGTAGAATAGGGATAACCTATTAGAAAAGGAAATATTTTATGAAATTTCTAGAACTAAACAAAAAGCGTCATGCTACAAAACATTTTAATAACCAACCTGTCAGTTCGGAGTCTGTAAGAACTGCGATTGAAATTGCGACATTAGCCCCAAGTGCTCACAATAGTCAACCGTGGAAATTTGTCGTAGTGAGAGAAAGAACTACAGAACTAGCAACCGTTGCTTATGGTTCAAATCAAGAACAAGTCAAAACGGCACCAGTAACGATTGCCCTTTTTACAGATACTGATTTGGTACAACGTTCCCGTAAAATTGCACGTATTGCAGGTGTAAACAATATGTCTGAAGAATTGCTTCAATACTATATGCAAAACCTGCCAGTAGAATATAGTCATTATTCTGAACAAGTCAAAAGTGACTATTTAGCCCTCAATGCTGGTTTGGTAGCAATGAATTTAGTGTTAGCTTTGACAGACCAAGGGATTGGATCTAATATTATTCTTGGCTTTGACAAATCCAAAGTCAACAAAGTTTTAGAAATTGATTCTCGTTTCCGTCCAGAACTTCTTATCACAGTTGGTTATACAGACGATAAGCTAGAACCTAGCTACCGACTGCCTGTTGATGAAATAATTGAGAAGAGATAACAAATTCAATTTAAATCAAATTTATTATTTTTTATACTATTTAAATCGAAAAGAGAGATATAATATGACGATTGATTTTAAAGCAGAAGTTGCAAAAAGAAAAGAAGATTTACTAGCAGATTTGTTTAGTTTGTTAGAAATTAATTCAGAGCGTGATGATACAAAAGCAAATGCGAAGCATCCTTTTGGTCCTGGCCCAGTTAAAGCATTAGAAAAATTTTTAGAAATCGCAAAAAACGATGGTTATCAAACTAAGAATGTAGATAACTATGCAGGACATTTTGAATTTGGCGATGGGCAAGAAGTCCTTGGTATTTTTGCACATATGGATGTGGTACCAGCTGGTAGTGGTTGGGTAACAGATCCTTATACACCAACTATTAAAGAAAATAGGTTATATGCTCGTGGAGCTAGTGATGATAAAGGACCAACGGTAGCTTGTTATTATGGTTTAAAAATTATCAAAGAACTTGGGTTACCAACTTCTAAAAAAGTTCGTTTCATTGTCGGAACAGACGAGGAATCTGGTTGGGCAGACATGGATTATTATTTTGAGCATGTAGGTCTTCCTGAACCGGACTTTGGTTTTTCACCAGATGCAGAATTTCCAATCATCAATGGTGAAAAAGGAAATATCACCGAGTATCTTCACTTTACTGGTGAGAATGAAGGAAGTGCACGTCTACATCGTTTCACTGGTGGACTGCGTGAAAATATGGTTCCTGAATCTGCAACCGCTATTGTTTCAGGAGACTTACCAAATTTAGTGGAAAATCTAAAAGAATTCAGCCAAAAGCACAGTCTTCAATATAAGTACGAAGAATCATCCGATAACAAACGAACAATCAGTATTATCGGTAAATCTGCTCATGGTGCCATGCCAGCTTCAGGAGTTAACGGAGCAACTTATTTGGCTAACTTTTTGAACCAATTTGACTTTAAAGATGCTGCTAAAAATTACCTAGAAGTAGCTGGAACGATTTTATTAGAAGACCATGAGGGAAAACAGCTAAAAGTTGCTTATTCTGATGAAAGAATGGGAGACTTATCTATGAATGCTGGTGTTTTCCGTTTTGATGAGAAAAATACAGACAATACCATCGCTCTTAATTTTCGTTACCCACAAGGAACAAATCCTGAAATAATAAAACAGAAATTAGAAGAATTGCCAGTAGAAAGTGTTACCTTATCCGAACATGTACACACACCGCATTATGTGCCATTGGAAGATCCGCTAGTTCAAACATTATTATCTGTTTATGAAAAACAAACAGGTCTAAAGGGTCATGAACAGGTTATTGGTGGTGGAACATTTGGTCGTTTGTTGAAACGAGGAGTAGCTTATGGCGCTATGTTCCCAGATTCGATTGATACAATGCACCAAGCAAATGAATTTATTGATTTGGATGATTTGTTTAATGCTGCAGCTATCTACGCCGAAGCAATTTACGAATTAATCAAATAAGAACAAAAGATCTCCGTTGTCATTATCAATCAACGGAGATTTTATTTTTTATATGATTGTAAATTGTTCTTTTCAAAATATTCATTGCCAACAACTCTTTGTCGTAGTAAAACTTTGACAATAGATTTCCTATATCGTAAAATATTAGAAAATACAATTATATTATCTATATACTGAGAAAACCAAGAGATTAGATTGAAAGTATTTGAAAGTCATAATGAAACTAGGAAAGGATGGAATAAAAGATGAGTAATTTGCTGACTTTATTGCATCAACAGAGAGATTTCTTTTTAGGGTTAATTTGGGATCATATTTGGATTTCGGGCTTAGCTGTTATTTTTGCCCTAATTTTGGGAGTAGGACTTGGTATTTTTATCAGTTTTAAACGTTCTCTATCTTCATTTGTGATTGGGGTGGTGAATGTCCTTTACACGATTCCTTCTATTGCTCTTTTAGGGATTTTAATTTCAATTACTGGTATTGGAAATAAAACAGCCATCTTGGCATTGACCTTGTATGCTCTTCTTCCTATGGTGCGTTCAACCTATACAGGTATCACTGAAGTTGATCCATTGCTGATTGAAGCAGCTAAAGGGATGGGATCAACTAAGAGACAAATACTGATGAGGGTACAACTTCCGTTGGCGTTCCCTGTTATGATGTCTGGCTTCCGAAACATGGTGACAATGACTTTAGCGCTTGCTGGTATTGCATCGTTTGTTGGTGCAGGAGGACTTGGGGTTGCTATTTATCGTGGAATTTCAACCAACAACCAAACCTTAACTTTAGCAGGTAGCCTCTTAGTCGCTCTTTTGGCACTTTTATTTGATTTTATATTTTTACTACTTGAAAAATCAGTTCAAAAAAATAAAAGAATATCACCAAAATGGTTTATTGGTTTAGGTACAGTAGCAATTTTAGGAGCCTCTTTTGCAATTTTTCAAATGAATCAAACAAGTGGGGTTGTGAGAATCGCTACAAAACCACAAACAGAGAATTATATTCTAGGTGAAATGCAAAAACAAGTTATTGAAAAATATACAAATCTTACCGTAAAAACTACTAAAGGAGTGGGAGGCGGTACTTCAAACATTCATCCAGCAATGGTTAAGGGAGATTTTGATATTTATGCAGAATATACTGGAACAATTTGGGAAGTTATTCTAAAACGTTCTGGTTCCTATGATGAAACTCAATTTAAAAAACTGTCTGCTCAATATCAAAAAGATTATCATCTAGTGTGGGCTTCTTCATTTGGTTTTAACAATACTTATGGTTTAGCAGTACGAAAAGAAGTAGCTGAACAGTATCAGTTAAAGACTTATAGTGATTTGGCCAAAGTTGCTCCTAATCTCAGTTTTGGAGCAGAATATGACTTTTTCGGTAGAGAAGATGGCTTTGCCAAGTTGGCTTCAACTTATGGTATGAGCTTTAAATCTCAAGTGGATATGGATAGTGGATTGAAATACCAAGCTATAAAATCTGGACAGGTAGATGTTATTGATATTTTTACAACAGATGGACAATTATACAATGCCAATCTTGTTGTTTTAGAAGACGATAAAAAGATGTACCCTTCCTATCAAGCTGGGACAGTTATTCGTGAAGAAACTCTGAAAAAATATCCCGAATTGAAAAAGGCTTTAAGTAAACTAGATAACATTTTAGACAATCAGCAGATGGCTGAGTTAAACTATAAAGTGGAAACGCAAAAGCAAGAACCTGAAAAGGTAGCACATGATTACCTAGTGAAGAAAGGAATCCTGCCTAATGATTGAATACAAAAAAATAAGTAAAAGTTATGGTGACAAAGTTATTTTAAACGATTTCAATCTCACAATTGAAGCGGGTGAATTTTTAACCATTGTGGGAACTTCTGGATCTGGAAAAACTACTTTACTAAAAATGATTAATGGTTTGGTCAAGCCTGATTCAGGACAAATTACTGTTAACAATAGAGATATTCAAGGACAGGATTTGATTGAACTGAGAAGAAGCATTGGTTATTCTATTCAAGGGAATGTTCTTTTTCCCCACATGACTGTTTTTGAAAATATTGCTTATGTTTTAAGATTGCAGAAAAAAGAAGAAGCAGAAATAGAAAAAATCGTTGATGCTAAACTAGCAATGTTGGGTTTAGCTAATGAATTGAAAGATCGTTACCCATCTGCTTTATCGGGAGGGCAAGCTCAAAGAGTTGGAATTGCTCGTTCGTTAGCTGCCAATCCCTCCATTCTTCTGATGGATGAACCATTTGGGGCGGTGGATGCCATTACTAGATACCAGCTTCAAAGAGAACTAAAAAAATTACAGAAGAAAATGGCTGTCACAGTGGTTTTCATTACCCATGATATTGCTGAGGCCTTAAAATTAGGAAGCAGAGTAATGATTTTAGATGAAGGACAAATTCAGCAATGTGCTAGTCCAAAAGAAATACTAGATCATCCAGCTAATAATTTTGTTAAAGACTTATTGGAAATAGCAGGAGTTGGATCAACTTTACAAGACGCCGTTTCTAGTTGAGAATTGTTTGTTTTTGTAGTAAAAAAAAGAATCATTGATTATCAAATACATCTTCCATTGTTGGAAGGTGTTTTTTGTTAGAAAGATAGCGATTCTCATTAAAAATTAGAAATCAATGTAAATTTTGATTTTACTGATAAAACAGCATTTATACTGAATTTGAAATTTTGTCATTCTTTTTATATAATAGTGGATATACAATTTATTTTACTAGAAGTTGGTAGGATAAAGAAAGGAGATTTTATTTAGATAATTAGCACGAACGAGTATGTTTTAGCAAAGAGGATTTAAGATGAGAGTAAAAAGGAGTACTATTTATGTCTAAACAAAATTCAAATGATTATTCAGAAGCAACAACTGACAATCAAGCAGAAATTAACCAAGCCCCAGAACTTCAGCCAGAATCTGTTGCTTCAATTAATGAAAAAGAAGAACAAGTAGCCAGTGAAGAAGCAACAATTGATACAAATACAGTTGAGAATATCCAAGTGAATCAAGAATCTTTAGGACAAGAAACAAATCAAAATCCTAATACACAGGAAAATTATCAAAATCCGCAGCCTAACCAATATGAACAACAAACATTTGAGCAAGCTGTGCAACCGAACCAAGGAGCTTTAGGACAAGAAACAAATCAAAATTCTAATACACAGGAAAATTACCAAAATCCACAGCCTAACCAATATGAACAACAAACATTTGAACAAGCTGTGCAACCAAACCAAGGAGCTTACTCTCAACAGCAGCAACAATATACGCAAGCTGCTCAGCAACAAACAGCTGGACAATACCAACAACCAGGGCAGCAATTTACGCAAGAACAGTATCAGGCGAGACAACAGTTTACACAAGGACAAAATCAACAACAAAATTATCAAAATAATCAACAAGCGCAATTCCAATATCAACAGGGGACACCGCAGAATTATCAAAATCCGCAACCGTCTCAACCCAATGCTTTCACCAAAGCAGTCAAGGAATTTTGGTTTTGGTTACTAGCAATATGGAAGACGCCAACAGCAAATCTAAAAGAGAGCAATCTAAATTCCTATACTGTATTTGGAATTGTATCGCTATTTTTGGGAATTATTATCTACCAAATTAAAATTATTTCTCTGCCTTTAGCTTATTACACTGGCTTTGCTTTTGACGCACGTATCTTTTTAACAGCTATATTAGCAGCACTTTTATTCTTATTTTCAATTGTTCCTGCTGGTTTTGTTGTGAAACGTTTTGTATATAAAAATAAGACAGTTACCTTTAATAATGCTTTTCAATGGTATAGTCGTTTTTATGCCTTGATTCTTCCAATTATCACAGTAGCTTTAATTCTTTCTTTCTTAGAAACTTATCAATTACCGCTGATTTTATTAGGGCTTACTTTGTTGGTTCTTTCAACTGGAGTTGTTTATACTTTACTTCCTTCAGAAAACAAATTAAAAGTTGATCCTTTTTATAATTGTTTATTAGCTATTACTGTGAACACTGCTATTATAGTGGTATTCTTCTGGCTTGCTCTTTCTATGATTTAAAAGGGAATTTCAGATATTTTTTAAGAAACACCTATTTTTATTGAAAATCAGGTGTTTTTTTTGTACAATATAATCAATATAATGAATTTAGAGGAATAAAATGATGAAACGTAGTCTCCTCAGTATACTGTTAGTAGCTAGTTTAACCTTAACTGCTTGTTCTATGGCTAAGAAAAACAAAGATACTTCAGTGAATAATCAAAATTCCAGCGTGAAACAAAATGAAAACCAATCATCACAGACATCCGCTTCATCGGAAGTTCCAAATCGTGATAAAGGTGTTTCTTACAATGGTAGTTATTACAGCGTGAAAGGTAAATATGATGAAATTATAATTGTCAATAAACATTACCCCTTATCACAAGATTACAATCCTGGTGAAAATCCAACTGCCAAGGCCGAATTGTTGAAACTGATTGCAGCAATGCAGGAGCAAGGTTTTGCAATTAGCGATGAATACAGTGGTTTTCGTAGCTATGAAAACCAAAGTCAACTATATCAAAATTATGTTAATCAAGACGGACAAGAAGCAGCTGATCGTTATTCGGCTCGCCCAGGACATAGTGAACACCAATCAGGTTTAGCTTTTGATTTAATAGATACGAGTGGCAATCTCGTTCAGGAAGCTGGTGCAAGTCAGTGGTTGTTGGAAAATTCCTATAAGTATGGTTTTATTGTACGCTATCAAAAAGGGATGGAATCGTCAACTGGTTATATGCCTGAAAGTTGGCATTTGCGTTACATTGGAAAAGAAGCTAAAGATATTGCTCAATCCGGTCAATCATTGGAAGAGTATTACGGATTTACAGGCGGTGAATACGACGAATAGTAGCCTGTCTGTAAAAGCATAAGGAGGATAAGAAATGAAGTATTACAAGATAAATCCCAACAGCGATTTTGCTGAAACACCAGTTAAAGAAGAAGCGAGAATCATCCATCATCTTCATCTTGAAAAAGGGAAAGATGTTTCAGAACATAGTGCGGATGCTTTGGTTACAGTAATCTGTCTATCTGGTGATGTCGATTTTACTGCTGAAGGAGAGCAAGTAAGACTTGTCTCGGGAAGTTTTTTGACAATGGAACCAAATGAATTGCATAAACTTTTTGCTAACGAAGAAAGCCATCTTTTGGTCATTAAACAACTCAAGTACTAATTAAAAGCAAACAAAATTTTTCAAATGAAGAAAATTCTGTCGTGGATATTTTCTTCATTTTTTTGTATAGATAATTTGAAAAGAGAAAAATAAAAAAAGTGCCGTAGCACTTTTTATAAAGCTTATTTGAGACCGTATTTTTTGTTGAAACGATCCACACGTCCATCTGCTTGAGTGAACTTTTGGCGTCCAGTGTAGAACGGATGTGAATCAGATGAAATTTCAACACGAATCAACGGATAAGTTTTACCTTCAAACTCAACTGTCTCGTTAGAAGTCTTAGTTGAACCACTAAGAAATTGGTAACCAGTACTAGTATCCATAAAGACAACAGGTTGATAAGCTGGATGAATATCTTTTCTCATTTTTAAAAAATTTCCTTTCTGCCATGGTCTCTTTGCGAGCCATAGATTAGTTACTTTGATAGTGTATCAAATTCTAATAGGTTTGACAAGCTTTTTTCACCATTTTTTAGGTCTTTTTGCCAATTCTTTTAGTTCGCCATAAATTTCTTCCACTTCCTGTAAAGAATAGGCATTTGCACCACTGGCTAATGGATGGCCTCCTCCATGATGTTGCTTAGCTATTTCATTGATCGGAATGATCTTGCTACGCATACGCACGCGATAATGCCCATCCGCTTGTTCAACAAAAATAGCCCAGATAAACACGTCTTCAATACGACCCGGAGCCGATACGATAGCGGATGTATCAGCATCTGTTAATTGATATCGTTTCAGCAATTTTTGAGAAAGGATTACTCGAGCGACACCATTTTCATCCATTTCTAGATGGTCGTACACATAGCCTTGTAATTTTGCGACTGGATAGGTTAGAGAATCTAGTTGTCTTGCCAAACTTGCGGCATCAAAATCAATCTGTCGTAGCAAACTAGCGACTGATAAGGTTTGTGCTGTAGTTGTTGGATAAAGGAAGCGTCCAGTGTCACCGATAATTCCTGCATAGAGGAGTCGGGCACTATCTTTGTCAATATCTAGCTTATTTTCTTGTGCTAAAAGTGTGATGAGTTCGCAGGTACTACTAGAATTTGTATCCACTAAATAAAGATCTCCATAGACATCATCATTTGGATGATGGTCAATCTTAATGATAAATTCTCCCTGAGTATATCTTTTGTCATCAATTCGTTCGGTATTAGCAGTGTCGCAGACGATGACAAGGGCTCCATTGTAATCATCATCTGTTACTTGTTCCATTTTTGCTAACCAAGTGAGACTAGGTTCATCATAGCCTGTCACTTTTATAGATTTACTAGGAAAGTTGTGTTGTAATAATTTTTGTAAACCAACTTGGCTTCCTATCGCATCGGGGTCTGGACGCATATGTCGATGAATAATGATTGTGTCATATTCCTTAATCTTTTGTACAATTTCGTGATAAATATTCATAAGTACCTCGTTTATTTCTTTTCCCATTGTAGCATAAGAGTTTTTATTTTTAAAATAAAAAAGATGTGTTATAATAAAAGTAGACTATTTCATTGGAGGAAGATATGGCTTTAGCGAAAATTGTATTTGCTAGTATGACTGGTAACACAGAGGAAATTGCAGATATTGTGGCTGAAAAATTAAGAGAGTTAGACGTAGATGTTGAAATTGATGAATGCACTACAGTTGATGCAGAAGATTTCCTAGATGCTGACCTCGCTATCGTAGCAACTTATACCTATGGTGACGGAGAATTACCTGACGAAATTGTGGACTTTTATGAAGATTTATCGGGTCTTGATTTAGCTGGAAAGATCTACGGTGTTGTGGGATCAGGAGATACTTTTTACGATGAATTTTGTAAAGCTGTAGATGACTTTGATACTGTTTTTGCAGCAACTGGGGCAGAAAAAGGTTCTGAAAATGTTAAAGTTGATTTATCAGCAGAAGAAGATGACATTGAACGCTTGGAACATTTTGCTGAGGAATTGGCTAGTAAATTACATTAAAAAAACGATGAACAATCGTTTTTTTTGTTTGAAAAATTGTAGGAAAAGTTTACAATCTGACTTTTTCATCAGATAGGAGTATAATAAAAGAAAGCGTTCTCTGAATTTTTGTTTTCTGGAATGTTCAAGAGAATTGTCAAAGTGAAAGGAGTCAGACTATGAAAGAACGTGAGTATGATTTTGGTTTTCATGACAATGTTCGTCCTCTATTTTCCACAGGAAAAGGACTAACAGAAGAAGTTGTACGTGAAATTTCAGAAATTAAAAATGAGCCGCAATGGATGTTAGATTATCGTTTACGTTCGCTAGAACTCTTTCATAAACTACCGATGCCTGATTTTGGTCCTGATTTGTCGGGTATACGTTTTGAAGATATTATTTATTATCAAAAATTAAGTAGTGAGCGTGCTAGAACTTGGGAAGATGTACCAGAGGAAATAAAGAAGACATTTGATCGTTTGGGGATTCCTGAAGCTGAAAAACAATTCCTCTCAGGTGCTGTTGCTCAATATGAATCCGAAGTGGTTTATCACAATATGAAGGAAGAATTTGAAAAATTAGGAGTCATTTTCACTGATACAGATACGGCTGTTCAAGAATATCCTGATTTGGTTAAAAAATATTTTGGCACAGTGATTTCTAATGCAGAGCATAAATTTTCAGCTCTCAATAGTGCTGTATGGTCAGGCGGTACTTTTATTTACGTTCCTAAAAATGTACAATGCATGGTTCCTGTTCAAACTTATTTTCGGATTAATGGAGAAAATGCCGGTCAGTTTGAACGGTCATTGATGATTATTGAAGAAGGAGGCTCCATCCAATACATTGAAGGATGTACAGCTCCGACTTATTCAACCAATAGCCTTCATGCAGCCAATGTTGAAATTATTGTCAAAAAAGATGCCTTTTTCCGTTATACTACCATACAAAATTGGTCAGACAATGTTTATAATCTAGTAACGGAGCGTGGAACGGTTGAAGAGGGTGGAACATTAGAGTGGATTGATGGTAATTTAGGTAGCAAGGTGAATATGAAATATCCTTGTAGCATTTTAAATGGCCGCCATGCACGAACCTCTGTTCTATCCATGTCGTTTGCAAACTATGGTCAGCATTTGGATGCCGGCTGTAAGGTGTTTCACAATGCTCCTAAAACTTCTAGTACCTTGATTTCCAAATCGGTAGCCAAGGATGGTGGAAAGACAGACTATCGTGGTCAAGTTCGGTTTGGAAAGAATAGTGCCGGTTCAAAATCTCATATTGAATGCGACACAATATTGATGGATGGCGAATCCAGCTCTGATACCATTCCATTTAACGAAATCCATAATTCTAATGTTGCTTTAGAACACGAAGCCAAAGTTTCCAAAGTTTCTGAAGAACAACTTTATTATCTGATGAGTCGAGGTATTGGAGAAGAAGAAGCAACAGCTATGATTGTCAATGGTTTTATGGAACCCATTACTAAGGAATTGCCGATGGAATATGCTGTAGAATTAAACCAACTAATCAATATGAGTATGGAAGGTTCGGTTGGATAATAGTTGAAAGAAGAATATTTCTTATTTAGTGTCTTATTTTTAACCAACTTTTCAAAAGTGAGTTCTATTTTACTGTAGCCAGTAGCATAATGGACAAGATTTTGCTATTATAGAAAAATAAACTTTGAAAGGGCTATTTATGGATTTAACAGAAATTAGACAAGAAATAGATCAAGTAGATAACGAATTAGTTGCCTTACTAGAGAAACGAATGAAGTTGGTTGCACAGGTGCTACACTATAAACAATCAACTGGTAAAACTGTTTTAGATAAAGGACGTGAGCAAGTTATTTTAGAAAAAGTTGCTAATCAAGTTGATGATAAGATTTACGAAGAAAGTATTGTTCAAACTTTTTCTGATATTTTAAAAAATTCTCGCCAGTATCAAGAAAAGCGACTATCATGAAAACGATAAAAGACACCCTTGCAGTTTTCCTAGCAGCTATGGTAGGTGGGTTCATTCGTTATGGTATTTCTTCGTATTTTTCTATGGAAAATCCTCGAATTATTTTTCCTTGGGCAACTCTGATAGTTAATTACTTAGGAACAGTTTTATTGATTGTTTTAGTTAAGGGCTATTTGAGTAGTCATGGGGCTCCAAAACGCTTCATTCTTGCTATGGGAACTGGATTTTGTGGTGGGTTGACAACATTTTCTAGTTTGTTGCTCGATACTGCAAAATTGCTTGAGAAAGGTTATTACCTTGAACTAGTCGTTTATTTGATTGTGAGCATAGCGGGAAGTTTTCTATTGGCTCTTTTGGTTAGAAAGTGGATAAAATGATGCTTGGAATGATACTAATTTTTTGCGGTCTTGGTGCTGTGGTGAGATATTTTTTGTCCAAGCTAAATAAAAACTTTTCTTTGCCGCTAGGTACCTTACTTGCTAATATTTTAGGAGCTTTCTTGATAGGCTATTTTTATAAGCATTTTTCAGATAAAGGATTATATGTGATATTGTCAACAGGTTTTTGTGGTGGCTTGTCAACCTTATCAACTTTTAATAGCGAACTATTGGAGCTGTTCCAAGACAAGAAAAAATTCTTTTCTTATCTAGTTTTAACTTATTCTTTAGGATTTTCGTTACTTATTTTAGGTTTTTTACTATAAAAATCTTTACATTTGAAAAAATTTTGATATAATATAGTTTGTGTCTAATGGAAGCACAAAAAACGGCTAATCCGCTGTCGTCTTGAATGGCAAGATTGGTAAGATAGGAGTAGAAAAATGAATCCATTAATCCAAAGTTTAACCGAAGGTCAACTTCGTACTGATATCCCTGCATTCCGTCCTGGTGACACTGTTCGTGTTCATGCGAAAGTTGTCGAAGGAAATCGTGAACGTATCCAGATTTTTGAAGGTGTTGTTATTGCCCGTAAAGGTCAAGGCATCTCTGAAATGTATACAGTTCGCAAAATCTCAGGTGGTATCGGTGTAGAACGTACATTCCCAATTCACACACCACGTGTTGATAAAATTGAAGTCGTACGTTATGGTAAAGTACGTCGTGCTAAATTGTACTACCTTCGTGCATTACAAGGTAAAGCAGCACGTATCAAAGAAATTCGTCGTTAATGTGATGAAAAAAGGATTCAGTAGTGAATCCTTTTTATTTTTGCGTAATTGCCTAAACTTTTCATTATAAGTGTAATTATGAAGGTTTCAATAACTGTCATTTCAAGCGAGAAGAACCGTTTAATTTCTCTTGCATAAGTCAACTTTCTAGGGTACAATATAATGAGTAACTATCTTTGTCCCCTTAGTTCAATGGATATAACAACTCCCTCCTAAGGAGTAGTTGCTGGTTCGATTCCGGCAGGGGACATTTGAATGAAAAATGGAGTGTTAGATTAATCAATCGTTAAAATATTTATTTTAACGATTTTTTTGTTTATTAAGAAGTAAAATGAATAGGAAAAATATTTTCCATTTATAAGTGACTGGCCCTGCCAACAAAATATAAAGCGTTTACAAAAATAGTAAAAAATGTTATAATTCTATATAAACCGGTTTACTTTATTAATAATTATATAAAAATACTAAATTAACATTTTAGTGTTCTTATTTTTCTATAAATACACTATGGAAGAAAGGTGTAGTATAAAATGAAGAAAATTAAAAAAAATAAACTACATAGAAATTCTAAAAAAAAGATTATTTGCATGTCATCAATTGTTTTATTAGGGATTTTGTTCAATCAAACATCTTCAATAATTCTTTCAGATGATGTAAGCTCCCCAAATGCTTCTATATCTAAAGATGGAGTAGAAACTAAATCAGATTTAGAGGTGAAAACAGATAATTCTGAAGTAAATGCAACCAATCTTTTAAAAAATGGAGATTTCTCTCAGACAGAAGCTAAGTCAGGATTATGGACAGGAGAAAAAGCCAGTGATTGGACAGCTTGGATTGATAGTAAATCAGCGGGAGGATCAGATAAGAAAATCGCTGTTGAGAATGGTCAATTAATTTTATCAAGTTCAGATACTTTTCGAGCTGTTGTACACCAGACAGTGACTATAGATCCTAGTAAAAAATATAAATTACGTTTTAAGATAAAAACGTCTTCAAAGGTTGGTCTTGCAAGGGTAAGAATTATAGAAGAAAAGGATGGTAAAAAAAATCTTTGGTACTCTAAAAACACTTCAAATACGACAAATGATTGGTTAACAATTGAAGACGACTATACTCCTAGTTTGGATACCAGTACAATCAAAATGGAACTGTTCTACGAGACAGGAACTGGTGTAGTTTCTTTTGATGATTTAGAATTAATTGAAGCAAACTCTAAGGAAGCACCTAAAGCTGAGGAACTTCATAAGTCACCTGAACTTGAGAAAGAAGTAACCTTACCAGTAAATAAAAAATATCTTTTCAATGATTCTTCTTATGTATATGCAGTAGAAAATCCTTCTGTTGCTAAAGTAGAAAATGGACTTCTTATTCCTTTGACAGAGGGAAATACAGTTATTAAGGTAACAAAGGAAGGAAAAGAAATTTCTTCTATCCCTTTAAATGTAACAGCTTCTGTTGATGATGACTATACGAGATTACTTGATGATTGGAATGATATTATTGCTGGAAATCGTTATTTTGATTCAACTAATTCTTACATGTCTAAATTTAATGATGATTTAGAAAAGAAAGTGACACAAAATCTGGCTACGATTAAAACAGATAATAATCGTTCATTTCTTTGGGAAGAACAGTCGGATTATAAAAAATCTGCTAATATAACGGCCACTTATCGTCGCTTAGAAGAAATTGCTAAGCAAGTAACCAATCCTAAATCTAAATATTATCAAAATGAACAAGCTATTCGAACAGTAAGAGAAAGCATTGATTGGTTACATAATAATGTTTACAATACATCTAAAGAAATTACTGGAAATTGGTGGGACTATGAAATTGGTACTCCACGTGCTTTAAATAACACACTTTCCTTAATGAAGGAATATTTTTCAGATTCTGAAATCAAAATGTATACAGATGTTATTGAAAAATTTGTTCCAGATCCAGAGTACTTCAGGAAAACAACAGATAAACCTTTTGAGGCTCTTGGAGGCAACTTGATAGATATGGGACGTGTTAAAGTTATTGCGGGTCTTTTGAGAAAAGATGATAGTGAAGTTTCAAGTACTATTAAATCAATTGAAAAAGTATTTACTTTGGTGAATCAAGGAGAAGGTTTTTATCAAGATGGATCGTATATTGCTCATACCAATGTAGCTTATACCGGTGCTTATGGTAATGTTCTTATTGATGGTTTATCACAACTCTTGCCAATCATCCAGAAGACAAAGACACCAGTTTCTGAGGATAAATTACAATCTATCTACCATTGGATTGATCACTCATTTTTACCACTAATTGTACATGGAGAATTAATGGATTTGAGTCGTGGGCGTTCAATAAGTCGTTCAAATAGTCAAGCACATGTCGCAGCTATTGAAGTTTTAAGAGGAATTAATCGTGTTGCTGAAATATCAAATGATGAGACTAAATTGAGACTAAAGACATTGATTAAATCCATAGTTAGTGAAGATACCTTTTATACATCTTATGATAATTTAAAAACTTATCGAGATATTTCTTTGATGAATTCTCTCTTATCTGACAATTCTATTTCAGTTATTAAACGTCCTTCTTATATTTCAGCTTTCAATAATATGGATAAATTGGCGATGTATCAGGCTGATAGAGACTTTGGTTTTGGGTTATCACTCTTCTCAAATCGTACAAAAAATTATGAAGATATGAATAATGAAAATCGTAAAGGTTGGTATACTGGTGATGGAATGTTTTACCTTTATAATGGTGATTTAGCACATTATAGTACAAATTATTGGGCGACTGTAAACCCTTATCGTATGCCAGGAACGACAGAAACAAATGCAAAGCGCGAAGATGGTTCGGGACAAGATGTTTTACCTTCTGGGTTTGTTGGAACTAGTAGATTAAATGATAATTTTGCAAGCACAGCAATGGATTTTACAAATTGGAATAAGACTCTATCTCTCCACAAAGGATGGATAATTTTAAATGATAAGGTTGTTTTTCTTGGAAGTGATATTAAAAACACATCAACCGATCTTGCTTCAACAACCATTGAACAACGAAAGGTAGATACAAACAATCCTTATCGCGTTTTTGTAAATGGTAAGGAAACGACATTGTCAATAGAGGAGAATCTTTATAAAGATACACGTAGCGTTTTTCTTGAATCAAATGGTAGCAATAGAAATATTGGTTATTTCTTCTTAAAAAATAGTGATCTAAAAATGTTCCAACAAACCCAAAAAGGTGCTTGGAAAGATATTAACTCTTCTCAATCTGAAGAACAGTTAAGCAATGAATTTATTACTATTAGTCAAGAACATTCAAAGGATAATGACTCTTATGCTTATGTCATGGTTCCAAATATTGACCGTGCTAGTTTTGATAAATTAACTGCTACTATGAATGATATGCTTGTTGAAAATACTAGCAACTTACAGGTAGCTTATGATGCTGGTAACCAAGTATGGGGAGTTATCAAATATGATGATGGCGACTCTACTGTGGGAAATAATTTTATTGTGAAAAAACGTGGTATTTATACTATAAAGAAAACACAAGATGATTATCAAGTGGCTTATTATAATCCAGAAAGTCAAACAACTGCAGATACATCAGAAGTTTTTGAAAAATTAGCACAAGAGGTAAAGGATACAAATAAACAAGAGAAAGAATCCATTTCGTTGCATGATAATCAAAATCAGAACAAAAAAAAGAAACCACAAGCACACTTGCCTCAAACAGGTGAACATATGACCGTATTTTTAATTTTGGTAGGTTTATGCCTTTCTGTAATTGGTTTTTCAATATTTGTCAAAAAAAGATTAAAAGATTGAAATAAGTTGTTTCTGCTAAAAGATTAGCGTTATCTCATTCTAAATGATGGTATTTATTTCAAATAATAACCCCAGATGTTATTTCATTAACATCTGGGGTTATTTGCGTTATTTAAAAAATACGAAGATTTCTATTTGTGCTGGATACAGGCAATATATTCTTTTGATATTTGAGTTATTTGTTCAAAAGAGCCATTAGCTGCAAGTTTATTAAATTCACCACCAATTCCAATAATAGCTGCGCCAGAAGCAATCCATTGATTTGCATTCTCTAGATTAACTCCACCTGTTACCATGATTGTTATTTGTGGAATAGGTGCTTTAATTGTTGTGATATATTGAGGAGATAAAGCATTTCCGGGGAAAAGTTTAATGATTTCACATCCACTTTCTAGAGCCAATGTCATTTCTGTAATTGTAAAACAACCAGGGATATATGGGACAGCATATAAATTACAAATTTTAGCTGTTTCTGCATTAAAAGATGGAGAAACGATATATTGTGCTCCTGCCATAATTGCTAAACGTGCAGTTGTTGCGTCTAGAACCGTTCCCGCCCCAATACAAACATTGGGATCTTGTTTGTATTTTTTTACTAAATCTGCAATGATATCATTTGCAAATGGATTGGTATATGCAACTTCAATAGCAGTAATACCTCCTTTAATACAGGCATTTGAAGCCTGTATTCCTTCGGTAGCACTAGTACCACGAATAACAACAACCAACTGTTGTCTTTTTAAACTGTTAATAGTATCTGATTTACTCATAATTTTTCCTAACGTATAATATCCTTTGAAGAAGCCCCAAGTGCCTCAATTGCTTTGACAGATTGAAACATACTATCTTCTTCAAATGTACATTTTAATGTACCACTAGCAATTGCGAAATCTAAAGTTTTTTGAAGAGAAGCACCTTGAATTAATTGATAAAGAGCGCCAGCTATAAAAGCATCTCCACTACCTACTCGCTGTAATACCTTTGTTTTTAATTCAATGGATTTTTGAAAAGTATTAGTCAATCCGTAAGCAGAATATAGATTGTTTCCCTGTTCATCTGTTTGACGAATAGTGTGAAAAATCGCCTTAAATTGGTAAATTTTCTGCAATGTGGTCATTCTTTCTTCAATACTTTCAACTCGTGCATTGTGTCGATTAAATAGTTTTAAATCCTGTTCATTTATCATGATTGGTTCAATTCCGAAACAATAATCAGCATAATGTGCAAATACGGAGAATAGTTTTTTAGCCTCTAGAGCAGAAATCATTTTTGAGCGCCAGTTGAGATCAAGGGATATAGTAATGTTTCTTTTTTTAGCTTCGTCTAAAAGTAAGAGTAACAGTTTACGAATTTCTTCATTGATAGCGATTGTAATTCCGCTGAAATGAAAGTGAACAATACCATCAAACAACTTATCAACATCGATCATTTCTGCCTTAAGTTCACTAATACTTGTGTGAGAACGATCATAAAAAACATTACTTTGTCGACAACCAAAACCATTTTCTAAATAGTAAATACCTATTCGCTTTCCGATTCTATGAATATGATTTGTTCCGATAGAATTTCTCTTTAAAAAAGCAAGAAATCTTTCCCCAATATTAGAATCTGGTAATCCAGTTAGAAATTCTGTATCCAATCCAAAACCCTGTAATGTGCGTGCGATATTAACTTCAGAACCTCCAAAATAAATCTTAGATAAAGTTTGATTATCAATTTGTTGTACATCAAGTGGCATGACTCGAATAAGTGGTTCCCCAAATAATAATATTTTTTTTTTCATAGTACAACCTCTTGTTTGCATTTTAGGATTCTAAAACTTGATGGAGATAGTCAGCAATAGTAGCATCTTGACAGTTGGCAAAGAAGTATTCTGAAAAATGTTCACCAGAAATAGTTTCTTTTAAAAATTCTTGATCTATAGTTTTTAAAATTGTTAGAAGGTCAGTGTGTGTAATATTTTTTATTTCGTTCAAAATACGTGCGTTGCGTTGTTCAGGAACAGCACGTTCTTTAGGATATCCGCCCCCCATTTCATCTGCAAAAAGGCGTTCAAAAATTAATTTTAAATTCAGTTCAGCTCCCCACCCAAATCCTTTTGCATAAGGAATTGAAAGGGCATTTCCTCCATTTATCTGTGAGAAGAGATAGGCATCAGTAGGTTCACTTGCAAAACCACAAACCACCCCAGGAAAACTATTGAGTGCAACCATAGCACCGACTCCTGTACCACATCCAGTTACAACAAAATCTACAGCTTTTGTGTTCAGTAAAATAGCAGCTAATAATCCACTTTGGACATAGGTTAGAGAATTTTCTCCATCAATACCACGCATACCATAATTATATAAATCGTAACCTTTTTGATCTGTAATTTCTTTTAGGCTTGTATAGATAATGCAATTTTTAGATGCTTGACTATTTTCGTTAATTAAAGCAATTTTCATGATAAATCTCCTTATGCTTCAGGTTGTTTTCCAATGTATGATAAAATACCACCATCAACGTACAGTATGTGCCCATTTATAAAATCACTTGCATCACTTGCAAGGAATACCGCTGGTCCCATTAGATCTTCTGGAACTCCCCAACGTGCAGCAGGTGTTTTAGAAATGATAAATTGGTCAAAAGGATGACGAGAACCGTCTGCTTGGATTTGTCTTAGAGGTTCTGTTTGTGGTGTGGCAATATAACCAGGTCCTAAACCGTTGCATTGAATATTTGCTTCACCATACTCAGAAGCAATATTGCGCGTTAGCATTTTTAACCCTCCCTTAGCGGCTGCATAAGCACTGACTGTTTCGCGTCCCAACTCACTCATCATTGAACAAATATTGATAATTTTTCCTCGACCTTTTTGTATCATGGATGGGATAACAGCTTTGGCTACAATGAATGGAGCAGTTAAATCAATATCAATGACTTTACGAAAATCAGCAGCTTCCATTTCACACATTGGTATACGTCGAATGATTCCAGCGTTATTCACAAGAATATCAATAACACCTACTTCGTTTTCGATTTGTTTTACCATTTGATGAACAGCATTTTCATCTGTAACATCACAAACATATCCATGGGCTTGTATACCATGTTCTTTATAATTTTCCAACCCTTTATTGACTAATTCCTGTGTGACATCATTAAACACAATGGTAGCACCAGCTTGAGCATAACCATGAGCAATGGCGAATCCGATTCCGTAAGATGCACCTGTGACTAAAGCAATTTTTCCTTTCAAAGAAAAGAAATCTAAAGAAAAAGTATTTTCCATAAAATAATAACTCCTTTTAAAAAATGTATTCGGTTCAAGTAAACCGTTCTACTAACATTGTAAAACAGTAAACCGGTTTTGTCAACAAAAATTAATTTTTTTTAACATATTAAAAATGAGAAAAAGAAATAATTAGTAGAAATCTAATAATACTAGTATCCTCGATATTTAATATGAAAAAATATCTTTTCTTTTAAATCATTAAAAAATAATCAATAAAATAAGGCTTTGTAAAGCTTTTTATATTTTAAGAAAAATAAATTTAATATATTTTTAAAAAAAGTATTGACAAAGAAAAAATAAAATAATAAAATATAAAATATAAAGTAAACCGGTAAACTCATAAAGGAAGGAGACTTATGATTAAATTAGTAATGGTTGGTCATGGGAATTTTGCAAGTGGTATAATGACATCGCTAAATTTAATTGCAGGACCACAAGAAAATATAGAAGTTATTGACTTTACAAGTGATATGTCATCTGATGATGTAAAAAAACGAATTTTATCATCAATTGAAAACGTAGAAACTGTTTTGGTTCTTTGTGATTTATTAGGTGGGACACCTTTTAAAGTCGCTTCAGTTATTATGTCAGAGCATTCTGAAAAAAGAATGAATGTTATCGCTGGATTGAATTTATCAATGATGTTAGAAGCCACATTTTTAAGGTTAGAAAATTTACCATTTGATAAGCTTGTTGAAAAAATTCTAAAAGCAGCTAGAGATGGAATTATTGACTGTCAAACATTATTACAAAGTGATACAAATGAAGACGAGTCGGAATTTGGTATTTAAGGGAGAACAAAATGATAAAAGATATAACAATAGAAAATATTAAAAACCCAGAACGTTTTTTAATGTCACCCCTACTTACTAAAGAGGAAGTCGAAGAAGCTATTGAAAAAGCCCTTAAACAACTTCGTTTAAATGTTTCCTATTTTGGTGAAGAATTTCCTACACCAGCTACTGTTAATAATATTTATTCAATTATGGATAATACTGAATGGACAAATGGCTTTTGGACCGGAGAACTTTGGCTAGCTTATGAATATAGTCAAGATGATGCCTTCAAAAAAATAGCTCATCAGAACGTGCTTTCTTTTCTTAATCGAGTAAATAACTTGATTGAATTAGATCATCATGATTTAGGTTTTCTCTATACACCATCCTGTATGAGTGAGTATAAATTGAATGGTGACAAAAAATCCAGAGAAGCTGCTTTGAAAGCAGCGGATAAATTAATAGAAAGGTATCAAAAGACAGGGGAATTTATTCAGGCTTGGGGTGTTCTCGGTAAAAAAGAAGATTATCGTTTAATTATAGATTGCTTGTTAAATATTCAATTGTTGTTTTTTGCATATAAGGAAACTAAACGAGAAGAGTATTATGATATAGCAGTTAAGCATTTTTACACCTCAGTAAACAACGTGATTCGTGATGATGCTTCAACTTTTCATACTTTCTATTTCGATCCAGAAACAGGTCATCCTCTAAAAGGTGTGACTAGACAGGGATATAGTGATGAATCTTGTTGGGCACGAGGGCAGTCATGGGGAATTTATGGAGCTCCTTTAACTTATAGATACACCAAAGATTCACAAATATTCGATTTATTTAGAGGGATTACAAATTATTTTATAAATCGCTTGCCAAAAGATAATGTTTCATACTGGGATTTGATTTTTGGAGAAGGAAGTGAGCAGTCACGAGATTCGTCAGCGACCGCTATTGCAGTTTGTGGTATTCATGAAATGCTTAAACATTTGCCAGAAACTTATGAAGATAAGGAAACTTATAAGTACGCTATGCATTCCATGTTACGTTCTCTTATTAACAACTACGCAAATGGCAATGGTCAACCTGGTGCCCCATTGTTACTTCACGGTGTATACTCATGGCATTCTGGAAAAGGAGTAGATGAAGGAAACATATGGGGAGATTATTATTATTTAGAGGCATTGATTAGATTCTATAAAGATTGGAATGTATATTGGTAGGAGGTTAGTGATGAATACACCAAATATAGTAATGACAAGAGTGGATGAACGATTAATTCATGGACAAGGTCAGCTTTGGATTAAATATCTAGGTTGCAACACTGTCATTGTTGCAAATGATGAAGTTAGTGAAGATAAAATTCAACAAACATTGATGAAGACGGTAGTACCCGATTCGGTTGCTATGCGTTTCTTCTCACTTGAAAAAATAATTAATATTATCCATAAAGCCAATCCAGCTCAAACGATTTTTATTGTTATTAAAAATTTGGAAGATGCTTTAACTTTGATTGAAGGTGGTGTGCCAATTACAGAATTAAATGTAGGCAATATCCATAACGCAGAAGGAAAAGAACAAGTAACACGCTCAATCTTTCTTGGACAACGAGATAAAGAGATTATTAAAAAATTAAATCAAGAATATGGCGTGCGTTTCAATACAAAAACAACTCCAACAGGTAATGATGGAGCCATTGAAGTTAATTTAATTGATTATATATAATTTAAAAAGGAGAATGCTATGAATATCAACATCGTTCAAGCTATATTAATTGGCTTGTGGACCGCTTTTTGTTTTAGTGGAATGTTGTTAGGGATTTATACAAACAGATGTATTATCCTGTCATTTGGTGTGGGAATTATTTTGGGAGATATTCCTACAGCGTTAACAATGGGGGCTATTAGTGAATTAGCCTATATGGGATTCGGAGTTGGTGCCGGTGGTACAGTTCCTCCAAATCCAATTGGACCTGGTATTTTTGGAACATTAATGGCTATTACAAGTAAAGGGAAAGTAACTCCAGAAGCAGCTCTTGCTCTGTCAACTCCAATTGCTGTAGCTATTCAATTCCTCCAAACGTTTGCTTATACAGCTTTTGCTGGTGCACCTGAGAGCGCTATTAAAGCACTACGACAAAATAATATTAAAAAATTTAAGATTATAGCTAATGGAACTGTATGGTTATTTGCAGCCATTGGTCTAACTTTGGGGATTATAGGAGCTTTATCTATTGATACTTTGTTGCATTTAGTAGATTTCATTCCACCAATATTATTAAATGGTCTTACTATTGCTGGTAAAATGTTGCCTGCCATCGGATTTGCTATGATTTTATCAATTATGGCAAAGAAAGAACTCATTCCATTTGTGTTATTAGGTTATGTTTGTGCATCTTATCTTAATATTCCGACAATCGGTATTGCCCTTGTAGGAACAATATTTGCATTGATTGAACTATACCAAAAACCAAGCAAGAACACAGAAACGGTAACGGAAGGAGCTGAACAAGATGACTGGATCTAAAAAATTAACGAAAAGTGATTACACCAAAACAGCTTTAAGAGCATTCTTTTTACAAAATGGTTTTAATTATAGCAACTATCAAGGAATTGGTTATGCTAATGTCATGTATCCAGCCTTAAAAAAACATTATGGGGATGATAAAGAAGGTTTAAATCAAGCTTTAGAAGATAATTGTGAATTTTATAATACAAACCCTCACTTTTTACCATTTATTACTAGTCTACATTTAGTTATGTTGGAAAATGGTCGTACAGAAAAAGAAACTAGAAGTATTAAAATGGCGTTAATGGGACCATTGGCAGGTATTGGAGACTCTCTTTCTCAATTCTGTTTAGCACCACTTTTCTCAACGATTGCAGCCTCTTTAGCAACAGATGGCTTAATTGTGGGACCTATTCTCTTCTTCTTAGCCATGAACATTATTTTGACTGGTATAAAACTTGGAACAGGTTTGTATGGTTATAAATTAGGAACAAGCTTTATTGATAAATTAAGCGAGCAAATGACAATTATTTCTCGTATTGCAAACATTATTGGTGTTACTGTTATCGCTGGTTTGGCTGCAACTTCTGTAAAAATAACTGTTCCTTTAACATTTGCTGCAGGTAAAGTTGATGCTGCCAATGTAAATCAAAAATTTGTAACTATCCAAGGAATGCTTGATAAAATTGCTCCAGCTTTGTTACCAGCCTTATTTACTCTATTGATGTATTATTTAATAAAACAAAAAAAATGGACAACGTATAAACTAGTTATTTTAACAGTTATTATCGGTATTATTGGAAGCTGGTTGCATATTCTAGCCTAGTATTTAGTTTATTCTTGTCATAGTTTAATTGAAGGAGCAGTTTACCAAATCTAATTTAAGATTTTGGAGGCGGCTCCTTTTATCATATGGTGCCTATGGAGGGGTCAACATGATAAAAGAAAATAACTATTTTAAATCTTTAGATTTAAGCTTTTGTAGAAATTACATCAAGAAGCACCAGATAAAAAATTATAAATCCATCAAAGAAGTTGTTGATTTAATGATGAACAATACATTTATTTTCATGGATAACTGGGATATGGAACCTTGTTCTACTCCTCATCATTTGGAACCTCTGGATTGGGATGAACCAGTCACGAATGATCCAGAATGGAATTATATGCTCAATCGGCAAACTTATCTTATGAAGTTTATTATTGTTTATCTGATTGAACAGGATGACTCTTATCTTGTTAAGATGAAAAAACTATTGCTTCACTGGATAGAGCAACACCAAACACTTACCACAAGTTCCTTATCTAATCGTACATTAGATACAGGTATTCGTTGTATGGTATGGGTGAAGTTATTACTTTTTTTAAGGGTTTTTGATCAGATAAATGCTGATGAGATGAACTATATTTTACTATCACTACAAAAACAAATTGCTTTTTTGATGGAAAATTATGTTGATAAGTATAGTTTGAGTAATTGGGGGATTTTTCAAACTGTTGCTATTATAGTTTGTGACTATTATTTTGGAGAAAATATAGCGATTGAAGAAGCCAGAAAATTTGCTGAAAAAGAGCTAGAGCAACAGCTTACTCTACAAATTTTAGAAGATGGTGTCCAGTTTGAACAATCTATAATGTACCATGTAGAAGTTTTTCAAGTCTTAGTTGAATTAGCTATTTTAGTACCTAAATATAAACACAAACTAAAAGAAATATTGACTAAGATGGCTATCTATATTCAGATGATGACAGGACCTGATAATTATCAAATTGCTTTAGGGGATAGCGATAAAACAGATACTCGAGATATACTGACTTTGGCAAGTATTGTATTGGAAAATCCTTATTTAAAAACATCTGCCTTCCCTAAAGTGGATATTAATACTTTAATGCTGATAGGAAAAGAGGGAGTTGAAATTTTTGAAAAACTGAGTACTTTCAAACAACCTCAAAAAAGTATTATCTTTAAACAATCAGGTCAGGTGTGTATACATAAAGAAGATTATTTTTTGTTTTTTAAAAATGGACCTTTAGGCAGTTCACACACCCACAGTGATTTAAATAGCTTGTGTCTATACAGTCAAGGGAAACCTCTTTTTGTTGATTCAGGACGATTTACTTATCGCGAAGATGATTTAAGGTACAAATTAAAGAGTGCCCAAAGTCATTCTACTTGTTTTGTTGATGATATGATGCCAGAAAAAATAACAGGTTCTTGGACCTATCAAACCTATCCAGAATCACTTTTTTGCCACTTAAATGAAATAGATGATGTAGTATTAGTAGAGGGATATTTACAGACACGATGTTTGGAAGAAACTAATTATGGACATCTAAGGACTATTATTTGTCTCCCTCATCAAATTTTTATCATTTGTGATAAAGTAAATTGTGTAGGTAATCATCAGTTGACAACTCAATTTATTTTGGATAGTTCTGTAAAGAACCATGGGCAAATAATTAATCACTTAAAAATTATTAGTGATATTCCTTTCCAAAAAGAAGAGGCAACTATCTCTGAAAAATATAATCATTTAACCCCTACTAAAAAATTAGTAAAGAGACAAAATTTTTGCCACAACATAATAGATACCACTCTTTTTGTTCATCAGAATATTTCTGTGAAAAAATTAGCTGTATTACAAACAGGGGGTAATCGATCTGTCCCTAATGCATTGGCATGGGAATTTCAAGGAGAAGGGTGTCATTATATTGTAGGGATTTTATCAGATGATTTAATACAAGGTGAAAAATTAGTTACAATTGATGGAATAAAATTTAGAGGAAAGGTAGTGATTTATGATAAAAAACAAAAAAGAACCGTTCGTTTAAAAACATAGACAACAAAAAAATGGTTTTAAAAAACAAAGGAACAAGTTTCATCAAATCAGATTGCTAAAAATATCAGATTTAAAAAACAATTTACAACAACAAAGAATGTTCCTGTGATATAATTTAGGTAATAAAACAGAAAAGAAGGCGTTGAAATTGGGAAATAAAATAACAATTAAAGATATAGCAGAAATGGCCCAAACATCTAAAACGACTGTCTCGTTTTATTTGAATGGGCGTTATGGAAAAATGTCACAAGAAACTAGAAAACGTATAGAAAAAGTGATTCAACAAACCAATTATAAACCAAGTATAGTAGCCCGTAGTTTGAATTCGAAGATTTCTCGTTTAATTGGTGTTCTAATTGGAGATATAACAAATACCTTTTCTAATCAGATTGTAAAAGGCATTGAAGATGTCGCTCATAAAAAAGGCTATCAGGTAATTGTTGGAAACAGTAATTACAATCAAGAAAGTGAAGAGAAATATATTGAAAATATGCTTCTTTTAGGTGTTGATGGTTTCATCATTCAACCGACATCAAACTTTAGAAAATATTCTCTTATTTTAGAAGAAAAAAAGAAACATATGGTATTTTTTGATAGCCAGTTATATGAACACAGAACGAGCTGGGTAAAGACTAATAATTATGATGCTGTATATGATACGATTAAAGATTGTTTAAAAAAAGGTTATACAAAATTTATTATTATTATGGCAGATACTAGCTTGTTGAGTACTCGAATTGAACGTGCATCAGGATTTATGGACTCATTAACGGATAGTGGTTACCAATATGATAGCTTGATTATTAAAAACAACAGTAACGATTCAAAAGTTATAAAAGATTTCTTGAATGAAAAAATCAAGTACGATGAAAAAACATTGATTTTCGCTCCAAATTGTTGGGCTTTACCTCTTGTATTTACAACTTTAAAAGAAATGGATTATCAGAGTTCTCAAGTGGGGCTTATCGGTTTTGATAATACTGAGTGGACAAACTTATCTTCTCCGAGCGTAACGACAATCGTGCAACCAGCTTTTGAAGAAGGTCAACAAGCGACGAAAATATTGATTGATCAAATTGAAGGAAAAAATGAAATTGAAAATCAACAGATTCTAGATTGTCGAGTTAATTGGCGTGAATCTACTCTTTGATAAATAATGATATGTTGCCTAGTGATTTTACGAGTTATAACTGTATAAAAATTGACCTGCACCCCAAAAGTTAGACAAAAAATCTGACGAATGGGGTGTGTTTTTATTTGTAATGTGAGATTGAATTATGAATATAAAACTAATATATAAAAAAACTAAAATTTATATTGTGTTTTATACTATTTAGGAATATAATGAAGGTGCAAATATATTTTGAAGGAGAAAAAAATGAACGGTTTAATTTTAGGATTAGATATAGGTGTTAGTTCCGTTGGAGTAGGAATATTGGAAAAAAATACTGGTAAAATACTTCATGCTAGTTCAAGAATATTTTCCTCAGCCACTGCTGATAACAATATAGAGAGACGTACTTATAGACAAGGTAGAAGATTAGTTAGGAGGAAAAAGCATCGCAAAGTACGTTTAAAAGATGTTTTTAAAGCATTTGATCTTTTGGTAGATTTATCTGTAGTTCCTATTAACCTTAATCCATACGAAATACGTGTTAAAGCATTGGAAAAAGCAATAAGTAATGAGGAATTATTTATAGCACTTAAAAATATAATTAAACATAGAGGAGTGAGTTATCTGGATGACGCAATTGATGACGAGGTTCCTTCATCAGAGTACAGGAAATCTATTGATGAAAATAGGAAATTATTGATAGAAAAAACACCCGGTCAAATTCAACTGGAAAGGTTTAAAAAATATGGTCAGCTTCGTGGTGATTTTACAATAATTGAGAATAATGAAAAAAAACGTTTAATTAATATTTTTTCAACCTCTGCTTATAAAAAAGAAGCAGAACAAATTCTAAAAAAACAACAAGAATTTAATAAAAATATATCTGATAAATTTATAGAGGCTTGTCTAACGATTTTGACTAGCAAAAGGAAGTATTATCATGGTCCTGGAAATGAAAAATCTCGAACAGATTATGGACGGTTTAAAAAAGATGGAACTACTCTTAAAAATATTTTTGAAACTTTGATTGGAAAATGCTCTATTTATCCAGATGAATATAGAGCATCAAAAAGTTCTTATACAGCGCAAGAGTTTAACTTACTTAATGATTTAAATAATTTGACTGTACCTACAGAAACGAAAAAATTAAGTGAAGAGCAAAAACGAAAAATTGTAAAGCATGTAAAAACCACTAAAAGTATTAGTTCTAAAACTTTATTCAAACACATTGCGAACATGTTAGATATTTCTGTTGATGATATAAAAGGCTACAGAATAGATAAGGATGAAAAACCTGAGATTCATACCTTTGAAACTTACCGCAAAATGAAAACACTTAAGTCTATAGATGTTGATGAATTATCTTGTGGCACTTTGGATACTTTAGCAAAAATTCTTACCTTAAATACTGATCGAGAGGGGATTGTCGAAGGAATTCAAGAAGATCTACCTGATGTGTTTACTGATGAACAAATTAATGAACTCATTCAATACAGAAGAGAGAACAGTAGATTATTTAGTAAAGGGTGGCATAGTTTTTCTATTAAATTGATGAGAGAATTAATACCAGAACTTTATGAAACAACAGAAGAACAGATGACCATTCTTACTCGTCTAGGAAAACAAAAAAATACTGTGATTTCCAGAAGGACAAGATATATTGATGAAACGAAATTAACAGAAGAAATTTATAATCCTGTTGTTGCAAAATCAGTACGTCAAGCTATCAAAATTGTAAATGAAACAACTAAAAAATATGGTGTTTTTGATAATGTTGTTATTGAAATGGCGCGTGAAAGCAATGAGGAAGACGAGAAAAAGAAAATTCAGAAACTACAAAAAGCTAACATGGAAGAAAAACTTTCTTCTATGAAGCATGCTGCACGATTATATAATGGTAAAGACAAATTACCGGATAATCTTTTTCATGGTCACAAAGAATTGACTACCAAGATTCGCTTATGGTATCAACAAAAAGAAATATGTTTATATACTGGCAAAAAAATTTCAATTCATGACTTAATTCATAATCCGTATAAATATGAAATTGATCATATTTTACCTCTATCCCTTTCATTTGATGATAGTTTAGCAAATAAAGTATTAGTAACAGCTACTGCGAATCAAGAAAAGGGTCAAAGAACTCCTTTTCAATCACTAAATTCTATGGAGGATGGGTGGTCTTACAGAGAATTTAAGGATTACGTAAATAAGTCAAAATTTTTAAGTAATAAGAAAAAGGCTTATTTATTGACGGAAGAAGATATAAATAAGATTGAGGTGAGACAAAAGTTTATTGAGAGGAATTTAGTTGACACACGCTATTCATCACGTGTTTTATTAAATGCTCTTCAAACTTTTTATGAAAAAAATAAATTTGATACTAAAATTTCAGTTGTTAGAGGTCAATTTACTTCTCAATTAAGAAGAAGATGGAAAATTGATAAATCCAGAGAAACATACCATCATCATGCAATAGATGCTTTAATTATTGCAGCTTCTAGTCAGCTAAAGTTATGGACAAAACAATGTAACCCTTTGCTATCCTATGAAGAAACTCAATTTGTTGATTCAGAGACCGGAGAAATTATTTCTCTAACTGATGATGACTACAAAGAATTAGTTTTTAGAGTCCCATATGCTAACTTTATAGATGTTCTAAAAAGTAAAAAGTTTGAAGATGAAATTTTATTTTCCTATCAGGTAGATTCAAAATATAATAGAAAAATTTCTGATGCTACAATTTACTCCACTAGAAAAATGAAATTAGGCAAAGATAAAAAAGATGAAACTTATGTCGTCGCTAAAATAAAAGATATTTATAGTCAAAAAGGATTTGATGATTTTATTAAGAAATATAACAAAGATAAAACACAGTTTTTAATATATCATAAAGATCCGAAAACTTTTAAAAATGTCATTGAAGAAATTTTACATACCTATCCTCAAACAGAGCAAGATGAGGATGGAAAAGAAATTCCATGCAATCCGTTTGAAAAATATCGTTTAGAAAATGGACCAATTCGAAAATATAGTAGAAAAGGAAACGGTCCAGTTATTAAGCAATTTAAATACTACGATAAAAAATTAGGAAAGCATATTGATATCAGTCCAGTTAATAGCAAAAATAAAATTGTATTGCGTTCTTTAAATCCTTGGCGAGCAGATGTTTACTTTAACCACAAAACAGGTAAATACGAGTTGTTAGGATTAAAATATGCGGATTTACAATTTGAGAAGGGGGATGGAAGCTATGGTATTTCTAGAGAGAAATATGATGCTATAAAAAAAATAGAAGGAGTGGATGAAGATTCAGAATTTAAATTCACCTTATATAAAAATGATTTGATTTTGATAAAAGATACTGAAAACAGTGAAGAACAACTGTTTAGGTTTTTGTCTAGAACAAAGCCAAAGCAAAAACATTATGTTGAATTAAAACCATATAATAAAGCTAAGTTTAATGGTGGAGAATCTCTAATAGGTATACTTGGTTCAGTTGTTAAAGGAAGTCAGTGTTTGAAAGGATTGAATAAAAGTAATCTTTCCATTTACAAAGTTAAAACAGATATTTTAGGTAATAAATTTTTCATAAAAAAAGAGGGTGAGCAACCCAAACTTAATTTTTAAAAAATTAAAAAAATAGTTGCAATTAGCTTTTCAATGTTTTATAATAAGGGTGTGAGAGATAATCTTGCACAGTTACTTAAATCTTGCAGAAGCTACAAAGATAAGGCTTCATGCCGAAATCAACGCCCTGTTTTACAGGGCGTTTTCGTATTGTAAGGGAGTTTTTATGACGTGGAGAATTGTACATGTTTGTCAAAGTGAGAAAATGAAGCTCAAGTTAGATAACTTATCTATAAAGAAAATGGGAGAAGAATATACCATTCCATTAAGTGATATTTCAATTATTATAGCTGAGGGTGGTGAGACAGTGGTGACTCTCCGCTTATTGAGTGCCTTAAGTAAACGAAATATTGCTTTAGTGGTTTGTGATAACGAACACTTGCCAACTGGAATATACCATTCTCATAATGGTTATTTTAGGGCTTATAAAAAGCTTCAAAAACAGTTGCTTTGGAGTAAAGAAGAAAAGGATAGGCTTTGGAAAATTGTTATTTATTTTAAGATTACTAACCAACAAGATGTTTTAGCTATGCTTGAAAGAGATTTAAAAAGCATACAGTTGTTAGCAGATTATAGAGAAAAAATAGAATTGGGAGATAAGACTAATCGTGAAGGACACGCAGCTAAAGTTTATTTTAACACGTTATTTGGTAAGAATTTTGTACGAGTGACACAACAGGAAGCAGATATTATTAATGCAGGTTTAAATTATGGTTATGCTATTATACGAGCACAAATGGCACGTATTGTTATTGGGTATGGTTTAAATTCATTGATTGGAATTTTTCATAAAAATGAATACAATCAATTTAATTTGGTTGATGATTTAATTGAGCCATTTAGACAGATTGTAGATGTTTGGGTATACCAGCATTTAAAAAATGAAGAATTTTTAAAATATGAATATCGAATTGCATTAACTAATTTATTGAATGCAAAAATAAAGTATGGAACCGAGGTGTGTTCAGTGACAGTTGCTATGGATAAGTATGTAAAAGGATTTATTAAATATATAGATGAAAAAGATGCAACGAAGTTTCATTGCCCTATAATATCAAGTATTGAGTGGAGTGTATAAGATGAGGTATGAATCAATGAGATTGTTATGCTTTTTTGACTTACCAATGGAAACTAATCAAGAAAAAAGAATGTATAGAAATTTTCGAAAAGAATTGATAAAAAATGGTTTTGAAATGTTACAATTTTCAGTTTATTATCGTATATGTCCTAACAGGAGTTTTGCAAATAAATTTTATAAAAAATTAAAACAAAGTAATCTAGCTAGTGGAAATGTACGGTTGTTATCTGTAACAGAAAAACAATTTTCAGAGATGGTTTTAATAGTGGGTGGAAAAACTAAGCAAGAGGAAGTTGTTAGTGATAATAAATTGGTGGTTATATGAAATGGTATTTTACTCATCCTTATAAAGAATCTTTATCTATTAATTTTGGGAAATTTACTCAAGTTGTAGGAGAAGATACACAATTAAAGTATTACCTTTGGCAAATATTAATTTGGTATTTTGATGGAAAAAAATATAGCGTTGAAGATTTGGAATTATTTCAACAAAACGAACCTCAAATCATATCAGATGGTGATGTTTTGAAGAGAACAGATTATAAATTATTTTACATTTCTGATATTCAAAATTTAGTTGAACAAATGATATATAAAAAAGGAACAGTGGCTTTTGAGTATTTGAAAATAAAATTTAATAATCTTGATATAGTAGATCAGATTGATTGTATTAATGATAAGTTGGATTATATTTCAAGCATAATGAATACAAAATTAAATATTCAAATTGGTGATATTGTTTATCATACAGAAAGTCAATATTTTAACGCAGAACAGTTAATTCTTAAAAATTTTTTGCCATACTTTAGCATCAAAGAAAAAAATATTTCTTTTGAATTTATAGATAACAAAATAAAGTTTTTAATTTTTTTAGAACTATTATCTGAAATTTTAAAACAGAGTTCGAAAAAAATTATTTTAATGCTCAAAAATATAGATGATTATCTAGATTATTCTTCTTTTATTGATTGTTGTAATCAAATGAAGAAGTTAACAGAGATATTTAAAAATTTCCATGTAATTATTTTCCCCTCAAATGAGGGATATTTATACGTTAATAGGGAAAATATAGAATATATAAATATTATTTCTGGATTAGTTACACATTATTATGAATTTTCTTTTTTGTATGATCGCTTTATAGGACATTATCCCTCGAATAATATTCCTACTGAAGAAGAATTTTTGAAAATATTACAAAAAATTTCGAGTTATTTGTTTAATTCTGAACTTAATCATATTAGTTTATCTACAGTAGACTTAGCTTCAATTAATATATTGAATAAATTATATCATTATGATAAATCTATTAATTATTACTTTCAGCATGTAGACCCATTATTACTTAATTTTTTAAGTAATAAAGATTGACATTTATTGGCAAAGATTTTATACTTACTAGGTGAGTATAAAAATTCAAAAATTTAATTTGAGGTTTTTGTACTCTCAAGATTTAAGTAACTGTACAACTTTTGGTGATAGATTGGATTATTTGAGATTGTTTTTGTACTCTCAAGATTTAAGTAACTGTACAACTAACTTTCTCATTTAGATATGTATTCGATAGTTTTTGTACTCTCAAGATTTAAGTAACTGTACAACACAAGTTATCGAAGAAACATTACATAGTACGTTTTTGTACTCTCAAGATTTAAGTAACTGTACAACACTCTTCTAGCTGATCTATTCGTTCTAAAAGTTTTTGTACTCTCAAGATTTAAGTAACTGTACAACTAAAGCTATTGATGAATTAGATAGTTACATGTTTTTGTACTCTCAAGATTTAAGTAACTGTACAACTTTAAGTAGTGATGAACTAACTTACATAAGGTTTTTGTACTCTCAAGATTTAAGTAACTGTACAACAAGTGGCGCACAAGGTGAAAGACTAAACATGTTTTTGTACTCTCAAGATTTAAGTAACTGTACAACTTACAATTCTAATAATTCTACTAATATTATGTTTTTGTACTCTCAAGATTTAAGTAACTGTACAACTAATAAAATAATGAAAATAACTACTACTTTGTTTTTGTACTCTCAAGATTTAAGTAACTGTACAACTATTGAACTTGCTGGCATTTCGAATTGGTAGTTTTTGTACTCTCAAGATTTAAGTAACTGTACAACAAGAGACTTTAATACTAATGCACCAAGCTAGTTTTTGTACTCTCAAGATTTAAGTAACTGTACAACGAGGACTTCAAGTCCTCTAAATCAATTAAGTTTTTGTACTCTCAAGATTTAAGTAACTGTACAACTCGTAAGATAGATTGGTATAGAGGATTTAAGTTTTTGTACTCTCAAGATTTAAGTAACTGTACAACTTACAATTCTAATAATTCTACTAATATTATGTTTTTGTACTCTCAAGATTTAAGTAACTGTACAACTAATAAAATAATGAAAATAACTACTACTTTGTTTTTGTACTCTCAAGATTTAAGTAACTGTACAACTATTGAACTTGCTGGCATTTCGAATTGGTAGTTTTTGTACTCTCAAGATTTAAGTAACTGTACAACAAGAGACTTTAATACTAATGCACCAAGCTAGTTTTTGTACTCTCAAGATTTAAGTAACTGTACAACGAGGACTTCAAGTCCTCTAAATCAATTAAGTTTTTGTACTCTCAAGATTTAAGTAACTGTACAACTCGTAAGATAGATTGGTATAGAGGATTTAAGTTTTTGTACTCTCAAGATTTAAGTAACTGTACAACTGGCTAGTGAGTGGGGGGTATCTCGCAGTGGTTTTTGTACTCTCAAGATTTAAGTAACTGTACAACAAGTTTATTATTGCTATATATTCTACTTACGTTTTTGTACTCTCAAGATTTAAGTAACTGTACAACTTACTAACTGTAAAATATCTAAGTCTGCTAGTTTTTGTACTCTCAAGATTTAAGTAACTGTACAACGAAAGACGATATAGTGCTTATATCATGGTCGTTTTTGTACTCTCAAGATTTAAGTAACTGTACAACTTCTAAATTGAATGGGTTTTCTAGAATTATGTTTTTGTACTCTCAAGATTTAAGTAACTGTACAACTTCATGAGCTAAACTAAATTGTTGACGATAGTTTTTGTACTCTCAAGATTTAAGTAACTGTACAACAGAGGACTTCAAGTCCTCTAAATCAATTACGTTTTTGTACTCTCAAGATTTAAGTAACTGTACAACTAAAAATCTCCTTAAGTTTTTTAATTAACTGTTTTTGTACTCTCAAGATTTAAGTAACTGTACAACATCCTATATTGATAACAAAGAAATCTGCTAGTTTTTGTACTCTCAAGATTTAAGTAACTGTACAACAACATAGAAAAAATTTAATATAAATCGTATGTTTTTGTACTCTCAAGATTTAAGTAACTGTACAACTGATTCAACAAAAGTTTTCTATAATACTTAGTTTTTGTACTCTCAAGATTTAAGTAACTGTACAACTATTTTTGAAACTACTTTCAAAATAAAAGAGTTTTTGTACTCTCAAGATTTAAGTAACTGTACAACTAGTAGCTACTCTTACCGGTTTACACGCTGGTTTTTGTACTCTCAAGATTTAAGTAACCGTAGGGGAAATTGAAATAAGAGTTCGAAACAGGTTTCTTTTTGATCTACGTTGTTTCAAATACAAAATAAAAAAATCCTTTCTAAATTAGATGTTTATCATTTAACTTAGAAGTAGGATTTTTCATTTTCCTAGACAAAATTGGCTAAAGAGTTGGGTGATTAGTTCATCTGGGGCAGCATCACCGGTTATTTCTCCAAGTATTTCCCAAGTGCGAGTCATATCTACTTGTAAAAGGTCAACTGGCATCCCGAGTTCGATTCCTTCATTGACAGCTTGCAAACTTTCGATTGCTTTTTCAATTAAAGTGATGTGACGGCTGTTGGAAAGGTAGGTGGCATCTTTTTCCGAAATATCAGAGTGATTGAAAAAGAGTTGGTTGATTCGGTCTTCTATTTTATCAATATGCTGATTTTTAAGGACGGAGATACTGATCGAGTCATCAGGGAGTTGGTCTGTTTCAATCTTCACTTCTAAATCTGTTTTATTAAGAAGTACAATTCGATTGGTTGATTGGCTGATTTCTAGTAGTTTTCGGTCTTGTTCTGTTAAGGACTCGCTAGCATTTAAGACAAGTAGGACAAGGTCAGCTTCTTGAAGAGCTTTTTTAGAGCGTTCTACTCCGATTTGTTCCACGATATCATCTGTATCACGAATTCCCGCTGTATCAATTAGTTTCAAGGGAACGCCATTGATATTGACATATTCTTCAATCACATCTCGCGTTGTTCCTGCAATATCTGTGACAATCGCCTTTTCCTCACGAAGTAGGTTGTTGAGTAAGCTAGATTTTCCAACATTAGGACGACCGATAATGGCAGTAGCGATTCCTTCACGCAAGATTTTCCCTCGGCGAGCCGTTTTGAGCAAAGTGGTTAGTAGATTTTCAAATTCTTGTGTCTTTTCTTTCAATAGTTGCGTTGTCATTTCTTCTACATCATCGTATTCAGGATAATCAATATTCACTTCGACTTGTGCCAAGGTATTGAGGATTTCTTGACGTGTGTCATTAATCAGTTTTGACAAAGAACCGTCTAATTGACGAACAGCTACATTCATGGCTTTATCAGTCTTTGCTCGAATGATATCCATAATAGCTTCCGCCTGTGTCAAATCAATTCGACCATTCAAAAAAGCACGTTTGGTAAATTCTCCTGGTTCAGCCATTCTAGCACCTTCTCGGATTGCTAGCTGGAGGATTTCATTGGTGACAGCGATACCTCCATGTGTATTAATTTCAATCACATCTTCACAGGTAAAAGTCTTAGGAGAACGCATAGCGCCAATCATGACTTCGTCCAGTACTTTTTTAGAAATGGTATCAATGATATGTCCATAGTTCAAAGTGTGGCTATTGACCTCATTGAGATTTGTTCCTTTAAAAATTTTTTGTGCAATCGTAAAGCTATCTGTTCCACTCAATCGAACGATGCCGATAGCACCTTCTCCAAGAGGAGTAGAGATAGCAACGATAGTATCAAATTCTTTTGTAATCATATCTTTTCCTTTTAGTCAGTATGTTCCATTCTTGTTCTATTCTAACTCAAAAAAAAGTAGCTAGCAAGATTTTAAGATAGTTTTTTCTATTCATGTGCAAAAAGTCCAAACTAAAAAGTAGAAAATAATCTTTTGAAAACAAGGAGTTGAAAAGGAAAACACTTTCACCTTGGTAACAATCATGGTATAATAGAAGCAGATTGATGAAGGAGTTATAGATGGAAAATCTTAAAAAAATAGCTGGTATAAAGGCAGCAGAATTTGTAACAGATGGAATGATTGTCGGTTTGGGAACAGGCTCAACCGCTTATTATTTTGTAGAAGAAATTGGTCGTCGTATCCAAGAAGAAGGGCTACAGATTATTGCCGTTACAACTTCCAGTGTTACAAGTGAACAAGCAAGAGGCTTGGGGATTCCACTCAAGTCCATTGATGAAGTAGATGAAGTAGATGTTACAGTGGACGGTGCTGACGAAGTAGATACAGACTTTAATGGTATCAAAGGTGGTGGCGGAGCTTTACTGATGGAAAAAGTAGTTGCGACACCAACTAAGCACTACATTTGGGTGGTTGATGAAAGCAAGATGGTTGAAAAATTAGGAGCTTTTAAATTGCCTGTTGAAGTTGTTCAATATGGTGCCGAACAGCTCTTTCGACGCTTTGAAAAATATGGTTATCAACCAAGTTTTCGTGAAAAAGACGGAAAACGTTTTGTAACAGATATGCAGAATTTTATCATTGATTTGGATTTAAAGAGAATTGATGATCCGATTAGTTTTGGTCTAAAGTTGGATCAGATGGTCGGGGTTGTAGAGCATGGCCTGTTCAATCAAATGGTTGACAAGGTCATTGTTGCAGGAAAAAACGGTGTACAAATATTAGAAGCTCGTAAGAAATAGTTAAACAGAAAAGAGGAATTTTTATGGCAAAGTTTAATCGAATTCATGTGGTGGTGATGGATTCTGTGGGAATCGGTGCAGCACCAGATGCAGACAAATTTTTTAATGATGGAAAACCAGATACGCATTCAGACACTTTGGGGCATATTTCAGAAACAGTTGGTTTAAATGTACCCAATATGGCTAAGATTGGTCTGGGAAATATTGAACGTGATATTCCTATCAAAACTGTAGAAAAGGAAGCAAATCCTAGTGGATATGTAACCAAATTGGAGGAAGTTTCTTTAGGAAAAGATACCATGACAGGTCATTGGGAGATTATGGGGCTGAATATCACAGAACCGTTTGATACTTTTTGGAATGGCTTTCCAGAAGAACTCATTCAAAAGATTGAGTCATTTTCAGGAAGAAAGGTAATCCGTGAAGCCAATAAACCCTATTCTGGTACAAAGGTTATTGATGATTTTGGTCCAAGACAAATGGAAACAGGGGAATTGATTGTCTATACTTCGGCTGATCCTGTTCTTCAAATAGCAGCACATGAAGAGATTATCCCGCTTGATGAATTGTATCGTATCTGCGAGTACGCTCGCTCGATTACATTGGAACGTCCGACTCTTCTTGGTCGTATCATTGCACGTCCTTATGTTGGTAGTCCAGGAAACTTCACCAGAACGGCAAATCGTCATGACTATGCTGTCTCACCATTTGAGCCAACCGTTTTGGATAAACTAAATCAAGCTGGTATCGCAACCTATGGTGTGGGTAAGATCAATGATATTTTCAACGGATCAGGTATTTCCCATGATTTAGGGCACAACCAGTCCAATATGCACGGCGTGGATAATCTGATTGTAGCTTTGAAAGATGAAGAGTTTCAGTATGGATTTTCTTTTACCAATTTAGTTGATTTTGATGCTATGTTTGGTCATCGTAGAGATTCTGAAGGCTATCGCGATTGTTTACAAGAATTTGATGCTCGGATTCCTGAAATCATTGAAAATATGAGAGAAGATGATTTATTGATGATTACAGCTGACCATGGAAACGATCCGACCTACTTTGGAACAGATCACACTCGTGAGTACATTCCATTGTTAGTTTATGGAAAATCACTAAAAGCCAGTGGTCACTTACCAATTGGCCATTTTGCAGATATTTCAGCGACTGTTGCAGATAACTTTGGTGTAGACAAGGCCATGATTGGAGAATCTTTCTTAGATTACCTAGTATAGTGATTTTTAGTGACATCCATCTGATTATCAAGGAATGAAAACAGATGATTGAAAAATAATGAATAAAGGAAAATGTATGACTTTAATAGAAAAAATTACGGAAACAGCTAAATTTTTGAAAGATAAAGGGATAACCTCTCCAGAATTTGGACTTATCTTGGGTTCAGGTTTGGGAGAATTGGCAGAAGAGCTAAAAAATCCTATCAGTATTGACTATGCTTTGATTCCAAACTGGGGGAAATCCACTGTAGTAGGGCATGCTGGGAAATTGGTTTACGGAGAATTAGCCGGTCGTCAAGTACTGGCTTTACAAGGACGTTTTCATTTTTATGAAGGCAATGCGATGGAGGTTGTGACTTTCCCTGTTCGTGTGATGAAGGCTTTGGGAGTTACAGGGCTGATTGTGACAAATGCTGCCGGAGGGATTGGTTATGGTCCGGGAACACTGATGGCTATTTCTGATCATATCAACTTTACAGGACAAAATCCCTTGATTGGAAGCAACCTAGATGAGTTTGGTCCACGCTTTCCAGATATGTCAAACGCCTATACTAAGGATTACCGACAAACAGCACACAAGGTAGCTGAAAAATTGGGAATTGACCTCAAAGAAGGAGTCTATCTAGGTGTGACAGGTCCAACTTACGAGACACCCGCTGAAATCCGAGCATTTCAGACATTAGGAGCTAGTGCTGTGGGAATGTCTACGGTTCCAGAAGTTATCGTTGCTGCTCATTCAGGTTTGAAGGTGCTAGGAATATCTGCTATTACTAACTTTGCAGCAGGTTTTCAAAGTGAGTTAAATCATGAAGAAGTGGTAAATGTGACCCAACGAATCAAAGAAGATTTTAAAAACTTTGTCAAAGCAGTTTTAACAGAATTATAAGAATAAGAGGAATAAAAATGTCTATCCATATTGAAGCCAAACAAGGCGAAATCGCTGATAAAATATTACTACCGGGAGATCCGCTTCGTGCAAAATTTATTGCTGAAAACTTTTTAGAAGATGCTTTTTGTTTTAACCAAGTGCGCAACATGTTTGGTTACACTGGGACATACAAAGGTCACAAGGTGAGTGTCATGGGGACTGGTATGGGGATTCCTTCCATCTCTATCTATGCTCGTGAGTTGATTGTTGATTATGGTGTGAAAAAGTTGATTCGAGTAGGAACAGCAGGTTCTCTGAACAAAGACGTTCACGTTCGTGAACTTGTTCTAGCACAGGCAGCTGCGACAAATTCTAATATTATCCGTAATGATTGGCCACAGTATGATTTTCCACAGATTGCTAGTTTTGACCTACTAGACAAGGCTTATCATATTGCTAAAAAATTGGGAATTACTACTCATGTCGGAAATGTACTGTCTTCGGATGTTTTTTATTCCAACTATGCGGATAAGAACATTGAGCTAGGCAAATGGGGAGTCAAAGCTGTAGAAATGGAAGCCGCTGCCCTTTACTACTTGGCGGCACAACATCAGGTTGAAGCATTGGGAATCATGACGATTTCTGATAGCTTGATTAACCTTGATGAAGACACGACAGCTGAAGAGCGTCAGACAACTTTCACAGATATGATGACGGTTGGTTTGGAAACGCTCATCTCAGAATAGCCCGCTATTTGCGAACGAAAGAGAATCAGCTTGTCTTAAAATTTAGATGATTTATAATAACTAGCTATTTAAGTTGAAAATTACACTCATATTAGTGTTGATTTTCAACTTTTTTTGTTATGCTAGATTGAGAAGGGAGTTGTTTTCCTAGGCTGACTGGGAAATACTTAGAAACAACTATTAGAAAAAATACAATTTTTGAAAGGGAGAAAATGGGAGATTTATATATTCAAAAACCAAACTATCACTTGTCTTTGAATGCAGATAGAGTGGTTATAAAAGATGAAGAAAAAGTGGAGATAAGAGAAATTTCAATTGGTTTAATTGAGAATGTTCTTATTTTTGGAACGGTACAGTTAACGACACAATTACTAGCAAGTTTAGCAAAGAATGGGATTAATGTGTTTTATTTTACAACATACGGAAAGTTTTTATATTTTTTAGATTCTTGTCGTAATGATGATTTTGAAAAACAAGAAAAACAGGCTTTGTCTTCTTTTGATGAAACATTTTGCTTAGAAATCGCTAAAAAAATAGTGATTTCAAAAATCACCAATCAGCTTAATTTATTAAAAGCATTTGATATAGAAGGAATCTGTGATAAGCAAGATTATGAAAAATTTTTTGAAGCCATAGCGAGTGTTTCTAAGGCAACTACGATTCCAGAAATTATGGGCTGTGAGGGTAGAATTGCCAAATCTTATTTTTACTTCTTAAATTTACTAATAGAAGACGATTTTCGATTTTATAGGCGCTCTAAAAGACCGTCTCAAGATATATTTAATGCTCTTTTGAATTTTGGTTATTCGATTCTTCATTCGTGTTTTATAGGGATGATACGCAAAAATGGCTTGAGTTTAGGTTTTGGAGTGTTGCATAGCCCACATTACCATCACCCTATTTTAGCCAGTGATTTGATGGAAGAGTGGCGGCCTGTCATTGTTGATGATACGGTCATGAGTTTAATACAAAATAAGGAAATCAGAGCAGAACATTTTGAGAAAAAGTCAGATAATGAGGTTGTTTTGACAGAAGAGGGGATAGCCATTTTTTCTAAGGCTATGCACGCGAGATTACTGGAAATTCATCAGTATGTTGAGCTAGATAAGAAGCGGTATTCTTTTTTGTATATGGCTGATCAGCAAATCAAGTCTTTGATTCGATGTTTTGAAAGTGGAGATACTAAAGAGTTTGTCAGTAGTTATACAGGAGAATAGAGATGGGGAAATTTTATAATTTAGATGATGAAACGAGAGAATTCGCACAAAAGAAAGTTAAATTTTGCTTGGTTATTTATGATATTGTCAGTAATAAAAGGAGACTAAAACTTTCAAAATTGCTAGAAGGATATGGAGTAAGAGTACAGCGATCTTGTTTTGAGATTAATTTGGAACAAGCTTATTATAAGCAGTTGGTGGCTGAACTGGAAAAGTTTTATAGTCAGGAAGAAGGCGATAATATTATCCTATATACTGGTCACAAAGAAGAGAAAATTACCTTTCAAGCTTATTCTGAGGAAGACTCTGACCTAGTTGGCGATTTTCTGTTTTTTTAGCTAGATAAAATAGTACAAACGTGATATAATTGTAGATGTATATAGTTGGAGTGGCTATCTACCTATATATAGTGGTTTGTTTTCATACAACCACAAAATATGGGATATTAAACCTACTTATCCTCGAGAGGGGACGGAAACTTATTAAGTTGTAACATTGGTTTATGGTTATTCATATTAAACCTACTTATCCTCGAGAGGGGACGGAAACTTTAAGTTCGTGTGTGTTTTATCAAAATTATCTAATATTAAACCTACTTATCCTCGAGAGGGGACGGAAACTATCTGGGTCTTTGCTAAGATACTTAATAGTACCATATTAAACCTACTTATCCTCGAGAGGGGACGGAAACGTACAGTCTCCAGATATTCAAGTGCTTCTTTTTCATATTAAACCTACTTATCCTCGAGAGGGGACGGAAACCATATCGTTCTCTTCAATATGGTCATAAATTCTTATATTAAACCTACTTATCCTCGAGAGGGGACGGAAACTATAGGTTACCTTGCATACCATATACATAGTCATATATTAAACCTACTTATCCTCGAGAGGGGACGGAAACTATCCTAAAAAAATTACTCTTTGTTTCATAAAGTATATTAAACCTACGTATCCTCGGGAGGGGACGGAAACGTGTCTATGTAACACAAATTTCCTTCCCAGAAGTCAATATTAAACCTACGTATCCTCGA
Source organism: Streptococcus sp. (assembly GCA_030528055.1). Classification (GTDB taxonomy): domain Bacteria; phylum Bacillota; class Bacilli; order Lactobacillales; family Streptococcaceae; genus Streptococcus. The sequence continues at coordinate 110,706 of JAUMZQ010000001.1, forward strand.
GAGGGGACGGAAACTGTTCTGGATGCTCTTTAGACCATGTAGGAACATATATTCAACCTACTTATCCTCGAGAGGGGACGGAAATCAAACTATAAAAAATATGAAAAAGTTATCCACCGTAATTATCCAATCGGTGATTTATCAAATCTATATATTCAACTAAATAGGACATTCAATTAAAAAGGGAGAGTGATTGAATATGTGTACACAGATATTGATTCGTGGAGCACCTAGCTACAGGAAATCAAAATAAATTCAAAAAATATGAAAAAGAAACAGGAAAAATCATTTAAAAATGATCCAGTTTCAATCTGAACATCACAATATTTCGTAACAGAAAGGACTTTATATGTTATCTTTACCTCTAATTATTATCATTGTCGTAGTTGTCGCTATTCTAATCTTTTTTGCAGCAGGTTTTGTATCTGCATCTCCGGGCGAAATCAAAGTTATTTCAGGTCCGGGAGGGCAACGTGTCATCCATGGTAAAACAGGTTGGAAAATTCCAATCCTCGAACGTGTGGACTCAATGACTGCCGGTATGATTTCAGTTGACGCACGAACATCTGATTATGTACCAACAAATGACTACATCAATGTCAAAGTTGATGCAGCTGTTAAAGTCAAAATTGGTACTGACCGTCCAGAGCTATTTAAAGCAGCAACAAGAAACTTTTTATACAAAACATCTGAAGAAATTGCTGATGAAGTTCGTGATACTCTTGAAGGTCACTTACGTGCGATTATCGGTCAAATGAAATTGTCTCAAATCGTTACTGACCGTGTATCGTTCTCAGAAAAAGTACAAGAAAACGCAACCAAAGACTTAGAAGAAATGGGTCTTGAAATTGTAGCCTTTAATATTCAAGGTCTGATTGATGACAAGGGAGTCATTGAAAACCTTGGTATTGACAATACTGAACAAATTCGTAAAGATGCTGCAAAAGCTAAATCAAAGGCACAACAAGAAATCGCTCAACAACAAGCAGAATCAGATAGATTATCTAATGATGCTCGCATTGCAGCAGATCTTGAAATTGCTCAAAAACAAAACGAACTTGCTAAATGTCAAGCTGCATTAAAAACTGAAGCTGACACTGAACGAGCAAAAGCCGATGCTGCCTACGCCATTCAACAAGAAATCCAACGGAAAGAAATTGAAAGACAAACAGCAGAAGCAAACATTGTTAAGCAAGAAAAAGAAGCGGAAGTTAAGGAACGTGAAGTTCGTGTAACGGAACAAACTCTTGCTGCCGAAATCAAAGCCAAAGCTGACGCTGAAAAATACGCTATCGAAAAACAAGCCGAAGCTGAACTATCTCGTCGTCAACGAAATGCTGAAGCCGAACTCTTCGAAACACAAAAAGAAGCCGACGCTCAAAAAGCAAAAGCCGAAGCTCAACGTATTACAGCTGAACAAGAGGCTCTTGGTATTGAAGCTAAAGGTAAAGCCGAAGCGGACGCTATTCGTTTGAAACTTGAAGCCGAAGCTATTGGTCTAGATAAAAAAGCCGAAGCTATGAAGAAATATGGTGAAGCAGCCATCACAGAAATGCTTGTTAATGCACTTCCAAAAATTGCCGAAGCAATCGCAGCGCCTCTTACTAACGTTGACTCTATTACCATGTACGGTGAAGGAAATTCAGGTAAAATGGTGGGTGACCTCATGACAACCATGAATCAAGTAACCGAAGGTATGGGACTAAACGTGCGTGACCTTATCACTGCCACCCTTACTGGACGTGCTGAAGGAAATGCTATTGGTCAACAATTAGCTGAAACAAAAGAAGTTTCTACAAAAGACGCTCCTAGCAAACAGTAAGATGAATTGATTACGACAGGTCTTTTATGAGACTTACTTGTCTTAGAGAAAAGCATAAAATAAGACTAACTTGCCAAGGTTAGTCTTATTTTTAATTGATAATTACATTTAAAAATATTGACAACATTTTCTATAAATGTTATAATATGCTTGTTGAGACTTGCTGTCGTGATATATAGAAAGGAGACCTGTTAAAAGTTCTGATGATATAATCTAACTTTTCAGGTGTCTTTTTTCATACAAAAAGAAAGGGAGAAATGTGAAAAAAGTTCAGTTACATCTAACTAAAACGGTATTAACGGATAATGAATTGATCAGCAAATTGCAAGGTTTTCTAATGGAGGAAATTGCTAGCGAATATGCGGGCATTCTCCATCAACAAGAAACCAATCCCTACTCTACAAATTTAATTTCTGATCAAAATGAGAGTGTTTGGACAGTTAATCTATTGACAAACGAAGCAGAGGAGCATATACTGCCAAAACTGATGTCACTAGAAAAAATTGATTTGAAAAGTTTTTCAAATACGATTGTTGTCAAACATGTAACCATGCAAACTCTCTCTCAAGAACATCTACTGGAAATTTTCCAAAGCAATGAAGAATCACATCTGATTCATCTAACATTCTATACTCCAACAACTTTTAAAAGTCAAGGGAGCTATGCTCTTTTTCCAGATACGCGTCTCATTTTTCAAAGTTTGATGCAAAAATATACACGATTAGTTGAACAAAAAGATGAGATTGAAGAGGAAACACTTATCTTTTTAGCGGAACATAGCCGTATTAGTAGTTATCAGTTGAAAAGTTATTATTTTTCTGTCCATAGGAAAAAATTTCCTGCTTTTAAAGGTAGAATTACAATAAAAATAAGTGGTCCAGCAACATTAAAAGCCTATGCCAACATGCTGTTAAAGTTTGGAGAATACTCAGGTATTGGCATAAAATGCAGTCTAGGAATGGGAGGGATGAGAATTGAAGAAAGAAAAACTTGATATCATTTACGGCGTTTTGTTTTGTAGTCTAGGTCAGCTGATTGCAAGAGCAGAAGAGAGAGCAACAGGGACACTAGAGGAAGGACAAGAATGGATTCAACGCGAGTCAGTTCAATGGTCTGGGTTTAGTCAGGGATATGATAAAGAAAAAGTAAAACAAATTATTAACCTATCCGATAAAATAACGTGCAGTTCCTATAAAGGGACGGAAGCATTTGTTACTAATCAGTTTAAGCCTCAAGCAGATATTTTTAATGCTTTTGGAGAGTCTAAGGGAAATAGATATTATGATTTTGGAATCCAACCAGATAACCAGTCTTTAAATCTGTCAAAGTCAGAATACAAAAAAATCGACTCAACTGATTACAAGAAACTTTTAGACAATTTAGCAAGTGAATTGAAAGAGTATTCTTTTACTGAAAAGAATCTATCTACTTTACTGAATATTTTGGACAAAAACTTAGGTTATGTTCCCTTAGCACCAGATAATAATCAGCTAGAAGATTTATCCATTGCCGAATATATCCGTCTGACAGCTGGCTTTGCGACGACTATTTTTGATTTTATAGAGGATAAAGAAATGTCATTAGATGATATTGATTCTCTCTCTACTGAAAAAATTTTTCTTCTAAGTAGTTTTGATTTATCAGGAATTCAAGATTTTATTTATAATATTGCAACTAGCGGAGCAGCTAAGCAACTAAAAGCTCGTAGTCTTTATTTAGATTTTATGAGTGAGTATGTTGTGGATAGTCTTCTGGAGGAGTTGGATTTATCTCGTGTTAATTGTCTATATGTTGGTGGAGGTCATGCCTACTTTGTTTTACCGAATAATCAAAATACACTAACTAAATTAAAAGAATTCGAAGAAACATTTAATCAATTTTTACTAGATTATTTTCAAACAGGATTGTATATTGCTTTTGGTTGGCATGAATTTTCAATGTCTGAAATCATTAGAGATGGTCAGATATCTTTAGAGACATATTTGAAAAATTACCGTGATATTTATCAAGGATGTAGCCGAATGATTTCTGATAAAAAACTCTCACGTTATAATGCAGCTACTTTAATAAATTTGAATAAAGGAGGCAGAAGTTCAGATAGGGAGTGTGAAATTTGTCATTCTGTTGAACGGCTAGAAAATGTAAGTAATGGAGAAGATAATACTTATCTATGCCATATTTGTAACGAACTCAGACAATTTTCTAAGAAAATAAATAGTAATTATTTTCAAGTGATTCATAACGATTCAAAAGGACTTCCAATTGGTCCAAATGCAGTTTTAAAACCAGTAACAGATGAGACAGAATTGAATAAAGCAGCCAAACTCTATATTAAAAATAAGTGGCATGCAAAAGAAAATGCAGTTCCTGTATTTGTTGGAGATTATCAATATGCAGAAATACATGAGTATGCTAATTTGTCAAAAAATGAACAAGGATTTGGGATTTCTCGTTTGGCAGTTGTTCGATTAGATGTTGATGATTTGGGTGCTGCATTTATGGCTGGTTTTTCTTACCAAAAGGATGATGATTATAGTTACAATACTTTTTTAAGAACAGCTATGTTTTCTAGGCAAATGAGTTTATTTTTTAAATTTTATATTCATAGCTTTGCAAAGGATAAAAAGATAACGATAATTTATGCTGGAGGAGATGATGTGTTTGCTATTGGTTCTTGGCAAGACATTATCACTTTTACCATAGAATTGAGAGAAAATTTTGTTCTTTGGACAGATAAAAAATTAACCTTATCTGCTGGTATAGGTTTGTTTTCGGACAAGACACCAATTAGTTTAATGGCCAATTATACGGGAAAACTAGAGGAGTCTGCCAAAAATAATAAAAAAGACAGTGTGACTTTTTTTGAAGAAAAATATATTTTTAAATTTGACCAATTTATTCAACGGATTTATAATGAGAAATTGATTGAAATTCGGAGATATTTTAATTCGCAAGATGAACGTGGAAAAGTATTTATCTATCATTTGCTAGAATTGATTCAAAATGATAGGATTCAAGACGATAGTAAGATAAATATAAATACTGCACGATTGGCTTACTATCTTGCACGATTGGAAGATCTATCGTCTGATGAACAGAAGGAGAAGTTTAGACATTTTAAAACTTTGTTTTTTAAATGGTATACTACTGATTCAAATAGTAGAAAAGAAGTAGAACTTGCTCTATTACTATATTTGTATGAAATTAGAAAGGACTAAGAAATGGTAATTTTGACAGATGAAAACTATGTTGATAAAGCAGAAGAAGTAATGAAAAATAGAGAAAATTTTAGTAAATTAACAACTAGTAAAATTAGAAATTTATTAAAGTTAACCAGCACACTATATGATGAAAGTAATGTAAAAGAGTATTCGGAATTAAAAGATAAAATTGCCTATCTTAGAGTTCAATTTGTCTATCAAGCAGGCAGAGATGATGCAGTTAAAAGATTAGTAGAAAAAGCAACTATCTTGGAAGCACTTAAGGAAATACAGGAAAAAGATAGTTTGCAACGGTTTTGTCGATATATGGAAGCATTGGTAGCTTATTTTAAATTTTATGGAGGAAAAGATTAATGGCATACACAAAAGTAAAAATTTCAGCTACAATTCGTTTGGAAACAGGTCTGCATATAGGGACAAGTAATGCCTTTGCAGCTATTGGAGCAACTGATTCTCCAGTTATAAAAGATCCGATAACACATTTTCCTATCATTCCAGGTTCTAGTATTAAAGGGAAAATGAGAACCTTACTAGCTAGAGTCTATAATACGACAATTGACAAATTGCTTGAAGATGATGGAGACATTTTAAGCCGTTTATTTGGGAATCATAATGATAAAAAGTATAAAATGGGTCGACTTATTTTTCGAGATTCTTTTTTGATTAATGCATTGGAATTGGACAAAAAGGGTGCACGTAGCTACACAGAAATTAAATTTGAAAACACGATTGACCGAATTACTGCTAAAGCAACTCCACGCCAGATTGAACGTATGATTCGAGACAGTCAATTTTCTTTTGAAATGATTTATGAGATTGCTGATATTCCAGAAGAAGAAATTACAGAAGATATCAAAGTAATTAATGAAGGGTTAAAACTTTTGGAATTAGATTATCTTGGAGGGTCAGGAAGTCGTGGTTATGGAAAGATTGTTTTTGAAAATCTGAATGCTGAAACCGTTTTTGGTAATTATGATGTTAGTCAGTTAAATCGTTTGTTGCAATCGGAGGTCTAATATGGCCTATAAAATGTATATTATGGACTTTTGTTCAACTCATTTTGGTACAGGGAAATTAGATACGGCAAGTATTGTCTTTTCTGCTGACCGCTTGTTTTCTGCCTTAGTGTTAGAGGCAATCAAGATGAATAAATTGGAAGAATTTCTTGAAATAGCTTACCAGGATGATTTTGTCTTAACAGATGCCTTCCCTTTTAAAGAGATTCCTTATCTTCCTAAACCGATAGGTTATCCTAAGCCAGAGAAACTATCTTCAAATTTAAACGTGGTAGAAGTTCGTCAACAAGCAAAAAAATCAAAAAAATTAAACTATATTGACTTTAAAAGTATCTCAACTTTTCTAGATGGAAAAATTTTTGACAGTGTTTCTTTTGGAAAGTTTGATATCGTAACGAAAAATCAACCTTTTAAAGATGGAAATTTATTTCAAATTGGAACAATCACCTATGAGAAAACCGCTTCATTATACGTAATTGCAAATCAGTCAGAATTATTTGATACCTTGATGTATAGTCTCCAATTTTCAGGAATTGGTGGGAAGCGTAGTAGTGGTTATGGCCGTTTTACTTTGGAAATTAACGAAATTCCAAAAGATTTAGAAAGTCACCTGACTCTTTCAAGTGATGATAAAGTGATGGCTTTGACTACCTGTTTACCACAAGATGAAGAATTAGAAATTGCTATGAAAGACAGTCGGTATCTTTTATTAAAATTTAGTGGTTTTTCTTTTAGTAATAGTCGAAAAGAAAATTTTCGTAAGCAAAATTTATACAAATTTAAGTCTGGTTCTACTTTTTCGAAAACTTTTAAAGGACAAATCGTTGATATTCGTCCAAGTGATTTTCCGCATCCTGTATTGAATTTTGCAAAGCCCCTTTTCTATAAGTTGGAGGTTTAGATATGAAAAATGAATATAGAGTTTTCAAGCTAACTCTTCGTACTCTGGCTCCAGTTCATATAGGAAGTGGAAAAGAATACACTTCAAGAGAATTTATTTATGAAAATAATTGCTTTTATTTTCCAGATATGGGAAAATTATATGCTTATATGCTGGAGACAAAATTCGATAAAAAATTTGAAGAATTTTTACAAAATAAAGCTATAAGAAGTACAAATAATCGTCTCATTTCATTCTTACAAGGAAATAACATTAAAAATAGAGAGTTTGGTGGTTACAAAATCAAAGAGAGTGGTTTTGAGAGTGATAAATTGCCAAAGGGTAATTTAGGAGTTGTACTGCAGTTTATGAGAGATGGTTTTGGTCTTCCATATATTCCGGGAAGTTCTTTAAAAGGAGCTATTCGTACAATTTTAATGAATAGCAATCCAAAATGGTCAAACAAAACATTTTTCAAAAAAGTTCAAAATCCAAGAATTGGCTATATAGAAAATAAAGACATCATTCCTTGGGGGGCATCGAAAGAAAAAGATATTCCGTTTGACGATATCTTTAATGCGATACATGTTTCTGATAGTAGCATAATCGATGAAAGCAACTTAGTTCTTGTTCAAAAGTGGGATTTATCTTCTAAAGAAAATAGTATCCCAAAAGCACTTCCTGTATATAGGGAATCTTTGGCTCCTATGACTGTAATTGATTTTACAATAACAACTACAACAAAATTTGCAGGAGAATTAATCGAAGGACTAGGCAATGATGCACAATCTTTTTATAAAGATTTTAAAAACTTCTTTTTAAGTGAATTTCCTAACCAGTATATTCAAAATAATATTCAATATCCAATTTATCTGGGTGCGGGTAGCGGTGCATGGACTAAGACTATTTTTAAACAAGCCAATGGAAAGCTTCAAAAACAGTACAAGAATAGTAGAACGAAAATGGTTAGAAAAGGAACTTTGAAATTAACTAAATTTCATAATAAAAAATATAGAACAAAAAGGGGAAATCAGGGAGTTAATTAAAAATAATAATAATTTTTATGAAATGGGAAAAGCAAATTTTATTATCAAGGAGATTGAGTCATGAAAGTTTTATTTTCAGCCGTTGGAGATAGTGATCCGATTCGGTGTTTTCACGATGGTCCGCTAGTTCATATTTCTAGAAAATATAGACCAGATAAAATCATCATCCTTCATTCCGAAAAAACTAATAAAAGGAGAGAAAGACTTCTTCATGCTCTTCATTCCATTTCAGATGATTATCATCCCATTATAATTGAACATCCAGAAGTATTATCTGATAATGAAATACATTTATTTGATAAGATGTATGCAAGTATTTCGGATGTTTTAAAAAGTTATTTGAATAAAGAAGATGAATTTATTTTGAATTTATCAAGTGGAACACCCCAAGTAAACTCAGCATTATTTGTAATCAACCGCTTAAATGATATAAATGTCAAAGCGGTACAAGTCCCAAGTCCTGGAAAGTCTAATGAGGGCGTTCCGTACGATAATATAGAAGATATCGTTGATTTGATAGAACTAAATGAAGACAATTCTTCAACATTTTTAGACAGAAATATTGAAGATACTTCTGAAAAATTTGAACAAGCACTCTTAAAAAGAACAGCAAGAAACTTTATCGAAAATTTTGATTATGGAGCTGCGTTAGGTGTATTAAATAAATTGTTTCTTGATCCACCTTTGAAAAAAGTAAGGTCTGAATTAGTTGATATCGTTGAAGCAAATAACAAACAAGATATTCCCAAAAGATTAGCAAAAAGAAAAATTGAAGAAACGGCGAAAAAAATATTAAATGCTTTCTTAATAATTGACCTTCAACAAAAAAGAGGAAACATTAGTGAAGGGTTTGTTCGAATAAAATCTTTATTAGAATTTATTTTAACGGATTTTATCAATAACTATTATCCAAATGATTTAGCTATTCTTGATGAAAAAAAGGGAAATATGATAGGTATTGGAGATTTGTCAAAGATACTTTATAATCACAGGGAATTTTCGTTACTAAATGAGATAAAACCTATTCGTGATATTAATTCTTCTAGAAATAAGATTGTACATAGTCTAGATCCCATCTCTAAAGAAGATATTAAAAATCTCAGTAAAGCACAAGATGCCCTAAAAAAACTGATTCTAAAATACTATTCATTTGATAGAGAATTGTTTAAATTTTATGAAAAAATAAATATTATTTTATTAGAGAATTTGTTATAAAGGGAGGATAGAAGATGAAAATTTTAATTTCTGCTGTGGGAACTAGAGATCCGATAAGCGAAAATCATGATAGTGCTTTATTACATCTTGCACGAATTTATAGGCCAGATAAAATCGTTCTCATATATAGTGAAGAAATGCTCGCAAAAGAAAATAGAATTGATAGAGCCTTACAATCTATTGAGAATTATTCTCCTATAATTGAAATTCATAAAAAAATATTAAAAAATAATGAGATTTATATTTTTGATAAAATGTATTCGGAAATCTCTGAAATAATAGAATATTATAGGAATGATGAAGATGAATTGATTTTAAATTTATCATCAGCTACTCCACAAATTATCTCAGCTATGTTCGCGGTCAATCGTATCAACAATTATAATATTAAGGCAGTTCAAGTGGCTACTCCTAACAAAGCTGCGAATAGACCATTTAGGCCTAGAGAAGAACCAGATATTGAAACATTGATTTCGACTAATAAAGATAATGAATCATCACCTGAAAATCGTTGCTTAGAAGATGCCTCAGAAAAGTTTAATCAATCTTTGCTTAAGCGATATCTTCGTCAATTAATTAAACTTTATGATTATCAAAATGCTTATGAAATTCTGATTAAAAAAGAAAATAGAAATCTTCTTTCTAACCCATTGAGAAAAACAGTATTAGAAATTTTAGATGAATTTGCCACCGTTTTTAAAAAACAGACAGTTTTATCTGATATAAAACTTCCTGAACGAGAAAAAAAAGTACTGAATTACTTTTTGATGATTGATATTCTAAATAGCAGAGGGCAAGTTGCAGATGTTTTGATTAAAGCAAAGTCTTTAGTTGAATATATGCTGGAAGATTATATCAAAGAGCACCATGAAAATCTTATTATTAGGATTGATAATTTACCCAAACTAAATCAGGAACATTTGGATACACCCAAAATTATCCTTTATCTAGATGAGGAAATAAAAAAAGAACGGAAAATTGAAAGTGATGAACAAATTTATAATTCAGAAGTTACTTTAAATCTTCTTTCTTTTTATAGTATTTTAGAATTTTATAATGAAAGCGATGATATTTTAAAAAATGTTAGGACAATAAAAGGTTTCAATGCCGAAAGAAATAGACTTGCACATGGATTGACAGAAATTAATAGTCAATTTATTAAACCCAAAAGACTAAGAGATTTGCTCAAATCGTTAAGAGAAATCTTACAATATATATATGATATTGATGACAGCTACTTTAACTATTATAAAGATAAGAATAAATTTTTATTAAATGTGTTAAGTTAATTAATGGATGCTAATTTTGTATAATTAGAAGGTGACTACACAAAAAACTCACACTGTATTTTCCAGTATGAGTTTTTCTTATGTCGACTTATATTTCAGCTAGTGAAAGCTATTTATCAAATTGGACTTCTTCGATGAGGTAGTCGATAAAAGTTTCTCCCATTTTAGAAAGGCTAGCTTTTTCATGTTTGATGTAGACAAGTTCGATTGGGTCGTCAATATCAAGTGGAATAGAGACAATATTGTCACCATTTAGGTTGCTATTTAAAATCCCTGTGGCAATTGTATACCCATCTAAACCGATTAGCAAATTAAAGAGAGTCGCTCTATCGCTCACAACAATTGATTTTTTGTGGTGTTCTTGTGATAGAATTTCTTCTGAAAAGTAAAAAGAATTGTGAGTCCCTTGGTCGTAGCTTAGATAAGGGAATTGTTCCAAATCAGATAACTGAACAACCTCCTTTTTAGCAAGAGGATTTTTTTTGCTGACAAAAATATGAGGTTGAGCAGTAAAAAGATGAGTTGCAAGTAGATGGCTATCATCTAGCATTTTAGATAGTACATCACGATTGTAGCTATTTAGAAAAAGAACACCAATCTCACTACGAAAGTTTTTGACATCATCTATAATTTCCCAAGTACGCGTTTCACGGAGGAACAACTCGTATTTTTCCATATCGCTTTTTTTGAGTAGAGAGACAAAAGCATTGACAACGAAAGCATAATGTTGCGAAGATACACTAAAGAGTTCTCGATTGGCAATGGGATTTTTATAGCGTTCCTCAAGTAATTGCGTCTGTTCAACCACTTGGCGAGCATAAGAGAGAAATTCCATTCCATCTTTGGTTAAGGTTATCCCTTTAGGATTACGGATAAAAATTTCAATTCCCATTTCGTGTTCCAAATCGCGCACAGCGTTTGATAAACTCGGTTGGGTAATGAACAATTGTTTAGCAGCCTCATTCATGCTACCAGTTTCGACGATTTTAATAATATAATGTAACTGTTGAATTCTCATGATTCTATTCTATCATATTAGCATTGACAAAACACTTTTTAAGTTGTAAAATGTTTTAAAATTTCACCTCTAATGAGTTACGAGGTGCCAAAGATTAAGAAAAATAAAATACTAAGTTCATCGTATTTGATGAAAAGAGGGAGAAGATGAAAACTGATACCTATACATGTAAAAAAAGACTTGGAAAAATAATGATGGAGGAAATGACTATCATACAGCAAGAAGAGATAGCTCCTCGTATTTTTTCAATGACGCTACAAGGGGAAATGGTTCATCAAATGAAGGCGGGACAATTTCTTCATATTCGAGTGCCAGATCAGTCCATGCTGTTGCGCCGTCCAATCTCCATTGCAGAAATTAATCGCTCTCAATCTCAGGTAAGAATCATTTACCGAATTGAAGGAGAAGGAACCAGATTATTTTCTAGCTTGCCAATTGGTTATCAACTGGATGTCGTAGGACCACAAGGAAATGGCTTTGACTTAACTTCGCTAAATGAGCAGGACAAAGTTTTAATTATTGGAGGAGGTATCGGTGTTCCGCCATTGCTTGAAGTAGCAAAAGAACTACATGCTAAAGGAAGTCAAGTTGTCGCTGTTTTGGGCTTTGCTACCCAGTCTGCCGTTATTTTAGAAAATGAAATGAAACAATATGCTCAAGTCATAATTACAACAGATGATGGTTCTTATGGGAAAAAAGGAAATGTTGCTACCATTGTAGAGGAGTTCAAAGAGTCGTTTTCAACTGTTTTTTCTTGTGGAGCACCAGCAATGCTTAAATACGTTAATCAGAAATTTTACAATCATCCGAGAGCTTATATTTCCATGGAATCGCGAATGGCATGTGGTATGGGAGCTTGTTATGCTTGTGTTGTTCATGTAAATGGAGAAGATGAAACCAAAAACAAACGTGTATGCGAAGACGGGCCTGTATTTGAAACGGGAACGATAATAGTTTAGGAGGGAAAAGGCAATGTTGAAAAATGGTTTAGCTGTATCTCTTCCGGGGCTTGATTTGAAAAATCCCATTATCCCTGCTTCTGGTTGCTTTGGCTTTGGGCAGGAATACGCTCGTTACTATGACCTGAATCTACTAGGTTCAATTATGATTAAAGCAACGACGCAAGCACCACGTTTTGGAAACCCAACTCCAAGAGTAGCCGAAACACCAGCGGGCATGTTAAATGCTATTGGTTTGCAAAATCCTGGAGTGGACAATGTCCTCGCCGAAAAACTTCCTTGGTTAGCAAAAAATTATCCTGATTTGCCTATTATTGCAAATGTGGCTGGTTTTTCTAATGCGGAATATGCTACAGTTAGTTATAAAATATCGCAAGCTTCTAATGTTAAAGCGATTGAGCTCAACATTTCTTGTCCTAATGTGGATCATGGCAATGCGGGACTTTTAATTGGTCAAGTACCTGAGCTAGCTTATGAAGCTGTTAAAGCAGCAGTTGAGAGTTCAAAAGTACCAGTGTATGTTAAATTAACACCTAGTGTGGCTGATATTACTCAAGTTGCAAAAGCTGTTGAAGATGCAGGAGCAGTAGGTTTTACCATGATTAATACCTTGGTCGGAATGCGTTTTGATTTAAAAAGCAAAAAGCCTATTATTGCAAATGGTACTGGTGGCATGTCTGGCCCCGCTGTTTTTCCAGTTGCTTTAAAATTAATTAGACAAGTTGCTTCGAGTTCAAAACTTCCCATTATAGGAATGGGAGGAGTAGATACAGCTGAAAAAGCAATTGAAATGTTCATTGCTGGTGCTTCAGCAATCGGTGTAGGAACAGCCAATTTTACAAATCCGTATGCTTGTCCCAATATTATTGATTCTCTTCCTCAAGTGATGGATCGATACGGTATTGAGAGTTTAGAATCTTTGAGAAAAGAAGTTCGAGAAAATCTCTTTTAACCTTTCTTTTTTCTTGACAATTATCTTATCAAAGTATAGAATGAATAAGATAAAACCTTTAAAGAAGTCCAGAGAGGCTGCAAAGGAATAAACGTTTAAGAATGGGAACTGCCCAATTTTTCGTGTAACCTTGCTTTCTGGCAGGGTTTTTTCTATGTTATTTTATAGATAGTAAACTGATTGGTAGTTTATTATGAATGGTTGATAAATAGAAGGAGAAAGTAACAATGCTTGAAGAACGTCCCATTATTGCTCTAGACTTCCCATCTTTTGATGATGTCAAAAATTTCTTAGAAAATTTTCCTGCGGATGAAAAGTTATACGTTAAGATAGGTATGGAATTTTTTTATGCCATTGGTCCAGAAATTGTTCATTATCTAAAAGGATTAGGACATAGTATTTTTTTAGATTTGAAATTGCATGATATTCCAAATACAGTTCGTTCAGCTATGTCTGTTTTAGGAACATTTGGGATTGATATGGTGACTGTACATGCTGCTGGTGGTGTGGAAATGATGCGAGAAGCCAAAAAAGTTCTTGGAGATAAAGCAAAGTTGGTTGCAGTTACTCAATTAACTTCTACAAGTGAAGAAGATATGAGGACTTGCCAAAACATTCAAACAACTTTAGAAGAATCAGTAGTCAACTATGCTCGTAAAGCAAAAGAAGCAGGCTTGGATGGGGTTGTTTGTTCAGCACAAGAAGTTGAAATCATTAAAGCCGCTACCTCAGATGATTTTATCTGCGTGACACCAGGGATTCGTCCATCAGGATCAGAAATTGGTGATCAAAAACGGGTCATGACTCCACAAGAAGCACATCAAATTGGTAGTGATTACATTGTGGTTGGACGTCCGATTATTCAAGCAGAAAACCCTTGGGATTCTTACCATTTAATTAAAAAACAATGGAATAATTAATTAAATAAATGTTTTGGAAAAATTAATTATCGGTAATTAGTGACTATTTTAAAAAAATCGAATTAAATCGCAAAAGTTGATTTAATTCGTAAATTCTATTTAAAACGTATTTGGAGGTTGAAATGACTATTGCAAAGGATATTGCGCGTGATTTACTAAAAATAAAGGCTGTGTACTTGAAACCAGAAGAACCATTTATTTGGGCTAGTGGGATCAAATCACCGATTTATACTGACAATCGTGTAACTTTATCTTATCCTGAAACACGGACTTTAATTGAAAATGGTTTTGTGGATACTATCAAAGAACTTTTCCCACAAGTAGAAGTTATTGCGGGTACTGCGACTGCAGGTATTCCACATGGTGCTATTATTGCTGATAAAATGAACTTGCCTTTTGCTTATATTCGTAGCAAACCAAAAGATCATGGAGCTGGTAATCAGATTGAAGGACGAGTGCTTCCTCGTCAAAAAATGGTCATTATTGAAGACCTCATTTCAACTGGAGGATCGGTTCTTGATGCAGTAGCGGCTGCAAAACGTGAGGGAGCAGAAGTCCTTGGTGTAGTAGCTATTTTTACCTATCAACTTCCAAAAGCGGATAAAAATTTTGCAGATGCTGGAGTGAAATTGGTAACCTTATCAAATTATACTGAACTAATCAATTTGGCCAAAGAGGAAGGCTATGTCAATTCCGAAGGTTTGGATTTACTAAAACGATTTAAAGAAAATCAAGAAACTTGGCAAAATTAACAGTTCGTTCTCTATGGGATGAATTGTTGGCTCATCTAACAAATGAAAAAGACTAACATATAGGTGGTCTTTTTTCGAATAGCTAAAAAAAGCAGATTTTGTTATAATATACTTATGTCTAAGCTTTTAAATATTTCGTATTCACTACTACAAAAACTAATGCTAATCTTAATGCTTCATTGGTTAATAGCGGCTATTTTTTATGGTTTTAGTTTATCGATAATAAGCTTTCCTATTATTGCTATCTTGCTTTTTTATATAGTGTACCGCTATCAACCGATTGTGAAAAAGCTTTATCACTATTTGATGAGAAAAAAATGGCTCATCATGCTAGTGGTAGTCATTTTTCAAATTATCATATTGGTGTCTGCTGAATTATTGATTCGTAGAGATGCAGCGGTAGTTTTTATGGGAGCATTCAAAGAATTAAAAGAGTCTTCCATCTCCAACTATTTGACACGAAACCCTAATAACATTCCTTTATTTCTTTATGAGAGATTTTTCTTTAATCTTTTTGGAAGTCGTGCCTTATGGGTTCTGCAAGCACTAAATATTTTTTATGCTGATATTACAGCTTTCATTCTTTATAGGGGTTGTTTAAGATATTTTTCAAAGAATACTGCTGATTTAACCTTTAGTTTTTATATTCTTTTATTTGCTTTTTCACCTTTTTTTATCTCAACCTATACAGATGTTCTTTCACTTCCCTTTGTTAGCTTACAAATTTTTATTATTTTGAGCTTCTTTAAGAAGGAAATGACTACTCTCTCAATAGCAAAAAATAGTATTTTATTGGGTTTGTTGACTAGCGTTGTCTATCTTTTGCGTCCACCAGTCTTGATTCTTTTCGTTGCATTTTTTGCTATATTGCTGATGAAGAAAGCTTGGAAGAAATTTTTCTTGATTGCAACTGTTTTTGGTTTGAGTTTTATAGTGAGTTTTTCTGTCTTAAATTATGGTGTGAAACACCAGACAGAAGTTCCTATTGCACAAGGAGAAGGACTTGCTAAAGGACCGCTTGTTTTTATCAATTTGGGTTTGACTCATAACGGACACAATCAGGAAGATATGAAAGAGGGTTTGTTAGAGTATATTGAACCAAGTAAGCGAGAAGACTACAATAGCGGTTTGTTCAAACAAGAAAATGTCATCAAGGAAATTAAGCGACGTTTGAATGATTACACCCTTATTTCTTTTTTAGAACATTCTTTATATAAAGAGACGCTGACTGTAATGGAAGGGAATCTCGGATGGCTTTATCGTAGTGTGGAAAATGAAAAAACGCCTTATGTTTCTCCCCTCTACGAGAGTACAAAGAACAACTGGTTTGCACAGTTTATTAGAGATTATTTTCTAGATACAGACAAAAAAGAATTTGGCTACTATGCTTTAGCTAAGCAAGTTATATGGATAGTGATGGCTCTGGGGTTGGTGAGTGCTTTATGGAAATATCGAACAGATGATGCTCTTTGTTTTTTCAGTTTGGCTGTCTTTGGTGGTCTTTTGTTCTTGCAAATATTTGAGGGTGGAAAGACCCGATATTTGATTCAATTTTTGCCACAAATTCTTATCTTGTCCAGTCTAGGTTTAACAACTTACCGACCACAATTTGAGATAAAAACTCCGCTTAAAAAATTTCTAAAATAATTAATAATACAACATCAGGATAATCAATCAGAATAGGAGTCGTTATTATGGAACATTCATTATGGCATTCTCTCATCAAGGAACAACTACCAGAAGGATATTTTAGTAAAATTAATCATTTCTTAGATGAAGTGTATGCTTCGGGGACAATCTATCCTCCTAGAGAAAAAGTATTTCATGCCATTCAAACAACGGACTTGGACGATGTGAAAGTTGTTATTTTGGGTCAGGATCCCTATCATGGAGCAAGACAAGCACAAGGGCTTAGTTTTTCCGTTCCAGATGATATTCCTGCTCCTCCGTCACTGCAAAATATTCTAAAAGAGTTAGCTGAAGATGTAGGGGTGAAAGAATCACATGATTTAACTTCTTGGGCGAAACAAGGTGTTCTTCTTTTAAATGCTAGTCTTACAGTGCCAGCTGGAGAAGCAAATGCACATGCTGGTCTGATTTGGGAACCCTTTACTGATGCAATTATCAAGGTTGTGAACGAAAAAAAAGAACCGGTTGTTTTTATCCTTTGGGGTTCTTATGCTCGCAAGAAGAAATCGCTAATCAGCAATCGTAATCATTTGATTATTGAGTCGGCACATCCCAGTCCTTTGTCAGCTTACCGTGGCTTCTTTGGGAGTAAACCATTTTCAAGAACCAATACTTTTTTAGAAAAAAATGGCTTGTCTCCCATTGACTGGCTTGCATAGGAGGATTAGAATGGTACTATTGGCAACGATTTGTTATATTGATAATGGAAAAGAATTCCTCATGCTCCATCGAAATAAAAAGAAAAATGATATTCATGAGGGAAAGTGGATTGGCGTAGGTGGAAAACTGGAACGAGGTGAAACGCCTCAAGAATGTGCCAAACGTGAAATTTTTGAAGAAACAGGATTGGTAGCCAAACCTGTATTAAAAGGAATTATCACCTTTCCAGATTTTACAGTTGGTCATGACTGGTATACCTATGTTTTTAAAGTGACGGAGTTTGAAGGAGAGTTGATTGACTGCAACGAAGGAACTTTGGAGTGGGTACCTTATGAAGAAGTTTTATCCAAGCCGACTTGGGAAGGAGACCATACCTTTGTAGAATGGTTGCTAGAAAACAAGCCGTTCTTTTCGGCAAAATTTGTATATGATGGAGATACTTTACTAGATACTCAAGTTGATTTTTATGGAGAAGGAGTCGAATAATGTTGTTAATTAAGAATGGTCGTGTGATGGATCCTAAAACAGGCTTTGATCAAGAAGCCGATATTCTGGTAAAAGATAAAAAAATTGTTCAAATTGCGAAAAATATTGAGCATTCGGATGCAGAAGTTATTGATGCAAGAGGACTTATTGTTTCTCCTGGTTTAGTGGATATTCATGTTCATTTTAGAGAACCTGGTCAAACACATAAAGAAGATATCCATACAGGATCACTAGCAGCGGCGGCAGGTGGTTTTACGACAGTTGTTATGATGGCGAATACCAACCCAACGATTTCAACAGTTGAAACTTTAAAAGAAGTTTTGAAGTCGGCAGCAAAAGAAAATATCCATGTCAAAACAGTTGCTACGGTTACTAAAAATTTTGATGGAGAACACTTAACAGATTTTCAGGCTTTATTAGCAGCTGGAGCGGTAGGGCTATCAGATGATGGGATTCCGCTGACTAACTCTCATATCGTCAGAGAAGTGATGCTTGAGGCAAAGAAAAATCAAGCTATTATCAGTTTACATGAAGAAGATCCGAATCTAAATGGTGTTTTAGGGTTCAATGAAACAATTGCAAAAGAGCATTTTCATATTTGTGGAGCTACTGGTGTGGCTGAATACAGTATGATTGCAAGAGATGCAATGATTGCTTATGAAACAAAAGCACCGATCCATATTCAACATTTATCTAAGGCAGAAAGTGTCAAGGTTGTTGAATTTGCTCAAAAAATTGGAGCTCAAGTAACGGCAGAAGCAGCTCCTCAACATTTTTCTAAAACAGAAAATTTACTCTTAACCAAAGGAAGCAGTGCCAAAATGAATCCTCCATTGCGTTCGGAATCAGATAGACTGGCAGTGATTGAAGGATTAAAAACGGATGTTATCTCCATTATTGCGACAGATCATGCTCCACATCATGCAGATGAAAAAAATGTTGCAGATATTACAAAAGCACCATCGGGTATGACAGGGCTAGAAACTTCGCTCTCCCTCGGCTTAACTTATCTGGTTGAGACAGGAGACTTGAGCCTGATGCAGTTATTGAAAAAGATGACTATCAATCCCGCTGAACTTTATCAATTTGAAGCAGGATTTTTAGCTGAAAATGGTCCAGCTGATATTACTATTTTTGATGCAACAGCCGATCGAACTGTATCCGAACATTTCACTTCCAAAGCATCTAATTCTCCATTTATTGGTGAAAAACTTAAAGGGGAAATTAAATATACTATTTGCGATGGAAAAGTTGTTTATCAAGGTTCCTGATACCATGAGTAAATTTTTAGATTTAAGACGCCTAGCCCTCATTGCTATTTTAGCGAGCCTTTGTATTGTATCAAGGCAAATCCTAGCTCCTTTTCCTAACATTAAACCAATTACTGCTATTTTTTTGGTGGTAGCCATTTATATGGGATTTGTCGATGCTTTATTACTGGCCATTATCACAATGACTGCAACTTCTATTTCCCTAGGTTTTGGAATATGGGTTTTATTCCAATGTATTTCTTATATGGTCTCTTTATTAGTTTGGAAATGCTTAGAATTTCCAAGTAAATTATTACCAACCAAGGGAAAGATACTGATTCAAAGTATTTTAGCAGGTTTGATGGCTTTTTTATACGGTATCAGCATCAATATTTTGACGGCACTTTATTACAGTACAAATATTTGGATCACTGAAATCAATGCTTTATACTTTGACTTAGCTCATGCTATCTCAACTGCTTTATTCTATCCCATAATTTTATCTATTTTTAGGAGGTTTTATCACAATGAAAAAAATATATAGTACCCTAACTCTCGCCTTACTTGTTTGTAGTTTAACAGCATGTTCAACGACTAACAACTCTACTAGTACAAAGAACAGTTCGGAAACAAGTAGCTCAAAAATGACAGAAAACCAAGCTACTATCCGCATCAAACCACTTGAAGGAAAAGAATCTTCAAAGAAAGTGACTTTCACGGAGGGACAAACAGTTATGGAAGTCATGAAAAAAAACTTCAAGATAGAAGAAGATAAAGGCTTGATTACCTCAATAGACGGTGTGAGTCAGGATACAAAAACTAATGTTTATTGGTTGTATAAGATAAACGGAGAGCTAGCTTCTAAAGGAGCAGCAGACACAACCTTATCCAAAAATGATGAAGTTGAATTTTATATGGAAAAATATTAAAAAATTATAGGCTTGTAAAAACTAACAGACTAAAACGTTCCAATAAATATGGAATGTTTTTATTTTTTGAAAACCGAACATTTGCAAAAAATAATTGATATATGATTTCCAATTAGACGAGAATTAGGTATAATATAATAAAATATAAAATAATATTAGGAGAAATGGTTATATGAAGAAAAAATCTTTTATCTTACCTATTCTATCAACACTTCTGTTAGCTCCGGCTTTGTTGTCACATCATGTGTATGCTGAGGAAGCAACGACCACATCAGAAACTGAAACGAGTAAAGAAGTGAGTGCACCAGTGACTTCTGATAATCAAGCGACAGAAACTAGTACAAATGAAGCGAGAAGCTCAGAAACTGCGCCAGCTAGCGAGACTACGCCTACTACTGAAGAAAACGTTGATAAGGTAGTTGCCGCCACTTCTTCTGAAACAAACTTGCCTGAAGCAACCATTTTACATACTAATGATGTTCATGGACGAATTGTTGAAGAAAAAGGAGTAATTGGAGATGCGAAACTAGCGACGGTTATCAAAGAAGAACGTGCTAAAAATCCTAATGTACTCGTTGTGGATGCAGGAGATGCCTTTCAAGGTCTACCAATTTCCAATAGTTCTAAAGGAGAAGAACGTGCCAAGATATTAAACGAGATAGGCTACGATGCTATGGCAGTTGGTAATCATGAGTTTGATTTTGGATTAGATGAAGCTAAAAAATACAAAGAAATCCTTAAATTTCCACTTCTTAGCTCCAATACTTATTTGAATGATGCACGAGTATTTCAAGCTTCAACGATTATTGATAAAGATAAAACAGTAGAAGGAGATGAATTTGTCGTTATTGGGGTAACAACACCAGAAACAGCGACAAAAACTCACCCTAAAAATATCCAAGGAGTTACTTTTAAAGATCCTATAACAGAAGTTAATAAGGTCATTGATGAAATTGAGTCACGCGCTCAAGCAGAAGGGAAAGTTTACAATAACTATGTTATTCTTGCCCATCTTGGTGTTGATACAACGACTCCTGAAGCGTGGCGTGGTTCGACCTTGGCACAAGCTCTTTCAAACAATGAAAAATTAAAAGGAAAACGCGTTACAGTTATTGATGGACATTCTCATACAGTAGAGTCTACAACTTATGGTGCAAATGTTACCTATAATCAGACAGGAAGTTATTTACACAATATTGGTAAAGTAACCTTTAAATCACAAGAACTTCTTGGAAATCCTCAACAAATATCAGCTGCTTCCTTAGCGAATACAAAACCAGATGAAACGATTGCCGCACTTGTCAGCAAAATCAAAGAAAACTATGATAAAGAAAATGCTGTGGTCATTGTTCCAAATAGCCCTGTTGAACTAAGCGGAACTCGTGAAAATGTCCGCGTTCGTGAAACAAACTTAGGAAATGTTGTAGCGGATTCTTTGTATCAGTATGGACAAACTGGCTTTGCAAATAAAACTGATTTGGCAGTAACTAATGGTGGAGGACTTCGTGAAACAATCGCCAAAGATGCCCCTATTACTAAAGGAAACATTATTGCTGTTTTACCATTCGGAAATACCATTTCTCAAATTAAAGTAAGTGGTCAAAACATAATGGATATGTTTACCAAATCACTTGGTTCAACCTTGCAAGAAAAAAATGGTCAACCTGTTCTTGATGAAAACGGGCAACCATTATTAGAAGCTAGTGGTGGATTTTTACATATTTCAGGTGCAAAAGTATACTATGATACAACTCTTCCTGCTGATAGTCGTATTCTTTATGTAGAAATCAAAAACAAAGAAACTGGCGTTTATGAACCTCTTGATTTGAACAAAACTTACTATCTTGCTACAAATGATTTCTTAGCTGCTGGTGGAGATGGTTATACTATGTTAGGAGGTCCTCGTGAAGAAGGTCCATCTATGGATGTCGCTTTTGCTGATTTCTTAGCTGCTACTGATTTGACTGCTTATGCTGTTGTGAATCCTAATTCACGTACCATTTCAATCTCATCTACTAAGGACTCAGATGGAGATGGCTACACAGATATTGAAGAGATTCAAAAAGGAACAGATCCAAATAACGCTAGCTCTTTCCCAACCAACAAAGAAGAAACTGCAAACAAGAAAGAAAATCAATCTCTTTCTGTTGGAGAAAATGGCTCAGTCGCTGTTCCGGTAAGAATTTCTCAAACATTTACCAGTATGAAAGACCCAGCTGGTGCTAAAGCTTCAAACGATCTTCTCCCAAGCACTGGTACTAAAGAATCAAATCATTTTATTCTTTTTGGCATTGCCCTTAGCTTCTTAGGAATTATTGGATTGAGAAAGTCAAAAAAAGAAACGAAGTAATTTTTAAATAAAAGACAATTATAAAAGTAGCAAAATAATTTGCTACTTTTATTTTTTTATTCTGGTTTTTGTTTTGTGATGTTGAGACCCCACGGAATCAGATTTTCTTTTTTCTGTTTTATTCGTTGGATATTGTCTTTATGGCGGATAATAATGATACTGGCAAGTATGAGAACAATCATAGTGAAGAATAAGTCGTGTTGAACAAATATCACCTTAATCAAAGGAAATACAATAACAGATAGGATAGCAGCGATAGCAGATACAACACTAGCAAGAGAAATCATGCTACCAAGATAAAGGGTTACAGTAAAAACGAAAACTAAATAAATGAAAAAGATAGGCGAAAATCCAAGTATAACTCCAGCACTAGTTGCGACGGCTTTTCCTCCTTTAAAACTGGCAAAAATAGGAAAAGTATGCCCAACAACTGCCAACAATCCAAATATTAGTGGAGAAACGCCATCAATATGTAAAAGAAATGGCAATAAAGTTGCAAGGGTACCTTTGAAAAAGTCTATGGCAAATGTAGTGATGCCAGCTTTTTTTCCAAGAATCCGAAAGGTATTGGTTGTTCCCGTATTTCCACTACCATAGGTTCGTAGATTTTTTTTGAAAAAAATGTATCCAATCCATAGTCCAGATGGAATAGATCCTAATAAGTAAGCTATTATTAATCCAATAATTATGTTCATCATTGTTTTATTATACCATGATTTTTGCCTAATACAATATGAAAATTTTAGAAATAATAGCACAATTTGTATAGTCTGAAAGCAATAGATAATCTACTTTTACTCTCTTTATAAAAAAGTTTTGCAAAATTTGTTAAAAACTTGTAAGATAATAAGGATGACGTATTCAGGAGGTTCCTTGTGGTAAAAAAGGAAATTAATATTCATAATTACAATGATGATGCCATTCAAGTATTAGAGGGATTGGATGCTGTTCGTAAGCGTCCAGGAATGTATATTGGTTCAACAGATGGAGCAGGACTCCATCATTTGGTTTGGGAAATTGTAGACAATGCTGTTGATGAAGCTCTTTCTGGTTTTGGAGACCATATTGATGTCACCATTAACAAAGATGGTAGTTTGACTGTTTCGGATCATGGACGAGGTATGCCAGTTGGTATGCACGCTATGGGGATTCCGACTGTTGAAGTTATTTTTACTGTTCTGCATGCAGGAGGAAAATTTGGTCAAGGAGGCTACAAGACTTCAGGAGGTTTGCACGGAGTTGGTTCGTCTGTCGTCAATGCTTTGTCTAGTTGGCTAGAAGTTGAGATTACTCGTGACGGAAAGATTTATAAACAACGCTTTGAAAATGGTGGAAAAGCAGTAACTAGCCTTCAAAAAATTGGCACGGCAGCTAAGTCTAAATCAGGTACTAAAGTAACCTTTATGCCAGATGATACTATTTTCTCAACAGTTGATTTCAAATTTCACACAATCGCAGAACGTTTGAATGAATCAGCCTTTCTCCTTAAAAATGTACGCTTATCTCTGAGAGACGCACGAACAGAAGAATTCGTTGAATTTCATTATGAAAATGGTGTACAGGACTTCGTAAGTTACTTAAATGAAGACAAGGAGACCTTAACACCTATTCTTTATTTTGAAGGAGAAGAAAGTGGTTTTCAAGTAGAAGTAGCCCTTCAATACAATGATGGCTATTCTGATAATATCTTATCATTTGTTAACAATGTTCGGACAAAAGATGGCGGAACTCATGAAACAGGTTTGAAATCAGCCATCACTAAAGTGATGAATGATTATGCCAGAAAAACAGGTTTGCTGAAGGAAAAAAATAAAAATTTAGAAGGTTCTGATTACCGAGAAGGATTAACGGCCGTTTTATCAATCCTTGTTCCAGAAGAACATCTACAGTTTGAAGGGCAAACAAAAGATAAATTGGGAAGTCCTCTAGCACGTCCAGCGGTAGATTCAGTTGTATCAGATAAACTGACTTTCTTTTTACTAGAAAATGGTGAATTAGCTTCAAATCTTATTCGTAAAGCAATTAAAGCAAGAGATGCAAGAGAAGCCGCACGAAAAGCACGTGATGAATCTCGCAACGGTAAGAAAAATAAAAAAGACAAAGGACTGCTTTCTGGAAAATTAACCCCAGCTCAATCCAAAAATGCTCAAAAAAATGAGTTGTATCTAGTTGAGGGAGATTCCGCTGGCGGATCGGCCAAACAAGGAAGAGACCGAAAATTCCAAGCTATTCTTCCATTGAGAGGAAAAGTTATCAACACAGCCAAGGCAAAAATGGTTGATATTCTCAAAAATGAAGAAATCAACACCATGATTTATACAATTGGTGCAGGAGTGGGAGCAGATTTTAGCATAGAAGATATCAATTATGACAAGATTATCATTATGACAGATGCGGACACTGACGGTGCTCATATTCAAACGCTGCTCTTAACTTTCTTTTATCGCTACATGCGTCCATTGGTGGAAGCAGGTCATATCTATATTGCTCTACCTCCCCTTTATAAGATGTCAAAAGGCAAAGGAAAAAGCGAACAAGTAGAGTATGCGTGGACAGATGGAGAACTAGCAGAACTACGTACAAAGTTTGGTAAAGGAGCTTTATTGCAACGATACAAAGGTTTAGGGGAAATGAACGCAGATCAACTGTGGGAAACAACTATGAACCCTGAAACCAGAACTTTGATAAAAGTAACCATTGACGATCTTGCGCGTGCAGAACGTCGGGTTAATGTCTTAATGGGAGACAAGGTCGAACCAAGAAGACGTTGGATAGAGGATAACGTTAAATTTACATTAGAAGAATCAAAAGATGTATTATTTTAGAAAGCTAGCTAGTTATGATATTTGCCGAAACACCGCGTTTAATTTTACGAAGTTGGAAGAAATCAGATATTGAACCTTTCGTAGAAATGAACCAAGATAGAGAAATGATGCGTTATTTTCCAAAACGCTATTCTCGGGAAGAGTCGCTCAATCTTTATCAAGCTATACAAAAAGAATTTCAAGAGATTGGGTATAGTTTATTTGCAGTAGAGGAAAAGAAAAGTCAAGAATTTATCGGATTTGTGGGACTTCATCAATCTGATTTAGAGATTTTCAACAATGAAACAGCAGTTGAAATTGGTTGGCGCATCAAAACGGATTTTTGGAATCAAGGTTACGCTACAGAAGCAGCAAAGACTTGTTTGGAATTTGCTTTTAATGAGATTGGATTAAAAGAAGTTTATTCATTTACCGCTACTGTCAATCTTCCTTCTCAAGCTGTTATGAAAAAATTAGGAATGGAATTTCTTAAAGAATTTGATAATGAGAAAGTTCCCGCAACATCTGATTTGTTTCGTCATGTATTATACAGAATACAAAAATAGCTTTAGTTTACTAAAATCAAATTTGCAAAATAGGAGTTTAAATGTCTAATATTCAAAATATGTCCTTAGAAGACATTATGGGAGAGCGCTTTGGTCGCTATTCCAAATACATCATTCAAGAACGGGCCTTGCCTGATATTAGAGATGGTCTAAAGCCTGTTCAACGTCGAATTCTTTATTCAATGAATAAAGATGGCAATACTTTTGATAAAGGGTATCGAAAATCTGCTAAGTCTGTCGGAAATATCATGGGGAATTTCCATCCACATGGTGACAGCTCCATTTATGATGCGATGGTTCGTATGAGCCAAGATTGGAAAAATAGAGAAATTTTAGTTGAAATGCATGGAAATAATGGTTCGATGGATGGAGATCCACCAGCAGCCATGCGTTATACAGAAGCTCGTTTGTCTGAAATTGCAGATTATCTCTTGCAAGATATTGAGAAAGAAACGGTTCCATTTGCTTGGAATTTTGATGATACAGAAAAAGAACCGACTGTTTTACCAGCAGCCTTTCCAAATTTGTTGGTCAATGGAGCAACAGGTATCTCAGCAGGTTATGCTACTGATATTCCACCTCATAATTTGTCTGAAGTCATTGATGCAGTGATTTATATGATTGATCATCCGACTGCAAAGGTTGAAAAATTAATGAAATTCTTGCCTGGACCAGACTTTCCAACTGGTGCCATTGTTCAAGGGAAAGATGAGATAAAAAAAGCCTATGAGACAGGTAAGGGAAGAATTGTCGTTCGTTCTCGTACAGAAATTGAAAAATTAAAGGGCGGGAAAGAACAAATTGTAGTAACAGAAATCCCGTATGAAATCAATAAAGCTTCCTTGGTTAAAAAACTGGATGATGTTCGAGTAACCAATAAAGTTGCTGGAATAGCAGAAGTTCGGGATGAATCCGATCGTGATGGGCTTCGAATTGCTATTGAATTAAAAAAAGAGGCTAAGACTGACCTCATTTTGAATTACTTGTTTAAATATACAGACTTACAAGTAAATTATAATTTTAACATGGTGGCGATTGATCATTTTACTCCTCGTTTAGTAGGAATCATTCCTATCCTAACAGCCTATATTGCTCATCGTAAAGAAATTATCCTTGCTCGTAGCCGTTTTGATAAAAATAAAGCTGAAAAACGATTACATATCGTTGAAGGACTGATTCGCGTTATTTCCATTTTGGATGAAGTGATTGCTTTGATTCGTGCATCAGAAAATAAATCAGATGCCAAAGAAAATCTCAAAATTAGTTACGACTTTACTGAAGAACAAGCCGAAGCTATTGTAACCTTGCAACTTTACCGCTTAACCAATACAGACGTCGTTGTGCTTCAAAAAGAAGAAGCGGATCTACAAGAGAAAATTGCAGTACTATCAGCGATTATCGGTGATGAGGCTACCATGTACAACTTGATGAAACGTGAATTACGAGAAGTCAAGAAAAAATTTGGCAATCCTCGTTTGAGTGAACTACAAGATGTTGCCAATACAATAGAGATTGACACAGCTAGCCTAATAGTTGAAGAAGATACTTATGTCAGTATCACTCGTGGTGGTTACATCAAGAGAACAAGCCCTCGTTCCTTTTCAGCTTCTACTTTGGAAGAGCTTGGGAAGAGAGAAGAGGATCAGCTCGTATTTGTTAGTCCTGCTAAAACAACTCAACATCTTTTAATATTTACCAATTTAGGCAATACTATTTATCGCCCTGTTCATGAATTGGTTGATATTCGATGGAAAGAAATTGGAGAACATCTTAGTCAGACAATTACTAATTTTGATACAAAAGAAGAAATTCTTTACGCAGAATTAGTCGATCAGTTTGATGAAGGAACCTATTTTGCGGCAACTAAATTGGGACAAATCAAGCGGATAGAGAAAAAAGAGTTTACTCCATGGCGAACCTATAAATCAAAATCGATTAAATTTGCAAAACTAAAAAATGAAGAAGATCAAGTTGTTGCACTCTCACCTATTAAATTAGATAATGTGATGCTGTTAACAAGAAACGGCTATGCACTCCATTTTAACATTGATGAAGTACCGATTGTAGGGGCAAAAGCAGCAGGAGTAAAAGCTATCAATCTGAAAAAAGAGGATGTATTGGTAACAGCTTTTATTACTAATACGGATTCCTTTTATATACTGACGCAAAGAGGAGCTCTGAAACGTATGAGCGTAGCAGATATTCCTATCACAAGTAGAGCAAATCGTGGTCTTCAAGTATTGCGTGAGTTGAAATCAAAACCACATCGTATTATCCAAGCTGGAGCAGTCTATGGTGAAGCCATTTCCGAATTAAATCTTTTTGAATCAGAAATCCCAACAACAAATGAACATCAAATATTATCGGTTCTTTCAAAAAATAAAATGAACTATGAAATTAATCTATCCGACATTGGCTTATCAGAGAGAACGAGCAATGGTAGCTTTATATCGGACACTATTTCTGACGAAGAAGTGCTACTAGCATTTATTAAAATATAGAGAGTTTTCTGACTTCAAAAGTCTTAATTGGTTTTGTTTAAATTCCAGTTGAGACTTTTTGAATTTTTTACTACAATGAATGAATCCAACGGCTTATATAAAGTAATATGAAAATCGTTTAAAAATTGGATCTTAATGAAATATTATTAAAAAATAAAAATTGTCTGAAAATTGAAAATACCACTTGAAAATATCTAAAAAAGGTGTAAAA
This sequence comes from Streptococcus sp., assembly GCA_030528055.1. GTDB lineage: Bacteria > Bacillota > Bacilli > Lactobacillales > Streptococcaceae > Streptococcus. The sequence continues at coordinate 139,242 of JAUMZQ010000001.1, forward strand.
TAGTATTTAAAATATTCAAAAGGAGTAGCTGATGACAGTAAATCTTGACTGGGAAAATTTAGGTTTTTCATATATGAAGTTGCCTTATCGTTATATCGCTTATTATAAAAATGGACAATGGCAAAAAGGAGAATTGACTGAGGACGCGACTCTTCACATCTCCGAATCATCCCCGTGTGTTCATTATGGACAACAGGCTTTTGAAGGGTTGAAAGCCTACCGTACAAAAAACGGAACCATTCAACTTTTTAGACCAGATAAAAATGCAGAACGTTTGCAACAAACTGCCGACAGATTATTAATGCCTCAAGTTTCTACGGATATGTTTGTTGATGCAGTAAAACAAGTTGTTGCTGCTAATAAAGAATATGTTCCGCCATACGGAACAGGTGGAACCCTTTATCTTCGTCCTCTTTTGATTGGTGTTGGTGATATTATTGGAGTGAAGCCAGCTGATGAATATATTTTCACCGTATTTGCTATGCCAGTTGGGAATTATTTCAAGGGTGGTCTAACCCCGACAAACTTTATTGTTTCTGAGGACTATGATCGTGCGGCACCTTATGGGACCGGAGCTGCAAAAGTTGGTGGAAACTACGCTGCCAGCCTACTTCCAGGAAAACTGGCGAAAGAAAAAAACTTTTCGGATGTCATTTATTTAGATCCAGCTACTCATACCAAAATTGAAGAAGTTGGCTCAGCAAACTTCTTTGGTATTACTAAAAACAATGAGTTTGTAACCCCGCTAAGTCCATCTATTTTGCCATCTATTACCAAGTATTCTCTTCTTTACTTAGCAGAACACAGACTGGGATTGAAGCCTATTCAAGGGGATGTTCCGATTAATGATTTGGATAAATTTGTAGAAGCTGGGGCTTGCGGTACAGCAGCTGTTATCTCTCCAATTGGTGGCATACAATATGGTGATGACTTCCATGTCTTTTATAGTGAAACAGAAGTTGGACCTGTTACTCGAAAACTGTATGATGAATTGACTGGTATTCAATTTGGTGATGTTGAAGCACCAGAAGATTGGATTGTAACAGTTGATTAATACCAGCAAGATAGAAATAAAAATCAGTAAGATTATACTGTTACAACAGTCCTAGAAGTGAGTAGATTTCTACTCACTTTTTATTCATTCAATTTGTTGATAAAATAGTTTGAATAAACTGAACTAACATATGTGAAATTTGATTATCTTAGTACTTATACTACAATTAAACAAAGTAAATTTATTTTCATTTGGCAAAAAGATTCAAAGTTAAAATAAATTTGATTAAATATTCACTTTTAAATGTTAATCTAACTTTTGAAATAAAAAACATATAAAAAAATGTTTTGTTTAAAATACTCAATCAGCAATATTTTAAAAAATTGAAAATATTCTTTAATGAATGCTAATAACAAACTAAAAAATACTTTAAAAAATGTTACTAGTAAGTTGCTTATAAAGTTAAGTATAATAGGTTGGCATGTAGTGATAGGGGGGACGAGATAAAAAAGTTATTGAAATAATAGAAATACTGTGAAATATCATATTTTTTGATATAATAAAAGAAAATTTAGAAAGTGATTAATGACATTATAATAAAAATGGAAAAATTCCAAGTTTTCACCCCTGAAAAATATGTTAATATTATGCTTGATAAAATAGAGTATAATGGTCCTCAGATACTAAAAAAATATTTTTTAGAGAATTCTGTGGGTGAAGGTAATATTTTATTTGTAGCTATTAAAAGATATATTGAAGTTGCGATAACTCAAAATATTTCAGCAACTTCAATAAAGTATGATTTAGAAAAGTATTTTGTTGCTTTTGAAATTGACTCAAAATTAATTCTCAATTGTTTGAATAAATTAGATAATCTTATTTTAAATTATGGAATAGAAAAAATAAACTGGCAGATTATTCACGGTGATTATTTAAAACATCATTTCAATCATAAATTTGATTTCGTCGTTGGAAATCCACCATATATTACTTACCAAGAATTAACTAATGAAAACAGACAGTTCCTTAAGGATAATTTTGTATCTTGTGAAAAAGGTAAATTTGATTATTGTTATGCTTTTTTAGAAAAAAGTTTATTTGATTTAAAAAAATCAACTGGTAGAATGTCTTATTTAATACCTAGCAGCATTTTTAAAAATGTTTTTGCCGAAAACCTCAGGAATATTTTAAAAAAGAATATTTGTCAAATAATAGATTATAGACATACACGTGTTTTTGGAAAAATTTTAACATCATCGGCGATAGTTGTTTTTGATAATTCAATTATTAGTAATAATATTGAGTATGTTGATAGTGATTTTAATAAAAAATATTTTATAAAAAAAATCAATCTTGGTTTTAAATGGTACTTTACTGAAAATATTGATCTTCAAAAGGGGAAAATTTTTGGAGATTTTTTTAAAGTTTCAAATAGTGTAGCTACACTATCTAATAAAGTATTTGTAATATCTGAAGAAATAGAATTGGAGCATGAGGTAATTAGGCCAGCTGCAAGTCCACGAAAATCATCCAAGAATATTACTGAAAAGATTATTTTTCCTTATAAATATAAAAATAATGAATTTATAAGATACTCAAAGAAAGAATTTGAAATTAATTTTCCTAAAGTAACCAGTTACCTTAAAGAGCAGAAGGAAATTTTAGATAATAGAAAATCAGATGGTGAGTGGTTTGAGTATGGACGATCTCAGGGGTTAAGGTTTATGAATCAAGAGAAATTGATGATTTCATCAGTAATTACAGAAAAGGTAAATGTTTATAAATTAGATGCTCAGACAATCCCTTATTCAGGTTTTTATATTATACCAATAGCAGAAGAGACTTTGGATTTTGCTAAAGTAGTTCTTGAATCAGAAAAGTTCTATAATTATCTGGAAACTAGAGGAATAAGCGCAAGCGGAAAATCAATACGTATATCTGTAAATGATATAAAAAATTATCCTATAGAAGTTGGAGAGGAAAGATATGGGTAAAGTCATTAAAAAAGTAAGTTTTAAATCAACAACAAGAACCGTGAATCTTTTGGGAAGAGATAATGTATTAGATTATAGAAGTGCAATATTGGAGCTAGTGAAAAATAGTTACGATGCTTTCTCTAATCAGGTAAACATTCGAATAATTGGAAAAGATATTATTTTTGATAAGAAAGAAGATAAACAAGCTACTTCAATAGAAATAATTGATTATGGACAGGGTATGAACTTGGAGAAGATTATTAATGTCTTTTTTACATTAGGAACTGATGATAAAACTTATACTACATCAATTAAACACCAAGAATCAGAGCGCGTAATGAACGGTTCTATGGGGATTGGTAGATTATCACTCGGTAGATTAGGAAATCAAAGTTGTGTAATTACTTCAGATGGTCATAATGCTTACAAATTTGTTATAAATTGGGATAGTTTTATAACAGGAAAATCTTTGGATACTGTAAAGATAGATATTGAACAACTATCTATAAGTGAGTTTGTTTCAGAATACACAAATAGAGGATTAAAAAACCAAAATCGTACGGGGACAATTTTAATAGCTGGCGAACTAAATGATGAGTGGTTGTTATCGGATAAAAACCAAATGGGAACAAACTATTCTTTATTAAGGCTTACTTTAAATAAATTAAAAAATCCTCTCAAATTAGATAAGTCAGGGGATTTTAGAATCATATTAGAGTATTTTGGAGATAAGGAAGAAATAGAACCATCTTTGACTGATGTTTCAACAGATGCAGAAATTTCTTTTGCTTTTTCGCATGATAGTGATATGTTGATTTTAGATGGTTATTTTGATGAAATTGATATTAATCAGTTTCCATCAGATTTTATAAATGCAAAATTTAATCAACTTAAAGGTTATATTCTAGATAGTAATGGAAGAAAAAGAAATAGATATCATTTTGAACGAGAATTTAAAATTTCAGAGTATATTCCCGATAATATTCCTAATAATCCTATAGGAGATTTTGATGGTATTCTCTATTTTACAAAGAAAACTGGTTCTAATAAATATCCTTTTATAAAACAACCAGCAATGAAAACTAATACTATTGATATTGAACCTGGGATTTTATTGTATAGAGATGGATTTAGGATTAGACCTTATGGTGAGCTTGATACCATAGGGTTTGACTGGCTAGGAATTGAAAAAGAACGAACTAAAAATCCAGCAGGTGTTAGTCGGAGTAGTTATATGATGCAGGCAAATCAATTAAGTGGTTATGTAAATATAACCAAGGAAAAAAATGGTGGATTTGAAGATCAAGCTAATCGTGAAGGTTTAAAAAATAGTTCAGAATTTGAATATCTTGAAAGTATAATTCTCAGAATTATCAAAGATTTTTCTTCTATACGTTCAGAAATTATTATTTTATATAACGACTTTTTGAAGGAACAAGCGAATATTTCTCATTTTAGTGAAGAAGGAAAGAAGACAAAAAGAAAATTAGATAATCTAGTTAATAAATATCAAGGTAACTTAAAAGAATTATATCGAGATCCAGAATATAAAGAATTAGTCTCTAAACCACAATCGTTATTTGAAATGTATTCATTACAAGATACTACGGCTGAAGAAAATAATTCACTTGTTAGTGAGAGTGATACATTACGAACTATGGCAACTCAAGGGATTGTTATGTCAACTTTTGCGCATCAAATTAAGAATGATAAGATGTTTTTTAAAACGATTCCTCAAAATTTAAAAGATATAGGAGATTATTGTTCAGAACTTTTTAAGTCCGATTTTCATAAAATCAAGAAACGATATAATTTATATGACTTTTCAGAGGCGGTTGAGCGAAAGACAACCAATATACTAGGATTCATAGAAAGTAGTGTTAATAATCCGACAAGGGATAAGAAAGAAAAAATTAATCTCTCTTCCTATCTTTTTAAAGTTTATTCTTGGTGGGATAATTCAATTAAAGATAATTTTTATTCATATAACTATTTGGTTAATGGTAAATCTTCTTTAGAGGAATTACCTGAAAAAATAAAAAAAATTTATGTTTATGCAAGTGAGACGCAGTTAGACAGTATTTTCCTAAATTTGATAACAAATTCTTATAAAAGTTTTAAGTCTTCAAATAAAATTAATCGTAGAGTTATCAATATTGCTTTAGAAGTTGTTGAAGATGTCCTTATTAGTATTACCTATGAAGATAATGGCAATGGTTTAAATAAGAAAATTGAAAAGTCAGATATGATTTTTGAACCATACAAATCTTATAATAAAGGTGGAACTGGTATGGGAATGTCAATTTTATCTTCAGTTATATCTAATCTAAAAGGAGATAAAGAATTGCTATCTAAGCCTGGCGAAAGAGGGTTTAAAATTAAAATGACCTTAGGAGGTGGAATAAAATAGAATGTCTGATAAAAAAATAATTTATTATATTGATGATGATGATGACACTATTTATACGTTAGGAGAATTGGAGAAAAAATTCTCTAAAAAGGGCTATAGTATCGAGTTTTTAGGGGTAATAAATGAAGAATCTAAGGAAAAGTTCTTGAAAAAACTGTATTCACAAGAAGGATATGGAATTATTTTGGATTATGATTTAACTAATAGTAACATTTATGGTGATGCCATTGAATTATGGCAAACTATTAAAAAACAAAATCCATTTTTTCCTGTTTGTATATATACTTCACATAGTGATGATGTCCAAATTGATTCGTCAGTAGAGAAAAAATTTTCTAAAGACGGATACTCTCTTAATGAAAAGGTATTCACTAAAGAAGATGAAATAGATAGTATGTTAGAATATATTGATGAACAAGTTAAATTAGGGATAGAAAACATCAATACACTAGAGAGAGTAAATAAAGGTTTAAAGAAATCTGATGATTTTTTAATGGAAGTGGCAATTAATGAAACTAAAATAGAACATCAATTTTCTATTAATCAGCCTCGACTCTTAGACGATGATATTGCTAAGAAGTTAAATGAATTGATAGTAAAAGCCTATAAAATTATTGATGAATCGGGAGATATGTAGTGAATTATATTAGGAAATTATATAAGCAAGATTATAGAGGTTTAGAATCTTTACCAATTAGAACATTAAATGTTACTGCTAGTATTATTCAAGTTCTTACTAGATCGCTCACACAAGAAAATTAAAACCTATTATCTTTTTTATTGAATATAATAAATATGTAAACAACCTATCTAAGGTAGAATTTTTCTTTAAATTTTCCAAAAGAATCAACCAAGCAGGAATGTGTAAAAATTTTGTCAGAAAACTTTTCAAAAGTTACTTGCAAGCTCTTCGCTTTTTTTGTAGAATAAGAGTTTGAAAGAGGTAGAATATGAGCAAAAAAGATAAAAAAATTGAAATAGAAATTGTAGATGGCACAGTAAAAGTTGGATTGGACGATTTTAACGGTTATCTGCTAAATATTGGTAAAAAGACAATAGGAGAAATTGCTGAACTAGATAATCAGTTTGCTATTGTAAAAAATGGAACTGTTTCTAGCTTTCATAAAAAATTTGAAAAAGCGGTGGAAAGTCTAATTGAAACCTACAATTTAGGTAAATAAGACTTGCATTTTCAGTACATCAATGATATAATAGATATCGTTGATTGTCGGAGAGGTAGCGAAGTGGTTAAACGCGGCGGACTGTAAATCCGCTCTTTCGGGTTCGGGGGTTCGAATCCCTCCCTCTCCATATTCACATCACATAGAACGACTAAAAAGCTCTATGTTTGTTTACGTTGGGGTATAGCCAAGCGGTAAGGCAAGGGACTTTGACTCCCTCATGCGTTGGTTCGAATCCAGCTACCCCAGTTCTTAGGTAAATATCAGGTAAAAGGATAAGATACCATAGGTTATTTTATTTCTTTATAGGGTAAAAGCGTTAAAGATAGTTTAATGTCATTTGCGAGTGCTTAGGAAAATAATTATATGTATGTCAAGTTACGATGCTTGATTGTTGGAGGATTTTTTTAGATGAATGAATTTGAAGATTTGCTAAACAGTGTTAGTCAGGTTGAACCAGGTGATGTTGTTTCTGCTGAAGTTTTAACAGTTGATGCGAACCAAGCTAATGTTGCAATCGCTGGAACTGGTGTTGAAGGTGTGTTAACTCTTAGAGAATTAACAAATGATCGCGAAGCAGATATCAATGATCTTGTAAAACCAGGTGAATCACTTGAGTTGCTTGTTCTTCGTCAAGTGGTTGGTAAAGACACTGATACAGTTACTTACCTAGTATCTAAAAAACGTTTAGAAGCTCGCAAAGCATGGGACAAATTAATTGGTCGTGAAGAAGAAGTAGTTACTGTAAAAGGAACTCGCGCAGTAAAAGGTGGACTTTCAGTTGAATTTGAAGGTTTACGTGGCTTCATTCCAGCTTCAATGCTTGATACCCGTTTTGTACGCAATACTGAACGTTTTGTAGGTCAAGAATTTAATGCGAAGATTAAAGAAGTAGATCCAAAAGAAAACCGCTTTATTCTTTCACGTCGTGAAGTTGTTGAAGAAGAAGCTGCATCAGCACGTGCAGAAGTATTTGGAAAATTAAATGTTGGTGATGTTGTGACTGGTAAGGTTGCACGTATCACAAGCTTTGGTGCTTTCATTGATCTTGGTGGTGTAGATGGTTTGGTTCACTTGACAGAATTATCTCACGAACGCAATGTATCTCCTAAGTCAGTTGTATCTGTTGGAGAAGAAATTGAAGTTAAAGTTCTTGATTTGAACGAAGAAGAAGGTCGTGTATCTCTATCTCTTAAAGCTACTACGCCTGGACCTTGGGATGGAGTGGAACAAAAACTTGCTGCTGGTGATGTAATTGAAGGAACAGTAAAACGTTTGACTGACTTCGGTGCTTTTGTTGAAGTGTTACCAGGAATCGATGGACTTGTCCATATTTCTCAAATTTCACACAAACGTGTTGAAAGTCCTAAAGATGCTCTTAAAGTGGGTCAAGAAGTGACTGTTAAAGTTCTTGAAGTAAATGCTGCAGATGAGCGCGTATCGCTATCTATTAAAGCTCTTGAAGAACGTCCAGCACAAGAAGAAGGACAAAAGGAAGAAAAACGTCAACAACGTCCACGTCGTCCAAAACGCCAAGAAAAACGCGATTTTGAACTTCCAGAAACTCAAACTGGCTTCTCAATGGCTGATTTGTTTGGTGACATTGAATTATAATTGATAAATTACTCAACCTATATTTAATATAGGTTGAATTTTTTTATTTTACCATATCATCTGTGAAGTTTTGAAATTATCTAGCTCATTTGCTACTTGTCTTTTTAAATAAAATTGGGTATAATGAGTTAGTTGCCATCCTTAGTGTAATGGATATCACGTAAGATTCCGGTTCTTGAGATGGGGGTTCGATTCCCTCAGGATGGATTGAATTCGGCAAATTTTCTTATGAAAGTTTGTCTTTTTATTTTTAGGAGAATAATAAAAACTCTCAGTTGTTGACAAACAACTGAGAGTTTTGTTGTAACAATCTATATTGATAGATAGTTAAAAAGGATGAAATTAGTTTTTAACAGCTGATGCGTATTCTTCCTTAGCAAAAGCGTCGTGAATAATTTCTTTTAACTGCTTAGCAGAAGCTTGCATTTTTTGGATTTCTGCATCGTTCAAAGGAATGTTAACTGGACGAACAACTCCGTTTACTCCTAAAATCGCAGGTTGACCAATAAAGCAATCTGTCACACCTTCGTATTGACCATCTTGGAAAGCTGAAATTGGAAGTACAGCTTTTTCGTCATCAAGGATGGCTTTTGTGATACGAGCAAGTGCTGCGGCAATACCATAGAAGGTAGCACCTTTTTTGTTGATAATTGAGTAAGCTGCGTCACGAACAGAGATGAATAATTCTACCAAATCTTCTTCGTTTAGGTCGCGATTATTTTGTAGCCATTGTTCTAATTTTACACCAGCAACGTTTGCATGAGACCAAACGGCAAATTCTGAGTCACCGTGTTCTCCCATGATGTAAGCATGAACAGAGCGAGCATCAATACCAATCTTTTCAGCTAATGCTTGACGGAAACGAGCTGAATCAAGAGAGGTACCAGAACCAATAACACGTTCTTTAGGGAATCCTGAGAACTTCCAAGTTGCATAAGTTAAAACGTCAACAGGGTTAGCAGCAACTAGGAAAATCCCTTGGAAACCTGATTCAACAACTTGAGTAACAATTGATTTATTGATAGCAAGGTTTTTATCAACCAATTCAAGACGTGTTTCACCTGGTTTTTGAGGAGCACCTGCAGTGATTACTACTAAATCGGCATCCGCACAATCAGCATAAGTAGCTGCGTATATTCTTTTAGGTGAAGTGAATGCTAGAGCGTGCGAGAGATCTTCTGCATCTCCAACAGCTTTATCAAATAAAGCAGGAATTTCAATAATACCTAATTCTTGAGCAATTCCTTGATTAACAAGTGCAAATGCGTAAGATGAACCTACGGCACCGTCACCAACGAGGATGACTTTCTTATGTTGTTTAGTAGCAGTCATTTCTAAACATCTCCTTTGTTTTTTTAGGGAAAATTCCCATACAAATACATTTTAACATTTTTGAGCTATTTTGTCACGACAGTTTCCATATTTAAAAGATGTAAACGTTTTTATATTTAGTGATGTTTACTGAAAAAAATAAAGAAATATGGTATAATGAGAGGGTGATTCAAATATGAAAGAAAGGCATTTTTTAATGCAAGATAAAAACTTAGTCAATGTAAATTTAACGAAGGAGATGAAAACGAGTTTTATTGATTATGCTATGAGTGTAATAGTTGCTCGTGCCCTTCCTGACGTTCGTGATGGTCTCAAACCTGTTCATCGTCGGATTTTATATGGAATGAATGAACTAGGGGTAACTCCAGATAAGCCACATAAAAAATCTGCAAGGATTACTGGGGATGTTATGGGTAAATACCATCCACATGGTGATTCTTCTATTTATGAAGCCATGGTAAGAATGGCTCAATGGTGGAGTTATCGTTATATGCTTGTTGACGGTCACGGGAATTTTGGTTCTATGGATGGTGACGGTGCAGCAGCACAGCGTTATACAGAAGCACGTATGAGCAAAATTGCTCTTGAGATGTTACGTGATATTAATAAAAATACGGTTGATTTTATTGATAATTACGATGCTAGTGAAAAAGAACCTGTTGTTCTGCCAGCACGTTTTCCAAATCTCTTAGTAAATGGAGCTACAGGGATTGCGGTAGGGATGGCGACAAATATCCCTCCTCACAATCTAACAGAAACTATTGATGCTGTGAAGCTAGTAATGGATAATCCAGATGCCACTGCACGTGACATTATGGAAGTTCTTCCAGGACCGGATTTCCCGACTGGTGCTTTGGTTATGGGAAAATCAGGTATCCATCGTGCTTACGAGACTGGTAAGGGTTCTATTGTTTTGCGTTCCAAAACAGAGATTGAAGAGACGCGTACAGGTCGTGAATGCATTGTTGTAACGGAGTTCCCTTATATGGTGAATAAAACAAAAGTGCATGAGCATATTGTACGTTTAGTTCAGGAAAAGCGTATCGACGGAATTACAGCTGTTCGCGATGAATCCAATCGTGAAGGTGTTCGTTTTGTTATTGAAGTTCGTCGTGATGCGTCGGCACATGTTATTTTAAACAACCTTTTTAAGATGACGCAATTACAAACCAACTTTAGCTTCAATATGTTAGCTATCCAAAATGGTGTTCCTAAGATTCTTTCTCTTCGTGAAATTTTACTTGCCTATATTGAGCATCAAAAAGAAGTTGTCACTCGTCGTACAATATTTGATAAAGAGAAGGCCGAAGCACGTGCTCATATTTTAGAAGGCTTGCTAATCGCATTAGACCACATCGATGAAGTGATTCGCATCATTCGAAATAGTGAAACGGATGCAGAAGCACAAGCTGAATTGATGACGAACTTCAAACTTTCTGAACGTCAAAGTCAGGCAATTCTAGATATGCGCTTGCGCCGTCTAACAGGTTTAGAACGCGATAAGATCCAATCTGAATATGATGATTTACTAGCATTGATTGCTGATTTGATTGATATCTTAGCTAAGCCAGAGCGAGTTATAGCTATCATCAAAGAGGAATTAGATGAAGTTAAACGTAAATTTGGGGATAAGCGTCGTACAGAATTAATGGTCGGAGAAGTGCTATCACTGGAAGACGAGGATTTGATTGAGGAGACAAATGTCTTGATTACCTTGTCTAACAAGGGCTATATTAAACGTTTGAATCAAGCTGAATTTACCGCTCAAAGACGTGGTGGTCGAGGAATACAAGGGACAGGTGTGAAGGATGATGATTTTGTGAGAGAATTAGTTTCCACCAGTACCCACGATCGCTTACTTTTCTTCACAAATAAAGGCCGAGTTTATCGTCTTAAAGGATATGAAATTCCAGAATATGGTCGAACTGCGAAAGGTTTGCCGATTGTCAACCTTCTTAAACTAGATGATGGCGAAACTGTCCAGACTATTATTAATGTAGAACAAAATAGTAGCGATGAATTGTATCTATTCTTCACAACTAGATACGGTGTCGTTAAACGTACAAGTGTTACAGAGTTTGCCAATATCCGACAAAATGGGTTAAAAGCTCTTCATTTAAAAGAAAATGATGAATTAATTAATGTTTTCTTAACGAATGGTGAAAAAGATGTTATTATTGGTACTAGATTAGGTTATTCTGTACGCTTTAAAGAGTCTTCTATACGTAATATGGGACGAACTGCAGCTGGTGTTCGAGGTATTAGACTGCGTGAAGAAGATTATGTAGTGGGAGCCAGTGTGATTTCAGATGAAGATGAAGTACTCATCATTACTGAAAAAGGATACGGGAAACGTACTTTGGCTAGCGAATACCCGACTAAAGGTAGAGGCGGTAAGGGAATTAAGACCGCAAAAATTACAGAGAAAAATGGCTCTTTAGCTGGGTTAATGACCGTTTCTGGAGATGAAGATCTCATGATAATCACCAATACAGGAGTGATTATCCGAACAAATATTGCAAATATTTCTCAAACTGGTCGCTCCACTATGGGAGTGAAGGTGATGAGGTTAGACCAAAATGCTCAGATTGTAACTTTTACAACCGTTGATGCTGAGGAAGAAAAAGAAGAAATAGCTGAAACTGAATAATTAAATATGATTAAAAGAAGGTATTTATGGTACAACGTAGAAGGAACAAAAAAAAGAAAAAACATATTTTAATCAATATCATTGCAATATTGCTAATTATTGTTGCTTTTGCTCTTATTTTTAACGCTCCTATTCGAAATATGATTATGGTTTGGCGCACGAATCAGTATCAGGTGAGCAAGGTTTCTAAAGAAGATATTGATAAAAATAAAAATAGTAAATCTAGCTTTGATTTTAATAATGTTGAGTCCTTATCAACCGAAGCAGTACTCAACGCACAGTGGAAAGCGCAAAAGCTACCAGTGATAGGTGGAATTTCTATTCCAGATGTTTCAATGAATCTTCCTATTTTTAAAGGATTAGATAATACAGGTCTTTATTATGGTGCTGGTACCATGAAGGAAGAACAGCAAATGGGACAAGGGAACTATGCTCTAGCTAGTCATCATGTCTTTGGAATTACTGGTGCAAGTGATATGCTTTTCTCTCCTTTAACCAAAGTAAAAAATGGCATGAAAATCTACATCACAGATAAAGAGAAAATTTATACCTATGTTATCAATAGTGTAGAAAATGTTAGCCCAGATCGAGTTGATGTCATTGACGATGTTGAGGGAGTAACAGAAATTACCTTGATTACTTGTGAAGATGCCGCAGCCACTAGCAGAACGATTGTTAAAGGTGCTCTTGAAGGAGAAATCGAGTATGATAAGGCTCCTAAAGAAGTTCGCGATTCATTCAGCAAATCGTACAATCAAATGCAATTATAATTATAAAAAGATAGAAAATGATTTTCTATCTTTTTATTAATGAATTACGAATAATATACTAGGAGGTTATTCGTATGTATAGTATTTCATTTAAAAAGCACACAGATTTATTACCAAGGGAACGTTTGGCAGCAGAAGGAGCTGACAAGCTTAGTAATCAAGAATTACTTTCTATTTTTCTCAGGACAGGAAACAAAAAAGAAACTGTTTTCCAAGTTTCTCAACGAATATTATCTTCTATTTCGAGTTTGGTAGATCTCAAACATCTCACTCTGCAAGAACTTCAAAATATTTCTGGTATCGGGCCTATTAAAGCAGTTGAATTACAAGCAGTTATTGAGTTAGGAAAAAGAATGAATCAAGCAGAGATACAACAAATGGATCAAGTGCTAGGAAGTCAAAAGCTAGCCAACAAAATGCAAGTAGAAATTGGTAATGAAAAACAAGAATGTTTGGTAGGTATTTATCTAAATAGTCAAAATCAAATTCTTCATCAACAAATAATTTTTAAGGGAAGCGTGACGCACAGCATTGCTGAGCCAAGAGAAGTCTTGTATTATGCAATCAAACACTTAGCAACTTCTGTTATTTTAGTACACAACCATCCGTCGGGTTCAGTGCTACCTAGTGAACAGGACAATCAAACGACACTCCACATTAAAAAAGCGTGTAAAATGATGGGGATTGTGCTGTTGGATCATTTGATTGTTTCTAGAAGCAGTTACTATAGTTACAGAGAAAAAACAAATTTTATTTAGAGCTTGTTGACAATATAGTCAAACAATTTCAAATCACCTTTTTGAGATCCGTATAAAAATTCGGGATGCCATTGAACACCTAAAAAGGGAGTACCATCAGTAGAAGTGACCGCTTCAATTACTTCATCCTTTGGATCGTAGGCGATCACTTCTAAATTATCTGCTAATTTTTTAATACTTTGATGGTGAAAAGAATTAATCTTTGATTCTGACCCATAAATTTCATGTAAGATAGAATTATCTTTAGTGACCATGTTTTGTGTCGTGTATTGTGCTTCTTGATCTTGCCAATGATGTTCAATATCCTGATGAAGACTTCCTCCCATAGCAACATTATAGAGCTGTGTCCCACGACAAACGGTGAATATGGGCTTCATCTGCTTTCTAGCTTCCTTGATTAAGGCTAGTTCAAAAATATCCCGTTTTAAAAGGTAGTCATCACTATCAACAGCTTTTTATTCTCCATAAAACTGAGGAGAGACATTCTGTCCACCCGTAATGATTAATTTATCAATGATAGAAATATAGTGCTTGGCTGTTTCTTCATCACCAATCGGCAAAATAAGAGGAGTGCCACCGACAGCTCTCACGCCCTCAACAAATCCAGTAGCGGTATAACTCATAAGATAAGAGCTATCTTTTATCATAGTTCTTTCGTTTCCGCTAATTCCAATTATAGGTTTTTTACTCATTAAGTAGCTACACTCTCCATTATTTTTCATTTTTGCGCATAAAGTATAATAGTGTCTGCAATTCACTAGTCAAATCAACGTATTGGACAACTACATCTTTTGGGAGAGATAAGTGGACCGGTGAGAAACAAAGAATTCCCTTTATTCCTGCTTCAACGAGAATAGAAGCGACTTCTTGAGCTTTTATACTTGGTACAGTCAAAATAGCAGTCTGTACATTTCCTGTTTTGATTTTTTCTTTTATTTGTGAGATTCCGTAGATAGAAATACCATCATCAGTGGTTGTTCCGATGTCTGGATGATCGTCTGTATCAAATGCCATAACAATTTTCATTTTGTTTCGTTCATGAAAACGGTAATGCAAGAGTGCACGTCCCATATTTCCAACACCAACTATAATAACATTTGTGACGGAGTTATCGTTTAAGAGGTCGGCAAAAAAATTCATCAATTTTTTGACATCATAACCAAAGCCTCTACGTCCTAATTCACCGAAATATGAAAAATCACGCCTCACAGTTGCTGAATCAATACCAATGGCTTCAGCAATTTGTTTGGAGTTCGCTTTTTCGATTTTTTCTGAATTGAAACGTTTAAAAATACGATAATAAAGTGATAATCTTTTCGCAGTTGCACGAGGAATTGAGTTATTATTTTTATCAGTTTTCAAAAAATCACGACCTTTCTATACTCTATTTTATAGAAAGTTTGTGAAAAAAGCAATTAGATAAACCAATAAAAAATGAAGGGTAAATTCGGTTTTAGCGAATCTGTCCTTCATTTGATTACAGTAGTACTTAAGCTATTGGTATCTTTTCAAAAATTTCTCTTTCAACAAGGCTATCCATGAGAAAATAAAATTTTTGTTGAATAATAGCATGTTTCTCACTTTTAAAGATATTAACTAATCTTAAACCAGATTGATCGGTGATATTAATTTTAAAGCCTGTTAATTCTTTGTTGATAATAATTTTTAATTTAAAGCCTTGTCCGCTATTGGGTACAGCTTCTAATAAACGAGAAAGTTCGTAATTTCCAACCTTTGTTTCGAAAAAGGTATTGTCTCTCAAGGTAAATTTTTTCACATTCGGATGAATGGAATAAGTAAAGTGACAGTCTTGTAAGCTAACAGATGTTTGAAAAGCCATCTTATCCTCCTAAAATTTCTTTTAATTTTTTTGTAAAACTTTTAATATCTTCTACCGTATTTTGTATTGATAGACTAATTCGGATTGATTCAGTAAGTTTTTTTGAATTTTCTCCATAAATAGCTTGCAAGACATGACTAGGTTGTATCGCACCTGCTGTACAAGCTGAACCAGTAGAAATTGAAAAACCATTTAAATCAAGTTTGAGAAGAAGCAACTCATTTTTTTGATTTGGAAAACCTAGATTAATAACATATGGCAAACTTGGAGAATTTTCATTCAGATAAAAATCTGTATCTGACAATTCTTCTAATAAAATATTTTTTAGATTTTGGATATACTGAAGATTTTCTTCCATATTTTCCACATCTTCGGACAAAGCAGTAGCCATTCCCACTATGGAAACTAGATTTTCAGTACCTGCTCGATGTTTGTTTTCTTGTTCACCACCATGTTGAAGATTGTCGAAATCCATATTTTTTGCATATAGAAAGCCAACACCTTTTGGCCCATGAAATTTATGAGCTGAAGCACTGAGAAAATCAATAGCCAGTTCTTGTGGGTAGATTGGTATTTTCCCTATGGCTTGCACAGCATCCACATGAAAAACAGCCTGATGTTCTTTCATCATTTCTCCAATTTCCTTTATTGGAAGGATGTAGCCTGTTTCATTGTTAACTGCCATTGTAGAAACGAGAATAGTATCAGGTCTAAGGGCATTTTTTATATCTTGTACTAGAATCTTTCCATCAATTGGTTGAATAATGGTTACTTCAAATCCAAACTTCTCAACAAGATAATCAATCGTTTCTAAGACTGCATGATGCTCGATAGCAGTAGTGATAATATGTTTTCCCTTATGTTGATGACGAAGAGCATAACCTTTTATTGCTGTGTTGTTGCTTTCAGTGCCTCCGGAAGTAAATACAACATGCTGATCATCAACTTGAAGTGCTTGAGCTATTTTTTCTCTCGCTTGTCTGAGTAGTTTACTTGCTTCTCGTCCATGTGCATGAATACTTGAAGGATTTCCAAAAACAGTGGTCATTGCTTGAGTCATACTATCAATAGCAGCAGTAGACAAAGGAGTAGTTGCAGCATTATCTAAATAAATCAATAATTTGTACCTTATTTGTGATAGGCAAAGAGTGGGCTAACTGGTTTCTTCTCTTGAATGCGAATAATTGCCTCTCCAATTAGTTCACTTGCAGTAATGTATTTGATATTTTGAGGAATCTTTTCTTTGGTGTCAACAGAATCTGTAACTAAAATTTCTTTAATTGGAACAGCATCTAGTAAATCAGCAGCACCTTCAACAAATAATCCGTGACTGGAAACAGCATAAATTTCCACGGCACCTTCTCGATTGACAATTTTAGCAGCTTCTGAAAAAGTACGACCTGTATTTAAAATATCATCAATTAGAATCGCTTTTTTTCCTTCGACATCACCAATAATATAACCTTCTGAACGTCCTGCTTCGTCTTCACCATAATCGATAATAGCGATTGGAGCGTCCAAGTATTCAGCTAAGCTACGTGCTCGTTTAACACCTGAATTTTTAGGACTTACTACGACTACATTTTCACCAGTCAACCCCATACTACAGTAGTGTTCGGCAAACAGTGGAATTGTAAAGAGATTGTCTACAGGAATATCAAAGAACCCTTGAACCTGAACAGCGTGAAGATCTAAAGAAATGACTCTATCTACACCAGCCCCAACGAGCATATTTGCAACAAGTTTTGCAGTAATTGGCTCTCTAGGAGCGGCAGTTCTGTCCTGTCTTGCATAACCAAAATAAGGCATAACAACATTTACGGTATTAGCGCTAGCTCGTTTGCAAGCATCTACCATAATGAGTAGCTCCATTAAATGGTTGTTTACAGGGAAACTAGTGGATTGGATGATATAGATATCAAAGCCACGCACGCTTTCTTCTATGTTAATTTGAATTTCTCCATCAGAAAATTGACGTGAAGAAAGTTTTCCCAGAGGAACTCCAGCAGCTTCCGCAATTTTTTCGGCAATTTGATAGTTGGAGTTAAGGGAGAAAAGTTTCATATTTTTTTTGTCAGACATTGTTAGACCATCCTCATTTGACTGATTAAATTTACAGTTACTATTCTATCAAAAAAAAAGGATTATTTCAGCAATTTTATATGTTTTCGCTAAATCTTCCAATCTTGCTTTTTCCAGTTTTGTATTCAATGTGGTGTTCTTTAAGAAATGACTGAAATTGTTTTTGACCATCTTTGAAATCTCTTACTTCCAACTCTAATTCAAAATCAGTTTTTCCAAAATAATGACTTTCGTCTAAAGCTAGTAATCCAATTTCTATTTGTTTTTCCATTCGGATTGTTTCTAAATGACCAATAATTCTTAAGTCGTTTGTCGAAAAAGATAATCCTTCCAATAACTGAGTAATTTTTCCTTCTGGGAAAATTTGTTTTTCTAGAAGGTTGCTTATTTCTGTTGATTTTAGAGTCTGATTGTATTCCATATTTCCAAGTTTTTGAGGAATTTTCAGTGTTAGTTCAGCTAGTGTATCTGAAAATGTTCGTACTCTTAATACTATTTTTGCTTGGCGTAAATTGTAGCCAGTCGAATCAATATAATAATTGGTTTGCGTGATTGCTTTACTTGTTTGAAAAAATGGTAATAAATTTTTGTATTCTTCTTCTGTAAGCATGCTTTTAAATTCAATTTCTAGGTGATCCATTTCCAAGTCCTTTTCTTTTTTTTGAAAGCGATTTATGATATAATACTTGTTGTGTTTATTTTATAAAAAAAATAATGAAATGACAAGGTGAGATATGGCAATAGAGTGGGAAGAATTTTTAGACCCATATATACAAGCGGTTGGAGAACTAAAAATCAAATTGCGGGGGATTCGCAAACAATATCGAAAACAACAACATCATTCACCTATTGAATTTGTCACTGGTCGTGTCAAACCAGTTGAAAGTATCAAGGAAAAAATGATACTTCGAGGAATTAAAGAGGAAAATATCGCTAGCGATATGCAAGATATTGCAGGACTCAGGATCATGGTTCAATTTGTTGATGATGTGAAGGAAGTTTTGGAAGTTCTTCGTAATCGTAAAGATATGAGAATTATTCAAGAACGAGATTACATCAAGAACAAAAAAGCGAGTGGTTATCGTAGTTATCATGTAATTATTGAATATTCGGTTGATACGATAAATGGTAGCAAGACTATTTTAGCTGAAATCCAAATTCGAACCTTATCTATGAATTTTTGGGCAACAATTGAACATTCTCTCAATTATAAGTACAAGGGAGAGTTTCCAGAAGAGATTCGGAAACGTTTGGAGACAACTGCTAATTTGGCTTATCAACTTGATGAGGAAATGGGAGCAATTCGTGATGCTATTCAAGAAGCACAAGCTCTGTTTGATCCTCTTCATCGTAAGTTGAATGATGGTGTGGGAAATAGTGATGATACAGATGAAGAATACAGATAAAAAAATAGCGATTATTCGTAACAGAAAAAGACAAAGTGAAGAAGTTTATCAAAAACTAAAACAAAAATTGAGGAAAAATAATTTTATTTTAACTCCTAAAAATCCTGACATCGTTATTTCTGTCGGTGGAGATGGAATGCTTTTGTCTGCCTTTCATAAATATGAAAATCAGCTAGACCGAGTTCGTTTTGTTGGGGTTCACACGGGTCATTTGGGATTTTATACAGATTATCGTGATTTTGAGTTGGACAAATTAGTGAAAAATCTTAATCTGGATGCTGGTGCCAAGGTATCCTATCCCATTCTAAATGTTAAAATTATTTTTGGAAATGGTGAAACAAGAACCATTCGAGCATTAAATGAAGCAACCATCAAGCGTTCGGATAGAACTATGGTTGCTGATGTGATTATCAATCGAGTTCATTTTGAACGATTTAGAGGAGATGGTATTTCGGTTTCTACACCTACTGGGAGTACCGCCTATAATAAATCCTTAGGTGGCGCTGTGCTTCATCCAACGATTGAAGCCCTACAGGTGACAGAAATTGCCAGTCTAAATAATCAAGTCTATCGAACATTGGGTTCATCTGTCATCGTTCCTAAAAAAGATAAAATTGAACTGTTACCTACTCGTAATGATCACCATACGATTTCAGTAGATAATCAAATCTTTTCTTTTAGAAACATTGTGAGAATTGAATACCAGATTGATAATCATAAAATTAATTTTGTCGCAACTCCGAGTCACACTAGCTTTTGGAATCGTGTACGAGACTCATTTATTGGAGAACATCAGGAATGAGATTTGAATTTATTGCAGATGAGCGTGTCAAAGTGAAAACACTATTAAAACGCCATGAAGTATCAAAAGGTCTTTTAGCGAAAATCAAGTTTTCTGGTGGAAATATTTTTGTCAATAATCAAGTTCAGAGTGCCATTTTTTTATTAAATATCGGTGATAAAGTGACCATTGATATTCCCTCTGAAAAAGGGTTTGACAAGTTGGAAACAGTTGATAGAGATTTAGCAATTATCTATGAAGATGAACACTTTTTAATCATTGATAAACCTGTTGGAGTCGCTAGTATTCCAAGTGTGAATCATTCGAATACAATGGCTAATTTTGTAAAAGCTTATTACAGTCGCAAGAATTATGAAAATCAGCAAGTGCATATCGTTACTCGTTTAGATCGAGACACAAGCGGTTTGATGCTCTTTGCAAAACATGGTTATGCTCATGCTAGGTTAGATAAGCAACTACAAAAAAGAAAAATTGAAAAACGCTACTATGCTTTAGTTAAAGGTAGTGGTGAGTTACAAGCTGAGGGTGAAATTATTGCACCGATTGGGCGAAATCTTGATAGTATCATTACACGATGTGTTACCAATGAGGGCAAATATGCACATACGAGCTATAAAGTGATAGAAAAGTTTGGAGATATCTATTTGGTGGATATTCGCTTACATACTGGACGAACTCATCAAATACGTGTTCATTTTTCTTATATTGGTTTTCCCCTACTAGGTGATGATCTGTATGGAGGTAGTATGGAAGATGGAATAAGTAGGCAAGCTTTGCATTGTCATTCTTTGAAATTTTATCATGCCTTTAATAATCAAGAAATTGATAGAGGAAGCCCTTTACCAGAAGATTTTAAACATGTAATAGATAATGTAAAATACAGAGGAGTTTAAATTATAATGAAAATTTTTGATTCAATTCGTAATGCCCTAAAAGGTAAAGAAGTAAAAGTTGTATTACCAGAAGGAGAAGAGCCACGCATTTTGCAGGCAACTAAGAGATTGGTTAAAGAAACAGATGTTATCCCTGTTCTTTTAGGAAATCCAGATAAGATTCGTATTTATCTGGAGATAGAGGGAATAACAGAAGGTTACCAAGTAATCGATCCCGCAACTTGTTCTTGTTTTGAAGAAATGGTAGCTGCTTTCGTGGAGCGTCGTAAGGGTAAAATTACAGAAGAAGAAGCGCGCAAACTTTTAGTAGAAGATGTTAATTATTTTGGAGTTATGCTAGTTTATTTGGGTAAGGTACAAGGAATGGTCTCAGGAGCTATTCATTCAACGGCTAGTACTGTTCGTCCAGCGCTTCAAATCATCAAAACTCTTCCATGGGTTTCTAGAACATCTGGTGCTTTTTTAATGGTACGTGATGATGAACGTTACATTTTTAGTGATTGTGCCATTAACATTGATCCAGATGCGAATATTCTTGCAGAAATTGCAATTAATTCAGCTCTAACGGCACAAATTTTTGATATAAAACCAAAAGTAGCTATGCTTAGTTACTCTACAAAAGGCTCAGGATTTGGAGAGAAAGTAGATAAAGTGGTAGAAGCGACTAAAATTGCCCAAGAGATGCGTCCAGATTTGATAATTGATGGAGAATTACAATTTGATGCAGCGTTCGTTCCTGAAACGGCTCAACTCAAAGCACCAGATAGTAATGTAGCAGGTCAAGCAACTGTTTTTGTATTTCCAAGTATTGAAGCAGGAAATATTAGCTACAAAATGGCTGAACGCTTAGGTGGTTTTTCAGCAGTTGGTCCAATCCTTCAAGGACTTAACCATCCTGTAAACGATCTTTCTCGTGGTTGTAATGCTGATGATGTCTATAAATTAACCTTAATAACCGCAAGTCAAGCTGTTGGGCATTATTAATTAAAAGATTAGAGTTATAAAATTATGCGTACATAAAGTGATTCTATGTGTTATAGCGTTGCTTTATGTATTTTTCTATTTTGTGGTATACTGACTATATGATTGATTTGAAACAATACGGTATTATGATGTGGGAAGAGAAGAAAATTATTTCTTTTCGCAAAAAATTATTATCTTGGTATGATGAAAATGCTAGAGATTTGCCTTGGAGACAAACATGTAATCCTTACCATATATGGATTTCTGAAATTATGCTTCAACAAACAAGGGTGGACACAGTTATTCCTTATTACCAGCGTTTTGTAAAGTGGTTTCCTACAATAATAGATTTGGCTGATGCTTCCGAAGAGAAATTACTAAAATCTTGGGAAGGCTTAGGATATTATTCACGTGTGCGAAACATGCAAGTAGCAGCTAAGCAAATTCAGAATCAGTTTGATGGAGAATTTCCTACCAGCTACGAAGAAATTAAAAAACTAAAAGGAATTGGTCCTTATACAGCTGGTGCCATTGCTAGTATTGCTTTTTCTCTACCAGAACCCGCGGTCGATGGCAATGTTATGAGAGTTTTAAGTCGTTTGTTTGAGGTTAATTTGGATATTGGCTTACCAAAAAATCGGAAAATTTTTCAAGCAATGATGGAAATTTTGATTGATCCAATCAGACCAGGTGATTTTAATCAAGCACTTATGGATCTAGGTTCTGACATAGAAGCCCCCGTCCATCCTAGACCAGAGGAGAGTCCTGTTAAGGAATTTAGTGCAGCTTATCTACACGGTACAATGGATAAATATCCTATCAAAGAGCCCAAGAAAAAACCTCTCCCAGTGTATTTATATGGTTTGGTTATTCAAGATGAGTTTGGAAGATTTTTACTGGAAAAAAATGAATCAAAAGGTTTGTTATCTGGATTTTGGCATTTTCCCCTAATTGAAGTGGAAGAATTTGCAGAAGAACAGCAAATTAATTTATTTGTTCATTCTGAATTAAAAGATGATCTAGAATTATCTCCAAGAGAAAGTTTTGAACAAGATTATGATGTGAAAGTGCATTGGCAATCAGTAACTTTCCCACAAATCAAACACGTTTTTAGTCACCGAAAGTGGCATATTTCCTTAAACTACGGGAAAGTATCCGATTTAGAATACGAAAGCAAAAAAGATGTTTTATGGCTGTATCCTCATGAGTTTGAAACAGTGCCATTTGCAAAACCACAACAAAAAATGTGGGAAACTTTTTCAAACACTATAAAACCCTAATCCAGCCTCGGATTAGGGTTTTATTTTTAAATATTGGCGAATGCTTTTATCTCATCAGTAGACATAGAAGAATCGCAACGAACTGAAACTTGACCATTTTCTATATGAAGAAATCCAGGTACAGTAGGAATGTCATATTTTGCTCGAAAAATTTGTAATTTTTCTAATTCACTTGTTTCTTCGCTATTAATGAAAAAGATATGTGCTTTCGTTTCTTTTACTACACTAGCTAGTTTTGTAGCAAATTTTCGACAATAAGGACAAGTTTTTCGACCGATAAAAAAGGTTGCAGTTTCTTTATTTTCAATAGCCTGAGCAGCATAATCAACTGTTGTTGTGTGTAAATCTTTGATATCTTGAGTGAATTGTTCCATAAATAATAAACCTCATTTCTTTTAATAATTATAGTATGCCATAAAAAAGATTAGAATGCTGATATTTGAAATGAAAAAGTCATAGAAAAAGCTAAGAAGTTACTCTCAGCTTTTTCAAATAATTTTATCAATGATGAGACCGAAGCAATTATTTCACAAATTCGTTAATTTCTTTTTCGATAGTTGCAATCTTAGCTTCCGCATTTTCAGTGGAATCTCCTACAACCGCAATATAGAATTTGATTTTAGGTTCGGTTCCTGAAGGACGAACTGCAATCCATGAACCATCAGCTAGTGTGTATTTTAAAACATCACTAGGAGGAGTAGTTAGTTTATTTACGGTTCCGTCTGAATTTGTGATAGTTTGAGCTTTGAAATCTTCCGTTACTAGGACATCGCTATTATTAAACGCTTTTGGTGCATTTTCACGAAATTCGCCCATGATGCGTTTGATTTGTTCTGCACCATCTACACCTGAGAGTGTAACAGAAATAGTTTTTTCAGCATAGTAACCATATTCTTTATAGATTTCCTCAATACCATCTGCCAAGGTTAAACCACGAGAACGGTAGTAGGCAGCGATTTCTGCAACGATAAGGACAGCTTGGATAGCATCTTTATCGCGTACAAATGGTTTAATCAAATAACCAAAGCTTTCTTCAAAACCAAAAAGATAGGTGAAATTATTTTTTTCTTCAAATTCTTGAATTTTTTCAGCTATAAATTTGAAACCAGTTAGGACATTAAACATAGTAGCATCATAGCTTTCAGCAATTTTTGTTACTAAATCTGATGACACGATTGATTTAGCTAGAGCAGGATTCTTAGGTAGAGTTCCTGCACTCTTATGAGCTTCTAATATATATTTTGCTATAATGGCACCTATTTGGTTTCCGGAAAGGTTTTTATATGAGCCGTCATTTTGACGAATTTCAACTCCTAGACGGTCAGCATCTGGGTCAGTTGCAACAAGAACATCCGCGTCTACTTTGCGTCCCAATTCTTCTGCAAGTGCAAAAGCAGCTTGACTTTCAGGATTTGGAGATTTTACCGTTGAGAAGTCTGGGTCAGGAACGACTTGTTCTTCAACGACTTGAACTGAATCAAATCCAGCTTGTGCTAAAGCACGACGTGCTAGCATTTCTCCAGTTCCATGTAGTGGGGTATAAACAATTTTCATTGTTTTTCCGTATTCGTCAATGAGTTTTTGGTTAATGTTAACGTCCTTGACTTCTTTTAGATATTCTTTATCAACTGCTTCACCAATAATTTCAATTAAGCCAGTTGACTTTTCGGTTTCTAAATCAGCGACTTCAATAGCGAAAGGATTTTCAATTTTACGGATGTATTCTGTTAAGGCATCAGCATCGTGTGGAGGCATTTGACCACCATCTTCACCATAAACTTTGTATCCATTAAAAGGAGCAGGATTATGACTAGCAGTAACCATGATACCAGCAAAGGTTCCTAGGTGACGCACTGCAAATGATAATTCCGGAGTTGGGCGAAGACTTTCAAATACATAAGATTTAATTCCATGTTTAGCTAAGACTAAAGCAGATTCAAAGGCAAATTCAGGAGAAAAATGACGACTGTCGTAAGCTATTGCGACACCACGTTTTTTAAATTCTGGTCCTTTTTCATCTATCAGGCGTGCCAAACCTTCTGTTGCTTGACGAACGACATAAATATTAATACGATTTGTTCCAGCACCAATCAAACCACGCATACCCGCAGTCCCAAACTCTAAGTTTGTATAGAAAGCATCTTCTTTTGTCTTTTCATCCATTTGTTGTAGCTCAGTACGAAGATAGTCTGGAAGTTCTTTATAATTAAGCCATTTTTGAAAATTGTCTTGATAAGTCATATAGATGAATCTCCTTTTATTTTAGGGTATGAGTGTTATAATATTTGCGAAATTTAAGACTAATTTTCGTAAATAAAAGAACCCTCTACAATAATTTAATCGCTTACATTATATCATGTTTTCATAAAAAAATCACGTTTTCACGTGATTATTTTCTAACTTTTTCAAGAGAAGGGACAATAGCAATTGTAAGAATTGTTGAAACAATCAATTCGGCTAGCGAATTAGTTGTTAGGACACTAGCTAGAAATGCTAATACATTTCCATTGAACTGTTTGGGAAATAGAAAAAAGATAGCTCCTAATACAAAAATGGTATTTGTCGCTGAACCAATAGCACCTGCAAATCCCAGTCCAAATTTATTTCGTATATATTTATAAACATAATAAGGAGTAATTCCAATCAAAATGCGTGGAACAAAGGCGACAATCAGTGAGGCAAGATTTCCATTTGGGACAAAAGGAGAGAAGAGGTAGCTTGTTGGTAACACTGTGATAGTGGCATTTACTACACTAATTACCCCCATCAATCCTCCTAGTGTAGCTCCAACTCTTGGACCATAAAGAATGCTTGCAATAATGACAGGAATGTGCACAATTGTAGGTTTAATAGGAAAGGGCATAATATTAAAAATAATGGAACTGGTTAGATGTAAAACGAGCATGAGTGCAAAGAAAATAGCGATTTGAGCAATATTAGACTGTTTTTTCATAAGTTAATTCCTTTACCTTTTTAATAATAGTGTCCAGCGTAGCCAAGGCACCTGTACCATAATCACCACAAGCGAGTGTAGTTTCGCGTGGTTCTATCACATGCCAACCGTACTTTATCAATCTTTCAATATTGTGTTGTGTTAATGGATTTTCATACATTTTAGTATTCATGGCGGGAGCAATGACTTTTTGAACATGGTGAGGTAAAGCTAGTATTGTACCAGTAACCATGTTATCTGCTAAACCATTCGCTATTTTAGCAATAGAATTGGCACTTGCAGGAACAACTAATAAAAGATCCGTCCGTTTTGCTATTTCAATATGGTTAATTTTATCAGGTAGTTGTTCATCCATGATATCCAATGATACAGGATTTTTTGACAAAACTTGCAATGTTAAAGGAGTTATAAACTCAGTTGCTGCTTTTGTCATAAGAACAGTCACATGAAATCCTAGTTTATTTAGTTCACTAGTCAAATCTGCAGCTTTGTAGGCAGAAATACTACCAGTTACAGCCAAAGTAATATTTTTCATCACGTCTCCTTTGTATAAATATGTTCAAATATTTTTTGAGCGATGTCTTTTTTGTCGAATGCTTCTGTTTCAGAATCTTGTTTTACCAAGTAAGCATGGTGTTTTTCATCAAGAATATCCGCTAAATCATTGGCAACGATCATGTCTGCTTGGTTTTTTATCAAGCTATCTCTTGCCACTTCAAGTAGTTCTTTTTTAGAAACCTCTACTAATAATTTAAAGCCAATCAGGCGAATATCTGGATTCCACTCTTTTATCTTTGCAATGATTTTAGGGTTTTTTTTGAGAAAGAGAACCTGATAATCATCCTTAGAGGATATTTTACCATCTTGATTATTTTGGGTTAAGAACTCTTTTAAGTTAGTGCTATTTTCAACTTGGTCAAAACCAGTCATGTAAATTGGTTGGTAATCAGAGACTGCCATTGAATGAATAAGGACATCATGACTTTTTACCAAAGGCTCCATAATTTCTAACAATTCTGATACATTTTCAATATGTTGAATGGTTAAATTATCATGTGGAGAAGGTTTTACAGCTTTTTGGGTCGTTACTAAAGTGACTTGATCGTTATTTTCTAAAAAGGTATTGGCAATTATTTTTCCTAAAGTGCCAGTTGAGTGATTGGTAATAGAACGAACTTGATCAATTTTTTCACTAGTACCACCAGAAGTAATCAATATTTTCATAACGTTATTTTACAAGAAAAAAGCTAATTAGTAAAATGAAACTTAATATTTCTTGTATCATCGGAAAAAACGCTTTTAAAAAGACAAAAAGCGAATGTTAATATAAAAAACAGTTTAAAAGGTGCAGTTTTATTACTATTTTGTTATAATGAATATATCAAAATGAGGAGGAGTTTCCAATGAAAACAGATATTGAAATTGCCCAAAGTGTTGAACTACAACCAATAGTAGATGTGGTTGATAAGTTTGGGATTAGCTATGATGATCTTGAACTCTATGGAAAATATAAAGCCAAATTGGGTTTTGATAAGATTCATCAACTAGAGAAGCAACCAGTAGGGAAATTGATTTTAGTAACAGCCATCAATCCAACTCCTGCAGGCGAGGGTAAGTCAACCGTCACGATTGGATTAGCGGATGCCTTGAATAAAATTGGTAAAAAAACCATGATTGCAATTCGGGAACCCTCTCTTGGTCCAGTGATGGGAATTAAAGGTGGTGCAGCTGGTGGTGGTTATGCACAAGTTCTTCCAATGGAAGATATAAACCTACATTTTACTGGTGATATGCACGCTATTACAACAGCTAATAATGCCCTTTCTGCTTTGATAGATAATCATCTTCATCAAGGCAATCCACTTGGAATTGATCAGCGTCGGATCATTTGGAAACGTGTCGTTGATTTGAACGATAGAGCACTTCGTCATGTTACAGTTGGTCTTGGAAGTCCAGTGAATGGTATTCCTCGTGAGGATGGATTTGATATTACCGTTGCTTCAGAAATCATGGCGATTCTCTGTTTGGCGACAGGTGTCAAAGATCTGAAAAATCGTCTGGCAAATATTGTCATTGGTTATCGTTATGATCGTACTCCTGTGTATGTTCGAGATTTGGAAGTAGAAGGAGCACTTGCTCTCATTTTGAAAGATGCTATCAAGCCAAATTTGGTTCAAACGATTTATGGAACTCCTGCTTTTGTTCATGGTGGACCTTTTGCAAATATTGCACACGGTTGTAATTCAGTTTTGGCAACAACAACGGCTTTGCATTTAGCAGATTATACAGTAACTGAAGCTGGATTTGGAGCGGATTTGGGTGCGG
Organism: Streptococcus sp.; assembly: GCA_030528055.1. Lineage (GTDB taxonomy): Bacteria > Bacillota > Bacilli > Lactobacillales > Streptococcaceae > Streptococcus. Next base: position 167,471 of record JAUMZQ010000001.1, read on the forward strand.
AAAAATTCCTTGATATAAAAACTCCAAACCTCCCAACTACACCAGATGCTGTCGTGATCGTTGCTACTCTTCGTGCTCTTAAGATGAACGGAGGAGTTGCAAAAGATAATCTAACAGAAGAAAATATCGAAGCAGTTAAGAGTGGATTTGCCAACCTCAAACGACATGTAGAAAATATTCGTAAATTTGGAATCCCAGCAGTAGTGGCAATTAATGAGTTTGTTTCTGATACAGAAGCAGAAATTGCTACTTTAAAAGAACTTTGTAAAGAAATTGATGTGCCAGTTGAATTGGCTAGTGTTTGGGCAAATGGAGCAGATGGAGGAGTAGCTTTAGCTGAAACTCTGATTCAGACAATTGAAGACCATCCAGCTAATTACACTCGACTTTATGATAACAATGCGACTATCGAAGAAAAAATTGAAAAGATTGTCAAAGAAATTTATCGTGGATCCAAGGTTACTTTTGAGAAAAAAGCGAAAAATCAAATTCGAGAAATTGTTAAGAACGGATGGGACAACTTACCGATTTGTATGGCGAAAACACAATATAGTTTTTCCGATAATCCTACAGCACTTGGAGCACCGGAGAATTTTGATATCACCATCCGTGAATTGGTACCAAAACTTGGAGCAGGATTCATTGTTGCTTTAACTGGAGATGTTATGACCATGCCGGGATTACCAAAACGCCCAGCAGCTCTTAATATGGATGTTTCAGAAGATGGAGTTGCAATTGGTTTGTTCTAAATCAATAGTAGAATAATGAATGTTAGATATTGACAAACTACTAATTATTTAGTAATATCTTATGTATGCGATGAGTCGATAAGTGATGCGAATCACATATTGAGCATGGGAGGTCATTACGCAGGAGCGGACCTTGGTGAGTTGTGTGAACCAACCTACCACACGTAAGTGCCCGAAGCCCCACTGAATAAGTGGGGCTTTTCTTTATTTGGAAAGATTGCTTTTTTTTCTAAAAATAGTATAATGTTAACAATATATAATTTTTAGAAAATTTAGAAGAGGTGGACAATGGGATACACAGTTGCTGTGGTTGGTGCTACTGGTGCTGTCGGAACACAAATGATTAAAATGTTAGAAGAATCTAGTCTTCCAATTGACAAGATTCGTTATCTTGCATCTGCTCGATCTGCTGGAAAAGTTTTGCCGTTCAAAGGGCAAGATATTACAATTGAAGAGACGACAACAGATGCTTTTGATGGTGTGGATATTGCTATTTTTTCTGCTGGTGGTTCGACATCTGCAAAATATGTTCCCTATGCTGTTAAGTCAGGTGCTGTGGTTGTAGATAATACTTCTTACTTCCGTCAAAATCCTAATGTTCCTTTAGTTGTCCCAGAAGTGAATGCTCATGCCTTAGACCAACATAAAGGAGTGATTGCGTGCCCTAATTGCTCTACCATTCAAATGATGGTTGCTTTAGAACCTATTCGTCAAAAATGGGGACTTGATCGTATTATCGTATCAACTTATCAAGCCATTTCAGGTGCTGGTATGGGAGCAATCTTGGAGGCGGAACGTGAACTTCGTGAAGTGTTGAATGATGGGGTATCACCTAAAGATTTAACAGCAACTATTTTACCGTCTGGTGGCGATAAGAAACATTATCCTATTGCATTTAATGCTCTTCCGCAAATTGATGTCTTCACGGACAATGACTACACTTATGAAGAGATGAAAATGGCCAATGAGACGAAAAAAATAATGGAAGATGACACAATCAAAGTTTCCGCTACTTGCGTTCGCCTGCCAATTTTATCAGCACATTCTGAATCTGTTTATATCGAAACAAAAGAAATTGCTCCTATTGATGAGATTAAGTCTGAAATTGCTTCTTTTCCAGGTGCAGTTCTAGAAGATGATGTTGCTCACCAAATATATCCTCAAGCGATCAACGCTGTAGGAAGAAAAGAAACATTTGTTGGGCGGATTCGCCGAGACCTTGATATTGAAAAAGGGATTCATATGTGGGTTGTGTCAGACAATCTTTTAAAAGGTGCAGCATGGAATTCTGTTCAGATTGCCGAAACCTTACACGAACGTGGATTGGTACATCCGACAGAGAAAGTAGTGTTTGAATTAACATAATCATCTACTGCTTATGTAAGAACTAAAGTATACTGATACTTTTCCAGCAGAGAGGAATAAAGATCTATGACCATTAACGATTTAAAAAATGCACGAATTATTACAGCTTTAGTAACACCTTTTTACGAAGATGGAACGATTAATTTCAAAGCGCTCCCTAAATTAATTGAGCATCTCTTGGCTCATCATACTGAAGGGTTAATTCTTGCAGGAACAACTGGTGAGAGTCCGACTCTGACACACGACGAAGAATTGGAGTTGTTTTCAGAAGTACAACGTATAGTGAACGGACGTGTTCCTTTGATTGCTGGAATTGGAACGAACGATACGAGAGACTCTGTTCAGTTTGCGCGTGAAGTGGATGAATTTGGTGGTTTTGTAGCTGGACTTGCAGTAACTCCCTACTATAACAAACCAAACCAAGAAGGTCTTTATCAACACTACAAGACAATTTCAGAGGCTTCGAATCTTCCAATCATGATTTACAATGTGCCAGGACGAACAGTAGCTGGCTTAACAGTTGAAACAAGTCTTCGTTTAGCCCAACTGCCAAATATTATCGCCATAAAAGATTGTACAGGCGTAGATACAATTGCTCATTTGGTTGAAAATGCACCAGAAGATTTCCTTGTCTATACTGGAGAGGATGGAGAAGCTTTCCATGCTAAAGCTCTAGGAGCTCAAGGAGTTGTTTCTGTTGCTTCGCATACAAATGGTGACGATTTTTATGAGATGTTTACTGCTTTAGATACAGGAAATATTCAAGAAGCAGCTCGTATTCAACGTCAGTTATTACCTAAAGTAGAAGCTCTCTTTTCAACAACTAGCCCTGCACCGCTAAAAGCTGTGCTAAATCATCAAGGATTTGAAGTTGGACCTCTTCGCTTACCTTTAGTAGAATGCACGAATACAGAAGCAGAAGAAGTGATAAGAATTGTTGAAAAATAACTAAAAAAATGTATAATAGTCATAGTTAGTAAGGAGATTTTGATGGTATTTTCAATTCGTAAAGCTGAATTATCTGATTTGTCGTCGATTCAAAAAATTTGTATTGATACATGGAAAGAAACTTACAAAACAATCTATTCTACTGAATATATGTCAAGAGTATTTTCCATTTTTTATAGTGATGAGCGTTTAAAAAAAGACATTACGAAAATCTCTGCTGAATGGAATGGCTACTGGGTTGCAGTAGAAAATAACCAAATACTAGGTTGTATTGGTGGTGGCATTGACGAAGCGGGAAATGCAAATGTTTATGTTCTCTATGTTTCTCCTGACGCACAAGGAAGAGGAGTTGGACATGCTTTATTAGAGGCTCTCACTGCTTATCAAAAACAAGCATTTCATTCCATTAAACAATTGGTATCTGTAACTGAAGGAAATCAAATTGGAATTTCATTTTATGAACGTCAAGGTTTTACTTTGTTTGAGGCTGTGACTAATTGGGTTGATGCGAGCCAAGTAAGAGACTTACATTACATCAGAGAAATATAAATGAAGGAGTAATTATGCAAGTTATTAAACGTAATGGAGAGATATCTGATTTTAATCCAGATAAGATTTACCAAGCTGTTTTAAAGGCAGCACAGACAGTTTATGTCCTGACTGACGATCTTCGTCAAAATCTTGCTATGGTGACTAAGAAAGTTGTCTTAGACCTAGAAGAAGCGAAGGTAGAACGTGCTACGATTAGCATGATTCAATCTATGGTTGAAAATAGATTACTCGGAGCAGGATATATTACCATTGCAGAACATTATATTTCTTATCGCTTGCAACGTGATTTAGAACGTAGCGGTTATGGAGACCACATTGCCGTTCATCTGCATTTTGAACAAATTAGGTAATAGAGATATGAATCTTCTTATTTAACAAGAAGATAAAACGATAAACAGTTTAGCAAGGGCAACCTTGCTTTTTTATTTTGAAGTTTGATTTTATCACTTGTTTAGTGTAAAGTGTTAGTAGAATTTGTCAATGAAATTTTTAAAATAATAATTTTTTAACGGATTTTTTGTTAGTACAAGCTGTAGAAACTGACTAGGTGGGAGAATGGTATGCTATTTGATTGTTTGATTATAGATGATGAAAAAATGTTGGCAGATAATACTTGCGAATATTTTAATATGTTTGAAGTAAAAAGTAAGGCTGTTTATAGTAAAAAAGAAGCCTTGGAATTTTTTGATGAACATGAAGCACGACTAGTCTTATTAGACATCAATTTAGGTGACGGAAGTGGTTTTGAACTGTGTAAGCAGATACGGGAGACAATGAATATTCCTATTTTATTTATTTCAAGTAGAAATACAGATGATGATAAAATTATTGCTTTAAATATCGGTGGTGATGATTATATCGAAAAACCTTGTTCGTTAGGTGTTTTGTTTGCCAAAGTAAAAGTCATGTTGAATCGATTCGGTAAGGTAGAAAAACAAATTGATTATTATGATGATGGTTATCTTCGGATTGATTTTAAAAACAAGCTGGTTTTTATTAATGAGGAGGATAGGAAGCTAACGAGCATGGAATTTAAGTTGTTAGCCTATTTGGTGGAAAACAGCAATCGCTTGATTACGAAACAAGAAATTTTTGACAATATTTGGAATGATCGGTTTACCACAGATGGAACGCTTAATGTCCATATCCGAAAAATTCGCGAGGTGATAGAAGAAAATTCTAAACAACCTCAGTACATTGTCACAATATGGAAAGAAGGCTATAAATTCGTCAAAAGAGAGGATTGGTAGATGAAAAAAGCATCCTTTATAACAGTTATGATTGTGACATTTTGCATTGAAGTGCTTCTTTGTTTATTTATTGTCAGTAAAATAAACTACACAAGTCAAGATTCGGTCGCAATTAATGCTGTTGTTCATTCGATTGAAGAAAATTTTTCCGATTCTTCAAAATATGACAACAGTCTTTCTTATGTGGTGATAGATAATGAAGGTAAAGTTGTTTATAAAAATAAAAAAGAAATATCTGATAGCATTGTCAAAGCCATAAAGCATCGGGATACTATTTTAGATATTACGGTTAATCATGAAATAGTTGGCAAAATTATTTTTTATAATGATACTTTTGCTCAAGTCACAGCTTCTAAACAGAAAATAATTGTTGCTATTTTAAGTATCTTAGGAACTCAATTTATCTGTATTTTCTTCTATTTCTTTTATTTAAAGAAATCAATCATAGAACCCTTTAAAAAATTAAATGATTTTGCTTTGAGAGTAGCGGAAGGTAACTTAGATCTTCCGTTAAAAATGGATAAAAAGCATATTTTTGGCAATTTTACAGAAGCCTTTGACTTGATGAGAACGGAACTAAAAAAATCAAAAATAGCAGAACAAAAAGCTAATTCGGAGAAAAAAGAGGTCATTGCCCAACTATCACATGATATTAAAACTCCGATTGCTTCAATCAAATCAACTTCGGAGTTAGGGGGTGAATTATCAAAAGAAAAAAGAAGCAAGGAGCTGTTTTATCAGATTAATCTAAAATCAGATCAGCTTACTATTTTGACAGATAATCTTTTTCATTCTAGCATTGAAGAAACTACCAACATTGAAGTGCATCCATCGGTTTATTCTTCGGAGATACTGTATGAATTGCTAAAACAAGCAGATTTTTTAGGAAAAACATCAGATTTTACCATACCAACCTGTCAAGTTTATCTAGATAAATTAAGACTACAACAAGTTTTTGACAATGTATTGATGAATTCATATAAGTATGCTGACACCATGATTACTGTTGAATCTTATGTGCAAGATGAATATTTGGTAGTAAACATAACAGACTTTGGAAAAGGTGTGCCTGATATGGAACTTCCTTTATTAAAAGAAAAGTACAAAAGAGGGAGCAATGCTAAAAGTAAGGAAGGAGCTGGTTTGGGTCTTTATTTAACCAATTTCTTTCTTGAGAAGATGGAAGGAAAGCTTTCTCTAGCGAATACTTCGTCTGGTTTTTCTGTTTGTATTTATTTAAGAACTATTTAAGAGTTTTTTAAATACAATTAAGAATTGAAAAGGTAGCATAGATGATAAGGAGGGAAGACGATGAATACAATCATGAATACTAAAAAATTATGTAAGACCTTTTCAAATGCAGGACTCCAACAACATGTACTAAAAAATATAGACTTAGAAATTAATGATGGAGAGTTCACTGTTATCATGGGGGCAAGTGGTGCTGGGAAGTCAACTTTATTATATGCTTTGTCAGGTATGGATAAACCAACTCTTGGTAATATTTATTTTCAAGGAACTGATATTACCAAATTGAGTATTGACGAACTGGCTGTATTTCGTAGGAAGCATTGTGGTTTTGTCTTTCAGCAAATTTATTTGGTTGACTCTATGAGCGTCCTAGACAATGTGTTGGCAGCGGGACTTTTGGTAGAAAAGAACAAGAAAAAATTAGTTGAAAAAGCTAAAGATATCCTATTAGCAGTGGATATTGATGAGTCAATATGGGACAAATTTCCGACACAAATTTCAGGTGGTGAAGCTCAACGTGTAGGGATAGCAAGAGCTCTCATTAATCATCCAAAACTTGTTTTTGCTGATGAGCCAACGGGTGCTTTAAATTCTAAAACTGGTAAAGATGTACTAGATACTCTGACTCATTTTAACAAGGAAGGGCAATCTATTGTCATGGTGACGCATGATATAGTGAGTGCTAGAAGAGGCAGTAGAATTATTTATGTAAAAGACGGTGAAATCGCTGGTGAGTGTAAATTAGGAAAATACATTCAAGACGATGTAGAACGCCATCAAAGATTAAATGATTTTCTTATTTCTATGGGGTGGTAAGTATGAAAAAAGAATTATTATTTACAGCTTCAAATTTTAGAAAAAACAAGGGAACCTCTATCGGACTATTTTTTCTAATGTTAGTGTTATCTGCTCTAATCGGAATTTCATTTCTTTTATTTTTTGATATTTATCCCATTGCTCAAAAAGAAGCAAACAGATTAGACGCTGGTGACGGCTATATATGGCTTAGCAATTATAAAGACGAAATTGATGATACTAACTTTAAAGAGTTATTTGATAAAAATGTAGCAAAATATGATACACAGGATTTACTAAGTTACACAAATATATCCATTCCATTTGGAGATGGTAGCGTTTCTCCGAATGTTTTGATAGATAATAGTCGTGCATTTCAAAAAAAGAGTAATCGTACAGAAATTGTTGTAGAAGATTCTAGTGTGACAGAAAATTATATCTATCTTCCTTATCAGTTTTATACTGGTGGCGGAATAAAGTTGGGAGACCGTTTTTCTTTTGATTTAAAGGGAAATAAACAATCTTATACTGTTAAGGGATTTACGCTTTCTACTTATTATGGAACAAATAATAATGGTATTTTTGAATTTATAGTTGATGATACAAGCTACAAAGTTCTCAGCCAAAGAGATGAAAGTGCAAAATCTACTGTGATTAATTTTAAATTAAAGGATAGCGTCAAAATCAATAAATTTAAAATTCAAATTACAAACTTCTTTTTATCAAAAGATGTAAACAGCGTTGTCTCTGTTGTTTCATTAGATGAAGCATTGAAAGGAAAAAGCTTTTTAGCTCTAGTATTGCTCGTTTCATTCCTAGGAATGGCCATCATTCTTTTATTTGTTATTATGTTGATGTTGACGAATTCTGTTATCAATTATATCAATGAAAATATGAAAGTCATTGGAGCTATGAAAGCAATGGGCTATACTAGCCGAAACATCATTTTGTCACTTTATCTATGGTTTGGAAGTTTAGCAGTCATTGGAGGTACCATTGGAGCAATTGCTTCTTACGCCTTAATGCCTTTTTTGACAAAGATTGTGGTGGGGCAGTTGGGGATTCCCTATACAGTTGCCTTTAGGATAGATTGTACGGTTGTGTCCATTGCCTTGGTTGTATTATTTGTTCTTTTGATTACAGGATTTTCTGCAAAAAAGATTAAAAAAATTACACCGATCGTCGCTTTGCGTTCAGGTGTATCAAATCATAGTTTTAAGATTAATCCAATTCACTTAAAAAATAGTATCTTTGGAGTCAATCTGAGTTTAGCATTGAAAACAATGTTTGTTAATTTTAAGCAAAATATTATCACCTTCTTTGTGATTGGATTCTTAATATTTAGCTGTGTTATATCGTTGATGTTGTACGAAAATCTAAATAGCCATCCCAAGGTTAATTTATTTACATTTGAGATTAGTGCTGGAACCATTGGCTTTGATTCTGCGACAAAAGAAGAAGCAAAAAAGTATCTTGAGGAGCGTAATGATACAAGTAATATTCGTAGAATGGTGACCTTGTATTTGACCTATAATAATGAAGATCGATTGGTTACCTGGGTGTTTGACGATGTCAATAAAATGAACAATAAAGAAATAGTTTATGATGGTAGACTACCAAAATATGAAAATGAAATAGCTCTCAGTGGAAAATTTGCAAAAGACTATGGTTTTCATGTTGGAGATGAAATAAAATTAGATTATGGTAAACAATCACACACTTATATCATTACTGGTTTTATACAAACGTTAAATAACTACGGTCGTGAAGCTGTCATGAATGAATCTGCTGCAAACTATCTGACTGATTTAACAAATTCGTCAGTAACCCTATGGTTTGACAGTAAAGATAGTAATGCTTCTAGTTCACAAGTGATTTTGGACGATGTTACACAAAGATATGGAGAACATGTGCTATCCTCTTTGAATTTTTTTGAAATTCTAAAAGGACACCTAACTATTTTTAAATCAATCACTTCATTAATGATGTTATTAATTTATGGAATTTCAGCAATTGTTATTGTATTGGTATTATACCTTTTAGTAAAATCATTGATATACAAAAAGAGGAAAGAATATGGTATCTATAAGGCGTTGGGATACACCTCAACTAATTTGATATTCCAGACAACACTTAGTTTTATGCCACCAATTATATCGTCTGTTATTCTATTTTCTATAGTATCTTACTACATAGCTAATCCTTATCTCAATATCATGCTATCAACTTTTGGAGTGATGAGATCTTCCTTTGTCATTCCAGTAACAGGAGTAGTTATGATAGGAATAGGAATGATTGTGCTTAGTTTTATTTTCACATTACTACAAGTGAGAAAAATTAAGAAAATTGAAGCATATCAAATGTTAATTGGAGAATAGAAATATTGAACTTAACAAGTAAACAAGCAAGTTGTTTACTTGTTTTTTCGGCTCTATGTCAACTGTAGTGGGTGACCTATAACTAAGCACGAGAGGAGACGAAATTCGTCTTCTCTTTTTTGATGTTCAAAGCGATGTAGATACGTTGTTTAAAGTTTTCAAAGTTCCGATAACCAAAGGCATTGCGTTTGATGTCTTTGATGAGTTTGTTTGTCGCCTCAAGCTTAGCGTTAGAATAGGGGAGTTCAATGGCATTAGTGACGTAGGTTTTATAACGTATAAAGGTATTTAACGTCGTTTTAAAGGTATGATTGAGATAAGGTAGTTCATCCTGTATTAAGTTAAAGAAATACTTAGCATTCTTCTCTTGCAAGTGAAAAAGCAAGAGTTGATAGAGGTCGTAGTAAGTTTTTAATTCAGGGACCAGTTTAAAGATTTTAGACAGACATTCTCTAGATGTGATGGTTTCTCTGAAAGTTCTAGAGTAGAAGGTGTTCAAAGATAGTTTTCGACTATCCTTCTGAATGAGTTTCCAATAGTATTTAAGAGCACGATATTCAAGGGACTTCTTAGGAAATTGTTTCATGATTTGGATTCTAGTTTTACTAAGAGCCCTGTTCATATGTTGGACAATATGGAAACGATCCAGAACAATTTTAGCTTTAGGGAAAAGGATTTTGATGATGGGAATATAGCTTCCAGACATGTCAACAGTCACCACTTTAACCCTATTTCTGGCTTCTTTGGAATATTTAAAGAAATAATTTCGAATGGTTGTTTGACGTCTATTATTGAGAATGGTAATGATTTTTTTAGTCTTGAAATCCTGAGCGATAAAAGCTAGCTTTCCCTTTTGGTAAGAAAATTCATCCCATGAGAGCACCTCAGGCAAGGTGTTATAAAGCTCTTTAGCTTGAAACTCTTTTAGTTTTCGATAGACTGTAGAGGTTGAGATAGCGAGTTTAGAGGCGATATGGGTCAGAGACTCCCTGCCAAGCAAGAGGTGAGCAATCTTTTGTCTAACAAGTTCAGAGATTTGACAATTTTTCTTAACGAGGTTAGTTTCAGAAATGGTGACTTTATGACAGGATTTACACTGAAACCGTCTCTTTTTTAAGCGAATAAGACTAGGCAGACCAGCAATTTCAATAAAAGGGATTTTAGAAGGTTTTTGGAAATCATATTTGATTTGTTTTCCTGTGCAGTGTTTACACATAGGAGGCTGGTAGTCTAGTGTAGCCATAAGCTCAATATGAGTTTCGTGCCTCCAAGCATTGTTTATGGTGATATTTTTGTCTTTCATTCCGATGAGTAGTGTGGTATGATGAATATGTTCCATAAGATTCTTTCTAATGATGGTTTGGCGCTTTTCATTATAAGTCTTATGGGACTTTTTGTGTACTCAAAAAGCTCCATAAAATCCAGAGTGGTTTTACCCACTACAGATATTATAGAGCCGTTTTTTCTTATTGAAAACCGATTGAAGTTGTCAGGTAAATTGTAGGTAGATGTTGTGATTAAAAAAGCATATATAAATTGGAGTTTATGTGTTATAATAATTTTTGAAGTTATTTTAGATTAAAGATTTTTAATAAAACAAGTAGTGAGAGTATCAGATTACAACTTGCTTAGAAAATTATTTGGATAAAATCGAAATAACTGACACATTTTTGTATGAAATACTAGAAAAATTATGGAAAATAATTTCTATAATGTACGAAAATGAATGAACAGATAATTAAAAATGTAAGGAGCGGTTTACGGTATATGAAAGAAAAAATAAAAGAAAAAGAAGCTTTAGTTGTCAAGACTAATATCATTGTCTTTTTCGTACCAATAATACTATTTTTCCCATTTTTGTTTATAAGTTTAATGATGATTGTTGTAGCTTTTGAATATCCTTTGGTTTTAATTGCACCATTACCGATGGCTTTAATGCTAACATGCCTCGGTTTTCTGAATTTATTAAATTTATTTCAATTTGGACTGAAAAAAATGATAATTGGTTCGGAACATCTCATTTATTTTCAGTGGAAAATAAAAAAAACTTCATGGGGAGATATAAAGGATATACAATTAAAAAAATTCTTTCGTGAAGAATTTATTCGTTTTATTCTCAAAAATGGAAAATCTATCGATATTCCCTTAAAAAGTTTACAATTAAATATTTCGTCAGATTATATTTATGAAACAGCAGTTAAAAAATGGCAGAATTTTATTGAGAATAAGAATACTAAGGAATGAAAGACGAAAAATATTTTAATAAATACATCAAAGGAACAGATAGGGAAGAAAAATGAAAAAACTAACATTTGAAGAATCATTGGATTTGTTTGATAATTCCCTTGCTATAGAATATAAGGAATGGATAGATGAACAAAAAGGAAAAGAAAAAAAGTAGGAATTTTAGTGCATCTCTTTCTAATATTAATACTGTTTTTCTTAGGTTTAACAACTCCTTTACTTAATACTCTAACACCAAGTTCAGATTCCATTTTTAGTGGAACTTATGAGAGAATTGTCTTTGTCTCGTTTTTATTCTACTATGTATCGTTCGGAATATGGTTCATTTTAGTTTATGGGATAGGCATGAATATTTCAGAGAATTATCTTAATTTTTATAGAATACAATTTAATATATTGGTATCTGCATTTTGGATGACTATATTGATGAATTTAACCTTAGCTAACTTAATAAGTGGGGTAGTTCCAAGTTTTGTGTGTTATTTGGTGTTGTTTTTCAATACCTCTTTCTTTATATTCGCGTATATTTTCAAAGCTAAAAATATGTTGAAACAAGAAAAAAATAGGAGAGAAAGAAAAAAAGTTCAAATTTCTTTTAAAAATTTGATAGCTATAGGTGCTATAATAATCATAAGTTATAATGTTATAAAATTCATTAACCCAAGATTCTTTAAAGTAACAGATTATATTGGATTTATGTTGATGGCTGAACCTTTTTATATCCTTGTAGTGTTATTTCAAACATATTTCTTATTTCCATGTATTATACAGGGGTATTATCTACATAAATATTCAGAAGAATATCGCGATTTAGAAGGAAAAACGCAACTAGAGTGGTACGGTGAAAAATATTTCAATAAATACATCAAAGGAACAGATAGGGAAGAGAAAATATCGTAATCTAAATAAATTAGTTTATGTTGTTGAAAAATACCGAGAAGAAAAAATAGAATGGAGAGGACAAGGTATTATAGAGTAGGGGCGCAATGGGATTTATTAATGAATCTATGTTTGTGTGCTTATTTTCATTTTTTCATTATTTTGTTAGAATGGTAAAAAGAAATTGAATAATTGGAAAAGGAGAAAATGATGGTCACAAATATTATGGCAAACTATTCCTATGGTGAGGATTGTTTTAATGAGATTCCTACTGTTTTAAGTCAATATTCGATAAAAAAAGTAGTCTTAATTGGTGGAAAACGTGCATTGGCTAGTGCTGAAGAGTCTGTTAGGTCAGTTCTTGAAAATACATATATTCAGGTATTAGGAAGCTTTGTATACGGTACTGATTCAACACAAACAGCTATTGATAATCTAGTTAAGAATGAAACGATTCAAAGTACAGATGCTGTTTTTGCATTTGGTGGTGGACGAGCATTAGATACGATTAAGATGGTTGCTACAGAAATTGATAAGCCGATTTTTACTTTTCCAACAATTTGTTCCAACTGTTCTGCTGGAACGGCGGTTTCTGTTGTTTACAATGATGATCATTCCTTGTTGCGATACGGCTATCCAAACTCACCTGTACATATTTTTATCAATACGAAGATTATTGCCAATGCACCGAGGGAGTACTTCTGGGCGGGTATTGGAGATGGTATATCAAAAGCACCAGAAGTCGATAGAGCGGTCAAAAATGCTATCGAAAATGGTAAATCTCTTCCTCATACAGCTAGTCTAGGACTAGCAATAGCTCAGTCTTCTAAAAATGCCTTTCATCAATACGGTGAACAAGGATTAAAAGATGTTGAAAATCATATTGCTTCAAAAGCGGTAGAAGAAATAGCTTTGGACATTATTGTATCAACTGGCTATGCTTCAAATTTAGTGAACCAACCTGAATTTTATTATAATTCTTGTCACGCGCATGCCTTTTATAATGGAACCACTGCCATACAAAGAGAAGGAAACTTTTTGCATGGGGTCGTAGTAGCCTTTGGTGTTTTGGTTTTACACGCTTATTTCGATGAAATGGAAGAGTTTGATAAAGTAGCTAGTTTTAATAAAAAGTTAGGTTTGCCAACTACATTATCAGATTTGAACTTAACAGAGCATGATATCCCTAAAATTGTGGAAGTTGCTTTGACAACAAACGAGTATAAAAATACACCCTTCAATCCAGAGAAATACACGCAAGCCATTATTAGAGCAGACCAACTTGGACAAAAATACAAATAATACTTCAGTCATATAAAATAGTCAAGTATGGTAAAATTTTATTTAAAGGCAAAATAATTGTAAAAATGATAGAATGGAAGTAGTAAATTTACTTCTATTCTATTTTTATTGATTATTTTCAAGGGAGTATTTTTAAAGCAAATAAGGAGTTACAACGGTGAGTACTATTCAATGGTTTCCGGGGCATATGTCCAAAGCACGACGACAAGTGCAGGAAAATATAAAGTTCGTAGATTTTGTGACAATATTGGTAGATGCACGATTGCCATTATCCAGTCAAAATCCCATGTTAACAAAGATAGTTGGGGATAAACCCAAGTTAATGATTTTAAATAAGGTTGATTTAGCTGATCCTGTTTTGGTTAAGGAATGGTGTCGTTTTTATGAAAAAGAAGGCATAAAAACACTAGCTATTAATTCAAAAGAACAATCTACAGTCAAAAAAGTTACAGAAACAGCGAAACAGTTGATGTCTGAAAAACTCCAACGGTTAAAAGAAAAAGGCATTCAAAAATCAACTCTTAGAACGATGATTATCGGTATTCCTAACGCGGGCAAATCAACTCTTATGAATCGATTGGCAGGAAAGAAGATTGCTGTAGTTGGTAATAAACCTGGTGTTACAAAAGGACAACAATGGCTGAAATCAAATAAGGATTTAGAAATTTTGGATACACCAGGTATACTTTGGCCTAAGTTTGAAGATGCTGAGGTTGCTTTAAAATTAGCACTTACTGGTGCTATTAAGGATAATTTGTTGCCCATGGATGATGTTACTATTTTTGGTCTAAACTATTTTAAAGAATACTATCCTGAACGTTTGCTAGAACGATATAAAGGGATTTTACTAGAAGAAGAGACACCAGAAATTATTGTTCAATTAACAAAAAAAATGGGATTTAAAGATGATTATGATCGCTTTTATCAACTTTTTGTAAAAGATGTTAGAGATGGTAGATTAGGGCGATATACTTTAGATAAAGTTGAGGACATCCATAATGGCGACGATTAAAGAAATAGCCTCAATCTTAGAAGATATCTCTGATTTGACAGATAAGCGTCTTGAAATATTTGCGCAAGATGACAGGCAAGGGGTTCAACGGTTATTGTCTAAGAAAAAAAGAGAGCTACAAGCTGTAATAGAGGAAAATATTCGTCTAGAGTGGATGTTGCGATATGAGAGAGAACAGTACGATTTGGGCTATCAGTTGATTGCAGGTATTGATGAGGTTGGTCGTGGGCCTCTTGCAGGACCAGTTGTTGCTGCAGCTGTTATTTTGCCAAAAGATTGTAAGATAAAAGGTTTGAATGACAGTAAGAAAATTCCCAAGAAAAAACATAAAGAACTCTATGAGGAAATCAAGCAGAAGGCTATAGCAGTTGGCGTTGGGATTGTAGACAATAAGAGGATAGACCAAATCAACATCTATGAAGCAACAAAACAAGCAATGACTGAAGCAATAAACGATTTGAATCTTCAACCAGACTATCTTCTGATTGATGCCATGAAGTTAGATATAGCTATACCACAAACTTCTATTATTAAAGGAGATGCTAATTCTTTATCGATTGCCGCAGCTTCTATTGTTGCAAAAGTTACAAGGGATAGGTTGATGACAGAATACGATTCAGTTTATACGGGGTATCATTTTGAGAAAAATGCCGGCTATGGAACAAAAGAACATTTATCAGCTTTAGAAAAACTGGGAGTTACTCCTATTCACCGTGAAAGTTTTGAGCCGATAAAATCTATGCTTAAAAGCAGATGATGATTTTGAGAGTGGATTGGTCTTATTTTAAAATATTTTATTTTAAGTTTTGAAAGATTTCAAAACTTTTTTATTTATCTATAACTTTTCTTATCTTTGTGCTAAAATATTGATAAAGAGTCATTGTTAAGGAGGAAGTCATGAAGAAAGAATCACGGGCGGCAGACATCAAAAAAGAGTTTCATTTTGCTTCCAGCTCCATTATCTCTCAGGTTTTTCGAGGAGTTTTGGTTGGAATAATTGTGGGAGCAGTTGTAGGTGCTTTTCGTTATCTGATTGAAGAAGGATTTCACTTAGTGCAATCTTTTTATATTAAAGGCCAACAGAACTTTATTTGGATTATTCTTATAGTTGGTATCTACCTTTTGATTCTTTTTTTAAATGCCCGTTTAGCAAGGACTGAAAAAAATATCAAAGGTTCCGGTATTCCACAGATAGAAGCCGAATTAAAAGGTTTGATGTCTCAGTCATGGTGGAGTATTCTCTGGAAAAAATTCACCGTTGGGGTGCTAGCTATCTCAAGTGGTTTGATGTTGGGGCGTGAAGGTCCGAGTATCCAATTAGGCGCTATGAGTGGTAAGGGATTTTCTAAATTGTTGAAATTAAGCCCAGTGGAAGAAAGAACTCTCATTGCAAGTGGTGCAGCGGCGGGTCTTGCAGCAGCATTTAATGCTCCGATTGCAGGTCTGTTATTCATAGTAGAAGAAGTGTATCACCATTTTTCACGATTCTTTTGGGTATCAACGCTTGCGGCTAGTTTGGTCGCCAACTTTGTTTCACAATCTATCTTTGGGTTAACACCTGTTTTAGATATGCCGGACAATATACCTGTTATGGACTTAAACCAATATTGGATTTATTTGCTAATGGGGATTTTTCTTGGTTTTGCTGCTTATTTATATGAAAAAGTAATACTGAATATTCATCTATTTTATAATGCTGTCTCTCGCGTGTGTAAGATTCCCAAAGACTATTATCCAATTGTTGCCTTTTTACTTATTTTACCGATTGGCTATTTCTTTCCTCAGTTACTTGGTGGTGGAAATCAATTAATTCTGTCTATTAATAATTATTCAATGTCTATCGGTCTTTTGGTAACCATCTTTTTACTTCGCTTTATATGGAGCATGATTTCTTATGGGAGTGGTTTACCAGGAGGGATTTTTCTTCCAATACTGGCACTAGGTTCATTGTTAGGGGGTATTGTTGGTATCTTTTGTATACAACAAGGTTTGATTGAGGAAAGCCAATTTCCGATTTTTATTATTTTGGGAATGAGTGGTTATTTCGGTGCTATTTCAAAGGCTCCTTTAACGGCTATCATTCTGGTAACGGAAATGGTAGGAGATATTCGCAACTTGATGCCTCTTGCTTTGGTGACTTTGGTAGCTTATATTATCATGGACTTGATGAAAGGTGCTCCAGTTTATGAAGCGATGCTAGAACAAATGTTACCAGACAATATTCAAGATAATGGAGAAACAACCTTGATTGAAATACCTGTTTCGGAGAAAATCTCTGGGAAGCAGGTTCATGAATTGGAATTGCCAAGAGATGTTTTAATTACAATGAATGTTCATAAAGGAAAAACAATTATGGTTAATGGAGGAACAAGACTTTACTTGGGAGATACCATTTATCTCGTTGTTAAAAAATCTGAAATAGGAAAAATCAAAGATTTATTATTATAATAGTGTAATTTCTTTGCTTAAAGCATTAAATTGTCAGACAATTACTTGAAAAATTAGAAAAAAACTGTTATAATTTACTAGAAAATAACTCATAAAGGGGTCACCATGAAAAAATTAAGCATTCTCTTGTTTTCAACCGCCATTTTACTGACAGGTTGTGCTACTAATAATTCTAAGACAGGTACAGATAGTAGCTCGGCTGCTAAAAGCACTTTAACTTCTTCTGAAAAGAAAGTGTTAAAAGAAGCTACCACTGAATACAAAGCTTATGTCCAAAAGCAAATCGATCAATTATTAGTTGATACAGAAAAGTTTCGTGATATCTTGAAAGAAGGAAAACTAGACGAAGCTAAAAAGATGTACCCACTCATTCGGATGTCCTATGAAAGTGCTGAACCTTTAGCAGAAAGTTTTACAGAATTAGACACGAAAATCGATATTCGTTTAGTAGACTATGTAAAAGATAACCAAGACGATAGTGGTTGGAGAGGATTCCACCGTATCGAAAAAATCATGTGGGAACAAAATACAACAGATGGAACAAGTGAGTATGCAGACTTGCTTGTAAATGATGTAAAAGAATTGGATGCTAAAATTGCAACGATTGATGTGACAACTGAAGCCATGTTAACTGGGGCAGTTGATTTGTTGAATGAAGTAGCTGATACAAAAATTACTGGTGAAGAGGAAGCCTTTTCGCATACAGATTTGTACGATTTCCGTGCTAACATTCAAGGTGCAGAAAAGATTTTTGAACTTTTGAAACCTTCTATTGAAAAACAAGATGCAAAATTAGTTAAGACATTAGAAACTAATTTTAAAGAAGTGAATGAACTTCTGGATAAGCATATGACAGACTCAGAACACTATAAATCTTATAATGAACTGAGCAAAGAAGATATCAAAGAATTGTCAGAATCAGTTGCAAAACTTGGTGAACCTCTTTCTCAAATGGGAATTATTTTAAAGGGAGAATAATATGACTAAAGACGAAAAGTTTTTTGACAAAAAAATGGATCGTCGCGAATTTCTTAAAAAGGCAGGTATTGGAGGAGCTGGTCTAGCACTGGGAATCTCTGGTGCGTCTGCTTTTTTCGCTAATCAGACAAGTGAAGAGAAGAAAATCGCTGACGGTGACGAAGAAATCCATTTTTATGGTGAACACCAGTCAGGAATTACAACAGCTATGCAAAAAAATATCTATTTTGTAGTTTTAGACTTGCATGTGACAGACAAGAAAACTGTTATACAGTTGTTTAAAGACTGGACAGTTTATAGTGAAAAATTAGTTGAGGGAGAACTAGTAAAAAAAGATGGTAGCAATGCTTATCTTCCTCCGACAGATACTGGTGAAACAGTTGGTCTCAATCCTCATCGTTTAACATTGACTTACGGTATCTCGGCTGACTTCCTTAAAAAGATGGGAATGGAAGGGAAACGTCCTAAATTATTTAGAGATATGCCACCTTTCCCACGTGAACAACTTAAAGAGAAGTATACTGGTGGTGATATTGTCATTCAAGCCTGTGCAGATGACGAACAAGTGGCTTTTCATGCTATTCGTAATTTAGTCCGTAAAGGGAAAAATGCAGTGACAATGCGGTGGAGTCAATCTGGTTTTGCTGCTATTGGAAATAGAATGGAAACTCCTAGAAATCTTTTTGGTTTTAAAGATGGAACTGCCAATGTCAAAAAAGAAAGTGATTTTGACGATGTTGTCTGGACAGATAGCAACGATTGGATGAAGGGCGGAACTTATATGGCTGTTCGTCGTATTCAAATGTTGTTAGACACTTGGGATCGAACCAACCTTCAAGAACAAGAAAATACGTTTGGTCGCTACAAAGAAAGTGGTGCTCCTTTTGGTAAAAAGAATGAATTTGATGAAGTTGACTTAGATTTGAAAGATGATAACGGAGAGCCGTTGATTCCTGTAGATGCACATGTTCGATTAGCAAAAGAAGTTGGTGTACCAATTTATCGTCGTTCTTATTCATACTCTGATGGCATCATTGAAACTACTGGTCAATTTGATACAGGTCTGTTGTTTATCTCTTTTCAAAAAGACCCAGAAAGCTTTATTAAGATTCAGACCAATCTAGGAAATGTTGATAAAATGAATGAATACACCAAACATATCGGTAGTGGTTTATTTGCTTGTTTTGCTGGAATAAAAAAAGGAGAATATATTGGTCAAAAACTATTTGAATAAGTATTTGCTTTTCTTAGTTACAATTGCTTGCCTCTTTGCCTCTCCTGTTTTGGCTGATGAGAGTAACAGTAGTTTATTTGTTAAGATTACTGATGCTAAAACAGCGGTTACCAAAAATGACCAAGAAACAGCAAAAAATCTAATTGAGGAAATCAAGACAGAGTTTGAGACAAATCCTCAACATGACTCTAAAGCAGGTAAAGAAGTAACCCAATCTTTAAATATTTCTGGAACGATTACAGAAGAAAAATTGACAAAGATTACTTCTGCTTTGCTTGCATTTGAAAAAGAGCAAAATCCAGTAGATGTGAATGCTGAAAAAAAGCAGTTGGTTAAAAATCTCTCTAGTGTTTTTGACAATCTTCAAAATGCTATCACATCAAAGGATTTGGATGCAACCAGAAAAGCCTTTAAAGAAATGAATTCAACTTGGACTTCTAACGAAAGCATTGTCCGAGATAATAGCACTGTTTACTATGGGAAAATCGAGACAGCTATTTCTTTCTTAAGAAGTTCAATCGAAACAGAGCCAACAGATTTTGCCACAATTCAAACTTCTTTTGATGACTTAAAAACGGCTATCAATAATTTTGCGGAAGGTCAAAAAGTAGAAGATTCTTCAGAAAATTATACGTTAAAGGATGGTATTCAGCTTTTAGAAAATGCTTTGAAACAGTTCCAAAGTGGTGATACAAAAAAAGCAATGGCGAATATGAAAAAATTCATCACCATTTGGCCCACGATCGAAGGGGATGTCAGCACGCACAATCCTAGTCTTTATACACGCGTTGAGAGTCAGTCACCTGTCATTATGGTAAAAGGTAGCGAAGAAAAATATCAAAAACAATTACAGACACTGATTAGCGATTTATCACAAATTGATACCACTGCAAATTACAACTTTTTTGATGCGATGCTCATTTTGCTTCGTGAAGGAGTAGAGGCATTATTAATTGTTATGGCCTTGGTAACAACTTTGAAAGCCTCTAATATAAGAAAAGGTCTCAAGTGGGTATATTCAGGAGCAGCGATAGGAGTATTAGCTAGTGCTGTGATAGCTGTGGTATTGCAAAGTGTATTCCCAGCGGTTGCTTCTGGTTCAAACCGTGAAATTATCGAAGGTGGAGTTGGTATATTTGCCGTTGCGATGATGATTTTGGTTGGAATTTGGTTGCATAGCAAATCATCCGTCCAAAAGTGGAATCAGTTTATGGAAGACAAGATGAAAGTAGTGACAGCTACTGGTAGTTTTGTATCAATGTTTGCTCTTAGTTTTCTAGCAGTATTTCGTGAGGGTGCTGAAACGATTTTATTCTATGCTGGAATTCTCCCTAAGATTACTCTGACAGACTTTCTAATAGGAATTGGGTCAGCTATTGTGGTGTTAATTGCTATTGCAATTTTGATGACAAAAGCTTCTAGTTATTTCAAACCCTATCGTATTTTCTTCTGGCTAACTTGGTTAATTTACGCTTTGGCATTTAAAATGCTAGGAGTCAGCATTCACGCACTCCAGTTAACCAATATATTGCCAAGCCATCTAATCAATAATTTTCCAACTATTGACTGGGCAGGAGTTTATCCTAATGTTGAGGTAGTTGTTGCTCAATTCATTCTCTTGGTGATTGTTGTCCTTATCACTCTTAAGAATAGAGAGTCCAAGCATGGATAAAAAAGAACAGACGATTATTGAGCATTTATCGGAATTCCGAAGGCGTTTTCTATCCATTTTAGTGTGTTTTGCCGTTGTTTTCATTATCAGTCTATTTTTCTCAGCAGATATTTATAAATGGTTAACTTCGTCTTTTCACAAAAAACTAATTGTATTAGGACCTGATGATATCCTTTGGATTTATATCAATTTGGCGAACTTGGTGGCTTTTTCTCTCACCTTGCCTTTTATGATTTACCAGATTTGGGAATTTATTCGTCCGGCCTTGCAAGAAAATGAAGCTATTTCCATCTTTCTCTATGTTCCAGCTAGTTTCTTTTGTTTTCTTGCGGGATTAGCCTTTGGTTTCTACTTTGTGAGCCCAACTATTTTACAGGTCTTGCTATCCTTGGGAAAAGGGCTTTTTGATACACAGTTGACAGCACAAAATTATCTTGCCTTTTTATTTCATACAACGATTCCAATCGCTATTTTATTTGAACTTCCAGTTATTGTTGTTTTTTTAACTTCTATTGGTTTGCTCAAACCTAAATTTTTGGTACAATATAGACGATACGCTTACTTCACTTTGTTAGTTTTGGCTGTGGTTTTAACTCCAGCTGACTTTGTTAGTGATTTGTCAATGGCAGTGCCCCTCATTTTACTTTATGAAGTGAGTGTCATGCTCAGTAAAATGGTTTATAAAAGAAAATTAAAGAGGAGATTGTAATGGGTATTTTACGTGATATTGGTGCACCTGGAATTATTATTATCATTTTAGGAGCTCTCTTAATTCTTGGTCCAAAACGTTTGCCAGAGTTTGGACAAGCAATTGGAAAAATGTTTTCTGAATTTAAAAAAGCTGCAACCAGTAATCAGGATGACCAGCCAAGTAAAACAGAAGAAACAGAAAAAAAAGAAGAATAATGTGCTATACATGATTGAAGATAGGCTATCTAAAAAGCTGACTTCAATCTTTTTTGTTTGTAAAAAATGTAAATATAGGGCATTGTCAACTAGTAAAGAAGTATACAAAAAGCTGTGAGGATAACCTTACAGCTTTTTGCGTTTATTTTGTTCTCATCTCTCCTTGTGGGAAATAAGTTCCTTCTGGCATATCATTAATTATCACATGAACGGCCGATTGTGGTGCACCTGTGTGCTTCACAACAGCTTCGGTCACTTCTTTAGCCAAAGCTTTTTTCTGTTCCAAAGTGCGACCCTCAAATAAATCAATTCTAACAAATGGCATATCTAAACTCCTTTTTTATTCAGCAAAATATTTGATTATTTCGATAGTGTTATTTTATCATAAATGAGGTTTTAAAGAAATATGAAATGTGGTAAAATAATATGGAGAAAAAAAGAAAGAGAATGAAAAGGTAGAGATGTCGCAACTATATTATAAATATGGCACTATGAATTCAGGGAAAACCATTGAAATTTTAAAGGTGGCTCATAATTATGAGGAACAAGGAAAAGGTGTCGTCATCATGACGAGTGCTTTGGATACACGCGATGGTTTTGGCTTGGTCTCTAGTAGAATTGGCATGAAGCGTGAAGCTTTAGCTATTGATGACAATACCGATATTTTTGGATATGTTGAACAGCTATCTCAAAAACCTTTCTGTATTTTAATTGATGAAGCACAATTTTTGAGACGACACCATGTTTATGATTTGGCCCGAGTTGTCGATGAGTTAGATATACCTGTTATGGCTTTTGGGCTTAAAAATGATTTTCGTAATGAATTATTTGAAGGTTCAAAACATTTATTGTTATTAGCAGATAAAATAGAAGAAATAAAGACTATTTGCCACTATTGTTCTAAAAAAGCAACGATGGTTTTGCGTATGGCAGACGGTAAACCAGTCTATGATGGGGAACAAATTCAAATTGGTGGAAATGAAACTTATATTTCAGTCTGTCGGAAACATTATTTTAATCCACCAATTGAAAACAAGTACGAATCTAAAGATTAATTAAGGGAGAACAACAGAATACATGAATATCTATGAACAGTTACAAGCAGTTGAAGATCGCTATGAAGAACTAGGAGAGTTACTTAGTGATCCAGAAGTTGTCAGTGATACTAAACGCTTTATGGAACTTTCCAAAGAAGAAGCCAGCATTCGTGATACAGTAACAGCATACAAAGATTACAAAAAAATTCTAGAAACCATAGCAGACGCAGAAGAAATGTTAAAAGAAGTTTCTGGTGATGATGAACTAGAAGAAATGTTTAAGCAAGAGTTGAAAGATGCCAAAGCTGAAAAAGAAGAATATGAAGATAAATTGAAGATTCTTCTGTTGCCTAAAGATCCAAATGATGAAAAAAATATTATTTTAGAAATTCGCGGCGCAGCTGGTGGTGATGAAGCAGCCCTTTTTGCAGGTGATTTGCTCACGATGTATCAAAAGTATGCTGAAACGCAAGGATGGCGCTTTGAAGTAATGGAAGCTTCTATGAATGGTGTTGGTGGTTTTAAGGAAGTTGTAGCCATGGTATCTGGGCAGTCGGTTTACTCCAAATTAAAATACGAATCGGGCGCTCATCGAGTACAGCGTGTTCCAGTAACAGAAAGCCAAGGGCGCGTGCATACTTCCACAGCAACTGTATTGGTTATGCCAGAAATAGAAGAAGTAGAGTATGATATTGACTCAAAAGATTTGCGTATTGATATCTACCATGCATCAGGTGCTGGAGGGCAAAATGTAAATAAGGTAGCCACTGCTGTTCGTATTGTTCACATTCCAACAAATATCAAAGTGGAAATGCAAGAAGAAAGAACACAACAAAAAAACCGTGATAAAGCAATGAAAATCATCCGTGCTCGTGTGGCAGACCATTTTGCTCAAATAGCACAAGATGAACAAGATGCTGAAAGAAAATCAACTATCGGAACAGGGGATCGTTCAGAGCGAATCCGTACTTATAATTTTCCGCAAAATCGTGTGACGGATCATCGGATTGGTTTGACCTTACAGAAGTTAGATACTATTTTATCTGGAAAAATGGACGAAATAGTAGATGCTCTTATTTTATACGATCAAACAAAGAAGCTGGAAGAATTAAATAAATAATGAAGTTTTCACAGATTTTTTCCGACATGCAAGAACAATTGGAAGCAGTGGGGGAAGAAAGAGAAAGCCTTTCCTTTGTCTATCGTTCGCTTCACGGTCTTTCTCTAACCGATTTTGTTTTCAAAATGCAAGAAGAGGTGTCGGACAAGGAGCAAGCAGAAATTGAGTTAATTTTTAAAAAATTACTTGCTCATCAACCAGCACAGTATATTATTGGAACTGCTGACTTTTATAGTCATACTTTTCAAGTGGATGAGCGAGTTCTCATTCCAAGGCAGGAAACGGAAGAATTAGTATCACTAATTTTAGCAGAAAATAATGATTCTACTTGTTCGGTATTAGATATCGGTACAGGGAGCGGAGCAATTGCTATCTCCTTAGCTTATGCTCGTACATCTTGGGATTTAACAGCTTCGGACATTTCTAAGGAAGCATTGGAAGTTGCGATGGAAAATGCTCGTCTTTTACAGACAGATGTCACTTTTATTCATTCGGATTGTTTTGATAACATTTTGGGTAAGTATGATATAATTGTTTCCAATCCTCCCTACATTTCTGAACAGGATAAGAAGGAAGTAGCCATTAATGTGTTATCGTCAGAACCTCATTTAGCTCTTTTTGCAGCTGATGATGGAACTGCTATTTATCAAAAAATAGCCACTAAAGCAGGAAACTATCTATCAAAAAAAGGAAAAATCTACTTGGAAATTGGTTACAAACAAGGAAGGATCGTACAAAAAATATTTTCAACTGTCTTTCCCGAAAAACGTATCCGAGTTCTTCAAGATCAATTTGGAAAAGATAGGATGGTGGTTGTAGATAATGGATGAAATAGAGAAAACATTGGAAAAAGGTGGAGCTGTTGTTCTTCCTACTGAGACGGTTTATGGGTTATTTGGAAAAGCACTCAATCAACAAACTGTTGAGTATATTTACCAATTAAAAAGACGCCCGCAAGATAAGGCAATGAATTTGAATGTTGCACATTTTGAAGATATTCTTTATTATTCAAAAAATCAACCATCTTATTTAAAGAAAATCTGTCAATCCTTTCTTCCAGGTCCGCTAACTATTATCCTACAAGCTAATGCCAAGGTACCTACTTGGGTTAATTCGGGAATGAACACTGTTGGTTTTCGTATTCCCAGTCATCCAATTACTTTAAATATGATTAGACGTTTTGGCCCTTTAATTGGTCCGTCGGCAAATATTTCGGGTAGAGATAGTGGGACTTGCTTTGAACAGATTGTGGCAGCATTTCACCAAAAAGTGATAGGAGTAGAAGATGACCATTTTCTAACTGGAAAAGATTCTACTATATTAGACTTGTCTGGTGATAAAGCAGTAATTTTACGGCAAGGTTTGATTACTGTTGAAGACATTTTAGCTCAAGTTCCAGAAATTACATTTTAATAAACGATACAGGAGAACACAAATGATTTTTGATCAAGAAAATTACAAAGAATTTGATAATGAAATTTGGGAAGCTATTTCCCATGAAGAGGAAAGACAACAGCATAATATTGAATTAATTGCTTCTGAAAATGTAGTTTCTAAAGCTGTTATGAAAGCTCAAGGTTCTATCTTGACAAATAAATATGCTGAAGGCTACCCAAGCAATCGCTATTACGGCGGTACAGATGTAGTAGACGTTATTGAAACCTTGGCGATTGAACGAGCTAAAAAGATTTTCGGTGCTAAATTTGCCAATGTTCAACCCCATTCAGGTAGTCAAGCAAACTGTGCAGCATATATGGCTTTGATTCAACCAGGCGATACTGTTATGGGAATGGATTTGGCTGCTGGTGGCCACTTGACTCATGGTGCTTCTGTGAGCTTTTCTGGACAAACTTATAATTTTGTACCTTACAATGTTGATCCTGAAACAGAATTACTAAATTTTGATGCTATTTTAAAGCAAGCCAAAGAAGTAAAACCCAAACTCATTGTCGCAGGCGCATCAGCTTATTCACACATAATTGATTTTAAAAAATTCCGTGATATTGCAGACGCTGTTGGAGCTAAATTGATGGTGGATATGGCTCATATTGCAGGTCTAGTGGCTGCTGGATTACATCCTAGCCCAGTTCCTTATGCAGATATTACAACTACAACCACTCATAAAACCTTACGTGGACCACGTGGAGGATTGATCTTGACAAATGATGAGGATTTAGCTAAAAAAATTAATTCTGCTATCTTCCCTGGAATCCAAGGAGGACCACTAGAGCATGTGATTGCTGCAAAGGCAGTTGCTTTTAAAGAAGTATTAGATCCTGCTTTTAAAGTCTATGCACAACAGATTTTAGATAATGCAAAGGCTATGGCGACCGTTTTTAACCAACACAATCGTTTTAGAGTTATTTCTAATAGTACGGAAAATCATTTATTTCTTGTAGATGTCACAAAAGTTGTTGAAAATGGGAAAATTGCTCAAAACCTTTTAGACGAAGTGAATATTACATTGAATAAAAACTCCATTCCATATGAAACTTTATCTCCTTTTAAAACAAGTGGGATTCGTATTGGGACAGCAGCTATTGCAGCACGTGGTTTTGGGGTTGCAGAAAGTACTAAAGTAGCAGAACTTATTATCAAAACTCTTGAAAATGCTGATAATGAAGCTGTCTTAGAACAAGTGCGTGCAGAAGTGAGAGAATTAACAGATGCCTTTCCACTTTATGAAGGCTTAAACTAATGGATATTTACATAAAAAAAGCAATTATCCATCAATTTACTCCAACTGATACCAATCTTCTTTTTGCGGATAAGTTTCTTACTATAACCCCAAAAATTGAAGAATATCTTCGTAAAAAAATCGAACGAGCATATTCTGATGAGGCAAAAACGGGTATTTTAGAATCAGAAAATCCGTTTTTAGCCATGATTTCGGACGATTTAATGGAAACTTCCATTGCTCTCAGTCAATTATGGAAAAAAGAATTCTCCATCAGTGAAAATCAAAAAATAAATGATTTAATTTTTATTCAGTTTGATAAAGAAGGAGTAAAACATTTTGCTTTCTTACGTATTACTTTGCGTGAAACCCTCACACATCTAGGAGTAGAAGCAGATGAACCGATTCGAATCACTCAAAACAATTTGCCTGGTTTTGGGACTGGTGCAGATGAATCGTTGATTGTCAATCTGTCCAATGGTAAATACCATCTGATTGAAAAACGAATCAAGTATAACGGATCTTTTCTTCATTATTTTTCAGAACAATTATTACAGGTTAATCCCAATAATTCACCAAAGAAATCTATTAAAGAATTAGAAAAAACAGCCCAAAAAATTGCTCATTCTTTTAATGAAGACAATTTTCAATTTCAATCCAAAGTCAAATCAAGCATTTTTAATAATTTAGAAGAAAATGATGAACTGTCGCCTGAAAAATTAGCAGCTGATTTATTTGACAATAATTTAACAGCACGGTTAACCTTTATGGATCAAATAAAAGAAACCATTCCAGAGCCGATTAAGTTTGATGAAATTGATAGTAGTCGTCAAAAGAAGAAATTTGAAAATCAAAAACTCTCCCTCTCAAATGGAATTGAACTCATTGTACCGAACAGTATTTACCAAGATGCTGATTCGGTAGAATTTATTCAAAATGACAATGGGACCTATTCCATTTTAATTAAAAATATTGAGGATATTCAAAATAAATAATGTTTAAAATAATAAGAAGATTACTTGTATTATTGATTGTCATTTTTGGTGCATATAAGATTTATCAGGTACACCATGATGTTAAACAAGTAATGACCTACCAAAATCTGGTAAAAGAAGTACTCGATGAACAAGATACAGCAGCTAATGAAGAATTGGTTTTAGCTATGATATATACTGAAACTAAAGGTAGAGCCGATGATGTTATGCAATCTAGTGAGAGTGCTACTGGAGAGGCTAACGCTATTAAAGATAATAAAGAAAGTATTCGTCAAGGAATCCAAACGCTATCAGATAATATTGAATTAGCTAGTTCTAAGAAGATTGATGTATGGACTGCGGTACAAGCCTATAATTTTGGACAGGCCTATATTGATTATGTTGCAAAACATGGTGGGGAAAATACATTAGAAATAGCAAAAAAATATTCCAAAGATGTAGTTGCACCTAGTTTAGGAAATATTACTGGAAAAACCTACCATTATTATAGTCCGATTTCTATTTTGAATGGAACAGAGTTATATATTAATGGTGGAAATTACTACTATTCACGCCAAGTTCGTTTCAATATGTATCTTATTCGTTTAATGAAATGGTTTTAAAAATTAGAAGAACAATTAATGTAGCTACTTAGGTGGTCTAATTGTTCTTTTATTTTTAATCAAATATTTTGTAACCGTAGTGATTACATGTTATAATTTATGTGTATATTGATATTCTAAAAGAAGAGGAGGATAGTATGAAAAAAAATAAAATATTCATAGGTCTAGGAATATTAGTAATCATTTTGGTGAGTAGTTTAGGATTTTATCTCACAAAGAACGGTGATGACCTCAAATTAAATTCTAAAAAGTATATTCAATCAACAGCTCCGACTTTATTTTTTCATGGATACGGATCAAGTGCAAATGCTGAAAAACATATGACAGAAGCCATCAAGAAAGCAGGAGTGACGAAAACAATTATTACTGCTAATGTGGATAAAAAAGGGCAAGTCAGTCTTCAAGGAGAGATCCCTAAAGGTGCCATCAACCCCATTGTTAAAGTGAATTATGAAGATAATCGCAACCCTAACTATGCTCAAGACGGACAATATGCAACAGCAGTTATTAAAAAACTACAAAAATTGTATGGTTTTAAAAAAATGAATCTTGTTGGTCATTCTATGGGAAATATGTCTATTCTTTTTTATATTTTAGAAAATAGCCAAGATGACTCACTGCCACAGTTGAAAAAACAAGTTAATATTGCGAATCATGTCAACGGTTTAGAAGGAATGGATTTACCAGAAAATCTTACAATTAATGAAGAAACAGGTCAGCCAAATAAGATGAGTGCTACCTATCAAACTTTACTGGGACTGAGAGAAATTTACCCACAGGATCAAGTGGATGTCTTAAATATTTATGGTGACTATAAAAATCAATCCGATGGCTCTGTCTTGAACGTCTCTTCGCTTAGTTTGAAGTATTTGTTAATAGACAATGCTAAATCATATACAGAGAAAAAAATAACAGGTCCTTTGGCTCAACACAGTCAACTACATGAAAACCCTGAAGTAGATCAACTACTAATTGATTTTATTTGGAGTAAATAAGTAAGCAACAACCTCTGATATAAAAGGAAGCAGTGGTTAAAATTTTTATACTATTTTGATTTGTGGTAAAATAGGTTTCGGGAGAAAAATTCTAGAAACGAGGACCTTATTATTATGAAACTAAAAAAAATGATTTTAACTGCGGGTGTACTTATTGCTTCTTTCTTTGCTGTTACACCAACTTTAGCAGATACAACTGTTCAGAAGGTTATTGATGAAACTTATGTGCAACCAGAGTATGTGTTAGGCTATTCTTTAGATGAAAACCAAAAAAATGAAACCTTACAATTACTCGGATATAATTCTTCTACAGATACAAAAGAATTGAAAACAATGACTCCAGCTATTTATTCTACTATCATGAATGTAGCGAATGATTCAAGTTTGCAACTCTATTCGTCTGTTAAGATTCAAAAGTTAGGTAGCAATCAAGCCTTAGAAGTCAAAATTGTAACACCACAAAATATCACAAAAGTCACTGAGGATATGTATCGAAATGCAGCTGTTACACTGGGTGTGGAACATGCACGTATCACTGTTGCAGCACCTCTGCCAGTTACAGGAGAAAGTGCTTTAGCTGGGATTTATTATTCCCTTGAGGATAATGGTGCTAAAGTTCCGCAAGAAAACAAAGACTTGGCACAAGAAGAATTATCTGCTCTTTCAACCATTAACGCTGAAAATACTGGTAAAGAAGGTTACGAT
This sequence comes from Streptococcus sp., assembly GCA_030528055.1. Taxonomy (GTDB): domain Bacteria; phylum Bacillota; class Bacilli; order Lactobacillales; family Streptococcaceae; genus Streptococcus. The sequence goes on from JAUMZQ010000001.1 coordinate 197,565, forward strand.
GCAGATAAATTAAATGTAGCACTGACAGACATCAAAACTGCTATTGCTGAAGCTAAAAAACAGAACAAAAACTTAACAGAAGAAGATGTTCGTAAAATTGTAGAAGAAACTTTAAAAAATTACGAATTGAGTAGTTCTATTACACCAGAACAAATCAATCTGATTGTTAATTTTTCTATCAATCTTTCAAATAGTGATGTCATTAAAAATACTGATTTTACAAAAACTTTAAATGATTTGAAAGACAGTATTGTCTCAAAAGCTGGGGATACGTTCAAGAACATCAATCTTAATTTTGATACCAGCAACCTACTTAAAGATGGGGGAAATTTTTTCTCAAATATTTGGGATGCCATTGTCAATTTCTTTAAAGGATTGTTTGGCGGCTAACAGTCATCAGAATATCACTCTATTTTAAATAATTTTATTACTATAAAAGTATTTTCCGTATCATTTCTTACAAAGGACTGACATGGAGAATACTTTTTATATAGCTTAAAAATTGTGATGATAAACTTCACCAAAGAAAATGTAATATATTTTATAACTCTTTACGAATAATAAGAGTGAGGTGAAAAATGAATAATTTTGAAATTTATAAAATGAAAAAAGCGGGTTTAAAAAATCATCAAGTATTGAATGTTCTACAATATGAAGAAACTGTTGATAAAAAATTGTCTGTTCGAGATATGGCAGTTGTATCAGAATGTCGTAATCCTGCTCTATTTATAGAAAAATATAATCGGATTGATGATAGTTTACTCAAAAGTGAATTTGAAAAATTTCCGTCCTTTTCGATTTTAGATGATATTTATCCTTGGGACTTAAGTGAAATTTACAATCCTCCCACACTTTTGTTTTACCAAGGAAATATCAATCTTTTAAATTTACCTAAACTAGCAGTAGTAGGCAGTCGTGATAGTAGTAAATATGGGCAGTCGGCTGTTCAACAAGTCATCAAAGAACTAAACAATGAATTGGTTATTGTCAGCGGCTTAGCTCGTGGTATCGATACAGCTGCACATATGTCTGTTTTGCAAAATGGTGGTCGAACTATCGCGGTGATCGGAACAGGTCTGGATGTTTTTTATCCTAAAGCAAATAAAAAATTGCAAAAGTACATTGGAGAACATCATTTAGTTTTAACGGAGTATGCTTCTGGAGAGCAAGCACTTAAATTTCATTTTCCAGATCGGAACCGTATCATAGCTGGTATTGCAAGAGGAGTTGTAGTAGCAGAAGCAAAAATGCGTTCTGGCAGCCTGATTACCTGTGAGCGTGCTATGGAAGAAGGAAGGGATGTTTTTGCTATTCCAGGTTCCATTCTAGATAGGAGAAATGATGGCTGTCACCACTTAATCCAAGAAGGGGCAAAGTGTGTCACATCAGGTTCTGATATACTGACTGAATTTCAATTTTCATAATAATTCTTTTTCGATAAGAAAAGCTACTAGTTGACATCTATGAAAAAATAGTTTAAACTCTATGGGGTTTATTACTTTAAGAAGGTGTATATAATTGGTAACAAAAACAAAGAAAAAAACAGCTAGTAAGAAGAATCTTGTCATTGTAGAGTCACCCGCAAAAGCAAAAACAATAGAGAAGTATTTAGGAAGAAATTACAAAGTTTTGGCAAGTGTTGGACATATTCGTGATTTAAAAAAATCAACCATGTCTATTGATTTTGAAAATAATTACGAACCTGAATATATCAATATTAGAGGCAAAGGTCCACTCATCAATGAATTGAAAAAAGAAGCAAAAAAAGCCAAACAAGTCTTTTTAGCAAGCGACCCCGACCGAGAGGGAGAGGCTATATCATGGCATTTAGCACATATTCTAAATTTGGATGAACAGGAAAAGAATCGTGTTGTTTTTAACGAGATTACAAAAGATGCCGTAAAAAATGCTTTTAAAGATCCACGACAAATTAATATGGATTTAGTTGACGCCCAACAAGCACGAAGAGTTTTAGATCGTTTAGTTGGTTATTCTATTTCTCCTATTCTTTGGAAAAAAGTTAAAAAAGGATTATCAGCTGGTCGTGTTCAATCTGTGACTCTGAAATTAATTATTGATCGCGAAAAGGAAATCAGTGCATTTAAGCCAGAAGAATACTGGACGATTGACGCTACCTTTAAAAAAGGAACTCGCCAATTTCAAGCTAGCTTTTATGGTATAAATGGCAAAAAGATGAAACTTGAGACGAATGATGATGTGAAAGAGGTTCTTTCTCGTATCAAAGGGGAAGAATTTGTCGTTGAGAGTGTTGAAAGAAAAGAAAGAAAACGTAACGCACCACTACCTTATACTACCTCATCTATGCAACAAGATGCAGCAAATAAGATTAATTTTCGAACTCGTAAAACGATGATGGTAGCGCAACAACTTTATGAAGGAATCAATATCGGATCAGGTGTTCAAGGCTTGATTACTTATATGCGTACCGACTCGACACGTATCAGTCCTATTGCACAAAGTGAAGCAGCTGAATTTATTACCGAAAAATTTGGAAAAAATTATTCTAAACATGGTAGTAAGATTAAAAACACGGCTAGTGCTCAGGATGCTCACGAGGCCATTCGCCCTTCAAGTGTTTCCAATACACCTGAATCAATTGCTCGCTATCTAAATAAAGACCAATTAAAATTATACACATTGATTTGGAATCGTTTTGTAGCTAGTCAAATGACCGCGGCTATATTTGATACAATGAATGTAAAATTAGAACAAAACACAGTTTTATTTACTGCTAATGGTAGTCAAATTAAATTTGATGGTTATTTAGCGATTTATAATGATTCCGATAAAAACAAAATGTTGCCGGATATGGAAAAAGGAGAACTAGTAAAACGAGTTCAAACCAATCCAGAACAACATTTTACTCAACCGCCAGCTAGATATTCAGAAGCAACATTGATTAAAGCATTGGAAGAAAATGGCGTTGGCAGACCTTCAACTTATGCCCCTACAATTGAAACGATTCAGAAAAGATACTATGTAAAATTAGTTTCCAAGCGCTTTGAACCAACTGAACTGGGTGAAATTGTTAACTCTTTAATTGTTGAGTTTTTCCCAGATATTGTTAATGTAAAATTTACTGCTGAAATGGAAACAAAATTAGATGATGTTGAAGTTGGGAAGGAACAGTGGCAGACAGTAATTGATGAGTTCTACAGACCATTTGAAAAAGAAGTAAACAAAGCAACTGAAGAAATGGAAAAAATCCAGATAAAAGACGAGCCGGCTGGTTTTGATTGTGAACTTTGTGGAAGTCCAATGGTGATTAAACTTGGACGATACGGTAAGTTTTATGCTTGTAGTAATTTTCCAGAGTGTCGTCATACTCAAGCTATTGTAAAAGAAATTGGTGTCACTTGCCCGCAATGTCATCAAGGACAAGTCATTGAAAGAAAAACTAAACGCAACCGCCTTTTCTATGGTTGCAATCGTTATCCAGAGTGTGACTTTACATCTTGGGATAAACCGATAGGACGGAATTGCCCGAAATGTAATCAATATCTTGTCGAAAAGAAAGTACATGGTGGTGGCAAACAAGTTATCTGTAACAAAGGTGATTATGAGGAAGAAAAAATAAAATAGACAAAACACTTTACATAATTTATGTTATGTAAAGTGTTTTACTTTAAGAGAACAACCTCTTACTTCTCATCAATGATTGAATAATTTGGAAGATTGATAAATCTTCCTCAAAAGATAGTTGTAGAAACAAACAAATGAATTACAAAAAATGCTAAAATAACCTGCTTAAAAAACCAATATAAATAACTAATATAAAAAGATGTTGTTTGCTTTTTCATTTAATTTTTTGTTATAATAACTAAAATAAGAATTGGAAAGATTCATGGAAGAGAATTTGAATATCTTCCAGAAAGGTATTGGTGTCCATGGCACAATCTTATATCAATGTTATCGGAGCTGGTCTAGCCGGCAGTGAAGCTGCTTACCAAATTGCAAAACGTGGAATTCCAGTTAAATTGTACGAAATGCGTGGAGTAAAAGAAACCCCTCAACATAAAACTAGTGATTTTGCAGAATTGGTTTGTTCGAATTCTTTTCGGGGTGCCTCTTTGACAAATGCTGTCGGCTTGCTAAAAGAAGAAATGCGTCGTTTAGATTCAATTATTATGCAAGCTGCCATAGAAACATGCGTACCAGCAGGTGGAGCATTGGCGGTAGATAGAGAAGGATTTGCAAAAGCAGTTACTGAAAAAGTAAGTAGTCATCCACTCATTGAGGTTATTCGAGAAGAAGTAACAGAAATTCCAGAGGATGTGATTACAATTATTGCTACTGGTCCGTTAACCAGTGAGGCTTTGACGGATAAAATTCATGACTTGAATGGTGGAGCTGGTTTTTACTTTTATGATGCAGCTGCACCGATTGTAGATGTGAGCACCATTGATATGGACAAGGTTTATTTAAAATCTCGTTATGATAAGGGAGAAGCAGCCTACCTCAATGCCCCAATGACTAAAGAAGAATTTATGTCGTTCCACGACGCTTTGGTTCATGCTCAAGAAGCACCACTTCATTCTTTTGAAAAAGAGAAGTATTTTGAAGGTTGTATGCCGATTGAAGTGATGGCTAAAAGAGGGATTAAAACAATGCTATATGGTCCTATGAAACCAGTAGGTTTAGACTATCCTGAAAATTATCAAGGACCACGTGATGGTGATTTTAAGGCACCCTATGCAGTTGTTCAACTTCGTCAAGATAATGCCGCAGCTAGTCTTTATAATATCGTTGGTTTTCAAACCCACCTTACTTGGGGAGAACAAAAGCGAGTGTTTCGCATGATTCCAGGATTAGAAAATGCTGAATTTGTCCGCTATGGAGTGATGCATCGCAATTCTTATATGGATTCTCCTAATCTTTTGGAAGCAACTTTCCGATCAAAAAAGAAAGAAAATCTCTTTTTTGCAGGACAATTAACTGGAGTTGAAGGATATGTTGAATCAGCAGCTTCTGGTCTTGTCGCAGGTATTAATGCAGCTCAACTCTTTAAAGGAAAAACGGAAGTTATCTTTCCTGAAACAACAGCTATCGGTAGCTTACCATATTATATCACTCATACGGATAGCAAACATTTTCAACCGATGAATGTTAATTTTGGGATTATTAAAGAGTTAGAAGGCCCTCGTATTCGTGATAAGAAAACGCGTTATGAAGCCATTGCAAATCGTGCTTTGAAAGACTTAGCTTCTTATTTTGAAGCAAAAAATTTGAATTAAGCATCTAAAAAATATTAGATTTCTATTTTATAATTTAAAAATTACTGTTGTTATCTTCTGTGTTTATTACTATATTAGTTTGGAGAATATAAATGAAAAAAAGATTTTATCTATTATTATTAGTGGGTTTACTTACAATGACTGGTTGTTCGAGTATTATTAAAAGTGTCGTAGAAAAAAAGTCGGATAGTTCTAAAACAATCTCTTCTGATTCTAAAACGACTTCTAAATCTAAATCTGAATCAAGTTCTAGTTCCGATTCTAGTTCTAGCATAGCCTCATCCTCATCAAAGGATAATGAAGTTAAAACACGAACAATTGAGTATCCTTTTGATATTAATGGTACAAAACAAATACAAACCTATAAAATTACTTATCAAGGAAGCGAATATAAAAGAGTAATTGTTAGTATTAAACAGCCATCAGAATTTGCAGCAGATACAGATCCTGCAACAGCACAATCTGTAGTTGAAGGAATACAAAGTACAATGTTTGGAGAAGCTAACAAACTAGAAGGTTTAAATGGAACGATATCTTTAGTTGAAAATAACGACTTTCTTATTACAGTTGATATAGATATGACAGTTGTAAATGTAGATGAAGTTAATAAAATTGAAAATTTAAAACCTTTACTCAAACCTATTATTAAAATTAAAACCTATTCTCCAGAAACATTTATAAATAGCCTTCTTCTAATTGGCGCCAAAGAAATAAAAGAATAATATAAAATACAAGTTCTCAGTTGAGGACTTGTTTTATATAGTGAAATTAATAGAAAGTTTCTAATTTTTTTAAAAATTTTCTGAATATTTTCAATAATTATGTTATAATATTTTTTAATAAAATAATATAGTGAGGAGATAGTAGTGTCAGAAGAAAAAAAGAATAGTAGTGACCCAGAAGTTCATGATTTGGAGCAATCACAGAATCATAATTTTGAAAATGAGGGTGAATTCCAACGAAAAATGACTAGCCGACATTTATTTATGCTTTCACTAGGTGGTGTTATTGGAACAGGTCTTTTTCTTAGTTCGGGCTATACCATTTCGCAAGCAGGTCCTTTGGGAGCAATTTTATCCTATTTAGTTGGTGCTGTGGTGGTTTATCTTGTAATGCTCTCTTTGGGGGAGCTGACAGTGGCAATGCCTGTTACCGGTTCTTTTCATACTTATGCAACAAAATTTATTAGTCCGGGAACTGGTTTTACAGTAGCGTGGCTTTATTGGATTTGTTGGACAGTAGCACTAGGGACTGAATTTCTAGGTGCTGGAATTCTGATGCAGAGGTGGTTCCCAGGTGTTGCTGCGTGGATTTTTGCAACTATTTTTTCTGTGATTATTTTTGGGTTAAACGCTTTAAGTGTTAAATTCTTTGCTGAAGCAGAATTTTATTTTTCCAGTATTAAAGTAATTACTATTATTGTTTTTATTATTTTAGGAACAGGAACTATTTTTGGAATTGTCCCTATGAAAGATGGTCATGTTGCACCTTTTTTAACAAATCTAACAGCCAACAAAGCTTTTTCAGGCAATTTAACAAATTTTCTTTCAGTCATGTTGGCAGTAAATTATGCTTTTTCAGGGACAGAGCTGATAGGGATTGCGGCTGGTGAAACAGCTAATCCGACAAAAGCAGTTCCAAAAGCAATTCGAACTACTATTGGACGTTTGGTGATTTTCTTTGTTTTAACGATCATTGTGCTAGCAGCATTGTTACCAGTAAAAGACGCAGGGGTTTTAAAAGCTCCCTTTGTTGTAGCATTTGATAAGATGGGAATCCCTTTTGCTGCAGATTTAATGAATTTTGTTATTTTAACAGCTATTTTGTCTGCTGGAAATTCAGGTCTTTATGCTTCTAGCCGCATGCTGTGGTCTTTGGCTAATGAAGGAATGATTAGTAAAAAGGTAGTGAAAATTAATAAGCAAGGTGTACCGATGAGGGCTTTGTGTTTATCGATGATTGGAGCAATATTGGCATTGCTTTCTAGCATCTATGCTGCTGATTCAGTATTTGTAGCATTGGTATCCATTGCAGGTTTTGCTGTAGTAGCTGTCTGGCTATCTATTCCTATAGCTCAAATTCGTTTTCGTAAAGAGTGGATCAAAAAGCACGATGAAACAGAACTAGTATATAAAGTTCCATTTAGTCCAATCCTACCTTATATTACAATTATTTTGTTAGTTATTTCTATTATTGGGATAGCGTGGGATAAGACACAAAGAGCGGGGCTATATTTTGGTTTACCTTTTATTTTTATATGTTATCTTTACCATTATTTACGTTATAAAAAACTGTAGGAGAACTCAATGGGAAAATTTAAAGATTTACTATTGCAAAAAGATGTGATTATTCTTGATGGTGCTTTAGGGACTGAATTAGAAAATCGTGGATATGATGTTTCAGGAAAATTATGGTCTGCTAAATATCTATTAAAAAAACCAATTGCAATTCAAGAAATACATGAGGTTTATTTAATAGCTGGCAGTGACATCATTACTACATCCAGTTACCAAGCAAGTATTCCCTCCTTTCTTGAAGCAGGACTGAACTTAGAAGAATCTTATAATTTGATTAAAAAAACAGTTTTTTTAGCAAAAAATGCAATCGAAACGGTTTGGGAAACATTACCAATAGAAGAAAAAGCTAAGCGCCCATATCCCTTGATAGCTGGGTCGGTAGGCCCTTATGCCGCTTATTTATCTGATGGTTCAGAGTACACTGGTGATTATCAACTAAGTCAGGAAAAATTTCAAGAATTTCATCGCCCAAGAATTCAGGCTTTATTAGAAGCGGGAAGCGACTTGCTAGCTATTGAAACAATCCCAAATGTTCAAGAAACAAAAGCAATTTTAGATTTATTAGAAAAAGAATTTCCGCAAGTTGAAGCTTATTTATCTTTCACTGCGCAAACAGAAAGTACAATTTCCGATGGAACTAAAATCGAAGAAATAGGAAAATTGACAGATTCAAGTTCTCAAGTTTTGGCTCTGGGCATCAATTGTACGGCACCTCATCTTATTTCACCACTCTTGACGCGCTTACAGTCTATTAGCGAGAAACCTTTTATTGTATATCCTAATTCAGGAGAAATTTACAATGGAGATAGTCAAACTTGGTCTAGTAATCCTAATCAAGAGAATACTCTGGTGCAAAATAGTCAGTTATGGCGAGAACTAGGTGCACGTTTATTAGGAGGTTGTTGTCGTACAAGACCTACAGACATAAAAGAATTGGCAGATTTTTTTAGAAACAAGAACAAGGCGAATAATTAAGACTGTTGATTATCGTCTATCTCTTTATTTAATTATAACTTTATCATCTTTAGGAGTAATTTTTTTATAGATTTGCTCTTAAAGATGTTTTATTATTCTTGATAATTAACTTATAAAAATGTATAAAAAATTTGAAAAAACTCTTGCAAGCCCGCTTGTTTTATGTTATACTTAAAAATGGTTTTAAGAACTGCCTAAGACAGTAGGGGAGCTAGACTCATAAGTATCCTACCGAGGACAAAACGTACCATTTATCTGATTGAATTAATTTAGTCATTTTATGAAAACGTATTGTACTTTCGTGTCTAGGTTTGGGCGCGTTTTTCTTTTGAAAAAAGTATCCAAGCAAAATAATTACGGAGGTGAAACACTAAATGAGTGAAGCAATTATTGCTAAAAAAGCAGAATTAGTTGATGTTGTAGCTGAAAAGATGAAAGCTGCAGCTTCTATCGTTGTTGTAGATGCTCGTGGTTTGACTGTTGATCAAGATACTGTTCTACGTCGTGAACTTCGTGGAAGTCAAGTTGAGTATAAAGTCATCAAAAACTCAATTTTACGTCGTGCTGCTGAAAAAGCAGGACTTGAAGAATTGGCATCAGCATTTGTTGGACCATCTGCAGTAGCATTTTCTAATGATGATGTCATTGCACCAGCAAAAATTTTAAACGACTTTGCTAAAAATGCAGAAGCGCTTGAAATTAAAGGTGGTGCGATTGAAGGTGCTGTTGCATCTAAAGAAGAGATTTTTGCACTTGCAACTCTTCCAAGTCGCGAAGGACTACTTTCTATGCTCCTTTCTGTACTTCAAGCACCAGTTCGCAACGTTGCACTTGCTGTCAAAGCAGTTGCAGACAACAAAGAAGACGCAGCTTAATTTTAAGTTGTGCAAGTTAACCTAGCGCTTAAGCTAGAAAAAAATTAAAATGAAAAATTTATTTGGAGGAAATAACAATGGCATTGAACATTGAAAACATTATTGCTGAAATTAAAGAGGCTTCAATTCTTGAATTGAACGACCTTGTAAAAGCTATCGAAGAAGAATTTGGTGTAACTGCTGCAGCACCAGTTGCAGTAGCAGCTACTGGTGACGCTGATGCAGCTGCAGCTAAAGATTCATTTGATATTGAATTGACTGCTGCTGGTGACAAGAAAGTTGGAGTTATCAAAGCTGTACGTGAAATTACAGACCTTGGTCTTAAAGAAGCTAAAGCTCTTGTTGATGGAGCACCTAACGTTATTAAAGAAGGTGTTGCAGCAGCTGAAGCTGAAGAAATCAAAGCTAAATTGGAAGAAGCTGGAGCTTCAGTTACTCTTAAATAAGAGTCATATCATAATTAGATTGCGGAATCCCTATTTACCAGTCTTTGAGAGCGATAAGCGATTGATAGAAACTGATAAATTGATTTGGTTTCCTGCCAAAAATCCTGCCAAAAATTCTTTGGCAGGATTTTTGTTTTAATAAACTTTCGGGGGTAGACACTAGATTGTCTACCCCATTTTTGCGTTTTGGAGGTAATTATGCAAAAGGAAGAACAGTCATCACGTCATATCGTGAAGAGCCATATCATGACCATCATGGGAGTTGATAATCTAAAAGCAACTCAACTGGTAAATGAAATGGAACAAACAGGTTTAATCCGATTTGATGAATTCGGGAATTTTGGACTTTTAGTCTTGGAGGGACAATCATGAAACGTATTACCGCTAATCAATATCAGACATCAGAGCGTTATTATAAACTCCCTAAAATTTTGTTTGAGAGTGAACGTTATAAGGATATGAAGCTGGAAGTTAAGGTAGCCTACGCGGTTTTAAAAGATCGGTTGGAGTTGTCTTTGAGTAAAGGCTGGATTGATGAGGATGGGGCTATTTATTTGATTTATTCCAATTCAAATCTGATGGCACTATTAGGCTGTTCAAAGTCAAAATTACTCTCTATCAAGAAAACCTTACGCGAATATGGCTTAATTGATGAAGTCCAACAGTCCTCTAGTGAAAGAGGTCGAATGGCAAATAAAATTTACTTGGGGGAATTAGAACATGAAACTACCCCAGTCTTACATTCAGACGGGGCTAGTGTTAAAAAAACACTAGGGGGGTCTCAAAGAAAGACGGGGCCGGTCTTATATTCAGCCCCTAGTGAGACTGAAGGAAGTGAGACTAAATATAGTGAAACTAAAGGGAGTGATTTCCTTATTGAGGACGAGGAGGAGAGGCAGCTAGTAGATGAGAAAAAAGAAGAAAACTTTACTTCAAAAGTTGATGGCGTGACCAAGTACGATCGAGACTATATTTGGGGTTTGGTTCATGACCAGTTAAGACAGACAGGTCTATCTCAGTCTGCTAGTGACTATGCCATGATTTATTTTAGTGACCGTTATCAGTATGCATTGGAACATATGCGATTTGCTCGGTCAGCGGAAGTAATAGCTGAATACGTATTTAATGGTGTGTTGTCAGAGTGGACCAAGCAACTGAGACGACAAGAAGTAAAAGGAGGTGAATAAGATGATTTGGTGGATACTAGGTGGAATCTATCTGATTTCTATCATCATTTTGATTGTTGAAATCATCCGTGCACCAGAAATGGATGATCATATATAAGCAAGAGTTTTACAAGTGTAAGGCTCTTTTTTAGTTGGAAAGAGAGGAAAAATGAAATTTTTAGATTTATTTGCTGGGATAGGTGGTTTTAGGCTAGGGTTGGAATCACAGGGTCATAAATGCCTGGGCTTTTGTGAAATTGATAAGTTCGCTAGAACATCTTATAAAGCCATGTTTAACACAGAAGGGGAAATAGAATATCATGACATTAAAGAGGTCACAGACCATGACTTTAGACAATTTAGAGGGCAAGTGGACATCATCTGCGGGGGATTTCCTTGCCAAGCATTTTCACTCGCAGGCAGACGATTGGGATTTGAAGATACTCGAGGGACTCTCTTTTTTGAGATTGCTCGAGCGGCCAAACAAATCCAACCACGTTTTCTATTTTTGGAAAACGTCAAAGGCCTACTCAATCACGACGAGGGACGGACGTTCGCCACAATCCTCTCCACGCTGGATGAATTGGGGTATGATGTCGAATGGCAGGTGCTTAACAGCAAGGACTTCCAAGTCCCGCAAAACAGAGAACGGGTCTTTATTATCGGACATTCTAGAAGATATCGTTCCAGATTCATATTTCCTCTCAGAAGAGAAGACAGCCCAGCTCATCTTGAAAGGCTAGGAAATATCAATCCCTCTAAACATGGTTTGAATGGTGAAGTCTATCTGACGAGTGGACTTGCTCCTACACTAACAAGAGGTAAAGGAGAGGGTGCAAAAATCGCCATTCCAGTCTTAACACCAGATAGACTAGAAAAACGCCAACATGGTCGTCGATTTAAGGACAATCAAGACCCTATGTTTACTTTGACCAGTCAAGACAAACACGGAGTTGTTGTCGCAGGAAATCTGCCGACTAGCTTTGACCAGACCGGTAGAGTATTTGACATTTCTGGCTTGTCACCGACCTTGACCACCATGCAAGGTGGAGACAAGGTGCCAAAGATTTTACTGAGGGAGGAGCTGCCATTTCTGAAGATCAAGGAAGCCACAAAAACAGGGTACGCAAAGGCCACTCTTGGAGACTCTGTCAATCTGGCTTATCCAGACTCAACCAAACGTAGGGGACGAGTGGGAAAGGGAATATCCAATACTCTGACTACTTCAGACAATATGGGAGTGGTGGTTGCTGCTCTGGAATATCGACAGGATAAGTGGTATGAAGTCACAGGCATTGTCTTAGAGGGGAAACTTTATCGCCTGAGAATTAGACGACTGACACCAAGAGAGTGTTTCAGACTTCAAGGTTTTCCTGATTGGGCTTATGAAAGAGCAGAAAGTGTTTCTAGTAAAAGCCAACTATACAAACAGGCAGGCAATAGCGTGACTGTCACAGTTATTGAAGCCATTGCCAGAGAATTTAGAAGAATTGAAGAGGAAGAAAAACATGAACCTACTACATAAGAAAAGTATCCTAGAGTGTACTGAATTAGAGGAACGTATTCACCAAGTTGGAACCAATCAGTTATTACAAAAGATATTGTCGCTCCCCAATTTTGATTGTGACTTTGAGGTGACTTTTGAAGATGATTACCACAAAGAGATGAATGATCCCCTATTCTACGAATCCAATCTTCATCGGATTTCGGATTTTTTGGAAACTAGGGATATTAAAAATGGTGTAGATACACTATTGACGAAAGACAATCACCTGGCCTTTCGTGCCTTTGGTGAAAATTATTCTGCTAGGGGAAAGGAGGGCATTTTAACGACTCTAGTGACGGTCAAGTGCTTTGGTGAAGGACGGATTCCCATTGATATGAGTCGCTATTTCTCAACTCCTGAACCAACAGTTGAAAATAGCCTAACCCTATAAGGAGGTGCCTATGCTTGAGGTATATCTAGGAAATAATACCAATACAAATCAAGATTTACTAACCATTTTGACGACCTATGGAGTGGCTTATCGTTGTACAAAAGCATGTGAGGTAAACCGTGAAATCATACTGTCACTCTTTGCCAAAACCACGGATTGTTTTGAGTTGCTGTCGCCACGATTTCTTCGCTTTAAAAGTCAATATTCGATAAGTTTGAATGAGATGATTCAGCTCATTCTCCAAAAGCCAGACCAAAACCTTCGTCTGCCTCTCATTGTCTGTCAGAATCACGTCTATCCAGCTATTGGGCTAGACGAAGTACGTACTTTTCTTCCCAGACAGGTAAAAGAAGAGTTGTTTCAGGCCAGTCTGATGAAACAAGTGACAGGGTAGGTGTGAAGATGAATGAACGATTTTGGGACAATTTAGAAATCATTCTGGCTGAAAAAGACCTCACTTGGGCAGAACTAGCTCGCAAAGTATTCAACGGTCAATATGTTTATCCAAGTGAATTTAATCGCCTCTATCAAAAATTACGGCATTACAAATCTAATCGTCTGATGCCACAAATAAGATGGGTTGAGCGTATTGTTCTAGTCTTAGATATTGATTATGAAGATTTATTTAAGAGGTGACAATGATAAGGATAGTGTTGTTTTATCTAGCCATACAGCTTAACGGTCTTCTGGTGAGTTTATTCCTGAAAGAGTATCTGACAATAGAGGGTATAGTCTTGCTACAATTGGTCCTATTAAGTGTGACTTGCTTAGAGATTGCCCGTCATAAAACTGTTCCATTAAAAATTGTGGGCGTACAAAATCGCCTAAGTTGGTTGCTTCTTGGCTTTGTGGCTATGGTTGCTTTTGCAGTCTTCATCAGTTTCCTATTTCCAGTTCAGACTAGGAATCAAGCAGTATTGGTACAAGTAGGAAAACAGGTTCCTCCTATTATCTTTTTATTGTTTCTGGTCAATGCAAGTATTCTTGAAGAGATTGTTTACAGGCAATTGCTGTGGGAAAAATTGACATTCCCTTTTGAACAAATAGGCGTGACCAGTTTTCTCTTTGTTCTATCCCATGGACCTAATCAGTTAGGGAGTTGGCTCATCTATAGCTGTCTTGGCTTGACCTTGGCTGTTGTTCGATTGAAAACTGATTGTATGACGGCAATCGCCTTACATTTACTTTGGAATAGTTTGGCTTATGTCGTAACTTTCTTGTGATACCAAAATCAAGAGTGCTTCCGTATTATGGAAGCACCTTATGTTTGATAGGGAATCGAAAAAAGAGGAGGCCACTATGTCATCTGAACAACAAGAACGTCAAGCGATGCAATACGTAGAAAGAAGTAGTTTATTGACAGTCAGAACCCTCTTAAAACTCTTAGAATGGTCGGCTAGGCAAGCCTTAGCTCAAGATTCAGCTTATAAGATTGGGGTTCAAAAAATGGAAGAACTCCTTCAAAGTCCTTACGCCATTGAAGCGATTGATGTTAGTAAAGACATACTGGATAAGCCAATCGATGTGGAGAAATTTAAGGAGTTGATGGAGTCAGAAAAACTGCCAATCGCAATTAGTTGGCAAAAAGACTATCTCTACTTTTATGCCAAGGATAAGACCTTGCTCGATCATCACTTGGATGAATTGTTGAAGAAACTGATGTCTAATCCAGAGAAGCTAGAAGGTTTAACCTTTGATAAAACCTTGGACCAAGAGATAGAACTGGCCAAAGAGAAAATTAGAGTGACAGAACTTTCGGCAGTAAAAACCAAGGAGGTGACCTTGTAATGTATTCCAGGCAAAAAGCATTTGTCTTTGGACTCTTGGGTCTCGCCTTTGGCTATTTCTGCCATCGTCTAACCCTACTCTATGATAGTTTAACTAATGCCCCACCTATGGAACGTATTGCCTACCTCTTAGGAGAGGGGTTAAATCAGGTTTTCAATCCTTTATGGCTATTTTCCTTTACTCAAAAATCTTTTCTTGCCTTTATCCTTGGGGTTCTAATGATGACGCTAGTCTATCTTTATGTATCGACAGGACAGAAAGTCTATCGGGAAGGGGAAGAATATGGTTCTGCACGATTTGGAACCAGTAAGGAAAAGCGGAACTTTTACAGTAAGAATCCTTTCAATGACACGATTTTGGCTCGTGATGTTCGTCTAACCTTGTTGGAAAAGAAGAAACCCCAGTTTGACCGAAATAAAAATTTGATTGTCATTGGGGGTTCTGGGGCAGGTAAGACCTTTCGCTTTGTGAAACCCAACCTTATCCAACTTAACTGTTCCAATATTGTCGTAGATCCGAAAGACCATTTGGCTGAGAAGACAGGTAAACTCTTTTTAGAAAACGGTTATCAGGTTAAGGTTTTAGACTTGGTTAATATGACCAATTCAGACGGTTTTAATCCCTTTCGTTATGTAGAAACAGAGAATGATTTGAACCGTATGTTAACGGTCTATTTTAATAATACCAAAGGAAATGGTTCTCGCAGTGATCCGTTTTGGGATGAGGCTTCCATGACATTGGTGAGAGCTATTGCCTCTTATTTGGTAGATTTTTACAATCCACCAGGAAGTTCCAAGCAAGGGCAGGTAGCAAGACGTAAGCGTGGCCGTTATCCAGCCTTTTCTGAGATTGGGAAACTCATTAAACTGTTATCAAAGGGAGATAATCAGGACAAAAGTGTTCTTGAAGTCCTGTTTGAAGATTACGCTAAAAAATACGGTCACGAGAACTTTACCATGAGAAACTGGGCAGATTTTCAAAACTATAAGGATAAGACCTTGGATTCGGTGATTGCGGTCACAACAGCTAAATTTGCCCTCTTTAATATTCAATCGGTGATTGATTTGACGCAAAGAGACACTATGGATTTGAAAACGTGGGGCACTCAAAAGACCATGGTCTATCTTGTTATTCCAGACAATGATACGACCTTTCGTTTCCTATCTGCTTTATTTTTCTCTACGGTTTTCTCCACTTTGACCAGACAGGCTGATGTTGACTTTAAAGGGCAACTGCCTATTCATGTTAGAAGCTATCTGGATGAGTTTGCGAATGTCGGAGAAATCCCAGACTTCGCTGAACAAACCTCAACAGTCCGCTCTAGGAATATGAGTCTTGTGCCTATTCTCCAAAATATCGCTCAACTCCAAGGACTTTATAAGGAAAAAGAAGCTTGGAAAACTATACTGGGGAACTGTGACAGTCTCCTCTATTTGGGTGGGAATGACGAGGAAACTTTCAAATTCATGAGTGGACTTTTAGGCAAACAAACCGTTGATGTCAGAAGCACCAGTCGTTCTTTTGGGCAGACGGGTTCAAGTTCTACCTCTCATCAGAAAATTGCTCGTGACTTGATGACGGCTGATGAAGTTGGAACTATGAAACGAGATGAGTGCCTCGTACGCATTGCAGGGGTTCCTGTTTTTCGAACCAAGAAATATTTTCCTCTCAAACATAAACATTGGAAGTTGCTCGCTGATAAGGAAACCGATGACCGTTGGTGGAACTATCACATCAATCCCTTGGCTAAAGAGGAAGAATTGGACTTGTCAGACTATCAAATAAGGGATTTAAGCACAGAAACGTCACTACATTAATAGAAATGAGGAAAAATATGAATCAAAAACTAACAGGCTTTGTTTACGGAGTGGACGCCAGCTCCATGTTCTCCCAGGCCATGTCTCTATTACAAAAAGGATTGATTGCAGTAGGAGCCTTTCTTGTAGTCATGGGCATTATCAACCTTTCAACCAACATTAAAGATGGTGGGCCAGGCGTCCGAAATGCCATTTTAGAAATTGTTGGTGGTGTCATGGTGGGAGCCGCAGGTGCTTTTGTGACACAGATTACCATTTAGAGGAGGTCAGAACATGACATGATGATGAATTTTACGTCACCTTTTGTATTTCTAGCCTCTGAAAAAGTGTCAAGCGATAGCCTTTTTGAAGGGTTTCAGGTCGATTTAGAATCAACTGCTAACTTGGTTAAGTCACTGGCGGACTTTAATCCGACGGTTTGGTCTTACATGACAGCCATTACCAAGGGTATTATGCAGCCCTTGGGAGTAGCTATTCTTGCGGTAGTTCTTGTACTCGAATTTTCAAAAATGGCCAAGAAAATCGCAAACTCAGGCGGTGCAATGACCTTTGAAGCCATAGCACCTATGATTGTCAGCTACATCATGGTCGCGGTCGTGATTACCAATACGACGGTTATTGTGGAAGCCATTATTGCCATTGCCTCATATGTTATTGAACAAGTGGCAAGTCTTGTCACGAATGGTGGTGCTAATTATGATACCATCTCAGGCATTAAGGGATCTGGAATTGTAGGAAAAATGATTATTGGCTTTTTTGCGATTCTCATTTGGTTGGTACGAATGGCCAGTATTATGGTTGTCAATATCTTGATTACCATTCGCTTTATCCAACTCTATCTGATGATTCCTTTTGCCCCTGTTACCATTCCGACCTTCCTTAGTGATGACTGGAGAAGTGTTGGGATTGGTTACCTTAAAAACATCATGGTCTATGCCGTTCAAGGTATTTTGATTTTTCTAATTGTATCTCTTGTCCCCTTGTTTGAATCGGCTGGAAAGATTGCCGTATCAAATGGAGCTGGAGTTATGTAATCACTCGCCATTATGTTTGGTGGCTTGGTACAGGCCATATTGTTAATCATTGCCTTGGTTGGCAGTCAACGGACCGCCCGAAGTATTTTGGGGATGTAGGAGGAAGGGAGTCAATATCTTGCCTCCTCTTTTTATAGTTTACTTAGATTGGAGAACATTTATGAACACACGTGTCTTTAAGGACATCTCAAAGGTTCAACACAGGGCATGGCTAGGATTTACAACTAGACAGGTTATTTTTGTATTTCCAGCCGTCGCCATAACCATTTTGGTATTGGTTTTTAACCTATTTTACTGGCAATTTGGGGATTGGTTTGTCTATGGTTTTGTTTTTAGCTTTACCATTCCACTCATGTTATTTGGGGTCTATCGCCCCAACGATTTACCATTTGAAATATACCTCAAGTACCGTTTTCATTATGAACTAACGGTGCCAGACCGCACATTTACTGGAAGAAAAGGAGACCAACGTGAAAAAATTAAAACACTCAATGAAATCAAAGACCTCTTCTAATGACAAAAAGCAAAAGACGAAAACACAGAAACAGGAAATCAGCCCTTCTACCGTAAATACGTTAGCCTATCAAGGACTTTTTCAGAATGGCCTTATGCAGGTCAGTCCAAGCTATTTCTCACAAACCTATCTTTTAGGAGATGTTAATTATCAAACAGTTGGCTTAGATGATAAGGGAGCTATCGTTGAGAAATATTCCGATTTAATCAATTCACTGGATGATAAGACCAATTTCCAACTGACTATTTTCAATCAAAAAGTTAATTTGGAAAAATTTCGTAAGAGTATTCTCTATCCCTTGCAGGAAGATGGGTTTGATACTTATCGTGATGAATTGAATCGCATGATGGATGCCAACTTAGAGGCGGGTGAGAACAACTTTTCAGCTGTCAAGTTTCTTTCATTTGGCAAGAGCGACCAAACACCAAAACTAGCTTTTCGTTCTCTGTCACAGATTGGGGAATATTTCAAGAGTGGCTTTTCAGAGATTGATGTATCTCTTGGTTTACTTGGTGGAGAGGAGCGAGTGAATGTCCTTTCGGATATGTTACGAGGCGAAAATCATTTACCGTTTTCTTACAAGGATTTGACTCTCTCAGGTCAATCCACCAAACACTTTATTGCCCCAACCTACCTTTCCTTTAAACACAAGAATCATATTGAATTGGACGATCGATTATTACAGATTGTTTATGTTCGCGACTATGGCATGGAGTTAGGGGATAAATTTATTCGAGACCTCATGCAGTCAGATTTGGAAGTGATGATTAGCCTACATGCCAAAGGCTCTACTAAGTCTGAAACCATGACCAAGCTACGAACCAAGAAGACCTTGATGGAATCACAAAAGATTGGTGAACAACAAAAAATGGCTCGGACTGGAATCTATTTGGAGAAGGTCGGCCATGTTCTTGAGAACAACATCGATGAAGCTGAAGCTCTTCTTCAAACCATGACCCAAACAGGAGATAAACTGTTTGACACCGTATTTCTAATTGGCGTGCTAGCGGATACTGAAGACCAACTCAAACAATCTCTTGATATTATCAAGCAAGTGGCAGGGTCTAGTGATATGATTATTGATAACTTGACCTATATGCAAGAAGCTGCCTTTAATAGTCTCTTGCCATTTGGGAAGAACTATCTCGAAGGTGTTTCTCGGTCTCTATTGACTTCAAATATTGCCGTGAATGCACCTTGGACTTCCGTAGATATTCATGACAAGGGTGGGAAATTTTATGGCATCAATCAAATCTCAAGTAATATCATCAGTATTGACCGTGGCAAGTTAAATACTCCATCAGGTTTGATTTTAGGGACTTCTGGAGCTGGCAAAGGGATGGCGACAAAACACGAAATCATCTCAACTAAGCTCAAGGAAGCAGATAGTGATACTGAAATTATTATTGTTGACCCAGAAAATGAGTACAGTATTATCGGTCAAGCCTTTGGTGGGGAGAGTATTGATATTGCCCCAGACTCTACCACCTTCTTAAATGTCTTAGAACTATCTGATGAGAATATGGATGAGGACCCAGTTAAGGTCAAATCCGAATTTCTCTTGTCTTGGATTGGAAAGCTCTTGGACCGCAAAATGGATGGTCGTGAAAAATCCTTGATAGATCGTGTGACACGCTTGACATATAAGCATTTTGACACACCGTCCTTGGTCGAATGGGTCTTTGTCTTATCTCAACAACCTGAACAGGAAGCTAAGGACTTGGCACTGGATATGGAACTCTATGTGGAAGGGTCGCTGGACATATTTTCACATCGGACCAATATTAAAACAGACAGTCATTTCCTGATTTACAATGTCAAAAAGCTAGGCGATGAGTTAAAACAAATTGCCCTCATGGTTATCTTTGACCAAATTTGGAATCGGGTGGTCAAAAACCAAAAGCTAGGGAAGAAGACCTGGATTTACTTTGATGAAATGCAGCTACTCTTATTGGACAAGTATGCCTCTGATTTCTTTTTCAAACTTTGGAGTCGTGTCCGTAAGTATGGGGCGATACCGACAGGTATTACTCAGAATGTAGAAACGCTTCTTTTGGATGCCAATGGCAGACGCATTATTGCCAATAGCGAGTTCATGATTCTTTTAAAACAGGCTAAGAGCGATCGCGAAGAATTGGTGCATATGCTTGGGCTTTCTAAAGAGCTGGAGAAGTACTTGGTCAATCCTGAAAAAGGGGCAGGCTTAATTAAGGCCGGTTCCACCGTTGTTCCGTTCAAGAATAAGATTCCGCAACACACCAAGCTCTTTGACATCATGAGTACGGAGCCTGAAAAAATGAGGACATGAGATGAAAGAGGATAAAAAGCTAGTCAAACAGTCTAGGCAAAACTTTCGAAGCAACTTAAAATCAGCTCGTATGCATTATCGGAAAGAAGTTAGGACCTTAAAACAGACTGTTCCTAAAAAAGGAAGATTTCGAAAATCAGCCAAAAATTCTCTGTTTCAGGAAAAGAAAACAGAGTTAAAAGGAAATCTACTCAGTAGCCAAAAGGAAGCAGAAGAGAAGTTCATAAAGGAAATTACCTATGTTTCTCCTAGACTGTTGAAGGCAAAGGAAATCAAGAACTATCGACTTCCGCAAGCTCAAGAACGTTTGCGGACGGCAAGAAAACATCTGTCAGAAGTGAAACTAAGTGAGAAACAGCAGGTAGTTAATCCCAAGTTTACTTTCCAAAAAGAAAATCCTTCCCTGAAGTCTCGCTTTCAGTTTCACCAAGAAAAATCATTTGATCGGCTAAGTGCAGAAAAAGACGTAAGTTCTGCCAAGCGTGAGGTTAAACAACTCAAGAAAGTCCAAAAGACTAAGAAAAACTCTACCAAAGTCAAAGCTGGATTAGGCTTGGCTGCATCTGAATCCCTTGACCTGATAGAACAGGAGGATGATTTAGATGGTCTAAGAACCATGAAGGATACTAGTTTGAAAGCCAGACGCTATGGCAGGTTTACTTATCAAGCAGGTAAGGTGGCAGTAAAAAGTGGACAGACTGGTGTGCGGTTTACCAAAACAAAATTTTCTCATGGAAAGGAACGATTCCAGAACTTCAAAAAGGGAAAAGGATTCACACGCCAGAAACCTCTTAAACCAAGAAGACGCTACCAAACCTTTTTAAATCATGTCAGAAAACAAAGTGTCGCAGGTTTTAAAGGAATCGTCCAAGCCATTAAGGGAAGTATGACTTTCTTTTCTGTCCTTGCGGGAAATCCTTTGACTTGGATTGTCTCAGGCATTCTCTTGATACTCCTTTTGATGATGAGCTTTTTCATGAGTGTTTCAGGTAGTAGTGTCATACAACAAGATGAAATAGAATTGAGTAAGAGTTATACCCACATGACGTGGGAAGATGCGGAACATACAAGAACCAACGATAAGGGAATTACCTTTTACACTAAGATTGATGAGGTCATGGTTTACATGAATCATCAATACCAAGACTACAAGTTAGATGATTTCATAGAGACAAGCGGAACAACCTACAAAGAATTTCTCAGTCAACTGTGGTCGGACTTAAACGGTGGAGATTCTATTAAATCCATGTCTGACTTATATAAAGAACCTGCTTACAAGCTGTCTGATGAGGACCAAGAAGAACTAAACGAATTGACCGAAGAAGGCAACTATTTAGCCCTTCAAGAATTGGACAATCCCTTTCAGGGACAGACCGATGAGGATAGTTTAAGCATGACCTACCGATATGGTTATGAGGTCATTGATGAGAAACCAACGCTTCATCATCATATCATCTTAGAAGCAAAAGAAGGTCAAGTCATTGTAGCTCCGATGGATGGCAAGGTATCTCTTGATGGAGAGAACGTTGTTTTGACATCTGGTAAGGGAGTGAATAAGACTAAACTAACCTTGTTTGGCATTCATTCAGGCCGAGTGAGTGAACATCAACAAGTCTTGGCAGGAGACATTATTGGTGAGACCAAGGATGGAACAGGTCTAAAGGTCACCTATCAAAAGGTTGATGATGACACGGATAAGTTGGTCTATGTCAATCCAGCATTCTACTTTCCAAAAGTGATTCAGGTTCAGACCACCATTCTTCCAACTATCGGTCAGTTTGGCGGCGATGAGTTCGAGAGAGCCAAGGCAATTTATGACTATCTTAAAAGCAAAGGTGCGACCAATCAAGCTATCGCAGCCATTCTAGGTAACTGGTCGGTAGAATCCTCCATTAATCCAAAACGAGCTGAAGGCGACTATTTATCTCCCCCTATTGGTGCGACAGACAGTTCGTGGGATGATGAGGGCTGGCTCTCACTTAATGGTCCAACTATATACAATGGACGTTACCCAAATATTCTCAAACGTGGTTTAGGCTTAGGCCAATGGACAGATACCGCGGATGGTTCACGCAGACATACTTTATTGTTGGAATATGCCAAAGGAAAACATCAAAAATGGTATGACTTAGGCTTACAACTGGATTTCATGTTGTATGGGGATAGTCCTTATTACACCAACTGGTTAAAGGACTTCTTCAAAAATTCAGGCAGTCCAGCTAGTCTTGCCCAGCTCTTTCTCATTTACTGGGAAGGAAATAGTGGTGATAAGCTACTTGAACGTCAAACACGAGCCAGTGAGTGGTATTACCAAATTGAAAAAGGCTTTAGTCAACCTAACGGTGGGACAGCACAAAGCGATCCAAAAGCACTTGAAGCTGTACGAGAAGACCTTTTTGAAAACTCTATTCCAGGAGGTGGTGACGGTATGGGTTACGCTTACGGCCAATGTACTTGGGGAGTCGCAGCCCGTATCAATCAACTGGGTCTAAAACTCAAAGGTAAAAACGGTGAGAAGATTCCAATTATCAGTACCATGGGCAATGGCCAAGATTGGGTACGAACAGCCGCAAGTCTAGGTGGAGAGACAGGGACAAGTCCGCAAGCAGGAGCTATACTTTCATTTGCGGGAGGAGGACATGGCACACCAGCAGAATACGGACATGTGGCTTTTGTGGAGAAAGTCTACCCAGACGGCTCATTCCTTATCTCCGAAACCAACTACAATGGCAATCCCAACTACACCTTCCGTAAATTATCGGGAGTGGATAGTAGCTTGAGTTTTGCTTATACGACGAAATAAAAAAGGATATGCTAACAATAACTTGATTAGTTAGCATATCCTTTTCCTTTAATGTCACGATTACCTAGTGGGGCAGTTAAAAGTTTTAATCAGAGTCAGTAGAAATAATAATTGTAATAAGACTAATCATCTCATCAAGCACATTTGCAAGTGAAATCCCCTTAGTATAGCTATATTTTTTTGAATAATTTTGCCATTGTTTATTCTGAATAGGGTCAGATTTGAACCTCTCGAGTAGTTCAATAATCTTTACAAAATCGAGTTCTGTTTCGCGATATGAAAATGTTCTCTGACAGGCATTTTTCAATTGAATGAAGTCAATGTCTTCTTTCTTCAGTTTTGAAAGAATATAAACATCGTAAAAATCTTTGCTTCTGCTGTTCAAGAAGTTGCGTGAATAGATGGTTTGGAGTTTTTCAGCTAGAATTGTTTCAATTGTATAAGCAATGATTGGAAAGGTGTCTTCATTAAAAATAGCTTTGTAATCATATGTAATAGGCTGTGGAGTTACAATATCCCCAGTTGCAATATCCAAATGGATAATTTGTTTAATATTCTCAAGTTGGCATAAAATGGTTGCACGATAGCCACCATAGTCATCACTTTCTTTTATAGCTGTGGTTGATTGAATCACAAAAGATATACCTTCTTCGGAATCTGCTAAAATTTCCTTGAGTTGCTGCTTCACAGTATCTTCTGAGAGTGTCATTTGATGGAACAAAAAATCAATATCAACAGTGCTACGAGATTCAACTCCGATAACATTTGATAGTAGGAATCCTCCTTTGAAGATATAGTGATTTGAGTAGGTACTCTGACTTAATTTTTTCAAAATCACTTCAAGAAAGTAATAGGTCATCACGGAATTAAAGGTTAATCCAGTATTCTTTGATATTTTATGACAGAGTGCTGTTAGCTTAGCTTTATTCATACTAGGACCTCCAGAGTTTGTTTGACCTTGTCCAAGGTGTTCATTTTTGTCGCATATTCATAGAGTTTTGTAAGATTTTTTTTAGAATAGTTTCCATAATGTTGAAGTGTTTTGACAAAAAGCTCAGTATCTATTTTTTCTCGATGAATCACAAAATCACAGATAATGCGTTCTAAATCATACACTCTTACCTTGTTTCCCATAGGTGTTTTTACAAGTGTAATTCCTAGTTCGCTATATTCCTTAGAAACGGAATGAATGTTCAGATTTGCTGGAGGAGTATTAAAGCGGTAGCCTCTAGGAACTGTCACATCAAAATATTGTGGAATTTCATCCGTAAACTGTTGTAGATACAGTGCCGAAATATAAGAGAAAATAGCCTTAGGAAAACGATATTGAAAGAAGTAGTATTCATCATAGTCTCCGTTTTGGGTTAGGAAAATACCTTTTTCAACTCGGAAGATAATGCCTTCTTTCTCTAGTCTTGTCAGATATATTGTTGGAATACCTAGTGCTTTACAATCTTTGTTTGTGATAATGCCATTGTTCTTTTCTATAAAATCGAGTAGAATCTCTTTTTTTGACATACGGCCTCCCACTTGTTGCTTTTACACTACAATTTTACAATATTTGTGGTATAAAAGCAACATTTTCTTTTACCTCAATTTATTGTGATAACAAAATCAAGCCTTCTTTTTTATGATGGTATTGAACTTGGGCTACGAGCTGTACAAAAAAGAGAGTTTCTCCTAGAACGGAAAGTTCTTCGTCAAAACTCCTATTTTTGTCGTGCTCGCTTAACGCCCTCGTATCTAATAAAGAGTGACAGTTTGTTGCTACATAAAAAAGAAAAGAAGGACTATTTATGACCAAAACATGTAATCATCACTTTCTTGTCAATCAGGAAAAAGGCGAGAAACACGTCTTTCGCAAGAGTAAAAAATATCGTACTTTATGTTCCGTTGCCCTTGGAACCATGGTGACGGCTTTTGTTGCTTGGGGAGGAACGGTTGCACATGCTGATGAAGTGACACCATCGGTTGACACCACCATTCAACAAACGGAAAATCCAGCCACGAATTTACCAGAAACACAACCAACCCCTGTTTCTGAACAAACTGAAAGTTTAGGGTCAACTAGGCAATCTAACGGTGCGATTGCTGTCACTGTACCACATGATACGGTAACGCAAGCAGTGGAACAGGCAAAGGCTGAAGGTGTTTCTACGGTTGAAGATAGTCCAATGGACTTAGGGAATACAACTTCTGCGTCAGAGACCAGCCAACAAATTTCAAAAGCAGAAGCAGATGCCCAAAACCAAGTTGTGGCTATCAATGAAGTTACTGAAACCTACAAAGCTGACAAAGCGACATACGAATCGAATAAAGCCCGCATCGAACAGGAAAATAAGGAGCTGTTACATGCCTACGAGGGGGCCAACCAAACTGGTAAAGAGACAAATACTTGGGTTGATACTAAAGTCAATGACCTAAAAACTCGGTATGCAGATGCTGATGTGACAGTAAATGAACAAGTAGTTTCAGCAGGGAATGGGACATCTGTACTTGACTATACAAACTATGGCAAGGCTGTTGAAACCATTCAATCAACTAACGAACAAGCTGTAGCAGATTATCTAACAAAGAAAACAAAGGCAGATGATATTGTTGCGAAAAATCAGGCCATTCAAAAAGAAAATGAAGCTGGACTTGCTAAGGCAAAGGCAGATAATGAAGCCATTGAAAAGCGGAATCAGGCAGGTCAAGCAGCTGTTGATTCTGAAAACCGTGCAGGTCAAGCCGCAGTAGATCAAGCTAATCAGGAGAAACAACAATTAGTTTCAGATCGTGCAGCCGAGATTGAAGCTATTACAAAACGTAATCAAGAAAAAGAAGCCGCAGCCAGAAAAGAAAATGAAGCGATTGATGCCTACAATACCAAAGAAAAGGAACGCTATCAACGTGACTTGGCCGAGATTTCGAAAGGTGAAGAAGGTTATATTTCTGAAGCCCTTGCTCAAGCCCTCAATCTCAATAACGGTGAGCCACAAGCACAACATGGAGCAATTACCCGAAATCCTAATCAAATCATTTCAACTGGCGATGCCATGCTGGGTGGCTACTCAAGAATATTGGATTCAACAGGATTCTTTGTCTATGATAGCTTCAAAACAGGTGAGACCCTTAGTTTTAACTATCAAAATCTTCAAAATGCACGATTTGATGGTAAAAAGATTAGTCGAGTGACTTACGATATTACCAACCTTGTATCACCAGCTGGAACCGATGCCGTGAAATTGGTTGTGCCAAATGATCCTACCGAGGGCTTCATTGCCTATCGAAATGAGGGAAATGGTGACTGGCGAACAGACAAGATGGAGTTTCGTGTAGTTGCTAAGTATTTCTTGGAAGACGGTTCACAAGTTACCTTCTCCAAAGAAAAACCAGGAGTCTTCACGCATTCTTCCCTCAATCATAATGACATTGGTCTAGAATATGTTAAAGATTCATCTGGGAAATTTGTGCCGATTAATGGCTCAACCGTTCAAGTGACTAATGAAGGTCTAGCACGTTCTTTGGGTTCCAACCGTGCAAGTGATTTGAATTTACCTGAGGAATGGGATACCACATCAAGTCGTTATGCTTATAAAGGAGCAATTGTCTCAACAGTTACATCAGGCAATACCTATACAGTCACCTTTGGGCAAGGTGATATGCCACAGAATGTTGGCTTGTCATACTGGTTCGCCTTAAATACCCTACCAGTTGCACGTACAGTAACACCGTATAGTCCCAAACCTCATGTAACAGTGGAACTTGAACCCATTCCAGAACCTATTACGGTAACACCAGATGTCTTTACTCCTAAAACATTTACACCAGAAAAGCCTGTGACCTTCACACCAAAGCCTTTGGATGAATTAGTGCAGCCTAGTCTAACTTTGACCAAGGTAACCTTACCTGTCAAACCTATTCCAAAAGAACTTCCAACGCCACCACAAGTACCGACAGTCCATTATCATGCATACCGTTTGACGACAACTCCAGAGATTATGAAAGAAGTGGTCAATAGTGACCAAGCTAATCTTCATGAGAAAACTGTCGCAAAAGATTCAACGGTGATTTATCCTTTAACAGTTGATGCCTTATCGCCCAATCGTGCCCAAACGACTAGTCTCATTTTTGAGGACTACTTGCCTGCTGGTTACCTCTTTGATAAGGAAACAACACAAAAAGAGAATGGAAACTATGTCCTTAGCTTTGATGAGACTAAGAATTTTGTGACCTTGACCGCAAAGGAAAACTTGTTGCAGGAGGTAAATAAAGATTTAACCAAGGTTTATCAACTGACTGCTCCAAAACTCTATGGTTCTGTTCAAAATGATGGGGCAACCTATTCCAATAGTTACAAACTCCTTTTGAACAAGGGTACAACCAATGCTTACACAGTCACTTCAAATGTTGTAACGGTTCGTACACCAGGTGATGGGGAGACAACCACACTCATTACACCAGATAAAAACAATGAAAATGCGGATGGCGTCCTCATTAATGACACGGTCGTAGCCCTTAGCACAACCAACCACTATCGTTTGACTTGGGATTTGGACCAGTATAAGGGAGATCAATCTGCTAAAGAGACAATTGCACGAGGCTTCTTCTTTGTGGACGATTACCCAGAGGAAGTGCTAGATGTGGTGGAAAATGGCACGGCTGTTACTACCCTTGACGGTCAGAAGGTATCAGGAATAACGGTTAAAAACTATGCTTCACTAAATGAAGCTCCTAAGGAACTTCGAGATAAATTTGCTCGTGCTAAGACTACACCGACAGGTGCCTTTCAAGTCTTTTTGCCGGATGACAACCAAGCCTTTTATGACCAGTATGTTCAAACAGGAACTTCTTTAGCTCTTTTGACCAAAATGACGGTGAAAGATAGTCTCTATGGTCAAACTAAGACCTATACAAACAAGGCTTATCAAGTTGATTTTGGAAATGGCTATGAAACCAAGGAAGTGACCAACACCCTTGTTTCTCCAGAACCCAAGAAACAAAACCTCAACAAAGACAAAGTGGACATCAATGGGAAGCCCATGCTAGTGAGAAGTCAAAATCACTATACTCTCTCATGGGACTTGGACCAATACCGAGGGATTAAAGCAGACAACTCTCAGATTGCACAAGGTTTTTACTTTGTGGATGATTATCCAGAAGAAGCTTTATTGCCGGATGAAGCAGCTATTCAGTTTGTCACATCTGATGGCAAAACAGTTTCAGGAATCACGGTGAAGGCTTATTCTCAATTATCAGAAGCTCCTAAAACGCTACAAGCAGCCCTTTCGAAACAAAAAATTCAGCCTAAAGGAGCTTTTCAAGTTTTCATGCCTGAGGACCCACAAGCCTTTTTTGAATCTTATGTGACCAAGGGGGAGAATATTACCATTGTCACTCCGATGACGATTTTGGAAACCATGCTTAATTCAGGGAAGTCTTATGAAAACGTGGCTTATCAGGTGGACTTTGGGCAAGCCTATGAAACCAACACGGTGGCCAATTTTGTCCCTAAAGTAACTCCACATAAGTCTAATACCAATCAAGAAGATATTTCAATTGATGGAAAGACTGTTCTTCCGAATACGGTCAATTATTACAAAATCGTTCTGGATTACAGTCAATACAAGGACATGGTCGTGACGGATGATGTTCTTGCCAAGGGATTTTACATGGTAGACGATTACCCAGAAGAAGCCCTTACCCTAAATCCTGATGGCATTCAAGTTTTGGATAAGGATGGCAATCGTGTATCTGGTATCTCTGTCAGCACATACGCTAGTTTGTCAGAAGCTCCGAAAGTCGTCCAAGATGCCATGGCTAAACGTCAGTTTACACCTAAAGGAGTCATTCAAGTTCTTTGTAGCGATGATCCAAAAGCCTTTTATGAGACCTATGTGAAGACTGGTCAAACCTTAGTTGTCACGCTTCCGATGACTGTTAAAAATGAGTTGACCAAAACAGGTGGTCAGTATGAAAATACAGCCTATCAGATTGATTTTGGCTTGGCCTATGTCACGGAAACAGTGGTTAATAATGTTCCAAAATTAGACCCACAAAAAGATGTGGTAATTGACTTGTCTCATAAAGATGACAGCCTTGATGGTAAAGAAGTGGCCTTGCATCAAACCTTTAACTATCGTTTGGTTGGAGCTTTGATTCCAAGCAATCGTGCGACTGATTTATTTGAATATAGTTTTGAAGATAACTATGATGAAAAGCATGATGAGTACAATGGTGTTTATCGCAACTATCTGATGACGGATGTCATCCTCAAAGACGGTTCTGTCTTAAAAGAGGGAACAGAAGTCACGAAATATACCTTGCAACAGGTAGATACAGCAAATGGCCTCGTGTCAATTTCATTTGATAAATCCTTCTTAGAGACTGTCTCTGATGATTCAGCCTTTCAGGCAGATGTTTACCTGCAGATGAAACGGATTGCAGCTGGTCAAGTGGAGAATACCTATCTCCATACAGTGAATGGCTATGCCATCAGCTCAAATACAGTTGTAACACATACACCTCGACCTGAAGAACCAAGTCCAAATCAACCCTCACCACCTCAACCACCAATTGAGACTATAGAACCGCCTGTTCCAGCAAGTATTTTGCCAAATACAGGGGAACAGGAATCCCTTTTGGGCTTGATTGGAGCTGGTATTCTACTTGGTACGGCTTATGGACTGAAGAAAAAGGAGGAGAAGTAGATGAATCCAAAAACTATTTATGAAAAGGATTCAGACCAAGATGGTTTGACAGATGCTCAGGAACTAGCTTTGGGAACCAATCTGCAGTCTGTTGACACAGATGGTGATGGTCAAGCTGATTTAGAAGAGCTACAATCTGGACATTCACCACTAGTCCCACAAAAGGAGTTGTGTGATGGCTTGGAACTTTGACACCATGAAAGAGGCTTTGTCTGAAATGGAGAAGGTCGATTACCAAGAGTTTATCAAAGCCTTTCTCTCTTTGGAATTAAGTATTTCTGATAGAACAATCCTCAATCAGGTTTATCAAGATTATATGGATGAGGATGACCTATCCTTGATTAGTGATGAGCTACGAGTTAAAGTGGATAGTTATCAGGATGAAGTACAGGCAGATATGACTGACATTCTGGAAAAGTTGTACCGAACAGGTGAATGCTCTAGTTTTATTATGGATTTAATGTCCTCAAATAGTCTCTCAGACACCTTGGAACAGTATGAGGTTTTGGATAGTGACGATTGTTCACCACTTAGCCTTGAAACCTTACAGGTCATAATTCAACAGGAATTGGTTATTTCCAGTCAGGATTATTTTGGAGATTTGGTTCACCTTGCCTTGCAAAAAGATTTACTAGACCAGAAAAGTCATTTCTTACAACACTATGTGGCAACTGTAATGGAAGGTATTCCACAAGAAAGAGACCAACGAGCCTTGGTCCTAGATTAACACAAAGGGCTGAGAAAAACTCTCAGCCCTTTTAAAATGGGAGGGAAAATGAATCAAGAAGTCTTACTACAAATGATGAGAGCCACCATTCCTCGTGATAGAGCCCTGCTTGAGGCATTTTTATATTACCAAGCAGAGCATTTTGATGAGGAGTGGGATAGTCTTATTTGTCAGTTTATGAATAATAGGCAGGAATTCAAAAGTCCTGTTCAGGTACTTCACTTTGAGACAGATGTTTCAGCTTTTGTCCAGGCTAGTCCTTATGATACTGCTCATGATCTATTGACCTATACACAAGTTTTCGGCCAAAGTGGTCTCCAAAAACTAGACAAACTATCGCCGACTGAAAAAAACTTGGTGATAGAAGTGGCCTTGTTCAATCTGGCCACTCGTTTTCAATTATTGGATTCCAATGGACACTACCAAACCATATCGCCGGATTCACTCTTACAAAAGAGTAGGGGAGCTAATTTGGTCAATGTGTATCGTGTGGCTAATAATTTAGCGGATCGGATCAGCCGAGATATTGAGCAGTTTCTCTTGACTTACGAGTCTGAGCTTGAAACAGGAGTTGATGAAACAGTTCTAGAAAATGAAGCAACTGTTGATGAGCACAAAACAAGTGTTCATCAAGCAATATCTTTTAGAGAAGATGGCTCTTTGATTATTGCTAGTTTGGATGTAGATTTGTCTCAACTAGATGTTCAAACAGGAAAAACCAGTCATCTGCCTGCCTATGAAGAGTTATCTTTACGACGTAAATTTGAGATACTAACATATTTTGACCAAATTCGAAATGAACGTTCCAAAGTCCCAAGTTTTAAACGAGGTGATTTTGACACTGAAATGGAAATGACACCAATCTTTGAGGGCGAGGAGTTACTCACCTATCTAGAAGCTGATGGTAGTCCCTATGAGCTGAAACGAACGCTGACTACAGTCGAAGAAAAGGAATTAGAAAAAATTGGACGAGCTATTAGGATAGAAAATCAAGAAAAATTGACTCAGCTAGGGATTGAGCTATCTCAGTTTGAATCAGACCAAGTCGGTATTTTATTGGATGCGGCAGGTCGTTTTCGTTTGAAAAATGCGGACCTTGCTTTACTAGGTGGCTATCCCAAAGCCTCGGTAACTCAACTAGCCCTTGCGACAGAACTACTCCAAATGGGATTGAGTCATGAAAAGGTTGAATTTTTCTTTGGTAGCCAGCTTTCCATTGAAGAGCTGCGACAAGTTGCCTACGCCTTTTTACACCAAGAACTCAGCAGAGAAGATGCGGAGTATTTTGAAAAAGATAAAGGTAATCAGCCAGATTTGACCTTTAGAAATTGGAAGAACAAGCTAGAGAAAGCTGAGGGAAAAGAAGTAGTTGATGAAGAATTCACGGAAAATCCACTAGTCCAGAGAGTATTGGACACTTATCCTCTGGGGTCTTTGGTTTCCTATAAGGGACAGGACTTTGAGGTCGTGTCGGTCAGCGATGCTCGATTGAATGGTTTGATTCGGATTGAGTTAGTCAATGATTTTTCAGATATCATTGAACAAAATCCAGTTCTTTATGTGAGGACCTGGGAAGAATTCAGTCAGGCACTTCATCAGCCAAAGGCAGAACAACAAACAGAGTTAGAAGAAGCGGACCAAGAATTAAACCTTTTCTCATTTCTGGAAGAGGAGCCAGTTCAGAGTGTTGGACTATTGGAACCAGATGGTTCAGAAATAGGTCATAACGATACTGATTTTGAAGAATCAGATAGTCAAATTCCTGAAGAGGAAGTCGTCGAAACTATTCCAGAGATTCCAGTAACGGACTTTTATTTTCCAGAAGATATGACGGACTTTTATCCAAAGACTGCTAGAGATAAGGTTGAGACAAACATTGCGGCTATTCGTTTGGTAAAAAATCTAGAAGTAGAGCACCGCAATGCTACACCAAGTGAACAAGAACTCCTTGCCAAATATGTAGGCTGGGGTGGACTAGCCAATGAATTTTTTGATGACTATAATCCAAAATTTTCTAAGGAACGAGAAGACCTGAAAAGCCTAGTCACAGATAAAGAGTATTCGAATATGAAACAGTCCTCTCTGACAGCCTATTACACAGACCCAGTCCTGATCCGTCAGATGTGGGATAAGTTGGAAAGAGATGGCTTTACAGGTGGCAAAATCCTAGATCCTTCCATGGGAACAGGGAATTTCTTTGCGGCTATGCCAAAACACTTAAGAGAAAAGAGTGAGTTATATGGTGTGGAATTAGATACTATTACAGGAGCTATTGCCAAACACCTTCATCCCAATAGTCATATTGAAATTAAGGGCTTTGAGACGGTGGCTTTTAACGACAATAGTTTTGATTTGGTGATTTCAAATGTGCCATTTGCCAATATACGAATTGCGGATAACAGATACGATAGGCCTTACATGATTCATGATTACTTTGTCAAAAAATCACTTGATTTGGTTCATGATGGTGGACAAGTAGCGTTTATCTCTTCTACAGGAACTATGGATAAGCGAACAGAAAATATTTTACAAGATATTTGTGAGACAACTGAATTTCTTGGAGGGGTTCGACTGCCTGATTCTGCCTTTAAGGCCATTGCAGGAACGAGTGTCACAACGGATATGTTATTCTTCCAGAAACACTTAGACAAGGGATATGTGGCAGACGACTTAGCCTTTTCAGGTTCTATTCGCTATGAGAAGGATAGTCGCATTTGGCTCAATCCTTACTTTGATGGAGAATACAATAGCCAAGTGCTAGGAACCTACGAGGTCAGAAATTTTAACGGCGGAACACTTTCTGTTAAGGGGACTAGTGATGACTTGATTGAAAGTGTTGAAGCAGCTCTACATCAAGTAAAAGCCCCAAGAGAGATTCATAGAAATGAAGTCATCATTAACCCAGATGTGTTGATTAAACAAGTCATTGATACCTCCATTCCAGTTGAAATGAGGGAGAATCTGGGTCAGTACAGTTTTGGTTACCAGGGTGCTACGGTCTACTATCGAGATAATAAAGGCATTCGAGTCGGAACCAAGACGGAAGAAATCAGTTACTATGTCGATGAAGAGGGCAACTTCAAAGCATGGGACACCAAACATTCTCAAAAGCAGATTGATCGCTTTAATGCCTTAGAAGTGACTGATAACACTGCTCTAGATGTCTATGTGACCGATGATACAGCCAAACGTGGTCAGTTTAAGGGTTATTATAAAAAGACAGTTTTCTATGAAGCTCCTTTGTCTGATAAAGAAGTGGCACGAATCAAAGGAATGGTCGATATTCGCAATGCTTACCAAGAGGTCATTGCCATTCAACGCCATTATGACTACGATAAGGGGACCTTTAACCATTTGTTAGGCAAACTCAATCGTACCTATGATAGCTTTGTCAAACGCTATGGGTATTTGAATAGTGCTGTGAACCGCAATCTTTTTGATAGTGATGATAAGTATTCGCTTCTTGCTAGTTTGGAAGATGAAAGTCTGGATCCAAGTGGAAAGTCTGTTATCTATACTAAATCCCTTGCCTTTGAGAAGGCTCTAGTGCGTCCTGAAAAAGAGGTTAAAAAGGTGCATACTGCCCTTGATGCCTTAAATTCGAGCTTGGCTGACGGACGAGGTGTTGATTTCGCTTATATGATGTCTATCTATCAGGTTGAATCGCAGATGACCTTGATTGAGGAGTTAGGTGACCTCATTATGCCTGATCCTGAGAAGTATTTGAATGGAGAATTGACCTATGTTTCTCGCCAAGACTTTCTGTCAGGGGATGTCGTTAGCAAGTTAGAAGTGGTAGATCTATTCGTCAAACAAGACAATCAGGACTTTAACTGGCCGCATTATGCAGGACTTCTAGAAACAGTCAAACCAGAACGCATTACTTTAGCAGACATTGATTATCGAATCGATTCACGCTGGATTCCTTTGTCTATTTACGGAAAATTTGCCCAAGAAACCTTTATGGGGAAAGCCTATGAACTGTCAGACCAAGAAGTAGCGACAGTCCTAGAAGTCAGTCCCATTGACGGGGTTATCACTTACCAATCTAAGTTTGCCTACACCTATTCCAACGCAACGGATAGGAGTTTAGGTGTCCCTGCTTCACGCTATGATAGTGGTCGAAAAATCTTTGAAAATCTCCTGAATTCCAATCAACCAACCATCACAAAACAAGTTGTCGAAGGGGATAAGAAAAAGAATGTGACAGATGTGGAGAAAACAACGGTCCTACGTGCCAAGGAAACACACCTACAAGAACTCTTTCAAGGTTTTGTAGCAAAGTATCCAGAAGTCCAACAAATGATTGAAGACACCTATAATAGGCTCTACAATCGTACAGTATCAAAGTCCTATGATGGTAGTCATTTAACCATTGATGGACTTGCCCAGAATATCTCGTTACGTCCTCACCAAAAGAATGCCATTCAACGAATTGTCGAGGAAAAACGTGCTCTACTAGCCCACGAGGTAGGGTCTGGAAAAACTTTGACCATGCTTGGAGCTGGTTTCAAGTTGAAAGAATTAGGGATGGTGCATAAACCTCTCTATGTGGTTCCTTCTAGTTTGACTGCTCAGTTTGGTCAAGAAATCATGAAATTTTTCCCAACCAAGAAAGTCTATGTGACCACTAAGAAAGACTTTGCCAAAGCCAAACGTAAGCAGTTTGTGTCTCGGATTATTACAGGGGACTATGATGCCATTGTCATTGGGGATTCACAATTTGAGAAGATACCGATGAGTCGTGAAAAACAGGTCGCCTATATCAATGACAAACTCGAGCAACTCAGAGAAATCAAGCTAGGAAGTGACAGTGATTATACGGTGAAAGAAGCGGAGCGTTCGATTAAGGGATTGGAGAACCAGTTGGAAGAACTCCAAAAACTGGAACGAGATACCTTTATTGAATTTGAAAACCTTGGCATTGATTTTCTCTTTGTGGATGAGGCTCATCACTTCAAGAATATCCGTCCAATCACTGGACTTGGGAATGTAGCTGGAATCACCAATACCACTTCAAAAAAGAACGTAGATATGGAGATGAAGGTGAGACAGGTTCAGGCAGAGCATGGAGATAGAAATGTCGTTTTTGCGACAGGAACACCAGTTTCTAACTCTATAAGTGAACTTTTCACCATGATGAATTACATTCAACCCGATGTCTTGGAACGATACCAGGTATCAAATTTTGATTCGTGGGTTGGGGCTTTTGGGAATATCGAAAACTCTATGGAACTAGCCCCGACAGGTGATAAGTACCAACCTAAGAAACGGTTCAAGAAATTTGTCAACCTGCCTGAACTCATGCGAATCTACAAGGAAACTGCCGATATTCAGACCTCAGACATGCTTGATTTACCAGTACCAGAAGCTAAGATTATTGCGGTGGAAAGTGAGTTAACGCAAGCTCAGAAATACTATTTGGAAGAGCTGGTAAAGCGTTCAGACGCTATCAAGTCAGGTAGTGTTGATCCAAGTAGAGATAATATGCTTAAAATCGTGCGCTGTTAAGCGTAAAAATGTATCTCCCTCACAGAGAGATATTATTGAAAGTAAATAATAGGAACAACTAACTAACCTAGCGGGGAAACCCAAAGGGGACAATAGCATGTTAGTAAAGCGGATAAGGAGCGAGTTACAACGCTTTGATGTGCCGCAAGTTCCGTAACCTATGGTTAAGGCTAAACTGCTTGAACCTCAATTCTGACTAGGTGCAAAGCATCGCCCATCGGAAAGTAACTGAGACCGATGTTACTGTATATTCGTTGTTGTGATTTTGGACGAATAACTTTCTACAGTAAAAGAGCATACGATAAGTATGAATAAAGGAATGAGTGAGGAACCTAAGGGTTACTAGAACGTACATTTTTAACGAATAGCAGGATTGCCTAAGAGGGGAGACCCTTATGGTAACGGAGTCACCGTAGTAGTTTGAGCAAGGGAAAACCTTGTACATAGCGAAGGGTGACAGGTAATTTCGATTAGTTAGAAAGGATTAGGTGCGTGAGATGCGTACAGCCAAAACTATTTTAACGGTCATTCATGAACGTGGAAAACAAGATAAACCACTTGAAAGGGTTTATAAATTACTATTTAATCGAGAATTGTATCTAATAGCCTATGCAAAGTTATACCCGAATAATGGAGCGATGACAAAGGGTGTTACAGAGGAAACGATTGATGGTATGTCTATTCAAAAAATAGATAGGATTATTGAACAATTAAGACGAGAAACCTATTACTGGAGACCAGCTAGGAGAGAGTACATTCCTAAAAAGAATGGAAAACACCGTCCCTTGGGAATACCAGTATGGAGTGATAAACTTCTTCAGGAAGTGATTCGCATGATATTAGAAGCCTATTATGAGCCACAATTTAGTGAACATTCTCATGGTTTTAGACCAAAAAGAGGGTGTCATACAGCTTTACAAGAAATTCAGACTTGGAAAGGGACACGTTGGTTCATAGAAGGAGATATCTCTAGTTATTTTGACACGATTGACCACGATGTATTAATCACTATGATGTCTAGACAAATTCAGGATGGTCGGTTTATTAGGCTTATCAAAAATATGCTTGAGGCAGGATATCTTGATGATTGGAAGTTTCACAAGACTATTAGTGGAACACCGCAAGGTGGAGTTATTAGTCCTTTATTAGCTAATATCTATTTACATCAATTTGATAAGTGGGTCGGTGAAGAGCTGATACCTCAATATACAAGAGGTAAAAAGCAGAAAGCAAATTCAGCCTATAATCGTTTGAGTAGAAGAATTAAATGCTATCAGGATAAAGGAGATTATAAAAAAGCTCATCAGTTAATTGTTGAGAGAAGAAATCTCCCTTCAGTTGATACTTATGATACCAGCTATAGGAGATTAAGATATGTTCGGTATGCGGATGACTTTATTCTAGGCTTTACAGGTTCAAAAGCTGAGGCAAAGGCTATAAAGAAGCAAATTGGAGACTTTTTAAATACTAAGTTATCTTTGGAACTTTCTCAAGAAAAGACTTTGATTACCCATGCGACTAAAGAATCAGCGAAATTTCTGGGATATGAGATAAAAGCACAACGTGTCAATGATTATATTGATAACAAAGGGAGACGGAGTGCCAATGGTGTTATCGCATTATTTGTACCTGCATCAGTTATTGAAAGCAAATGCCGCCAATACATGAAAAATGGTAAAGCTATTCATCGTAATAACTTATTGCATGATGACGACTTTAGTATCGTTCAAACTTACCAACAAGAATATAGAGGGCTGGTTCAATATTATATATTGGCACAAAATTTGTCATGGTTCTCAAAAGTCTATTGGTATATGGAAACATCACTCCTTAAAACATTAGCATTTAAACATAAGTCATCCATTAATAAAATATTAGCTAAATATAAGACTACCACAACTAGCACGAATGGCCGAACTGTGCCGTGTTTACAGGTAGTTGTGCCTCGAGAAGATAAACCTCCTCTAGTTGCAACGTGGGGTGGCATTTCACTTTCTTATAAAAAGAAAGCTGTAATAGAAGATGCACCGTATCAAGTTTATGGTGGTCGAACAGAGCTTATCAAGCGATTACTCGCAAATAAGTGTGAGCTATGTGGAAGTGAGGAGAACATAGAGGTACATCATATCAGAAAATTAGCAGACTTGAACAAACACAATGGGAAATTAGTTCCAAAGTGGAAAGAAATCATGTCAGCAAGATGTCGAAAAACGCTAGTGACTTGTCGGGATTGTCACCATGCAATACATAATGGTTCAATAAATACACGTTTATGAAATGAAATTACTGGAGAGCCGGATGATGCGAAAGTATCATGTCCGGTTCGGTGGGGGGATAATGGAAAAGGGGTCGCAATGACTACCTCGCTAGTATCCTACCCTACACAGGAGAAGCCAGAAAACTAGCTATTGATATGCGGTTGATTGACCCTACTTACTCCTTATCGGATAATCAGAAAATCCTTCAAGTAGTCGATAATGTCGAGCGGATTTACCGTGATGGAGCTGGAGACAAAGCCACTCAGATGATTTTCTCAGATATTGGAACCCCTAAAAGTAAGGAAGAAGGGTTTGATGTCTACAATGAACTTAAGGACTTACTAGTTGATCGAGGGATTCCAAAAGAAGAAATTGCCTTTGTCCATGATGCCAATACTGATGAGAAGAAAAACTCTCTGTCACGCAAGGTCAATAGTGGAGAAGTACGGATTCTCATGGCTTCTACGGAAAAAGGGGGAACAGGATTAAACGTCCAATCTCGCATGAAAGCTGTCCACCATTTAGACGTTCCCTGGAGGCCCTCAGACATTGTCCAGCGAAATGGACGACTAATTCGACAAGGAAACATGCACCAGGAGGTAGGTATTTATCACTATATTACTAAAGGGAGCTTTGACAATTACCTCTGGCAGACGCAGGAGAATAAGCTAAAGTATATCACCCAGATAATGACCTCAAAAGATCCTGTGAGATCAGCTGAAGACATTGATGAACAAACCATGACCGCCTCAGACTTTAAGGCATTGGCAACTGGGAACCCTTATCTCAAACTCAAAATGGAGTTGGAAAATGAACTGACAGTTTTAGAGAATCAAAAACGAGCCTTTAATCGCTCCAAAGACGAGTATCGCCATACCATTTCCTATAGCGAGAAGCACCTCCCTATTATGGAAAAACGGTTGAGTCAATATGATAAAGATATTGCCCAATCTTTGGCAACCAAGTCGCAAGATTTTGTCATGCGATTTGACAATCAAGCAATGGATAATCGTGCTGAAGCTGGGGACTATCTGCGAAAACTCATTACCTATAACCGCTCAGAGACCAAGGAAGTCAGGACACTTGCCAGCTTTAGAGGATTTGATTTAAAAATGACTACACGAGGTGCTAGTGAGCCCTTACCAGAAACCATTTCTTTAATGATTGTAGGTGATAACCAGTATACTGTCGCCCTTGATTTGAAATCAGACGTGGGAACCATTCAACGGATTAGTAATGCCATTGACCATATTATAGATGACCAAGAAAAGACGCAAGAGCTGGTAAAGGATTTAAAAGATAAGCTACGAGTAGCCAAAGTAGAAGTTGATAAAGTCTTTCCAAAGGAAGAGGACTATCAGCTTGTAAAGGCTAAGTATGATGTTTTAGCTCCCTTGGTTGAAAAAGAAGCAGAGATTGAAGAGATAGATGCAGCTTTGGCCAAGTTTAGTGAAGATACAACACCCCAAAAGAAGCAACAAATAGCACTCGAGATATAAGAAAAAAGGCTGACAAATAATTTTGAACGCGGTAAAATGAAGTCAAGAAATCACAAAAGGAGAATAGATCATGACCCAAACACTAGAAGAAATGCGTTATAAACTTGAAGAATGGTTGGCACAAGGCTATACAAGTCCAGAAGATAGGGCAAACTACCAAACTTTAAAGGAACAGTATGAAGATGAGACCTTTGATTACAGTTTTTCAAAGCGTGAAATTACTGGACAGCTGGAACTCATCATCAAAAGTCGTGAGAATGATTTTTCAAACTTAGATGAGGTGACGAAGACGGAATACCTTGACTTGGTTACCCAACTTGATGAACTTGACCAGGAACAAGCCAACTATTATCGTAAGCAATTAGCCTAGAAAGAGGTGTAAGATGTTGGAGCAAATTCTACAAAGTCTTTTGATTTTCGCAGCAATAGGACTGATGTTGTTTGTCCTTTATCGGATTGTGAAAGTTTCAGGTGCTTTGTTTCTTATCGGACTCATCAGTGGATTAGTCTTTATTGAAATCTATGGAATTTACCTCTTCTTTACTGAGAGATACCTCTATTCAGAAGATTTAGCAACTAATGGAGTTTGGAGTTTTACAGGATTTTTTATTGCTTTGAATCTATTTCTTGTTTTTAGCATTATTATGAAGTGGTGGAGAAATAGAATAGTTTAACACGGAGGATTACCAATGGGTAGTCCTTTTTCTTGTGATAAAATCTCCAAGCTAATCTTGATATGATGAAGCTATCACTAATAGAGGAGTAAGCCATGTTAAATAAAGTGAAAGCTCGATTTCTGATTGGAGTAGGAGGTTTAATCGCAGTCAGTTTTATGGTCATGATTGGCTACACGATTGGCTCACAAACCATTTCAAAGCAAACAGAGAACCAAA
Organism: Streptococcus sp.; assembly: GCA_030528055.1. Taxonomy (GTDB): domain Bacteria; phylum Bacillota; class Bacilli; order Lactobacillales; family Streptococcaceae; genus Streptococcus. The sequence goes on from JAUMZQ010000001.1 coordinate 238,360, forward strand.
TACGAGCAGAAGCCAATAAACTTGTGTCAAAGAAAAAGCAGGAGGAAAGAGCGACAGTCCTATCAGATGAGCTTGTCAATGAATTTCTCACTCAATATTTCACCAAGGTCCAGCTGGGTGAAAATAACGCTCGTATCAAACCCTACATGACGGACTCGGCATTTTCAGAAGAGGAAGCAAATCAGAATAAAGCGATCAATCAAGTTTATAAAGACTATATGCTTGACTACCGATTTGAATCAGCCAGTATCTATGTCAATACAGAAAGCCATGTTGCACTTGCGGAAGTTTCCTATCAAGTAACTTATGTTTCTGATTTGAGTGAGCAACAACAGCGAACAACTCAGACAGAAACCAAGACAGTTATGTTATCCTACTCCAAAGTTTCCGACAAGCTTCTAGTTAATCAGTTGACCATTTGGAATGGGAAACTGGAGGACATGAAAGAAGCAACAGATGGAGCCAATTCCAGCATACCAACGATCTAAGGAACAACGACTAGCGAGAACAACTAGCAGGAGACAGTCTTCTGCTTTTTTTGATAGGGAGACAAGATGACACGAATTAAAGCAGTAAAACAAAAGGCCATTTTAGATGTGGCTGAGAGTCTGGGTTATTCCTTCAGACGTTTATCAGGACAAATTTATGAACACCCAGACCATGATTCCTTTCGGATTTTTGCGGATACCAATACTTTCAAATGGTTTTCAAGAGATATACAAGGGGATGTGATAGACTTTGTACAGTTAGTGGCAGGAGTGTCTTTCAAAAAAGCCTTGTCTTACCTTGAAACTGGAGGCTTTGAAGAAGCTAAGGTGATTGAAGAAACTTATCAACCCTTCCAATATTATTTGCGTGAAGAACCCTTTCAGCAAGCACGTACTTACTTGAAAGACATCCGTGGACTAAGTAATCAGACTATTAATTCCTTTGGCAGACAAGGATTGCTTGCTCAAGCTACTTATCAAGCGGAGTCAGTTTTAGTGTTTAAAAGCTTTGACCATAATGGGACCTTACAGGCCGCAAGCCTTCAAGGTCTCGTCAAAAATGAAGAAAAATACGATCGAGGTTATCTCAAAAAAATCATGAAAGGATCTCATGGCCATGTCGGTATTAGTTTCGATATTGGGAATCCTAAGCGACTCATTTTTTGTGAATCAGTTATCGATATGATGAGTTATTATCAACTTCACCAAAAGCAGCTATCAGATGTTCGCCTGATTTCAATGGAAGGCCTAAAACTTTCAGTGATTGCTTATCAGACTTTGCGTCTAGCAGCAGAGGAACAGGGGAAATTGGCATTTCTAGATACAGTAAAACCAATTAGACTTAGCCATTATCTTCAGGCAATACAAGAGACGACAACCTTTTTTCAAACTCATTCAAACGTCATAACTATGGCTGTTGATAACGATGAAGCAGGAAGAGAATTTTATCAGAAACTGTCAGATAAAGGATTTCCGATTTTTCAAGATTTACCACCATTGCAAAGACTTGAAACAAAGTCAGATTGGAATGATATTGTGAAACGACAAAAGGAATTATCTTTAAGAGATCTTATCCAGTCAGCCCAAGCACAAGTCAATAAGAATCATCCTCCACCTAAACGAGAGCACGCTTTGGAATTGTGATAACAAAATCAAGTCCACTATCATAATCTAGAAAGTGACAAGGAGGACACCCTATGAGTGTGATTGAACGTCTGGCTGAAAAAGTAGCTAGGCAAGAAGAAAAGGTCTCACGTGAGACTGAGAAATTGGAACACTATCGAGACCAACTACAAACTGCAATGTATAGCACCTTTATCAAACGACAACAATCAAGTCAGTTGTCATTTCATGAAGCACTAGAGCAAGCCTTTGGTAAAGAAACCACACTACACCCAAATTACAGAAATGAGGATACAGAATGAGTAAAACATGGAATTTTGATCAGCCACTAGACGATGTGAAACCAACATCGTCCCATGAAGAACGAGCTAAAATCGCAGCACTTTTTCATAAACAGGATGAAAAACCAATTGAAGAAGTAGATTATGTGGCTGCTTTTGAACAGCAACAAAAGGAGTCAGAATCAAAAGATGTACAAACGCTCGCATCAACCGTTAAACAAAATCAGCCGAAGAAGGTAAATATCACAAGTGACTATAAACAACACTTGGCTGATACCATTGCACAAAACAACAAGGATATTTCCGCCTGTCAGAAGCAAATTGAAGAACTTCATCAATTGATTGATGAAAAGAAAATCCAAAATAAAAAGTTACAGGCTATTTCAGTAGCCATTGATGATTTATAAGTCAGGTAGTCCTATGCGGGCTACCTTTTTACAATTGAAGGAGAATATAATGAAATTTTTTCAAAAGAAAAAACAAAACCAGGATCAATTCAAACGACTGATTCATCGACTATCAGAGATGTCAGATAGTGAACTAACCAAAGTAGAACAACTCCTAGATGTGGTTTTTGATACAAATTTTAAGCCTGATACGAGCGTTGAATTATCTCAAAGCGATATAACTGACGAGGATCAAAGTCTTGATAGGTCAATCCAGGAAGCGAAAAATAAACTTCACACGGAACAATTGGAAAAAAACATTGAGAGGTTTAGACAAGGTAGGCGAGAGAGCAATAATAACAAATAACAGACCAATTATTTTGGCCTGTTTTTTGAAATATGTGTCATCGTTGAATCGTAACAGTATAGCCTAACTAGATTATTATCTCGTGAAGGTTCCACATTGAACATAAAATAATGGTCACGATGGTCTTTCGAATTTTCCTTATTTAGCTTAAAATAGGGCTTTTGAGATTTTGCCATGGCAAGCATAATATCATCTGTTAAAAAAGTAAGTGGAGTATCTAGGGCTGAGTAGCGATAGAAATCCTCTTCAAATTTTCGGTAGCTATCACTAAAATAATCCATTTGTAATAGATTTTTATTAAACTCAAGCTGATTCATATTCCACCTCCAAATCAATTGAAAGAATATCCTTGATTGGAATGCTGACAAAGCCCGTTTTTGTCTTCAATGAAACATGGTTAAAAGTCAGATTGTCAACTTTTCCACTGTAATATTGTCCAGGAACTGCAATGATACCATTCAACTGATTACTGTATAATTGATTGAGCAGCAGTAGTTTATCTGAAATTGATAACTCAGAAGTATAGTCAACTTTATTAAGCTCACTATCAAGTCCTGCCGTATGTTCTGATAAGAAGAAGCCCATCCATTTGGCCATCTTTCGGTCTTGGTATTCTCTAGCAACCTTAAATGGGAGATAACTTCTATCAATCATTTTAAACCCTCCAATCCTCCAGCGGAATGTCCGCCGACTAATCTACTGCGAGCAATTGCCCTTGAATTTTCTAATAAAGAACTAGCTTTCTGTACAGCAAGAAATCCAAAACGATCACGAATGGAATCAATGGTTGTCTCCAATTTTTCCTCTTTTTCGCTTTCTTCAAAGTCATCAAAAAGAGAAATCACAGCAAAGTTTTCATCCACCAATCCATCGTACCTTACAGCAATGCTTCTAACTGCCCCTCCATCGTATTTAGAACGAAAGAGAGAAACAACTTCATCTTGAAAAACAAGCGTACGATTATTTGGGTTAATTTTTCTCTGAACATTGATTGATTTCTTGTTTTCGAAATTTGAATAGCCTACATTTATGGCGACTACAGTTGCTTTTTTATGTCTTCTGCGTAGCCGAATCGCAACTTGCTCTGCCATCTCACGCAGGACAAGCTCTATATCACTTTGACGAGTGTAATCTTTATGGAGCACTTGCGAATTCCCAATCCCGACTGCTTTAGGGCGATAAGGTTCATGGACATTACTTTCATCGATGCCATTAGCATGAAACCAATGTTGTACTCCAATAACACCAAATTCTTTTTTCAAGATAGTAGGGTCACAGTTGGCCAATTCTTTAATGCTGTAGATTCCCAATTTGTTTAGTCGTTTTTCTGTTCGTGAACCTATTCCCCAAAAGTCAGTCATTTTGGGAATATTCCAGACCTTCGTTTCAACATCTTCATAAGACCAATTGGCACGCATGGTAGCAGTGGTTTTAGCTTCGTTATCAAGTGCTAACTTAGCTAGAAGTGGATTGGCATTACTCATTCCAACAGTTGAATAGACACCCGTTTTTTCCCAAATATCGTGTTGAATTTTTGCTGAAACCACATCTAACTTATCTTTGCGACTCAGAGATTTGTCTTCAACAAAATAATTTAGCGATGAAGTTAAGTCAATAAATCCTTCATCAATAGAATAGGGCAGAATATCTGTCGGATCTGCATAATTTTGAAATACTTTTTGTATTTCAAGATTTTTTTGAATGTACAAGTCCATTCTCGGTGGCACAATAAATGTACGCTTGGCCCAATTTTCTATGAAGGAAACAAATTTTGCATCCGTTGGCAATCCTGAAATTTTAGCACGGTAGTAGTTAAATTTTCTGGTATGAACATCAAAGGGGAGGTCGTAGGCTCTGCCAACATTTCCTTTACCAAAGACTTTTTTGAACATTGGAGAAGAAGCTAGAATTAGACCAGCTGAATTATCTGCCCTACTCATCACACAAAGTGAAGTATGAAGCGGGTGAAGTCCTCTCTCTACACATTCGATAGATGCATAAAAGGATTTCATATCGACAAAAGCAATATCGCTACGAGGTTCTTTTGAGTAGTCGACATAGCCCATAGTATTCACCTAGATTTCAATTTTGCTAATTCATCAACCAATTCAGTTAAATGGTTAGTTACATCATATTCTTTTTGGTCGAGTAATAAAATAATTCTATTTGCTTTAATAAATATAATGTCGTCAAACTGTCTTGACATTACTAACCTCCAATCACAGGCATGAAGTGGCCTACAATTTTACCAACAATTCTGATTTCATCTTCAAATGGGATAAACCTTTCAGCAACATCTGGGTTAATTGACACCATTCGGAATCCATCTTCTTCACGATAGAGTTTCTTGATATAGAGCGATCCATTCCAATTCAAGGCATAGACAGCTCCATCGTGATCAAAACCAGTCGATCTAATTAAAGCGACTTCACCGTCTTTATAAACAGGTTCCATAGAATTACCAGAAATCCATGTTGCTATATCGAATCCTGTGTATTCATCTTCTGAATAGACAGTCTCAGTTTCAAATTCATCGTACAGACCTTCACCTGGACCAGCAGATAGTTGAATTTCTGATAGAACTTCCACAGCAAACAGTGGAACAATCTTTTCATGAACCTTTTGAGTTTGAAGTAATTCCTCAGCATATTTCTCTACCTTTTCCTGATTCTGTAAAGAAAGCTGAAGATAAGTATTGACTATTTTATATTCTGACTCGAAATATGTTTCAGGAACATCTAATAGGATAGCTAGTTGTTTGAGATTGCTTTGGTTTGGTTTAGTCTTTTCATTTTCCCAATTGAAATAAGAAGAGCGGTTTATATGAAGTTTATCTGCTAGTTCAGATTGAGAATAGCCAAGTGTTATTCGTCTTTTCTTTAATCGTTTACCAGAAAACATATTACCTCCTGAAAACTATTGTTGTTTTATAAACTAACAAAATTATATCATAAAAGATTTAAGATGCAAGTAGTAAAAATTTTGTGCTAAAAATATTATTTATTAATCTTAAACTAAAAAAGAAAAATTAGAGAAAACAATTGTAAAATGTTTTCTCTAACTTAACATTATAGTTAAAACTTATTAGTCTAGGCTAAGGAGGTAATAAATCGGATATTCCAGAAATCGTTCTTTTTGTTCATCAGCGAATTCTTTATCGAAAAAATATCTGGCTTGTTCTTTGTTACCTAGAATACAGGCTGCAGCAAACCTAATTTCTACCGAACTTTGATTCATTAGAGAATGAAGATAGTTGCTATCCATTTGTGTTAATATGTTTAATCGTTTTTTTATTTGTAGTAAAATGAGAATACTATATTCAGATTTATCTGATTCTACAATTTTTTGAGCAAATTCTAAACAGGTTTGTAAAATATGTCTATCGCTTTTATTATCAGCATAGTTTATCAACTTTAAAAGACCAAGATCCAGATTCTCTATATCCTATATTGTTAAATATGATGAAATGTAGTCATCAATATTAAAAATATCAACAAGTATCAATTGGTCTAAATCAACTGTTTCATATTTTGAAAATTGTTGCCTATCCTCATTGATTAACTCCATTTCATAATCACTGTAGTTGTATATTCTATAATTTTTAGAATTCTCCCTTTCTGGTATTAAAAACAGTAGTACATGTACATTAGCAAATGGAATGACTTGGATAATGTTATAATCTGCACGATCTAGGGAAACTATATGTTTATTGATAAGGCCATCGTACAAGATTTTTATCGTTCGAGAGTCTTTTTTGGACCAACCTTTACTGTCCAGTTCTTTTGAAATTTTTAGTTCATCTACTAATTCTTTCAAACGAATATTTGCATTAAGTGCCTCATTAAGAAAGTCAAAATCTATTTTAGCTATATTTTCTTTACTGAGGTTAAGTAAGTGGTTCACTACGCGTCATTAGACGTCAAAACATTGATTTTAAGCGATTTTTGAATTTTTGAAGTTCATTACATTGCAATATAAATCAATAAGAAATCTACCTTTTTTAGATGAATATGTCCTTTGGATATTGAAGTTAAGCCCTGTTATCATTTGGATGGCAGGGCTTTTTTATATTTGGTACACTAACTTCTTATCTATATTTTGGCGGAGCTGAAGTTGACATCTACAAAGTTTAATGTTAGAATACATTCAAAAATATATTTGAATGAGGTAAGGGTGCGCTGATACTCGGCTCAAAAGAGCCGAAATAGCTGTCTGCAAGATCCCTCAGCGAGCCCACATTTACGAAGTAAAGTATAATGGGTTATACTTTACATGGAAGTGGTCACCGAATTCCAGTTAGAAATTACTTTGTAACTATGTTTTGAGGAGGAGTAAAATGCTTTCCTACGTTCGACATTACCCATTAGGGATAGCTAAATTAATGTGTCTGTGTTCTCTTAAAATTTGCTGATTTATTACTGACTAATACAGGAGTTTTTTTTATGGGACAGACAATCATATCTGCTATTGGTGTTTATATTTCCACCAGTATCGATTATTTAATTGTTTTAATTATTTTAATTATTTTATTTGCACAGCTATCACAGAATAAACAGAAATGGCATATTTATGCGGGGCAGTATCTAGGCACTGGCTTACTTGTAGGGGCGAGTTTAGTTGCTGCTTATGTCGTCAATTTCGTGCCTGAAGCATGGATGGTTGGATTGCTTGGTTTAATCCCTATCTATTTAGGGATTCGCTTTGCAATTGTTGGAGAAGGTGAGGAAGAAGAAGAGGAAGAAATTATTGAAAGATTAGAACAAAGCAAGGCAAATCAACTGTTTTGGACAGTAACATTGCTGACAATTGCATCTGGCGGAGATAATTTAGGTATCTATATACCTTATTTTGCTTCGTTAGATTGGTTACAGACCCTCGTGGTGTTGCTTGTGTTTGCAATCGGCATAATTATCTTTTGCGAGCTTAGTTGGGTGCTATCTTCTATTCCGTTAATATCCGAGACAATTGAAAAATACCAGCGAATCATTGTGCCGTTAGTATTCATTCCACTTGGACTATACATCATGTATGAAAGTGGCACGATTGAGACTTTTCTGAACTTTATTTTATAGATAAAAAAGCCCCTTAAATGGGGCTTTCAGATTGAAGAAAAAGTCCATTTGGGACAATTTTTCTTCAATCTTTTTTGTTCTTCTAGAGAAGAAAAACTCCTGATACACGATAAAATGAGCGTTTCAAGAGTTAGTTGAAATAATGGTAATTAAATAATTTTAATTTACACCTTCTAAAAATAGAGTTTGTCTACGTTCTATAGTCACCTATTGAGTGACTTTTTTTCTTGCTTAGAAAATTTGTATTAAAATGAGTACTAAAACCGAAGTGTGAGTTCTGAAATTGATACAATACAACTTAACTTTTTTTGAAAAAAATTCCAAGTTTACATTTATAAAAAAGATTTGACATATTTCGTTTACAATGGTAAACTTATCTTGAATATATTCGTTTACATCTGTAAACAACGAGGAGGAAAGGAAAATGAGCACAATAGAACTTAATACTTCTATCACAGATGCTGAATGGGAAGTAATGCGTGTAGTTTGGGCAAATGGTCTAGTAACTAGTAAAACAGTCATCTCTGTTTTGAAAGAAAAAATGAACTGGACAGAATCCACTATCAAAACGATCTTAGGTCGATTAGTTGAAAAAGGCGTACTAAATACAGAGCAAGAAGGTAGAAAGTTTATTTACACTGCCAATATTGTAGAGAAAGAAGCCGTAAGGGATTTTGCAGAAGATATTTTTAACCGTATTTGCAAAAAGAAAGTCGGAAATGTAATAGGAAGCATCATTGAAGATCATGTCTTAAGCTTCGATGATATAGATCGACTAGAGAAAATATTAGAGATAAAAAAATCTTTCGCAGTAGAAGAAGTGGATTGTCAGTGTACAGAAGGGCAATGCGATTGCCATGAAGGCTGTTAAAGCACTTAGAAGACGCGGTGTTGAAGTAATCATGATTACTGGAGATAACAAACGAACAGCCAAAGCGATTGCTAAGCAAGTGGGTATAGACAGTGTATTAAGTGAAGTATTACCTGAAGATAAAGCAGAGGAAGTCAAAAAACTACAAGAGGCAGGCAAGAAGGTAGCGATGGTTGGAGACGGCATTAACGATGCACCCGCATTAGCTCAAGCAAATGTCGGAATTGCAGTTGGATCAGGTACAGACGTGGCGATTGAATCGGCTGATATTGTCCTTATGCGTAATGATTTAACCGCTGTATTGACTACGATTGATTTAAGTCATGCAACGCTACGAAACATTAAACAAAACTTGTTCTGGGCTTTTGCTTACAACCTTGTAGGTATTCCAGTTGCGATGGGTCTTTTGTATATTTTTGGCGGACTATTGATGAGTCCAATGTTGGCGGGGCAGTCGCCGTGAGTTTCAGCTCCGTATCGGTCTTGCTCAATGCTTTACGGTTAAGACGATTCAAACCAGCAGTTTTTTAGAAAACACGTAGCTTATCTGGGATTTAAACTTCTACCTATTCTATATAATAGGAGAAGATAAAAAAAGGGGAATAAAATAATGAAACAAGAAATCTTATTAGATGGCGTAAAATGTGCAGGTTGTGCGAACACGGTACAAGAAAGATTTTCAGCTATTGAAGGGGTTGAATCTGTAGAGGTTGATTTAGCGACTAAAAAAGCAGTACTTGAAAGTCAAACAGAGATTGATACCGAAACGCTCAATGCTGCTTTAGCAGAAACTAACTATTCAGTATTAAGTGCATAAAGTACGAATAACATTTATTCATAGATAGTAGCTAGAGATAAAGTATAGAACCCTTTTCGTGAGAATTATATGTAGTGTTAGATGAGAAAGTTCTAAAACTTTAAAATCAGTCTCTAATATAATAAGGAGGAATTAAAAATGAGAAATAACAAAAAACATTCGTCACATAGTCATCATAATCACGGCGACATTGATCACTCAAAACACGACCATAATGAAATGGAACATAGTCAGATGGATCACAGCAATATGGATCACAGTGAAATGGATCATGGCGCAATGGGAGGGCATGCCCACCACCATTACGGTAGCTTTAAGGAGATTTTCTTGAAGTCACTCCCATTAGGAATTGCAATCTTACTCATTACGCCTATGATGGATATTCAGTTGCCTTTCCAAATTATCTTTCCTTATGCAGACGTTGTAGCAGCTGTATTGGCAACAATTCTATACATTTTTGGCGGAAAACCATTCTACATGGGTGCGAAAGATGAGTTTAATTCAAAAGCTCCAGGCATGATGTCCTTGATTACTTTGGGAATAACGGTTTCTTATGCCTATAGTGTTTACGCAGTGGCCGCTCGTTATGTGACCGGAGAGCATGTCATGGACTTCTTCTTTGAGTTTACAACCTTAATTTTAATCATGTTATTAGGACACTGGATTGAAATGAAGGCATTGGGTGAAGCAGGGGACGCGCAAAAAGCATTGGCTGAGTTGGTGCCGAAAGATGCTCATGTTGTTTTAGAAGACGATTCGATTGAGACTCGCCCTGTGTCTGAACTTCAGATTGGAGATGTTATCCGTGTTCAAGCAGGAGAAAATGTTCCAGCTGATGGTATCATTATCCGCGGAGAATCTCGTGTAAACGAAGCGCTTGTGACTGGGGAATCGAAACCAATTGAAAAAAAAACCGGAGATGAGGTCATCGGTGGATCAACCAATGGTGGCGGAGTCCTCTATGTGGAAATAAAGCAGACGGGCGATCAGTCCTTCATTTCTCAGGTTCAGACATTAATCAGCCAAGCGCAAAGCCAACCTTCTCGAGCAGAGAATGTGGCTCAAAAAGTAGCTAGCTGGTTGTTCTACATTGCGGTTGTAGTAGCTTTAATCGCCCTACTAATCTGGACGATCATTGCGGATCTGCCTACAGCCGTTATCTTTACTGTGACTGCGTTAGTTATTGCCTGCCCACATGCTTTGGGTCTTGCTATTCCCTTGGTAGTATCACGTAGTACTAGTTTGGGTGCAAGCCGAGGATTACTGGTTAAAAATAGAGAAGCTTTGGAATTAACTACTAAAGCGGATGTTATGGTATTGGATAAAACAGGTACTTTAACAACTGGTGAATTTAAAGTGTTGGACGTCACTGTTTTGAGTGATAAATATTCTGAAGAAGAAATTACAGGCTTGTTGGCGGGTATAGAGGCGGGCTCCAGTCACCCGATTGCCCAATCGATTGTGAACCACGCTGAAGCGAAAGGCATTAAGTCAGTTTCCTTTGACTCCATTGAAATCGTTTCGGGAGCAGGAATAGAAGGGGAGGCGAACGGCCACCACTATCAATTAATCAGCCAAAAGGCATACGGAAAAGCATTGCGTATGGATATTCCGAAAGGCGCTACTTTAAGTATCCTTGTAGAAAATAATGAAGCAATCGGCGCTGTCGCATTGGGAGATGAACTGAAAGAAACCAGCAGAAACTTGATCGAGGTGCTGAAAAAATACGGAATTGAACCACTCATGGCTACTGGTGATAACGAGGAAGCTGCACAAGGAGTTGCAGAAGTTCTAGGTATTCAATACCAAGCCAATCAATCTCCGGAAGATAAGTACAAGCTGGTCGAGTCCATGAAAAACCAAAACAAGACGGTTATCATGGTAGGAGACGGGGTCAATGACGCACCTTCCCTTGCCTTGGCAGACGTAGGTATTGCAATCGGAGCTGGAACGCAAGTAGCTTTGGATTCTGCGGATATTATCCTTACTCAGTCTGATCCAGGGGATATTGAATCCTTTATCGAGTTAGCAAACAAGACGACACGTAAAATGAAACAAAACTTGGTATGGGGAGCAGGCTACAATTTTATCGCGATTCCAATTGCTGCTGGCCTCCTTGCTCCTATCGGCATTACCTTGGGTCCGGCCTTCGGCGCCGTCCTCATGTCCTTATCGACCGTTATTGTTGCCATCAATGCTATGACATTGAAATTAGAGCCGAAATAAAACGAAGCAGGAACGAAAAAACACTGGCTGGTTTGACCCCCTTCCAGAATCGGGTCAGACCAGCCAGTATGCTGTATAAGGAAAATCATAGATCGATAAATTTTCGATAAAAACAGGGCTCCCATGCTTTCGATGGAGAGCCCTGTTTTTCTTATGAACCATAACCTTTTTAATCAACGGCTTGGGGCAGAGATTCGATATTTAGTAGTGAAGTACCCCAGGATTAGGAAGACTTCGATTAATCCAAAGGCCAAGAGGAAACTGTGCATAAAGAACTCGGCAGGTAAAGCTAAGATAATAGGATCAGTAGTGGCATTGAAGAGCCAGGCGTCATTGTTAAAGAAAACTTTATGGAAAAGCACAAACAGCGTGTCGAAGCTAACCAGGAGAGCCAAAAGGATAGCAAGGGGAATAAGGGTTCCCTGGCGGAAGTAGGGTAGGAGCCGCCAAGATTCTCGTCTCCTATTTAGATGTCGTACAAACCATAGCGTGCCCATTCCAGAAAAGATCAAGATCAGGTAGTCCAGCATAAAAAGCTTCTTGACCTCGAAAAAGTGGAAAAGCCCACTAGCCGAACTAGGGAAATCCGGCATATCCAATGCGAGAAACCATGGGATATTCAAATAGGTCAGGAGGATGCGGTAGTTTTCCAGAATCTGCTCCTTTGATAGACCGACATATTTAGGAATATTCAGATAATCAATGTCGAAAGCATATAAGGGAGTAACTATTTTACTCTCTTCAAAATGCAGAAAATATTGATTTAACATCAATAGCCATGGGGTGTTTTAAATCTATTGAACAATTTCTATTTTCCTATATCTCTTTACATACCATAGAAAAGGATTCTGTAAACCGTAAAATATTTGCAGGAGCTAAACCGTTAGATACACTCTCTGACAAACTCCTTAATGATAGTTCAAAAGTTAAAAATATAAATCTTAAATCTATTACAAGTTTTTTTGGAGATTTTAACAGTCAGAAATTCTATCCACGTAATATGGATTTACTTGCTGATGGTATTGATGACGAAACGTATTATTATATTGTTGAGTCATTGTCAACTTTTGTAGGATTAAGAAATGGCTATTTTCATAAGCATAATTTAAATGATTGGACAACAATTGAAGAAACTAGAAACCATGCATTGTTAATTTTTTATCTAGTACTAGGAGGGTATAGAATATCGGAGCAAGATAAACTAGATCTCGGTTTGATTAAAACTGTAGAAAGTGGCTACTTAAATCTATGTGAGTATATTCATAATAGAAAAATTGATAATATGCTTGAGATACCAATCTTTTATTTTGGGAGAGATCGTAACGAGTTTGATTTTTACATTTCGAATAAAGACCCTTTTATCACAAATGACAGTAATCAGGAGCCAATTTATTCTGGAGCATATTTTAAACGACTTGGAAACTCAAAAAGTTTGTTTAAGCTAACAGATAGTAATATCCCTGAGGAAATCTGGGAAGGAAAATTAATAATTGGTCGGCAGGGACCTAGTTTTAAACCATCTGGTCCTTTGGAAAAATATTCGAAGATGGTAAATTTTTCAAAATAGAATAGCTTAGATTTTATGAAGATTAAAAATAGGAACAGTCAATTGAACAGTTCCTATTTTTGTGTTAAGTATGTAGTTGTTTTCTTATATGTATAATGATAGATTAGTGGATTCTCTTCTAAGGTTCTTACTTCAAATATGAAGAAGTGATCGCGGTTATCTTTGGACTTTTCCTTATTCAGGACAAAGTAATTCTTACGTGAAGTCGCCATTGTTTTGAGGATATCATCGGTCAGGAAGATCAATGGAATATTCATGTTGGAGTAGCGGTAGAAGTCACGTTCAAAATCTTGGTAGCTCTCGCTGTAATAGTCCATTTGCAGGTGATTACGCTGAAACTCAAGCTGATTCATAAAGCACCTCCTCAACAAGTTCAATACTAATAATGTTATGTACTTAAAGTCTTATGCAGTTTGGTTATTTTGTTATTAGAATTGGGTACTCCAAGTCTTTTTTTATGAATTTTTTTATTCATTCAAAAAAACACTTGAATTAATTAATGAAAAGGGTTATACTATATTCAAACAAATACTTGAATGATATTGAGGTGAGAATATGATTAAAAAAAATACTTGTGAAATTTATTGTTATGACGAAGAAAAGGTCAATCGAATACAAGGTAATTTACAGACAGTAGATATTTCTAGTGTTGCCCAAATGTTAAAAGCTATTGCAGATAAAAATAGAGCAAAAATTACCTATGCATTGTGTCAAGATGACGAACTGTGTGTGTGTGATATTGCAAATATTATAGGTGTTACGGTTGCAAATACCTCTCATCACCTGCGAACGCTCCATAAGCAAGGGATTGTTAAGTTTCGAAAAGAGGGAAAACTTGCATTTTATTCCTTAGATGATGAGCATATCAGACAAATTATGATGATTGCATTGGCACATAAGAAAGAGGTGAAGATCAATGTCTAGAGGGAAAGCAAAACAGTCTGAAAAAGAAATGAAAGCCTATCGTGTTCAAGGATTTACTTGTACTAACTGTGCAGCCATTTTTGAAAATAATGTTAAAGAACTTCCCGGTGTTCAGGATGCGAAAGTAAATTTCGGAGCATCTAAAGTTTATGTTAAAGGGACGACAACCATTGAAGAATTAGAAAAAGCAGGAGCATTTGAAAATTTAAAAATTCGAGATGAAAAAGAACAAAGGGTAGGAGGAGAACCTTTTTGGAAGCAGAAAGAAAACATTAAGGTATATATATCAGCTCTTTTACTTGTAGTTAGCTGGTTCTTAGGAGAGCAGTATGGTGAAGAGCATGTTCTACCGACAATTGGTTATGCAGCGTCCATTTTAATCGGTGGATATTCGTTATTTATTAAAGGTCTCAAAAATTTAAGAAGATTAAATTTCGATATGAATACGCTTATGACTATTGCCATTATAGGAGCTGCAATTATTGGTGAATGGGGTGAAGGGGCAACCGTTGTTATCCTATTTGCGATTAGTGAAGCATTAGAGCGTTATTCAATGGATAAAGCACGTCAATCTATTGAATCTTTAATGGATATTGCCCCAAAAGAAGCGTTAATTCGACGAGGCAATGAAGAAATGATGATTCATGTTGATGAGATTCAAGTTGGAGACATCATGATAGTTAAGCCCGGTCAAAAGTTAGCAATGGATGGAATAGTGGTTAAAGGTACATCGACATTAAATCAGGCTGCGATTACAGGTGAAAGTGTTCCAGTAACGAAAATCACAAATGATGAAGTATTTGCAGGAACCTTGAATGAAGAAGGGTTACTTGAGGTTAAAGTAACAAAACGAGTTGAAGATACTACTCTTTCAAAAATCATTCACTTGGTAGAAGAAGCCCAAGCAGAACGGGCCCCCTCTCAAGCGTTTGTCGATAAATTTGCAAAATACTATACACCAGCTATTGTCATACTAGCTCTTTTAATTGCAGTAGTTCCACCATTATTTGGCGGAGACTGGAGCCAATGGATTTATCAAGGATTAGCTGTATTAGTGGTTGGTTGTCCTTGTGCCTTAGTAGTCTCAACTCCAGTTGCTGTGGTTACAGCAATAGGAAATGCAGCGAAAAATGGTGTATTAATTAAAGGTGGTATCCATTTAGAAGCAGCAGGACACTTAAAAGCGATAGCATTTGATAAAACAGGAACATTAACCAAAGGGATTCCAGCTGTAACAGACATTGTGACATATGGTAGAAATGAAAATGAATTAATAACCATAACATCAGCCATTGAAAAAGGATCGCAGCACCCTCTTGCTTCAGCGATTATGCGAAAAGCAGAAGAAAATGGATTAAAATTCAATGAAGTAACAGTAGAGGATTTTCAATCCATTACAGGTAAAGGCGTTAAAGCCAAAATAAATAATGAAATGTATTATGTGGGAAGTCAAAATCTTTTTGAGGAATTACACGGAAGCATTTCAAGCGATAAAAAAGAAAAAATTGCCGATATGCAAACTCAAGGTAAAACGGTGATGGTGTTAGGAACAGAAAAAGAAATTCTTTCGTTTATTGCCGTAGCCGATGAAATGAGGGAATCGTCTAAAGAAGTTATCGGCAAGTTGAACAATATGGGAATCGAAACAGTGATGCTAACAGGCGATAACCAAAGAACGGCAACAGCCATCGGAAAACAAGTTGGTGTTTCGGATATTAAAGCTGACTTACTTCCAGAAGATAAGCTTAATTTTATTAAAGAACTTCGAGAAAAACATCAAAGTGTGGGGATGGTCGGAGATGGCGTGAATGATGCTCCAGCCCTTGCGGCATCTACCGTTGGTGTAGCAATGGGTGGTGCTGGAACTGATACAGCTTTAGAAACGGCTGACATCGCCTTAATGTCTGATGATTTGAGTAAATTGCCATATACAATAAAATTAAGCCGTAAGGCTTTAGCAATCATCAAGCAAAACATTACCTTCTCTTTGGCGATTAAATTAGTGGCATTACTTTTGGTCATGCCCGGTTGGTTAACACTTTGGATAGCGATATTTGCTGATATGGGAGCAACTTTACTTGTAACATTAAACAGTTTACGCTTATTGAAAATCAAAGAATAGGTTCTAAAATGGGTGTCAACAATCGGATGCGATCATTGAAAACAATGTTATGCTTCAAAAGGGATATTAACAGGAAATATACAACTAAAGGACGCTTTAACTGAGCAACGGAAAAAGCCAAATTTCTCAATTGATGTTGAGAAATTTGGAGAATGTTTATACGATTAGTAAAGTTGGCTAAAATAATAAAGTTATTAATCTCATGGAGTATTTGAACTTGCAAAAAAATATTTATGAGTCATTGTACTGACCCCAAAAAGTTAGACAAAAAATATTATTGAAAGGATTTAATTCTATACTGAACAGGACTAAGTCCTTTTAGTTTTTCTTTAATGCATTTATTGTTGTAGTAAAAAATATACTCGGTGATAGCTTGCTCCAGTTGATCCAGAGACTTGAAAGTCTTCTCAAAGCCATAAAACATCTCTTTCTTCAAGACACCAAAGAAGGATTCCATCATACCATTATCCGTGCTGGTCCCTTTGCGAGACATGGAAGGATGTATGCCTTTACTTGCAAGAAAGCGGTGATAGACTTCATGTTGGTATTGCCAACCTTGGTCACTATGGAGAATGGTATTTGGGTAAGTTTCCTCAGGGAAGACCTTCTCAAGCATGGTCTTGACTTGTATGAGGTTTGGAGAGCGGGATAAGGTAAAATCAATAATTTCGCTATTATAGCCATCCAGAACAGGAGAAAGATATCTTCTTTTTTCTTAATTCTTTTTTTCTTGTCACTAGCTGGCAATACGTTCTTAATGACTTTTGGTGTTAGTGAAGCATAAGTGACAGTAGGACTAACGTCTTTCGAGTACACTACAAAGTAGAGCACACCACCTTCAGTTAGATAATGCTCCAAATTAATCCTGCTTAGAGGGTATCCAACATTTTCGTTATAATAATCATCACAACCTTTAAACTGAACAGGAATTCGCTCCAAAAAATCAATATTTCGTCTTTCTATATTTTTGTAAAAGTATATGTGACCATCCCAGATTGGTTATTTATCTCCCTCAGAAATTTCTCTGTTAATATGTTTTGATTTTTTGGGTCTTCGGAATATATAGTGGAATTACTTTCTTAATAGTTTAAAAACAACTGGTGTTTAAATCGGATTTTCTGGTGGGATGTTAGGATAATCAATAGTATTATATAAAAGTATCAATCACATACGAGTGATACTTTGGGAAAAAAATAAAATAGTCCAATTTACTTGACCGTGTACTATGGTACATGGTTTATAATATTCAGGGGGTGAAATAAGATGATTTATCGCATTAGTGAGTTTGCAGATAAATGTGGAGTTAATAAAGAAACGATCAGATATTACGAGCGAAAAAATTTATTACAAGAACCTCACCGAACGGAAGCTGGTTATCGGATATATTCATATGATGACGTTAAGCGTGTTGGGTTTATTAAACGAATACAGGAATTTGGTTTCTCTTTAAGCGAGATTTATAAATTACTTGGTGTTGTAGATAAAGATGAAGTTCGTTGTCAAGATATGTTCGAATTTGTTTCTAAAAAACAAAAGGAAGTGCAAAAACAAATAGAGGATTTAAAACGAATTGAAACTATGTTAGACGACTTAAAACAACGATGTCCAGATGAAAAGAAATTACATTCGTGTCCAATAATAGAAACATTAACATGAGAGATTAATTAACGAAAGGAGCTTTTTTATGAATAAATTTAAGGTAAACATTTCAGGAATGACTTGTACGGGTTGTGAAAAACACGTAGAATCAGCACTTGAAAAGATAGGTGCTAAAAATATTGAGTCTAGTTATCGTCGTGGTGAATCAGTATTTGAACTGCCCGATGATATTGAGGTTGAAAGTGCAATAAAGGCGATTGATGAAGCAAATTACCAAGCCGGAGAAATTGAAGAAGTATCATCACTAGAAAACGTGGCGTTAATTAATGAAGACAATTATGACCTTCTTATTATTGGTTCTGGTGCTGCTGCCTTTTCTTCGGCAATTAAAGCTATAGAATACGGTGCAAAAGTTGGAATGATTGAGCGTGGAACGGTTGGGGGAACCTGTGTGAATATTGGCTGTGTTCCGTCAAAAACTCTTCTTAGGGCAGGGGAAATCAATCATTTATCAAAAGACAATCCGTTTATAGGTTTACAAACATCCGCTGGAGAAGTGGATTTAGCTAGTTTAATCACGCAAAAGGATAAATTGGTGAGCGAACTTCGGAATCAAAAATATATGGATTTAATTGATGAATATAATTTTGATTTAATTAAAGGTGAAGCAAAATTCGTTGATGCTAGTACGGTTGAGGTCAATGGGACAAAGTTATCTGCAAAACGCTTTTTAATTGCAACAGGTGCATCGCCTTCGTTGCCCCAAATTTCAGGACTTGAAAAAATGGACTATTTAACTAGTACAACACTTCTTGAGTTAAAGAAAATACCAAAACGATTAACTGTAATTGGTTCAGGATACATTGGAATGGAGCTTGGACAACTATTTCATCATTTAGGTTCAGAAATAACGCTTATGCAAAGAAGTGAGCGACTTTTAAAGGAGTATGATCCTGAGATTTCAGAGTCAGTTGAAAAAGCGTTAATTGAACAGGGTATAAACCTTGTCAAAGGGGCAACTTTTGAGCGTGTTGAACAAAGTGGAGAGATAAAAAGGGTTTACGTAACAGTAAATGGCAGTAGAGAAGTCATTGAATCAGATCAGTTACTTGTTGCCACTGGAAGAAAACCAAATACGGATTCTTTAAATTTAAGTGCAGCAGGTGTTGAAACTGGAAAAAATAATGAAATCCTGATCAATGATTTTGGTCAAACAAGTAATGAAAAGATTTATGCAGCAGGAGATGTGACTTTAGGACCACAATTTGTATATGTAGCAGCCTATGAAGGTGGAATTATTACTGATAATGCTATTGGTGGATTAAACAAAAAAATAGATTTATCGGTAGTTCCTGCTGTTACGTTTACGAATCCGACGGTTGCAACGGTTGGTTTAACAGAAGAACAAGCAAAAGAGAAAGGGTATGATGTGAAGACATCTGTATTACCTTTAGATGCTGTTCCAAGAGCAATTGTAAACCGTGAAACAACCGGTGTATTTAAACTAGTAGCAGATGCAGAAACACTAAAAGTATTAGGGGTTCATATTGTATCTGAAAATGCAGGAGATGTCATCTATGCAGCATCATTAGCTGTTAAATTTGGCTTAACGATAGAAGATTTAACAGAAACCCTAGCACCATATTTAACAATGGCTGAAGGGCTAAAATTAGTTGCACTTACGTTCGATAAAGATATTTCGAAATTATCTTGTTGTGCAGGCTAAGGGAACTTTTTTACAACTCCCTATTCAAGTGAACCAGCTAATGCTTTAAGGGATTTTCTAAGTGCATTTGTGGTCACAAAAATAATTTAACACTGATGATTTCGACATCAAATCTATAATTGATACCTTAACACCGCAGAGTAATAAAGGATGAATAATATGTCAGACTTATTATCCCTACCAGACATTAAAACAATAGAACCGCCACAAGAAAATGAAACCGATATGATGTTTAAAGTTGAAGCAGTCGGACCACCTGAACGTTGTCCTGAATGTGGTTTTGACAAGTTGTACAAACACAGTTCAAGAAATCAACTAATTATGGATTTGCCCATTCGTTTAAAGCGAGTGGGCTTACATTTGAACCGTAGACGATACAAGTGTCGTGAATGCGGATCTACCTTCTGGGAACGCCTAATATCTGTAGATGAAAAGCGTAGTATGACCAAAAGGCTTTTAAAGTCCATTCAAGAGCAATCCATGTCTAAGACCTTTGTAGAAGTCGCAGAAAGCGTTGGTGTTGACGAGAAAACCATTAGGAACGTTTTTAAGGACTATGTGGCACTCAAAGAACGTGAATACCAGTTTGAAACTCCTAAGTGGCTTGGGATAGACGAGATACATATTATCCGTAGACCTCGGCTTGTATTGACTAATATTGAACGCAGGACTATTTATGACATCAAGCCTAACCGTAACAAGGAAACAGTCATCCAACGTCTTTCAGAAATCAGTGACAGGACTTACATTGAGTACGTCACAATGGATATGTGGAAGCCCTACAAAGACGCAGTGAACACTATCCTTCCACAAGCTAAAGTTGTCGTAGATAAGTTTCATGTAGTTAGAATGGCTCATCAAGCCTTAGATAACGTCAGAAAGTCTTTGAAAGCCCATATGAGCCAAAAAGAAAGACGTACCCTTATGCGTGAAAGGTTTATCCTTCTAAAGCGTAAACACGATCTAAATGAACGTGAATCATTCCTCTTAGATACTTGGTTAGGTAATCTTCCTGCTTTAAAAGAAGCCTATGAACTCAAAGAAGAGTTTTACTGGATATGGGATACTCCTGATCCAGATGAAGGTCATCTTCGTTATAGTCAATGGAGACACCGTTGTATGTCCAGCAACTCTAAAGACGCATATAAAGACCTCGTGAGAGCCGTAGACAACTGGCATGTTGAAATATTCAACTACTTTGATAAAAGGCTCACTAATGCTTATACGGAGTCAATTAACAGCATTATTAGGCAGGTAGAGCGAATGGGTAGAGGTTACTCGTTTGATGCCTTACGAGCCAAAATCCTTTTCAATGAGAAGCTCCATAAAAAGCGTAAGCCACGATTTAATTCAAGTGCTTTCAATAAAGCTATGTTATACGATACTTTCAATTGGTATGAAGTGAATGATCACGACATTACAGACAACTTAGGTGTCGATTTTTCCACACTTATTAAGAATTTGGAGAAGGGTGATTTATAAGCCCTTTTCCACCATAAAATCCGAATACCCGATTTTTTTAACGCCATTTTTAAATAATCGACAGCATCTTCTTCAATTTGTTTAGATGATTTGGACATAATGCACCTCTTTGAAAATATTCCTATAAAAGTATTATATCAATTTTGTGATACCTTTTCCAAATCATCCCTGTTATCCTAATACCATTCCTAAGAAAATCAATCCTTGATTTTTCACTGGGGGTTTGGGGGCGGAGCCACCAAGTTATCTTATCGTTGGCTGTCAAAACTGGAAGGTTTTGGTCAGCTGGCGATATGATTTTTGGGATATTGTGGACACAATATCTGAGCTCGCAAAGACCTGAAAGGAAGATATTATGCAGTGCCGTGTCTAATACGAGGGCGGGGATATACCGATATTAAAGAATGAGGAGGATACAGGATGGGAAATCTAGTTAGAGAGATACGTAAGGAAGTCAATTTCTCAATAGAAGAGTATCAACAGATACAAAATTTTATGGAACAGGAGGGATATGAACAATTTTCCCCTTTTGCTAGAGGTAAATTATTGAAAATAGACCACCAACCATCTCAGCAGCTTGAAGAATGGATAAAATATTTACAGCACCAAAAAGTAGAACAGATTTACCGGGATGTACATGAAATACTTGTTCTGGCAAAGTTGTCTCAATCAGTTACTATGGAACATCTTGAAATCATCCTGACTTGTATCAAAGACTTGATGAAGGAAATTGAGGTAACTATTCCATTAAGCTATTCATTCAAAGACAAGTACATGGGGTAAGTTATTATGGAAAATCGTTATCGAACCAATTTGAAAAAGGTGTATTTGAGTGATCAAGAATTAATTATCCTCAATAAAAATCTTGCTCAGAGTCAGTGTCCAAACTTTTCGCATTATGCCAGAAAAACCTTACTCAATCCTCGTATGAATTTTATCACAATCGATACAAGAGGTTTTCAAGACCTGATTTTTGAAATTCGTAGGATTGGAAATAATATAAACCAGATTGCACGTTCGGTAAATCAAAGCCACCTACTTAGTCTTCAACAAGTCAAAGAATTGCAGCTCGGTATAGCAGAGTTAGAAACACAGTTACAACAAGATTTTGACATAAAGTGTCAGCGATTGAGAGAATTTTATGGTCATCACTAAGCATTATGCTGTTCATGGGAAAAAATACCGCCGTCAATTGATTAAGTATATTCTTGATCCTAAGAAAACCAGGAATTTATCATTGATTTCAGATTTTGGGATGAGTAATTATCTTGATTTTCCTGACTATGTGGAACTGGTGAAGATGTATCAAAATAATTTTCTTTCAAATGACCAACTCTACGACTCACGGTTTGATAGACAAGAGAAAAAGCAACAGAAAATACATGCTCATCATATTATTCAGTCTTTCTCACCTGAAGATAAATTAAGCCCAGAGGAAATCAATCGTATTGGCTATGAAACGATAAAAGAGTTGATAGGTGGTCAATATAAATTCATTGTTGCCACTCATGTTGATCAGGACCATTGTCATAATCACATTATTATCAACTCAATCAATAGCCAATCTCAAAAAAAGTTGAAGTGGGACTACGCTCTTGAAAGAAATTTACAAATGATTTCGGATAGAATTTCTAAAGTAGCGGGTGCTAAAATCATTCCACCTAAACGTTATTCTCATAGAGATTATGAGGTCTATCGACGTTCTAATCACAAATACGAATTGAAGCAGCGGTTATTTTTTCTCATGGAACATTCAATTGATTTCAATGATTTTATGCAAAAAGCTGAGCAACTAAATGTCAAAATAGATTTCTCAAGGAAACATAGCCGATTTTTTATGACAGATAGAAATATGAAGCAAGTCATCCAAGGAGATAAGCTGAATAAGAGAGAACCCTATTCAAAAGAATATTTTCAACGTTACTTTGCCAAGAAAAAGATTGAACTGATTTTAGAATTTTTATTGCTAAGATCCAACTCATTTGATGATTTAGTTGAGAAAGCTCGGTTACTGGGATTAGAATTGAAGAGCAAGAAAAAAACGATAGATTTTGTTCTTTCTGATGGAAAAAGCTGCATTTCCATACCAAATAAGTCATTAAGAAAGAAAAATCTTTATGATACTACGTATTTTGATAGTTATTTCAAGGAACATGATGTGTTTGAAGTGCTTCATAATAATGAAGTAAAAATAGAATTTGAAAAGTTTGAGACACAACAGCTTTCAGAAATATTGACTGTAGAAGAAATAACCGAAGCTTATGAAACGTATAAAACTAAGAGAGATGCTGTACATGAGTTTGAAGTTGAGATCACGGAGGAGCAAATTGAAAAAATTGTGCTAGATGGTCTATTTGTTAAAGTTTGGATGGGTATTGGACAAGAAGGACTAATCTTCATTCCAAATCATCAACTTAATATCTTAGAACAAGAAAATAAGAAGCAGTATCAGGTGTTTATTCGAGAAACATCTTCTTATTTCATTTATCATAAAGAGGACTCAGAAATGAATCGATTTATGAAAGGAAGGGACTTGATTCGCCAACTAACGTTTGACAATAAGTCTTTACCTTATAAGAGACGAATAAGTCTGGTCAGTCTTCAACAAAAAATTGAAGAAATCAATTTATTGATGATATTAAACATTCAAAATAAATCCTTTCTAGAATTAAAAGATGAATTGGTTGGAGACATCGCACAGCTAGATATTGAATTGACAAATCTTCAAGACAAAAACACCACCTTAAACAAGATGGCAGAAGTAGTTGTTAACCTACAAAGTGATAATCAAGATACCAAGCAATTAGCTAAGTATGAATGTTCCAAGATGAATTTATCGCAGAATGTAACAATTGGACAGATTGAATCTGAGATTGAAATGATACAGAATCAGCTAGACAATAAAATCGAAGAATACGAAAATGCGGTTAGAAAGTTGGATGAATATGTAAGAGTTTTAAATATGGATAAATACAAGACAGACGATTTTTCCATTCATATTGAATAAATGTTCAAATTTCCAACATATTCTTGTTTATTTTTGTATAATGTATAATAAAACTACTCTCAAACCGTCTAATTTGTAAAGAAATAAACGGTTTGGGAGTTTTATTTCTATTGTCCAATTAGGACAATATATCAAATTTCTCCTAGTTATCCTCTATACTTTTCCTTAGGAGAAAGATTGATGTACCGACGTTTAAGGGATTTGAGAGAAGACAATGATTTCACTCAAAAATACGTTGCCGAAAAGCTTTCGTTTACCCACTCTGCTTATTCAAAAATTGAGAGAGGAGAACGTATTTTATCGGCAGATGTAATAATAAAACTTTCAAATCTATATAACGTTAGTACAGATTATTTGTTGGGGCAAACTGACTTTCCCCACCGAATAAAGAATAATTTAAAATAGTCCCTCCTGATTTGTTCATTGACAATTGAATAATTCTAGGTGGGACTTTATTTATTTGTTGAGCAATAGAATGTAATGCGCCAGGAAATGAGCGAAAATCATTTATTCAAAAATAGGATGGTGACCTATCTGCCATAACACAAATAATGATAATGATACTTCTGACCGTTCAGGCTGCCATCGAAAAAGGACAGCGGGTGAAATTCCCATGATTGAACTAACCATTCAAATCCCATCTAGCGTGTAAAATAACTTAGTGATTTGAAGGAGGAAAGTGTATGAGAACTGCTACATATAAAGATTTAATGAACTTAGGATTTCCTGAACATACCTCTAGAGACATTATTCGTGAAGCTAAAAAAATTGCTGTAAAAAAGTTTGAAGAAGCTCGCAAAGTTGACCATAATGCGGTACAATTAAGTAAATCGCCCTTTGACAATCGAAGACTAGGTATCGCACCAGCAGAAATTGTGGAACAATTAATAGGGATTCCACTATCTAAATAACATTTAGAAAGTGAGAATCCAAATGGCAACAAAAAGTAGTAAAAAATACAAAGGTGTTTATTGTGATAATAAGGGAAAGATATTTTATCAGATTGATCTTGGAATCGACCCAGTAACTGGCAAAAGGGTACAAAAGAAAGCTAGAAAAAATCAATATGGTAAAACCTTTGAAACAATGAAAGAAGCATATGACGAATTAGTTCGTATAAAATATGAATTTGCCAACAAAGTCAGTTTAGAAAATTACAATATGACTTTTGAAAACTATATGAACAAAATTTATTTAAGAGCATATAAGCAAAAGGTTCAGTCTGTGACATATAAGACGGCTCTTCCTCATCATAAACTTTTTATTCAATATTTTGGTTTAAAGCCATTAAAAGCAATAACTCCTAGAGATTGCGAAGCTTTTAGATTGCATATCATAGAGAATTATTCTGAAAACTATGCGAAAAATTTATGGTCAAGGTTTAAAGCTTGTATGGGTTATGCAGAAAGACTTGGCTATATTTCAAATATGCCTTGTAAAGCATTAGATAATCCTAGAGGTAAACATCCAGAAACTCCATTTTGGACCTATGCGGAGTTTCAGACATTTATCAAATCATTTGACTTACATGATTATGAAGAATTGCAACGATTTACTGCCATCTGGTTATATTATATGACAGGTGTACGAGTGAGCGAAGGTTTATCTTTATGTTGGGAGGATATTGATTTTGATAAAAAATTTCTAAAGGTACATACAACCTTAGAGAAAGATGAAAATGGTAATTGGTATCGTAAAGACCAAACAAAGACTCCAGCAGGTGAACGACTTATTGAATTGGATGATATTACTATTGAAGTACTTCAAGTTTGGCGAAAAAATCAGTTTGCAAATCAAGATACAGATTTTATCATTTCAAGATTTGGAGATCCTTTTTGCAAATCAACCATTTGTCGCATCATCAAACGGAAAGCTCAACAGGTAGGAGTTCCAGTAATTACAGGAAAAGGTCTCAGACATAGCCATGCATCCTATCTAATCAATGTCTTGAAAAAAGATATTTTATATGTAGCCAGACGTATGGGACATGCCGATAAATCAACAACTTTGAATACTTACAGTCACTGGTTTAATGCTTTAGATAAAACAGTTTCTGAAGAAATCACACAAAATATCAAAAGTGCAGGATTGGATTCAATTTTATGCCAAAATTCCTGCCAAACTTCAAATTAAGAACTCAAACCCCTTGATATTGCACATTTAACAGGTTGTGCAATTGTTACTCTTAAATAAGAGTCACATCTCAAAAATCATTCTATAAGATTTTTGTTTTTATAGATATATTAGGGGGAGACATTATAATGTCTCCCCCTCAGACCGAAGACAAACTTCTGATTAGAGGTTTGTCTTTTTATTTGAATTAAGACGAAAAAGTTAGATAGTCGGTATATTCTGCCATTTAGGGCAAAATAAAAAGACCTCCCCGCCATCATTCTTACCAATTTTTTAAGATTTAGACACACCAAAGTAAGCCCAACCTTATCTTTCATTTTTGACTTTCCTCTTTCTCTGGTGTAACGGAAGTTATGGTACTCCTTGGCTGTCCCAAAGAGTCGTTCAATGGTTTCCTTCCGTCTCTTATACAAGTCTTTCATCCCTATCTCATGCCTGATATCCTCACAGATATCCAAGTAATCTCTCCAGATATGCCTAGTGACTATCTTCTGGTGTGTCTTACTTTCAGTACAGAGAGAAAGCATGGGACAGGTTCGACAAATGTTAGGGTTGCTCTTATATTCACGGTAGCCGTCACGATTGGTCGTACTATAAGCTAGTACTTGATTTTCTGGGCAGAGACAACAATCATAATACTCATCATAAATAAACTCCTTAGCTTTTAGCCCCTCTCTCTTTCCTCTTGGTCTTGTATAAGGAAAAACAGGAGTAATTTCTTTATCAAGTAACCATTTTGCGATACTTGGTGTCTTATAGCCAGAGTCAGCTATGATGTATTTAGGATGAAACCCTTCTAATTTAGAGAAAATAGTTGGAAAGGCCTGACTATCATGGACATTCCCTGCCTCAATGCTATAAGCTAATGCCCAACCATGCTTATCACAAGCCACTTGAGCATTATAGGCGAAAACCTCCTTATGCTCTCCCTTATGAAACCACCCACTTTCTGGGTCAGTAGTGGAGATTTTCTTTTCCTTAGCCACGCTTTCTTTTGCGGGCTTTAAGGACTTTTTTTCGTGTTTCCTCCTGTCTCGCTCAATTTCAATCTCTAATTGCTCACTCATAAATTTGGCCTGTTGTTTTATTTCTTGTTTACGGTATTTATGGTTATTGGCAGCTGCCTTGATATGAGTGCCATCTAGGAAGATTTCATCAGTATCAACTAGTCCAGCATCTAGCACTCGGTTTAGAATAAACATAAAAATCTCTTGGATGACCTCTTTATCCTTAAAGCGTCGACTGTAGTTCTTTACCATAGGTTGTGAAGTGCGGTACCTTATCTTCTAATGTCAAACCGAGAAACCAACGGTAGGCGGTATTAACTTGAATCTCATCAATGGTCTTTCTCATTGAAGGAATACCGTAGAAACATTGGATAAGGGGAATCTTGATTAGCATAACAGGATCAAGACTAGGTCTACCATTATCTAGACTATAGGTATCTTCAACAAGGTCATAAATAAAGGAGAAATCAATGTATTTTTCAACCTGTCTTAGAAAGTGGTCTTCTGGGACTAGGTCATTAAGACTATAGAAACCAACAGTTCCACGATTATAGCTGATATTTTCTTTGTGTAACATAAGCAGTACCTCATCAGATCAATTCTACCTTTATTATACCTCTAAACACAAAGAAAAGCCCTTAGAAATCACTTTCTAAGGACTTTGTCTACAGTCTGAGGGGGAGACATTATATGGCTCTATGTCAACTGTAGTGGATGACTATAATTAAGCACGAGAGGAGACGAAGTTCATCTTCTCTTTTTTGATGTTCAAAGCGATGTAGATACGTTGTTTAAAGTTTTCAAAGTTCCGATAGCCAAAGGCATTGCGTTTGA
>JAUMZQ010000014.1:0-49278 GCA_030528055.1 Streptococcus sp.
TAAAGCGTGTTTTAGTTACCTGCAAGGAAGATAATGAAGCTAGTCGTAGAATTATCCTTTCTAATGGAGGTCATTATGAAAACACGATAGCACACATTCAACGTTATTGGATAGATATGGAGAATTCATGAATAATCCAAAACCAAGAGAGTGGAAAAGCGAAGAATTAAGTCAAGGGAGAATAATTGATTATAAAGCCTTTAATTTTGTAGATGGAGAGGGAGTACGAAATTCTCTTTATGTTAGTGGCTGTTTGTTTCACTGTGAGGGTTGTTATAATGCTGCCACTTGGTCTTTTAATGCAGGGATTCCCTACACAGAGGAACTAGAAGAACAAATTATGAGAGATTTGTCGGAACCTTATGTTCAAGGATTGACTTTACTGGGAGGAGAACCATTTCTAAATACAGGGATTCTGCTTCCTTTGGTTAAGCGAGTTCGGAGGGAATTGCCAGAAAAGGATATTTGGTCATGGACAGGCTATACTTGGGAAGAGCTGATGTTGGAGACACCAGATAAACTTGAACTACTGCATTTAGTTGATATTTTGGTGGATGGTCGTTTCGATAGAACAAAGAAAAACCTGATGCTTCAGTTTCGTGGCTCTTCCAATCAGCGAATTATTGATGTTCAAAAATCGTTTGCATCAGACAAGGTTGTTATTTGGGACAAGTTGAATGATGGGAAGGAGAATTTTGAACCAATTGAGCGACAGAAATGATAGTATATTGTGTGTTTTTGATTTGATAAAAAATAAAGTATAAGCTATAATTTAACGATACAAGAAAAGTTAGGAGTTTTCAGTTGAGGAAAATTATTGGAATTCATCTTATATTCGTAGCCATTTCAGGATTGGTCTTATACTTTCAATTTACTGGTCCCTATTTAATTTGGAATATGTTTCTAGCTTTATTGGCTTTAGACTTCTCTTTTGGTATATCAAGAGTTAAGAAGTGGATTGGGTTTCAGCTGGTATTCTTTTTACTATGGTTCTTTTTCTATCCCAACACCTTTTATATGCTAACCGATTTGACGCATATCCATTTCATGCACCGTGTATTATCGAATAATACTAGTTTGTTGTCATTTACTATTTATGTCTTGACCATTTTGTTTGGAACTTTTTGTGGGATTTTAAGTGTACGATATATAGCTCGTTTTCTAAAGTTAAAATCTTTTTGGCTACGCTACGTTTCTTACCTTGTGTTATCTGTCATTTCCAGTTATGCTATACACATTGGTCGTTATGCACGATTAAATTCGTGGGATATCGTTGGCAATCCAATGCTTGTTATTAAGGAAATACTATCTGTTTTTAAACAAGACTCCTTAGTTTTTATTTTAGGTTTCACAGCACTGCAACTGCTTTGTCTGATTTTCATGGATGAAGAAAATAGCAAGTTGTAGGAGTTGCTCTAGTTTGATAAGAAATTTCAAGGAATGAAATTTGACAATCGTAGCTAGCTAAGAGAAAAATATAATCAGAAAAATAAAGTCAAGGATGTAGAATTTTAAAACTCTACATCCTTGACTTTTTTATAAATCAGATATGAGGGGCTTTCTAAAAGTTATCGAGTAAAATTTGTTGTCCCGTAATAATTTTGTCTCTTTTTCTTGAACTGTTTTAGGAATAGCTTGTTCAATCTCTTGCAAATCAAATTGGGCATCTGTAAAGTATTTTTTGGTGATACGGCTTTTTTTATACTGTTTTTCAATATAATCAGATGTTTCGTCGGCAATTAATATTTTGACGCCAGGTTTGGCTACACGCAACATTTCAGAGAGTGCTTTTTGCTTATCAGTGAAAAAGTTAATACCTCCTATATGGTAGACGATATCAAAGCTATTATCAGCAAAAGGAAGTTCCTCTGCACATGCGTGAAATAGTTGGAGATGGGTTTTTGAGGACATCTTTTTCTGGCATTTTTTTAACATTCCTAGAGAAATATCAACTCCCACAAAATCAAGGGTTTGCAGATCAATATTTTTAGGAATATAGCGTAAATTATAGCCTGTTCCAATGGACACATAGAGAACGGAAAGATTGTTTTCCCATTCTAATTCTTTCATCAATTCTGTTCTTAATTGAGCTAAACTACTACCAAATAAAAGAGAACCAATCCAATGTTCGCCAAAATCATAGAAGTAAGAGATACGATTGTACATATTCATATATTTTTCATTATCTTCAATCAAATAATCTTTATTCAAAGCGCGATAAATTCCTTCTTCTTTTGGGAAAGTTGCGGTTGTTTTAATAGTCATATGATTTTCTTCCTTTCTCTTTCCTAGTTTATGGTTTAAAAATCGTTTATCATCAAATGATTGTTTTCATTTTATCATTTTTTAGATAGAATAAAAGCGCTTTTCAGTAAGCGGCTAGTTTCCTGACGTATGTGGAGGGTGGAGTAGCTCTAAGTGGTAGCGTAGGTAAAATAAATTTGTTTGAATGGTTCCAACAGCATTGCAAAATCAAGAAAGACAAAAGACAAGGATTCTTTTGTTACCTATTTCACTAAAAATACCTTGACAAACATTTCACAAAAGAATATAATTTAACTGGTTGTCAACTAGTTAACTATTTTTCTTTCTCATAATATTTTAATGAGAGCAAGTGACAGATGGTGAAGAGAAAGACAAAATGATTAAAGAATTCAAGAAAGTTCAAGGATATAAGGAGAAAAGATATAAATGAAAAAGAAATACGTTGTTGGTTTAGCATTAGTTGTTTCTCTGGGTGTTGTTTTCGGTATATATGCTTATTCCACCACATGGCATAAACAAGAGACTCATAAAGTTGCTTATGTTGAGAAAAAGTCAGAGAAAAAACAAGAAGAACCGACCCCTGATCAAGTTAATAAAGAAGAGGGAATTGATGCAGAACAAATTGTTGTAAAAATAACTGATCAAGGCTATGTTACATCACATGGTGATCATTATCATTATTATAATGGGAAAGTTCCTTATGATGCTATTTTCAGCGAAGAACTAATCATGAAAGATCCCAATTATCAATTACAACAAGAAGACATTATCAATGAAGTGAGAGATGGTTATGTTATTAAGGTAAATGGGAATTATTATCTTTATTTAAAGGATCCAAATCATACTGTCAATGTCCGAACGAAAGCGGAAATTCTACGTCAAAAACAAGAATATCAAAATAATAAAAAAAGCTCTTCAGCTACAACTGCTGAACTGAAGGAAGCCCAAGCACAAGGGCGTTATACAACAGATGATGGTTATATTTTTAATCCAACAGATGTATTAGAAGATACTGGTGATGGATACATTGTACTGCATTTGAATCACTACCATTTTATTCCTAAATCAGACTTGTCAGCAAATGAGTTGGCTGCCGCACAGGCTTATTGGAATGGAAGAACAACAAATCCTTCTAAGACAAATAAATATGATTTTATTAATCATCAAATAGTCGTTCCAAACCAAAATCAATCACAAAACAATCAATCAGGCAATCTTTCTGGTATCGCTATTCCAGAAACTAATAACATTCAGGAATTATTGCGATTTCTAAATTCTCTTCCGTTGGGTTACCGACATGTAGAGTCAGATGGAGCTATTTTTGATCCGACCAAGGTAACAGGAAAAAATAATTTTGGTTATGTCTTTCCTCATGGAAATCATTTTCACATTGTTCCTTTTAGTCAACTATCTCAACTGGAAAGAAAGATAACGGATTTACTATTGGGAGAAACTCCGTCTTCTCCTACGATCCCAGATAAAAAAGAAGAACAACCTTTAGATGATAAATTGGAACAAAAAATCCAAGCGATTATGAATAAATATCATATTTCTAGAGATAAGATTAAGATTGATAGACAAAACAATGCCATTGTTTATCCACATGGTGATCATTATCACTATGAAGCGATTGATGATAGCAAACCTTTGAATCATTCGCACGAACATCATCACAACTTTGAAGAACCTAAAGGTGATCCTTCCATTGAAACACAAAAGATGTTTGGTCCGATTTTTGTAAAAGATAGAAAGGAGTTTTTCTCGGTCGAAGATATTATCAAAAATTATGGCATACAAGGAATAAAAGATAAAAATAATTATAAGGTCATTGCTTTTTCAGTGACAGAAAGTAAAAATGCAGTTGCAGGAGGCTCTCTGATTGTTGGCGATCAAGCTGTAAAACATGTTGTTTATTTGGTGCTTCAAAATGAGAAATGGAGTGATCTTCCTTTAAGTGTTCCGACAGTTAAACCAGATGATGGCTATTACTTTAAATATTGGTATGGAGCTCCCGGAGACGAAGGAGAGCGTGTGGAGCGTTCTCGCATCTATTCAGCAAACTTTGGTCAATTGATTCATAAAAATAGTCCGATTACCCTAGGACCTCTGACTTTCCCTTATATTGATGAAAAAGACTATCCTCCTCTTTCTTTGAGAGATTATATTCGAGTTGATTTTCATTTAACAGCTAATGGAATTATGAAGATTGGTGATGTAGAATCCAACCATTTCTTCTATTTCATAAAAGAAAATAAAACATGGGAAGAAGCAGAAAAAGCTGGTTTCAAATTACCAGAAGTCATTCCGAATCCCGGTTATGAATTTATTGGATGGGGGAATGGATTTTCTGGTGAATCTCAAGTTTCTTCAAGGATTGTACAACCTTTTATAGGAACGACAACTCCGATTATTGGTCCCTATCAACCAACTGACAAAACTAAACCTCTAGATCCGAAAGATCCTAATCGCCTCAAGCCCCACAATCGCTTTGCACCGTACGATAAAAATAAATATGTAGCCGTTGTCTTTACATCAGAAGGACAAGGAAACCTTTATGATTTGGCTAACATTGGAGATAGTTTGGTCTATCTAGTTCGTAAAGGAACAAAGATGAGTGAATTGACGGTACCTGAAGCGATTGGTGATGAAGGTTATCATGCTGATTGGGGAGGAATTACATTTGATAACAATGACACTCCAATTCAAGAAGACACAACTTTCAAAGTAACATTTAAGAAAAATGACAAGAATGCTACGGACTCTAAACCAGAAGAAAGCAATGAACAGCTTTCAGAGGGGGTAAAAGAAAGTACAACAGATCAAGTTATCACAGAAAAGAAAGAAGAAAATATTGCTTCTTCGTCTGAGCCATCTAAAGAAACTTCAATTGAAAAGGATTCTAATGTTTCTTCCAATCAATCAACTAGTCCAGAAGATAAGACAGAGTCTACAGAAAAAGACAGCGTAGTTGATTCAAGCACGACTGACGAGGTTGATATCAGCGGTTCACAAAACAAAGAAGAAACGGCTACCGGATAGCCAATAAATGATTTCCAATTAATAAAGTTTTCCACTCCATCAATGGATTTACATTTTTGGGGTGGTTTTTATATTTTAGAGACAGTTTACTGTAAAAGATTTTATAAAAAATGTGATAAAAACAGCTCCTACTCAAAATAAGGAATTGGCAATATTCTAACAATTTTCTGTATAAATATGGTATGATAGTATAGACTCTAGAAAAAGGAAACAAATTCATGACTTTAGTTTATCAATCAACACGTGACTCCCAAAACACAGTAACGGCTAGCCAAGCCATTTTACAAGGACTAGCGACAGATGGAGGTTTGTTTACCCCAACTTCCTATCCTCATCTTAATTTGGATTTTGATGTTTTACAAAATGCTTCTTACCAAGAAATTGCTAAATTGGTTCTCTCTGCCTTTTTGGATGATTTTACAGAAGAAGAAATTGAGTATTGCGTAAATCATGCCTATGATAAAAAATTTGACGACAGTTTGATTGCTCCTCTTGTAAAATTGGATCAGCAATACAATCTGGAATTGTTCCATGGCTCAACCATTGCTTTTAAAGATATGGCTTTATCGATTCTTCCTTATTTGATGACAACAGCAGCTAAAAAACATGGACTAAAAAATAAAATTGTCATTTTAACTGCGACTTCGGGAGATACTGGGAAAGCTGCTATGGCAGGTTTTGCAGATGTTCCAGGAACAGAAATCATCGTTTTTTATCCCAAAGATGGTGTCAGCAAAGTTCAAGAATTACAAATGACTACTCAAGTGGGAGAAAATACCCATGTAGTAGCCATTGATGGGAATTTTGACGATGCTCAAACAAACGTGAAAAATATGTTCAATGATCCCGTTCTTCGTGAACGTTTATCTGAACACCAATTACAATTTTCATCTGCCAATTCAATGAATATTGGTCGATTGGTACCACAAATTGTCTACTATGTGTATGCCTATGCGCAACTAGTTAAGACCGATCAAATTAAGGCGGGAGATAAAATTAATTTCACTGTTCCAACTGGAAATTTTGGAAATATATTGGCTGCTTATTATGCCAAACAAATTGGCTTGCCTGTTGCTAAATTAATTTGTGCTTCCAATGAAAACAATGTCTTGACAGACTTCTTCAGGACACAAGTTTATGATAAAAAACGTAGTTTCAAAGTTACTTCCAGCCCTTCGATGGATATTTTAGTATCCTCTAATTTAGAACGTCTAATTTTCCATCTTTTAGGAAATGATGCTACTCAAACAAAAGCTTTAATGACGGCTTTGACAGATCATGGAGCATACGAATTAACTGGTTTTGATGCTGAGATTTTAGACCTTTTTGCGGCAGAATACGCTTCGGAGCAAGAAACTGCTGCTGAAATTAAGCGTGTTTACGATGCTTCTCGTTATGTTGAAGATCCGCACACAGCTGTAGCGTCTGCTGTCTACCAAAAGTATTTGCAAGAAACAAACGACGCTACTATAACAGTTATTGCTTCTACAGCTAGCCCATATAAATTTCCAGTTGTTGCAGTAGAGGCCATCACAGGTGAAACGGGACTTGGTGATTTTGAAGCATTGAGCAAACTTCCTGAATTATCAGGAGTAGCGATACCACCAGCTGTAGATGGTTTAGAAACAGCATTTGTTCGTCATACTACTGTTGTTGCAACAAGAGATATGCAAACAGCAGTGGAGCGCTATTTGGGAATTTAAATCAAAATAGTATCAGCACTCAGTTGGCTAACCAGCTGAGTTTCTTTTACCCTATTCATCTATCAAAATGAATAGAACAACATGATTTAGGAGTTTGTAAACGGATGGTGAACTATAAAAAAATTTTAAACATTGCCCTACCTGCCATGATGGAAAACTTTTTACAAATGCTAATGGGGACGATAGATTCCTATCTTGTTGCTAGTTTAGGAGCTATTGCAATTTCAGGCGTTTCAGTAGCCAACAATATCATTACAATTTATCAAGCTATTTTTATAGCATTGGGAGCAATTATTTCAGGTGCCATTTCAAAAAGCTTAGGACAAGGAGAAGAAGAAACGCTCGTCCAAAAAGCAACAGAAACCGTAAAGATAACAGTATTTTTAAGTGCTATTTTAGGGGCGGTATCCTTCTTTTTTGGAGAAAAAATCCTCAATCTTTTGGGCACAGAGAGAAGCGTCTCACAAGCTGGTGGTACTTTCTTAGCTCTAGTAGGTGGAACAATTATATTGTTAGGTTTGATGACCACTTTTGGAGCTTTGGTTCGTGTCACTCGCAATCCAAGAATTCCAATGTATGTTAGCTTGCTTGTAAATATTCTGAATGCTATTTTTTCCAGTTTTGCAATTTTTATCCTTCATTGGGGAATTATAGGAGTTGCACTAGGAACAATGGCGGCTCGCTTAGTTGGTGTCTGGTTGCTATGGAAAGAACTTCATCTCTCTTTTGCAAAATGGACTTGGAACATTGATATGGATTTATTACGCCTATCTTTACCAGCAGCAGGAGAGCGTTTGATGATGCGTGCAGGAGATGTGGTCATTATTGCAATTGTTGTCAAATTTGGAACCAATGCCGTTGCTGGGAATGCAATCGGTGAGGTACTAACCCAATTTAACTACATGCCAGCTTTTGGAGTGGCGACTGCAACGGTTATGTTAGTAGCACATGCTATGGGTCAAAAAAATATCAAAGAAATTTCACAAATTAGCAGGCAAACTTATTGGATTTCTCTCGCCTTGATGCTACCCATTGCGTTATTGATATTTGCATTTGGTCGTCCTTTGACACAACTTTCTAGGTTGAATGATGAGGGAATAGCAGCCAGTTTGTCAGTTATTTTATTTTCCCTACTAGGTACACCGATGACGGTGGGAACCGTTATTTATACTGCTGTATGGCAAGGAATGGGCAATGCTAAACTACCATTTTACGCTACAACAGTTGGAATGTGGATGATTCGTATCATTGTAGGCTATATTTTAGGAGTTACTCTCCAGTTAGGTCTATCAGGAGTATGGACAGCGACTTTATTGGATAATGGTTTTAGATGGATTTTTTTACAAATATTATATAAAAGAAAAATAAGGAGATTAGAATGAAAGAAGCATTGATTTGGGATTTGGATGGAACCTTATTAGACTCTTATGATGCCATCTTAGCAGGAATCAAAGAGACTTACTCTCATTATGGATTAACGTTTGATACGCAGGCTGTGCGTGACTATATTTTAAAATACTCTGTTCAACAATTATTAGAAGAAGTGGCTAAAGAAAAAAATTTGGATGCAGAGGAAATGAATCGTTTTCGAAAACAAAGTCTGCAAGAAAAAAATGCTACCATTCACCTGATGAATGGTGCAAAAGAAATTCTTGAATGGGCGGCAGAAAAGGGATTCAAACAATTCGTTTACACTCATAAAGGTGACAATGCCTATCCAGTGTTGAGAGATTTAGGGGTTCTAGATTATTTTGTAGAAATTGTAACTACAGATAATGGTTTTCAAAGGAAGCCTCATCCGGCAGGAATTGATTATCTGGTAAATAAATATTCTCTAGACAAAGAGCATACTTATTACATTGGAGATCGTGAGTTAGATGTTGATGTCGCTATTAATGGCGGGATCCACAGCATTAATTTTTGTGATTATAAACCTCTGTTTAATCAAAAAATAGATAGTTTACTAGCTATTCAAAATTATTTTTAGAACAACTAAAAGCATAAAATGACATTGCAATCAAATGAAAACAATCCGTTAAAAAGTCTTTAACGGATTGTTTTTTTATATAGGATAAAGTATTTGTATCGAATTATTCAACTTCTTTTTTTCCTCTATTAGTTGCAAGAAGAGATGTTCCTACTACTAAAGAAGAGATAGAGATGAGGAAAGTAACTAGGGAAGTTTGCTCGCCAGTTTTTGGTAAGATGGTCTTCTTAGTTGCTTTTGTATTGGTATCAACAACTACAGAAGTTTCCGTATTTGTTGAACCATTGTTTTTCTGATCGTTATTAGAAGGTGAAGGTTGAGCTGGTTCATTTGCGATAGTAATGGTAAAGCCATTTACTTGGTCTCCAGTGATAACTGGTGTTTTGTAATCAGCTACTGGGTCTGTTTCTACTGTATAGGTGATTTCTTTGCCATTAGCATATTTTGGTAATTCTTTAGAAGTGAATGACCAATTTCCATTAGCATCAGGACTTACTGTAACAGTTTCTACAATTTCAGTACCATTTTTAATATTCACAAGAATCTGACTTGGGCGTTTTCCGCTTTGATTGTTGGTATCATTCCAAACAGTGTTTCCAGAAATGATAATGGTTTCAGTCTTGTGAGTATTGGTAATGGTAAAGCCATTCGTTGTATCACCAGCAATGACAGGGCTATCATAATTGTCTACTCCATCTTCTGTTACAGAGTAGGTAATTTCTTGACCTGCTTCATATTTTGGCAGATTTGTGAAATCATAGGTCCAGTTTTCTGTGGCTGTTAAATCATGAGAAGTAACTTTCGAAGTCACGCCACTAACTGTTTTATGGAGATGCGCTGTTATTTTTTCAGGGCGTTTTCCATCTTGGTTGTTACTATCATCCCAAATCTTAGTAACTTTAGCAGAAGTAACTTCAGGTTTTCGAGTGTTTGTGATAGTGAAACCATTTGTTTGGTCACCGGTAACGACAGGAGTATCGTAATTGTCTACTCCATCTTCTGACACAGAGTAGGTGATTTCTTTTCCACCTTCATATTTTGGTAGATTTGTAAAATCGTGTGTCCAGTTTTCTGAAGCAGCTAGTTCATAGGAAGCAACTTCTGAAGTACTACCACCAACTGTTTTGTTTAGATGGATGGTTACTTTATCAGGACGTTTTCCATCTTGATTATTCTCATCATTCCAAACTTTTGTTGCTTTTGCAGAGATGGTTTCAGGTGTACGACTGTTAGTTATGGTAAATCCACTAGCTTGGTCTCCAGTAATGACAGGAGCATCATAGTTAGCTACGGTATCTTCAGTCACCGAATAGGCAACGGTTTGACCATTTTCGTATTTTGGTAGATTTGTAAAATCATAGGTCCAGTTTTCTGCAGCTGTTAATTCGTGAGAGCTAACTACTGAAGTGACGCCACCAACCGTCTTGTTTAGATGAACGGTTACTTTATCAGGACGTTTTCCATCTTGATTATCTCCGTCGTTCCAAACTTTTGTTGCTTTGACTGTTTGGTTGCGTGCATTTGTAAAGGTCCGAATAGCCCCGCTTTTTCCAACGGTTACTTTGGTAGGATTACTGTTAAGTGTGTATCCATCAGGCGCCTTTATCTCCGTTATTGTGAAGTCTCCAGACTTGGCTTCCGCTTCACTAATCACATCCGAATAGGTTCGTCCATTGTCGTCTGTATCAGCCAAGACTGTTTTGGTACCATTAGGTCGTGTCAGCTCAAAGCTAGCTCCTTTTAATGGTTGATTTGTTTCTTCATCCAATTTGTAGATGACGATACGGTAGCCGATGTCTAGCTGGATGGTTCCACCATCTACGATTTTACTAAATCTCTCAACTAAGGAATCAGTCGTTTTATTTGAGTCACTAATAGGAATTTTCTTACCATCAGCTGTTACAGAAGCAATATTTCCAACAGTTGATCCATCAGCTGGAGCAGTTGTTTCATAATCAAGCATATATGGTTGTGCCTGCGGATTTATGATAGTTAGTGTAAAACTTGAATAACTTGAGTTGAATGTGATCGTGTAATCCACACCTTCTTTAAGGGTTACTGGATTAGTTAATTGCCATCTTCTATCCACCCCATCACCAGTTGTCAATTTGAAGGTTTCTGGGATGAAGCGCATTGGTCCACCCTTATCAGAAACTTGGTCATCCACCACATAAGTTGTGTATTGGGATTTTTTCCCATTTAGGCGGATTCGCCATGGGTGAACATAGTCACCAGATTGGTTTAGTGCAGCAGAAGTATAAGATTTTTTAGTTAGTACCCCACCGTATTTTGCAAAGTTTTCTTGAGCCAAGGCTCCAGAATTATCTTCAACGGTTGGTTTGTTTGTGTTAAATGGAATAGTGACACTTCCAGTATCTTTCACTCCATCAATGGTTGTTTTTTGTCCGTCTCCAACAGTTTGCGAGAATATTTTAACAAAGAACTGTCCTTTTACACCGGAAATGGTGGCAGCATTTTTCTTTTTCAAATATTCTTGCAAGTTTTTCATTGTGATGGTAACACTAGCACCTTGATTGGCACCTTTTGAGGTGACAGTGGCTTCTCCGATAGAGACCCCAGTGTCTTTGTCTACTAATTGAATAGTAGCATCGTTGACCGTTAAGGTCGGCGAAATGCCAAAGGTAAAGGTATCGCCATCAGCTAGATTGTTATCGTAGGCCGATAAATCAAAACCTATTTGTAAAGAATAAGTCGTTTTTTCAAGCAATACATACGTGCCGTCAGCATTTTTCGTAGCTTCTCGACCATTTCCATCATCCCAAACCAATACGCTGGAAATCGCATTTTGTAGATCCTTTGCATAAACTTTTTGAGAAGTAAAGAAGACTCCTCCAAAAATCACTAATAGTGATGTAAAAGTTAATAGTAAAGTTTCTAGTATCTTATTTTTTTCTTTTACCATAAAATACTCCTATATATCCTATATATAATTTACTTTGAATTTTAAAGTTACCTTTATAGTATACAATAATATTCACTATATTGAAAGAAAATTAGTCAAATTTTTTACTTTTTTATTCCAATTTTATGACATAGGTTTACTATAAAATAACAAAATAAATCAATTTGATAAACGAAAGCTAGATATTCATTGTAAAAAAACAGTTTGTTTAGAGAGTTTGGAGGCTTGTCAAAACAAGTCTTTCTTGTTATAATAGGTTGAATGGAGACCTTATGGCACTAAAAAAAGCAAGTCTAGCGTGTACAGTTTGTGGTTCAAGAAACTATTCTATCAAACTTAGTGGGACTCCAAAGCCGACACGTTTAGCAATTAATAAATTTTGTAAACATTGTGATAAGTACACATTACATAAAGAAACCAGATAGGAGAAAGTTGTGAAATTCATTAGAGACATATTTAAATTGTTGAAAGATACAACTTGGCCTACTCGCAAACAAAGATGGATTGATTTTATTTCAGTGATGGAATATACAGCTTTCTTTGTTGTCATTATTTATATTTTTGACAAGATAGTGGCCAGTGGACTCTTCCGCATTATAGATTTATTTTAATAAGCTGTAAAAAGAGAATACTAATTTATGAGATACAGTTTCAGCCAAGAGCCAGTTTAGTTGGCTCTTTTTCTTGTACATTTGTGTGGAATAGCTCGCTAATAGTTATTTTTGAATGTTCTTAGAAGATTTATAGTAAATAACTTTGCAATTTCTGATTTTATGATATAATGAAGCTAGAATAAACGGAAGCCCTAAGGCTTTTTTATTATATGAAAGGAAAAAAACTGATGGATAGTTTTGATAAAGGTTGGTTTGTACTACAAACCTATTCAGGTTATGAAAATAAAGTAAAAGAAAATCTTTTACAGCGAGCTCAAACATACAATATGCTAGAAAATATCTTGCGCGTGGAGATTCCTACTCAAGTAGTGCAAGTTGAAAAAAATGGTAAAAGCAAGGAAATTGAAGAAAATCGTTTCCCTGGGTATGTCTTGGTAGAGATGGTTATGACAGATGAAGCATGGTTTGTTGTACGGAACACTCCAAATGTTACTGGATTTGTAGGTTCTCACGGGAATCGCTCAAAACCGACACCACTGTTAGAAGAAGAAATCCGCAATATTTTAATTTCAATGGGACAAACTGTTCAAGAATTTGAGATTGATGTACATGTTGGTGATACGGTTCGTATCATTGATGGTGTCTTTGCTGACTATACTGGAAAGATTACTGAAATTGACAACAACAAAGTGAAGATGATTATTTCTATGTTTGGAAATGATACCGTTGCTGAGGTCAACTTAAATCAAATTGCTGAATTATAAATCTAGCTAGATGGTTGCTAGTCCGAGTTATTTCAATGAATGATTTGAAAGTTGAATAATTATGGGTTTGCCAAGAATAAGAGGATCAAAGATGAATATTCGTGAGATGGCAGAAGCTGATTATGATCAGGTTTATCAACTATGGTTGTCTTGTCAAGGAATGGGTTTAAACAATTTAGATGATTCGAGAGAGGGGATTTTACAATTTCTAAAAAGAAATCCTCAAACTTGTCTAGTAGCTTTAGAAAATCATCAGATAATTGGAGCTATCCTTGTTGGTTCGGATGGTCGTAGAGCGTATATTTACCACACAGCTGTTCACCCAGATTATCGTAGAAAAGGAATTGCTAAACAATTAGTTGAAACAGTCTTAAAAGCCCTAGATGAACTGAATATTCATAAGATTGCACTAGTCGTTTTTAAAGACAATAGGCTCGGCAACCAATTTTGGGAAAAACTAGGCTTTTCCACTCGAGAAGATCTAGTTTATCGCAATCAAGCACTGACTGAAATGATTCGGATAGATACATAGTTTATAAAATAAGAACCAACCCTTGATGTCGGGCTGGTTCTTTTTGTTTATAAGTAGGTAAAATATCTAAGTGTGATAAAAGCTTTTTAGTCCATTTTATTTAGACATTTTAAGGATATAAGAAAACAGATACTAAGCCACAGAAAATAGCTAAAGGATATGTGAATCTGTATGGTTTGAATGTCCAAAAGATAGTAAAATTTACTTCACAAATAATGATGACGAAATTGAAATCATTCTCCTAAGAGGCACTAAGTATGATATAATTAGTGTGAAAGAAAACAAGAGCGGAATTATTTTAGAAATGAATTTGAGAGAGGAGTGATATTATGAAATTATCAGAGGCATTAGCCCACATTGACTCTTTAGATCTTAAAAAAGAACCAATAGATTTAAAAAAAGACTGATGAACAGCTCTTAAAATTGAGTATCACTTTAGACTTAGTTTCAAAAGAAGAAACTACAGCTTTTGAGTCTGAGTTGGAAAGACGAAAACTTACAGAAAAGTATTTCTCAACAAGAAATCAAAAAGATAGCGTTTAGTTCGCATTAGGCGCTTTTATTATGTCAAAAAACACTTAAAATCGTTTGCTATTCAGACGGTTTTTATTTTGCCCCGGAGCACGGAGTAAAACTGTCTGATCTCCGTCCATGCGACGTAAAAAAGGAAGAGTTTTAGACATGAGTTTCAAACGTGAGAAAGTAGAGGCAGGAAACAATAACTTAAATAACAGGAATAATTTTTTGTTGAAAATACTCTTGTCATTTTTAAAAAAATGTATACAATAAAAAGTATGAAAAACTTTTTATTATTATTATATAGAAACATTGAAAAAATTAACTATTTTATTTTTTTATTATCTTTAATATTACTTTTTTGTATATATATTTTTAATAGCTATGTTGTCATATATTTGTTTATGATAAGCATTACAATAACATTTATCACTTTTAAAGTAGTTAGGATTAAAAGAAATAAAAAATTTCTGAATAGTCCAATCAGAAAAGTTATTAGAGCTACGTTTGAGTGGTTTATCTCGTTAATTTTATCTGAGGTGAGTCAAAATAATCATTCTTTTGCTTGGGTATCAGTCATTGTATTGTGTTTGATGA
The DNA here is from genome assembly GCA_030528055.1 of Streptococcus sp. Taxonomy (GTDB): domain Bacteria; phylum Bacillota; class Bacilli; order Lactobacillales; family Streptococcaceae; genus Streptococcus. The sequence goes on from JAUMZQ010000014.1 coordinate 14,941, forward strand.
TTTTATCAGCCGTGGAATGCATGGATTATATTGTAACGATGTTTTATGATGCCTTTAAAGATTTATTCAATAACTTTCTCTTTATATATTTCATATCTTTTACTCTAATGATATTTTGTTTTCCAATCAATACTCAAAAAGATATTGCAATATTACTAGGATTGGTGGGAACTTTGATGATAGATACTACCGAAAAAATAATTGTTTCGAAAAGAAATAAAGTTAATTCTAAAAGAAAAATTAGGAGAGAACATGTACATCAAAGTAAAAAGATAGCATTGACAAATTTTCAAATATTAAAGGCAATGAATTTATGTTTTTCTGCCGCTATATATATTGAACATCTATTCTTTTTGTTGTTTCCTTCTTTTATAAAAATTGTTACCTTCTATACAATATCAGTAACAATGGAAAAAACAATCTTTGGGGTTATTAAATGCTTCTTTGTATATATGTGTGTAATTCTGTTGTTTTATCTTTTTAAAAAATTCATTTACTTTTGTAACAAAAATAATTTCCATAGAATGAAGTTTTAAACCAGTCGAAGGACTGGTTTTTTCTTTTATAAATAATAAGTGAAGTAGATAGAATGGATCTTTTAAAAACCGAAATTCATCCGAAATTATTTTTAAAATTATCTGTTTTTATCTGATTATAAAATTAAAAAACCCAGTAAAATAAGGGTTTTTTGTCGGATAAAAATATATAAAAATAGTAAAATAAGGCGGTAGACGGATTTGAACCGACGATCAAGCTTTTGCAGAGCCGTGCCTTACCACTTGGCTATACCGCCACAACTCCTATCATTTTACCTTAAAAAATTATTTTCGTCAAGGAGATTTTGTTTGACTCTTTGTTTATAGCAAGAACGATAAGATTAAAAAAGTCTCCTTCCTATCTTGAAGAGTTGTGGGGCAATCATTTGTTGTGCAAGCTGTTGATTGTTTTCATGAATTTATGTCCAAATGGGAATTGCCGGAATAGAGCTATCGTGTTATAATGGGGTGCTATCAAGATTGTAGGAGATTTTATGAAAAAACATCAGTCTATTTTTTTTATTCCAGGGATTATAATGCTTGGGATAGCTCTAAGAACACCTTTTGCTGTTTTACCAGTTGTTTTGCCTAACATTGCTCGAGATTTACAGGTATCTGTTAGTTCGCTAGGTATTTTAACCAGCATTCCTCTGATTATGTTTGCACTTTGTTCATTAGTTGCTCCATTTTTGGCACAGAAAATAGGTTTAGAACGTACCTTTGCATTGGTACTATTTTTCATGATTATCGGCTCTTTTATTCGTATCTTCAATGTTTTCTTTCTTTATGTTGGGACAATTATTTTGGGAGCCACAATCGCAGTCTTGAATGTTCTTCTTCCTAGTCTAATTCAGGCCAATAAACCACATCGTATTGGGACATTAACCACACTTTATATAACATCTATGGGGGTGTCTATCACTATTGCCTCTGCTCTAGTTGTACCGATTGTCCAGTTTGCCTCATGGAAGGGCTTAATCATTGCTTTAACAATGATTTGTTGTGTGGTTTTCCTTGTTTGGTTGCCTAACATTCGTCACAATCATTATTTAAAGGGAAAAGAAAAACATCAAAAGCTAGCTCCTCTTTTGAAGAATAAGAAAGTCTGGGCATTGATTCTGTTTGGTGGCTTGCAATCACTACTTTTTTACACTGCCATAACTTGGTTGCCTACCTTGGCTCAAGAAGCGGGACTGTCTAACAGTACTTCAGGAATATTAGCGACTATTTTTTCTCTGATTAGCCTTCCTTTCTCTTTGACGGTTCCCAGTTTGACAGCACGTTTATCGTCCAAGCAGCGGATGTTGATGATTAGCTCTGTTTCTGTTTTGGGAGTGTTTGGAGTGGGAATGTTGTTGGTTACAGTTAATTCTTTCTTATACTGGCTCTTTATTAATCTATTTATTGGCATTTCGGTTAGCACTCTATTTCCATATCTTATGGTTACTTTTACTCTTAAAACCAACACTCCTGAACAAACGGCTCAACTCTCTGGTTTGACCCAAACAGGTGGTTATATATTGGCAGCTTTAGGACCTAGCCTTTTTGGACTAAGTTATGATTTATTCCGTTCGTGGTTCCCTGCTATTGTTATGTTATTTATTTTGGGAGTAGTAATGACAACCATTCTTTTTTACATTGAACAATTTGATAAGGTAATGGAATGACAGCCTAGCTTTTATTGAAATGTTTAGATGGATTTATTTGTATACGCTAGACAATAACTGGTCTAGCTCTTTTATTTTGTCCGACTTTCTAAATTTTTGTTATAATAGTAGGCATGAATAGAATTTTAGATAATGAACAAATGGGTGATGAAGAATTAGTTGAACGAACGCTACGCCCACAATATTTACAAGAATATATCGGACAAGAAAAGGTTAAAAGCCAGCTAAAAATTTTTATTGAAGCTGCTAAACTTCGAGATGAAGCCTTAGACCATACACTACTTTTTGGGCCTCCAGGGTTAGGGAAGACAACGATGGCTTTTGTTATTGCCAATGAACTAGGCGTGAATCTTAAGCAAACATCAGGTCCCGTTATTGAAAAAGCAGGAGATTTAGTAGCTATTTTAAATGATCTAAGTCCAGGTGATGTGCTGTTTATTGATGAAATTCATCGGTTACCAATGGCTATTGAAGAAGTCTTGTATAGTGCTATGGAAGATTTTTACATTGATATTATGATTGGTTCGGGAGAAACAAGTCGCAGTGTTCACTTAGAATTACCACCATTTACTTTAATTGGAGCAACAACAAGAGCAGGAATGCTGTCTAATCCTCTTAGAGCTCGTTTTGGCATCACTGGTCACATGGAGTACTATACAGAAGAAGATTTGACAGAGATTGTAGAGAGAACAGCTGAAATTTTTGAAATGGAAATCAACCACGAGGCAGCTCAAGAATTGGCTCTTAGAAGTAGAGGAACACCTCGAATTGCCAATAGACTTTTAAAACGAGTTCGTGATTTCGCTCAGATTATGGGAAGTGGGCTAATTGATTTATCTATAACGGAGCAAGCTTTATCGATGCTTGACGTTGATAAAGAAGGTTTGGATTATGTGGATCAAAAAATTCTGAAAACGATGATTGAGGTCTATGGAGGAGGTCCGGTAGGTTTAGGGACGCTATCAGTTAATATTGCTGAAGAACGCGAAACGGTAGAAGATATGTATGAACCGTATTTGATTCAAAAAGGGTTTGTGATGAGAACTAGAACTGGACGTGTAGCAACTCGCAAAGCTTACGAACATTTGGGTTATGAATACTTAGAGAAATAATATCATGAGTGAACAAAAATCATCAATTCCGACTAAATATACAAAAGAAGAACTCCTTTCTTTATTGGCTAGAGATGAGCGTATAATGGAAATTCTCACGATTGTTAAACAGCTTCATTTACGAGACAGCTGGCTCTGTGCGGGTTCCATCCGAAATTTCATCTGGAATACTTTATCAGGGAAAGTTGGTTTTGATAACACGACAGATGTAGATGTTGTTTTCTTTGATGATGACATTTCTTATGAGAAAACGGTAGAAATTGAAAAATATCTTAAGCAACAATTTCCTGATTATCGATGGGAATTGAAAAACCAAGTGTATATGCATCATCACAACCCCAACACAGAACCTTATACAAGTTCACGTGAAGCCATCAGCAAATATCCTGAATGTTGTACCGCAATCGGTTTACGCTTGAATGATGAAAATGCGTTAGAATTATTTACTCCTTATGGTTTAGAGGATATTCTGACATTTCGAGTTCATCCAACTCCTCATTTTTTGCAAGATAGTGAACGAATGCAACTATACCATTATCGTCAAGCTCAAAAAAATTGGAAAACCAAGTGGCCACGATTAATCATTGACTAAGCGGACGGACGTTTGCAATCATTATTTTTACCACAGTAAATTTCAAGCTATTAAAACTAAAGTCAGATAATTGGACTTATTACTAGAATATAAAATACTTGAGCGGTTTAAACTTAACTTTTTCTTTAATTTTGTTATAATGAATGGAAGGTGTTTCAATGAAGAAAATTGTATTTGTTTGTTTGGGAAATATTTGCCGTAGCCCGATGGCTGAATTTGTCATGAAAAATCTAACAGATAACTTTAAAATTGAAAGTCGTGCGACATCAGGCTGGGAACATGGAAATCCTATTCATCAAGGGACACAAAGTGTTCTGAAAAAACATGGAGTTTTCTATGATAAAACAAAAACCTCACAACAAATTTCTAAAAAAGATTTTACAGAATTTGACCTCATTGTTGGCATGGATGAATCTAATGTTCGTGATTTAAAAAGAATGGCTCCAGTTGAAACCCAAGATAAAATTTACCAGTTTGAAACAGAAAGTGTGCCAGATCCTTGGTATACAGGGGATTTTGATGCGACCTATGATATGGTGGTTGCTGGCTGTAACAAATGGCTGGATTATTTAGAGGATACAAACGATAAATGAATAAATTAAAACAACTCTACAATCATTATAAAATCTATCTGACTAGAAACAATTTGGAGTTGCTAGCTGTGACAGTTATTGTCTTATCGGCAATACTCGTATTTACTTCGGCTATTCCTGGTAAAGGTGTATTGACTTTAGACAAGGGAAATATCAAATATGACGGTAGCTTGGTGCGTGGAAAAATGAACGGTCAAGGGACCATCACTTTCCAAAATGGAGATCGTTATACTGGGAATTTCCAAAATGGAAATTTTGATGGAAAAGGCACCTTTACATCTCAAGCTGGTTGGAAATACGAAGGTGAATTTAGTAATGGTCAAGCAGACGGTCAAGGAAAACTAACGACAGAAAATAATGTCGTTTACGAAGGAAAGTTTAAGCAAGGAATCTATCAAAATGCGCATTAGATGGTTTTCACTCGTTAGGGTGACAGGACTATTTTTAGTTTTACTTTATCACTACTTTAAGGGAGTTTTTCCGGGTGGCTTTATTGGTGTGGATATTTTCTTCACTTTCTCAGGATTTTTAATTACTTCCCTTCTAATTGATGAATTTGCCAAGAAAAAACAAATAGAAATTAAACGATTTTTAAAACGTCGTTTTTATCGAATAGTTCCTCCAATGGTTTTTATGGTTTTGATTATCATGCCTTTTACTCTGTTGATTCGAAAGGATTTTATCGCAGGAATCGGAACCCAAATCGCTGCTGTATTTGGCTTTGTAACCAATTTTTATGAAATGCAGTCAGGGGGCAGCTACGAGAGCCAATTCGTCCAACATCTTTTTATTCACACTTGGAGTTTGGCATTGGAGATGCATTATTATGTCCTGTGGGGCTTGGCTGCTTGGGGTTTGAGTCGAATAAGTAAAACCCTTGGTCAATATCGTGCTATGCTCTCTCTCTTATCTGCTGGAACTTTTCTTGTTAGTTTTATACTAATGATTGTCGGAGCATTTACCAGTCAAAATTATTCAGATATTTATTTTTCAAGTTTTACACACATTTTTCCTTTCTTTGCGGGTTCCATTTTAGCCACATTGTCAGGAATCAATAGTGTGAGTTTGCATTTTAAGCATTTAGAAGAAAAATTTCATTTAAAACACATATTGAGAGCTTTAGGAAGCAGTGTAGTGATTTTACTCATCCTTAGTTTCGTATTAAAATTTGAAAGTATTTGGACTTACTTATTTGGTTTTTTACTCTCTACCGTTTTAGCATGTGTGATGATTGTGACTACGAGAATACTGCATGATAAATTACCAAATAGTAAGGAACCTCTTTGGCTCCGATTTGTTGCAGATACGAGCTATGGTGTTTATCTTTTCCACTGGCCTTTTTACATCATTTTTAGTCAGTTGATGGGAAATGGGTTAGCTGTTACTTTGACAACTATTTTCTCTTTTGTTTTTGCGGCTTTATCCTTTTATATTTTAGAACCAACACTTGCAGGTCATCAGCCAACTATTATGGGTGCCAAGATGAATTTGCAGAGTGTGACAAAACCTATCTTTTATAGTCTGATTCCTTTGGTTCTCATCATGTTCTTAATCGCAGGTACGGCACCAGCGGTTAGCTCATTTGATGAAAGCTTAATTGTGAATGGTTTAAATCAAACCGATAATAAAATGCAGATGACTCGCAGCCAAGTGGATCAGACGACAGCTACTGAATACAATGTAGCAGATGGAACAACCATGATTGGTGATTCAGTTGCTCTTCGCTCAAGTCAATGGTTGCAGCAAACCGTACCGTCTATTCAAATAGATGCTATTGTTAGTCGCAATTTAGCCTCAGGACTTGAGGTTTATAAAACCGACATTTCCAATCATATCTTGCTCAAAAATATTGTGTTAGCATTGGGGACTAATGCTAGCGACAACTATGAGGAACTCCTAAACCAGTACATTGAAAATCTACCGAAAGGCCATCGTTTGATTTTGGTGACTCCTTATGATGGACGTTCGGCACATGATGAATCTAGTATTCCAGTAAAAATACGTCAATATGAAATAGAGTTATCTAAAAAATATGATTTTGTGTATATCGCCGATTGGTATCAAACCGCAATTGACAATCCACAAATTTGGGTAAGTACAGATGGTGTTCATTATGGCTCTGAGTCGGCTACTATTGAAGAAGGTGGGCTCTTGTACGCAAATACAGTTAAGCAAGCACTAGATACGGCAGAATCTGGAAATGTTAAACCGTAAAAAAGCCAGCATAACTTTGATACGTAATTGTAAAAGAGTAAGAAGAGAACATTTTGTTTTCTTTCTACTCTTTATTTAGAAAGCAATTATGTAAACGCTTTCACAATTAATTCCAAACAAGTATGTGAAAAATAAAAAAATAAAAGATAAATTTCACAATGTAAAATAAAAAGCTAGGAGAATAAGGATTTATTAAAAAAATTCACAATATAAAAACAAAAGTTTGTGAAATGTAAGTGAAAGTGTTTACAAAACAACTAAAATAGGTTATAATAATTGTGAAAAATTTAACAAAGACTTTTTGGTCTTAAATAAACCATTGGAGGATAATAATGGCTGGTAAAAAAAATATTGAACAAGAAGACAAAGCATTGCTTGCTCAAAAGCATGTAGACGAACTTGTTCAAAAAGGTTTGGTCGCATTGGAAGAGATGCGTCAGTTAAATCAAGAACAAGTAGATTATATCGTGGCGAAAGCTTCGGTTGCTGCGTTAGATGCACACGGAGAATTGGCTTTACATGCTCTTGAAGAAACAGGTCGTGGAGTCTTTGAAGATAAGGCAACTAAAAACTTATTTGCCTGTGAGCATGTTGTGAACAATATGCGTCATACAAAAACGGTTGGAATTATTGAAGAAGATGATGTAACAGGATTGACTTTGATTGCTGAACCGGTAGGGGTTGTTTGTGGGATTACTCCGACAACAAATCCAACTTCTACAGCGATCTTTAAATCTCTGATTTCCCTAAAAACACGCAATCCAATTATCTTTGCTTTTCACCCTTCTGCACAAGAATCATCAGCACATGCCGCACAGATTGTGCGTGATGCGGCGATAGCAGCAGGGGCACCTGAAAACTGTATTCAATGGATTGCTCAACCATCTCTAGAAGCAACTTCAGCGCTCATGAACCACGAAGGAATTGCAACAATCCTTGCAACTGGTGGGAATGCAATGGTAAAAGCTGCTTATTCATGTGGAAAACCAGCTCTTGGAGTAGGAGCAGGAAATGTCCCAGCTTATGTTGAAAAAACAGCCAACATTCGCCAAGCAGCTCATGATATTGTTATGTCTAAATCTTTTGATAACGGAATGGTTTGTGCTTCTGAACAAGCGGTAATCATTGATAAAGAAATCTACGATGATTTTGTAAAAGAATTTAAGTCCTATCATACTTACTTTGTAAATAAAAAAGAAAAAGCACTTCTTGAAGAATTCTGTTTTGGTGCAAAAGCAAACAGTAAAAACTGTGGTGAAGCAAAATTAAATGCAGACATCGTTGGAAAACCAGCTACTTGGATTGCTGAGCAGGCAGGTTTCTCTGTACCAGAAGGTACCAATATTCTAGCTGCTGAGTGTAAGGAGGTTGGAGAAAAAGAACCTCTAACTCGTGAAAAATTATCACCAGTTATCGCAGTTCTTAAATCTGAATCTCGCGAAGATGGTATTGAAAAAGCCCGTCAAATGGTAGAATTTAATGGACTTGGACATTCAGCCGCTATCCATACAGCAGACGACGAATTGACAAAAGAATTCGGTAAAGCTGTTCGAGCAATTCGTGTTATTTGCAACTCACCTTCTACTTTCGGTGGTATTGGAGATGTTTACAATGCTTTCTTACCATCTTTGACGTTGGGTTGTGGATCATATGGTCGCAATTCAGTAGGAGACAATGTAAGTGCTGTAAATCTCTTGAACATTAAAAAAGTAGGAAGACGTAGAAATAATATGCAATGGTTTAAAGTCCCTTCAAAAACATACTTTGAACGCGATTCTATTCAATATCTTCAAAAGTGTCGTGATGTAGAACGTGTTATGATTGTTACAGACCACTCAATGGTGGAACTTGGTTTTCTTGAACGAATTATTGAGCAATTAGAACTTCGCCGTAACAAAGTAACCTATCAAATTTTTGCGGATGTAGAGCCAGATCCAGATATTACAACTGTTTATCGCGGTACAGAGTTAATGCGTACCTTTAAACCAGATACAATTATCGCTCTTGGTGGTGGTTCACCAATGGATGCAGCTAAAGTAATGTGGTTATTCTATGAACAACCAGATGTGGATTTCCATGACTTGGTTCAAAAATTCATGGATATTCGTAAACGGGCATTCAAATTCCCAGAACTTGGAAAGAAAACAAAATTTATTGGTATTCCAACAACTTCTGGTACCGGTTCAGAAGTGACACCATTTGCTGTTATTTCCGATAAGGCTAAAAACCGCAAATATCCAATAGCTGACTATTCTCTTACTCCGACAGTTGCGATTGTCGATCCTGCTTTGGTTATGACAGTTCCAGCATTCGTAGCAGCTGATACAGGTATGGATGTATTGACACACGCGACAGAAGCTTATGTGTCTCAAATGGCCAACGACTACACAGATGGTTTGGCACTTCAAGCGATTAAAATTGTTTTTGAAAACCTAGAAAACTCTGTGAAAAATGCTGATTTTTACTCTCGTGAAAAAATGCATAATGCCTCTACAATGGCAGGAATGGCTTTTGCCAATGCATTCTTAGGAATTTCTCACTCAATGGCGCATAAGATTGGTGCACAATTCCATACGATTCATGGTCGTACCAATGCTATCTTACTTCCATATGTTATCCGCTACAATGGAACACGCCCAGCTAAGACTGCAACTTGGCCAAAATACAATTACTATCGTGCAGACGAAAAATACCAAGATATTGCCAAATTACTTGGATTGCCAGCGTCTACTCCAGAAGAAGCAGTTGAATCATACGCTAAAGCTGTTTATGAACTAGGAGAACGTGTTGGAATCAAGATGAACTTCCATGATCAAGGAATTGATGAAAAAGAATGGAAAGAACATTCTCGCGAACTAGCATTCTTAGCCTATGAAGACCAATGTTCACCAGCCAATCCAAGATTGCCAATGGTGGATCATATGCAAGAAATCATCGAAGATGCTTACTATGGCTACAAAGAACGTCCTGGTCGCAGAAAATAAAACAGAGATAAGCTAGAGTGCTTGCAGAATGAGTGCAACATTTGTGAAGGGCTTGCTGTAGCAATTAAATACTCTCATGATAATGAAATCCCTCCTTGAAAAAGTGAGGGATTTTTTGAAATATGATAAGATAGAAGAAAGTGACAGACAAGGAGAAGAAAGCGATGCTATTTTGGTCATTATTTGCAGGATTACTGAGTGGTATTTGTTGGCTCATAGGAGATATTTACCTAGTTGGTTTTGAAGTAGATAAGAAACGATATGGTCAGTTTGTAGAAGGAAGTCAGATAAAAAATAAGGATCTTTCTATTTTAATGCTATCTGCAGATATTAGAAAACTTCGTTTTGGGGCTTTAATTGCTAATTTCTCCATTCCTTTGATGCTGTTTTCTTTGTATGGACTATTGAAACTAACAAATGCTAGTCCGTTTTCTTGGGTAGCAATCATCATTTTAGGCATTGCCTTTTCGATTTCACCACTTGCTCATGTTGCTTTTTACTATGTTGGAATCACTAGCCAAGCAGCTTACCAGCGAGCAAAGGGAAAAACGTGTTCAGATTTAGATGCTCGATTAATCAATGAAACAGTTTTTCTTTTAGATGTGACGTGGCGTCCCGCCATTGCATTGACAGGCTTAGGATGGTTGCTTTATTCAATTCTTATTTTAATAAATCAAACTTTTCTTCCTATATATATGGCTTTTTTAACTCCCTTATTCGGTAGTTTGTTTTCCATTATCTTAGTTAAGAAAGTGAAGTATCTGAGACCTAGTTTAAATGGAGCAGCTTTCAATATGGCTTTAACCTTCTTTTTTCTTCTTTTGTTAGTTCTTCAATTGTAAAAGTTTTCGGTGATGGAAATTTTTTGATTTTGACTTGTTGAATATCGTCAATGTTTTCTTTATAAGTAAAACCCTTCCTTTTGTTGCATTTTTATTTCCTATTGAATACAGTCTATTACGTTAAGATAACATTATTTAAAAATTACACAAATTAGGATTTTTGTAAACAAATAAATTAGTTTTTATAGGTTTTTACAAGTTGAAAAGATTGACAAGCCATCTAGAATAGCATATACTATATAGTATATGGATGAGCAACTATTTTAATGTGAATCTTTAATGAAGTAAAAGTATATCCGCTAACAGTAGGAAAATCATATATTTTTTTATACTGTTTAGGTTTTAATTAGCAAATCTTAGATTTGTTAAAAAAATAGCAGCTTTATTACAAATGTTACTTTTTTGTATCTTTGATGAAAAGTGATAATTTTTAAAACAAAAAGAGTTGACAAGTTGTCAATAATGATATACAATATTTTCTAGGGATTTGTTTGATAGGAAAAATTATTTCTGATGTCAAATCTTCTCTATTATTATCGTAGATAAACGATAAAAAACCACAAGAAAAGATATTTCTTGCGGTTGGACTTTGCTGAGTGTTACTAAAAAACTGACTTTCACACACACGGTTTTAAAGTATGTTCAGCTGGAAAAATCTTATAAATATAAAATACTCAAATAATGTTCCTCTATCAAGTCTAATAGTGCGTGAGCACCATTTTTTTATGCCTTGGTATTGGTAAAAAAATTTAGTAGGGAAAATTTATAAGGAATCCTTATTATAAAGTTTACTTAAACTAACTTAAAGAAAACTTAAAAAGGATTAAGGAAAGTCAAAAAGGAGATCTATTTTAAAGCTGTTATCTTAAAAACCAAAACAGATTAGCTTTTGGGAGAATTATAGAAGGAAGTGATTAATTGGACTTACTTACCATTATGATTCAATTTCATCTGATAACGGAAGCTCAAAAAGAAGAAATTCTTCAAGAAATGTCACATTCTAACATGTCATTAGAACGTTTTATGATAAAAAAAGAATATGTGACAGAAGAAGACATGCTTAAGGTAATGAGTTACTCATACAGAGTTCCTTATGTCAATCTATCACAGTTTATGATAGAAAAAGAAGCTGTTGAGAAGGTTTCCGAAAAAGTTGCCAAACGTCATGGATTGATTCCAATCTCTTTTACAGATGATGAAGAACCCAAACTAATTGTTGCAATGGCGGATCCAAGCAACTACATTGCCTTAGACGATGTAAAAATCGTTTCTAAAATGGCAGTAGAGCCATACGTTACTTTTCGAGATGATATTGAGAAATATATTGATCAATATTATTCAAAAGGGGAAGAAGCTCAACAAGCTGCGACTGAAATCGAAGGTTTCAGTTTTGAAGAAGAAGCTGTTGAGGAAGATTTGGATATAAAAAATGCTCCAGTTGTGCGTTTGATTGACTCTATCGTTAGCCAAGCAATCAAAACGAGGGTAAGTGATATCCATATTGAACCTTTTGAAAAAACGGTGCGTGTCCGTTTTCGTGTAGACGGCACGCTGGTGGAAAATATGCAGTTGAAAGCTGCTACCCACTCAGCCATTGCGACACGGATTAAGATTATGAGTGGTCTGGATATCGCAGAAAGACGGATTCCACAAGATGGACGTATCGAAACGACTATTGACGGTCGCGAGGTAGACATGCGTGTTTCTGTTTTGCCAACAGTGTTCGGAGAAAAGATTGTTATTCGGATTTTGAATCGGAATGCAACCCTTCTTAGTAAGGAAGAACTTGGTTTCTCGCCAGCGAATGAGAAAATGTTTGATGAGATTCTAAAAGCACCAGAAGGAATTATCCTTTTAACAGGTCCTACAGGAAGCGGAAAAACAACGACACTATACACGGCACTCAGAGAGCTCAATGATGTAGGAAAAAACATCATCACAGTTGAAGATCCAGTTGAATATCGTTTGGATGGGGTCAACCAAGTACAAGTAAACAACAAAGCAGGGTTAACCTTTGCGAGTGGTTTGAGAAGTATCTTGCGTCAGGACCCAGACATCGTGCTTTTAGGGGAAATTCGTGACGAAGAAACAGCCAGTATCGCGGTTCGTGCCGCCATTACTGGACACGTCGTTTTATCTACTATCCATACGAATGACACAGCTAGTACAGTGAATCGTCTGGTAGATATGGGAATCAAACCGTATCTAGTATCAACGGCAACAGTCGGAATTATCGCACAACGGTTGATTAAACGGATTTGTCCGAAGTGTAAGACAGGTTACGAAGTAGAAAGTGAAGAATACGCGGGACTTGGAATACATAAAGGAGGAACCTTGTATCGAGGAAAGGGTTGCAACTATTGTAGCGGAACTGGATACTATGGTCGAATTGCTATCCACGAAATCATGGCAGTGACACGGGAGATTAAGTCACTGATCAATGAGGGTGGAACGACAGCAGAACTAAGGGCGCAAGCCAAGAAAAATGGTATGAGAGATTTGGCAGAGGAAGCCATTGATACCGCAAAACAGGGGATTACAACGATTGAAGAAGCAATGAAGATTGCCTTTAGTCTGGAAGGGGAAGTTTAGGATGAATTTGGATGAGTTAATTAACCAAGCCATAGAGGCGGGAGCTTCAGATATCCATTTTACAGTCGGTGCTGAGCCAGCTATGCGTTTGCACGGAAGATTAACACCGCTTGCTAACACAACGGTACTCACAAATGAAGACACTGTTCAGTTTACCAAACAGCTTTTAACAGATAAGCAAGTCGCTCATCTATTAGAAGTAGGAGAAGTGGACTGTGCCTACGAAGTAGAGAGTGGTTACCGTTTGCGTGTCAATGTCTTTAAGCAAAAGAATAACTGCGGGATTGCCTTGCGGGTTATCCCAAGAGAGATTCCGTCAATGGAATCGCTCGGTCTCCCTCAAGTCATTAGACAACTCGCTGAAAAGCGTAGAGGGCTAATCTTAGTAACTGGACCTACAGGAAGCGGAAAATCAACCACACTGGCAACTATGATTAACTACATTAACTCATTTCGAGATGAACATGTTATCACCATTGAAGATCCGATTGAGTATGTGCATACGCACAACAAGTGCTTGGTCAATCAACGGGAGTTAGGAGCCGATACACAGAGTTTTGGAAATGCTCTTAGAGGAGCACTTCGTCAGGACCCAGACATCATCTTGGTCGGAGAAATGCGGGATAAGGAAACGATTGAAATCGCACTGCGTGCGGCAGAAACGGGTCACTTAGTTCTCTCTACTCTCCATACGGTCGGAGCTGTAAATACTATGGACCGTATCATTGACGTTTTCCCAGCTGAACAACAAGAACAGATTCGTGTACAGTTGTCAGCTGTAACAGAGGGAGTTGTATCACAACAACTGATGCGTACAGCAAACGGAAAAGGTCGTGTCGCAGCATTTGAGATTATGCTAGGAACACCAGCCATTCGTAACCTGATACGTGAAGGAAAAACTCACCAATTGCTGACACCGATTCAGACGGGAGCACAGCTAGGGATGATTACTATGGATACTTCGCTAATGGGCTTGTACCGACGTGGAGTGATTGATAGGAAAACACTTCTATCCTACGCTGTAGACCGTGTTCAAGTCGAAAAATCGATAGGAATAGGGTAGGTGAGCCATGGCAGTATATACTTGTAAATATTTAGATGCTAGACAGACGATTGTTACTCTTGAGATAGAAGCTCAAAGCAAGGCAGACGCTGTCGGACGCATTCGCCTAAACGGTCAACCTATCAGTGTTGAAGAAAAGGTGGTTGGATCTAAAGAAATTGTTCTTTTCAAAGCTAAGAGAATCAAAGTGAAAGATATCTCACTCTTTTGTAAACAGTTGTCAGTTATGCTGGAGTCAGGGATTCCCCTAAACAACGCTGTTGATATCTTGGAACAACAAACCAGCTCTAAGATGCTGAAATCAAGCCTTAAGCTGATTAGTAAGAGCTTAAAAGAAGGAAATCAGCTATCAAGAGCCTTGAAAGACCAAGACAGCATGTACCCAGAGCTACTGATTCGGATGATAGAAGCTGGTGAAAAAACTGGTAAGCTAGATGAAGTGCTAGAGAAGATGTCGGTTCACTATACAAAGGAAGTGAAGATTAACCGACAAATCCTAGGTGCTATGATTTATCCGATGGTTTTGCTAGGATTAACGATTGGTGCAATTATAGTATTGCTCTATGTCGTTATCCCAAGTTTCTCTGGGATCTTTGAACAGAGCGGTGTCGCTTTGCCACTACCAACTCGAATTATCCTAGAAGCAAGTAATTTCTTGCATGCTTACTGGTACATCGTTCTCATTGTAATTGTGGTAGTGACGACCGTCTTTCTAAGGTATCGTAGTAGCGATGCAGGGCGTTACCAGTTAGACAAACTAAAACTGCGTATGCCTGTCATTAAAGGGCCTATTCAAAAAATCGTTACAGCTCGTTTTGCTAGCACCCTAGCGACCTTGACAAGTTCAGGAATTCCACTTGTGGATGCCATTGAAGCAGCTGGAGCTACGACTAACAATACCTTTGTAATTGAAAAGATAAAAGTAGCAAATGATGGGCTTCAAAAAGGAGAACGTCTGACAGGGATGATTGCTTCGACAGGATTGTTTCCACCAATGATGCTCTCCATGGTGAAGATTGGAGAAGAGTCTGGTTCGCTAGAGTCCATGTTAAACAAAACATCTGATTACTACGAAGAAGAGTTAGAAGCTGCGATTAAGCAGTTGCTCTCACTCATGGAGCCGACTATGATTCTCATTATGGGAGGTGTCATAGGTGGAGTGGTTGCCGCTGTTATGTTACCACTGTTTGGTTTGGCAGGAGCGGTTGAAGCTGGAGCTGAGGATAATTAGGATGTCCGCTTCAGGAAGTTAGGAGGTCGCAAAGTGACCTAAGGAGATGGTTCACTTTGTTTATAAAATCGTTACAACTTGTACTGGGAGTTTGTAGGGTCTCCCAGTCGAGATTAATAAAAATGCCCCTGAGGGCAAGCTTTATGGAAAAGGAAAGAAGGAAAAAGAAAAAATGTTAAACAAATTACAAAAAATGCGTGCAAACCTTAAGAAAAAAGGAAAAGGTTTCACCTTGGTTGAGTTGATTGTGGTTATCATCATCATTGCTATCATTGCAGCAGTTGCGATTCCAGCAATCACATCGTTCCAAGACAATGCTCGTAAGAGCCGTATCCAGTCAGAACACCGTGAGTTAGTATCAGCTATCCAAACATACATTGGTTCACAAGATGATCCAGGAAATGTTGATGTAACAAAAATCACTCTTCAAGACTTGGCACCATATATTTCTAAGAATGCTAAAGGAAATTCAACAAATATTGTAGATGCTCTTGCAAAAAATGGGACAGAATCAGCTCATGAGTTGACTAATGGGGTGCTAACTTCAACCTTTATCCCTTCAGGTAAAAAGAAAGGTGATCAAGGTGTAATACCATACACATATGATGCTACATCAAATGGGGTAAATAAATCTACTTCTGGAAATGGAAATGCTAATCCGTAAAAGTTAAAGGTCTTTATTTAAGAATTTATTATGAAATGTAAAAAGGGAGAAAAAATGTTAAATAAATTACAAAAAATGCGTGCAAACCTTAAGAAAAAAGGGAAAGGTTTCACATTGGTTGAGTTGATTGTGGTTATCATCATCATTGCTATCATTGCAGCAGTTGCAATTCCAGCAATCACGGCATTCCAAGACAATGCTCGTAAGAGCCGTGTCCAATCAGAACACCGTGAGTTAGTATCAGCTATCCAAACATATATTGGTTCACAAGATGACCCGGGAAATGTTGATGTAACAAAAATCACTCTTCAAGACTTGGCACCATATATTTCTAAGAATGCTAAAGGAGATTCAACAAATATTGAAGATGCTCTTGCAAAAAATGGGACAGAATCAGCTCATAAATTGGAAAAAGGAGTGCTAACTTCAACCTTTATCCCTTCAGGTAAAACGAAAACGGATAAAAACTTACCAACATACAAGTATGATGCTACATCAAATGGGGTAAATACTAAAACTACAAACAATAATCCGTAATAGAAAATATTTTAAAACTCTACTCCGACTGCCTAAGGCAGTCGGATATTACCAAAGTAGTTGTCAAGAGAGACAACTATTTTGGTAATATCAAAGGGGATGGAAAGATGAAAAAAAGGAAATACAAGGGAGCCAGTCTTCCGATGGTCATTGTGACGGTGGTGTTCTTAGCACTTATGATAGGGATAGTAGCATCAGTCGTCTCAACCAGTAACAAGCAAACACAACGACTTTATAGCTACATTAACGCAAAGTATGTTGCAACATCAGGCAGTCAGTTAGCATTAGGAGCTTACTTTGAGGGAGAGGGTGGAAAGTCTTCGCTCTATACAGAGTTTCAAAAAAGAGCAGAAGGGCATTCCTCAGCCACAACTCCCGTGACTTCCATTCATAAGTTTTCGTTTGGGACGGCAGAGATTACCATGACAGGAGCCTTTACTGATGGCTCAACTGCAAAAGAAGACTATAACATCACAATCGTTTCAAGAGCAAAACTGCTGAATAGTGATGATTATTATGTTCATACAGTGGTTTTTAACTTTGATACGAATGGAATTCGTAGTGAAAAAGGTGGTTTGGAAAGTAAGAAATAGAATGAGGTTGGAATGAAAAAAGGATTTACATTAGCAGAGGTGATTATCAGTCTGATCCTGCTTAGTATGGTTGGGATAATCGTTGGAATTGTCTTTAATACCATGTTTGCAGGACGAGGCTTGATTGATAAAGAAGCCTCGATACAGGCAGAACTTAGGACTTCTATGCAAGTTGTGGATAAGACAGTACAAAATGCAACAGCTGTCTTTATACTAGACGATAGTGAATATAGTGGAAACAAGAGCAAACTGACAAAAGAGTGGAGTTACATGGGCTTGTCAGAAGACGGTAAGAAAATCTTGGACTATCGTTGGAACAAGACCAAAAAAGACTGGGATGTAAAAGAACTGGGAGTAAAATCACTCTACGGACTGAAGTTAAATATGGTATTTGATACAGAAGGAGATTACCAAGATAATCGTCTCGTCAAATTAAACTTAAATGGTAAGTACCCGAAGACGAACAATAAGTTTTCTCTAGATACAGCTATCACAGCTCTTAATGCCAAACAGGTTTTCTCCAAAGTAAATAAAGGGAAAAAAGGGGTGGCCATCGCTTATCGGAATGATCCGATTGAAGGGCTTATTAACATCTCTGTATCATTCGTTTTTGATATATCTGGTTCTATGCAATGGAATATGCAAGGACAGCCAATAAAAAATCGAAGCGAACCTAGTCGGATGAATATCCTTATCGAAAAATCAAAACTACTGGTGGACGATTTGGAAAAAGTTGGAAATGTTAGTGTAAACTTAGTTGGATTTAACGAACTTGGTCAGTATATACAAGAAGATTTTGTCAATTTGGATAATGGAACTTCCACCATTTATCAAAAAATTGATAAACTTAATCCAGGTGGAGGAACCAATCCAGGAGATGGTTTACGGTATGGGCTAGCTAGCTTGCAAAAAAATTCAGCTCAGCTCAAATATGTTGTTCTCCTAACAGATGGAGTTCCAAATATGTTTACGATTGGAAGTTATGATACAAAAACACCACATAGACCGTATCCATTATATACAAATCCTACGTTTGATCTTAGTGAAAATTTTGGTAATAAAGGTAGTAAAGATATTTATTACAAAGGGAATTTTGCATTACCTGAGGCGATTACATATGCTGAAAAAGTTACAGAAAAATTCGGTAAGGGAGTTCGTAGAATCAGTGTCATTGGTTTTTCAGCCAATCCAAATGATACTTCGCAAGGTCAAAATTTAACAAATGGAATTGGAAAAAGCGGGATTCAATCTGATTATACAGATGCGACCAGCCAAGAACAACTTCAAGAAGTCTTTTCTCGTATCAAGAAGCAAATTGAGCAAGACAAATGGTTTGTAACTGGACCGTGAGGTGGATGATAAGATGAAAAAACATACAAAAAAAAGAGGGATGACCTTAGTAGAAGTTATCGTAGCTCTAGTGATATTATCAACAGTTGCAATAGGAATGTTGACATTCTTCTCTTCTAGTTATTCTAATGTGTTATTCCTTAGAAAACAAAATAAAATTAACTTTGATATTCAGAAAAAGTTTGAAAGTGAACTCTCAACGATTAAGCGTGAGGGGGGACATGGAACGGATGTAGAAGATTTCAGCTATACCATAGGAAATTCAGCCCCTCAAAGTATCAAGGTTAAAGGACAAGTGCTCTCTTATGATGACAAAGTAAAGAAGATTCGCTTGTTTGCTGCCAATCAAAAGGAAAGCGTCTTAGAATTGCCAAAAGATTTGACTGTTGAGATTCCAAATTCTAAAAAATACTATTATGTAGGAGAGAAAACACCTAATGGTTTTGCAGGAATCAAAGGAGACTCCTCTAGTAGTGTGCGGATAGATACCGAGTCTGCTTGGTTCCTCAGTTATGGTGGAATTGATACAAAAACTGGCGATATCGTTACAATTGGTAGCCCTGGTTTTAAGACAGAAAGTGCAGCTAATAAAACAGTCTTCCCTAAAATGCTTCAAGACTTCAAACAGCAATCAGAAGGGAAGAACGGTGTAACCATCACAGACAGTATGCGAGGGAAGTATTTGACCTTTGCAGCTCGTGCTATTAACTCTTACGGTCGTGTTGGAAACTATCAAGAAGCAGATCATCGTATCTGGGTGATGGGCCTACCTGTCACTAAAGACCTTGATCTCCATACAGATGCTGATTTGGCAACGCTTATAGGAGATGATAAAACTACTTCTGCTATTCCAACAGATAATAGCACATACACTAATGTGGATATTCGAGATTATAAACATGATGCAAAGTATAGTGGCGATATTCCAATACAAAGTGTTTACGAAGAAAAAATCAATCAAGCCAGACAGTTTATTAACATTAGTGCCAACAATGCTAATAACAAATTGAAATTTAGTCGTAAAAACTTTGAAAAAGGGATTACGACTTCCATACTGATTGGGAATAGACCTCAGACAGGCGATTTACTAACCTATCAGTTTGATAATAAAATGACTTGGGGTTTGGTTCTGACGAATGATGGGAAAATTCAAATACGAACGACAGATGATACTAATTTAAATAATGGGGGTATAAAAACCATCAACAATGTCACTTTGGATTATAAACTAGATCATAATTTGCAAGTTCAAACTTATAAAAAAGGTGCAGAACTACTAATAGAAGTTTATTTGGATGGAAACAAAGTTGAAACACAAACCTTGAAAACAAGTGGAACTGTTGGGAATACAGCCATTCAACATTCTGCAAATAGTGGAATTATCTATTTTGGAGGAAATACTTATATCAATGAATTTGCTGTGTACAGTAGAGCTTTGGGAGAAAGTGAACTTAAGCAAATCACAGATTATTTCCAAAAGAAATATGTTGTAAAATAATGAAGGGATACATGGGAGAATGAAAAAGAAAAGTTTATTTTCATCTAAGGGAGCGACCGATAAGGTTGTAGATGAAAATGCAGCAAAGAAAGGCTCGTTTTTAGAAAAATTAAATCAGCCTCTCTTCTCATCCAAGAAAAAAGAAGTCATTCAAGATGAAGGTGAATATTCCTTTGATGCCGAAGAAAAGGCACCGGAGAAACTCATGTCTAAATTGAATCAACCTCTTTTCACAAAGAAAACTAAGAAAGCGAAAGCACCAGCTGTCAAGGCCAACCAACCTTATACAATGTTTGGGAAGCCCATCAAAGGGAATTTACTAGCGATTGATTTTGATGATGAATCGGTTCATTTGGTATTAGCTCGTCAAAGGAGGAAAACGATTGAAATTATCAAGGCTGTTTCCACTGCTTTGCCAGCAAATGTCGTTTACGAGGGAGATATCGTAGATGCTGTTATCTTAGAAGATATCATCAGTAGCCTGATTGCTCAGTATAATTTATCTGCTAAATACGCATTTTTCGCACTCAATAACAACCATATCATCGCTCGTTCGGTTGAGGTTGTCTCTAGTGTCCAAAATGACGAAGATATTCAAGGTTTGGTTTCGTTTGAACTGCAACAATACCTTGATATTGATCCAACTTCATACGTTATTCAATACCAAGAGATTGATGATAACCGAGATGAAGATGCTGAGAAAAGAGCCTTGATGGTATACGCAGTACCTGAAATGGTCGTTGGGAAATACCTAGCTTTAGCTGAAAATTTGAAGTTGATTCCTTATGTCTTTGACCTCCAATCAAACAGTTTTGAAAAATGGTTGGATCAAGTTCAAGCGATCAACAATCAAGCTAAAAGAATGAGAGAACAAAATATAGGGATTGTTCATCTCAGTAAAACAGCTATTGAAGTCTACCTTTACTCAGAAGGTAAGTTTGTGACAAGCAACTATCATGATGGTGGTTATGAAACGATTCTCAATGTAGCAGATGATAGTAGCATACTACAAAAGCTATCACTACTAGCTACAAATGATTTGGATACAAGTGTTATCAAACAAGCCTTAGATGATTGGTTGGACGATGCTAGAAATCACATCTTAAACACAGAGAACTTCTTTACGAGTTCTACGGGTTATATCATTGATACATTCTATGTGTACGGTGATCAAGATGTGTGTTGGCAACTCGCTTCTATCTTGAAAAACAAACTTGGTAGGGACTTTGTTTCGATTGATAGTGTTGATTGTGAGAATATTGTATGGGAAGGAACAACAGAGTTTAGCGCGGAATACATTCCCGCGACAGCGATGTTGATTAGGAGATCAAACTAATGAGGAGAGATTTAAACTACTTTTCTAAGTATCATATAGCACCTGCCAAGACAAGCCCCTTTAGATTAGCTTTGATATCTGGGGTGACTGTGATAATGGCGGGTCTGATTGGAGCATTGATTTATTTCGCTGTCGCAAATGCGGGTTACCAATCTCAAATTGACCAAGCCGATCAAACCTTGAAGAGTCCAGAATTAACAGAGGAGTTAAACAAGGTCACTGAAACAGAAAACAACATTTCAAAAGTGAAAAACGATCAAACCTTGTTTTCTGATTTAGAAGGAGATTTCCGTCGGATTCACCGCGTTAATGAAGCGTTCTTGAACTTCCTTAACGGTCGAGTAACACGTGATTTGGTATTTGACAGTATTAAGATTAATTATGATGATGTTGAAATTACAGGTTCTGCAAAAGAACAACCATCCATCGCTAAGTTTGAAGAAGAATTACGTAAGACAGATAAATTTAATAACATTTTTGTAGGCAATATTACTTATGAAAATGAAGTATATAAATTTAATATTAAAATTTTAACGAAGGATGTGGATTTCAATGAAAAACAAAAATAGTGGAAAACAAAGCATTCTAAGTAAAATGAGTGATCGAGATAAAAAGCTACTTTCAGTAGTCGGAAGTGCGGCTATGATTGCAGCAAGTGGACTGGCTGTCTCAAATAGTTACACAAAACATTCACAATTAGCTGAAGAGTATAATACGATAAAGACAGAACTTGATTCAAAACAAGCTAAGATCAGTCAGAAAAAAGCTTTGAATAGCCAGTTGATCAAATTAAACTCAGATACACTTACGAAGGCTAAAAAATATTATGGAACAACCAATCAAGGTGAATTTATTGACCTGATTGATAACTTTGTAAAAGAAAGTGGAATCAAATTTAAGTCTGTCAACTATACTGAAACAACAGACTTAGACTTTCCAAAAGATTCAGTAGCAACTGTTCCAAGTACAACTGACTCGAAGTCAGGAAATGGGACAACGACAAGTGCTAGCGCTGTTTCATCAAATAGTACAACAAGCTCAAGTAGTTCGACTACAACGACTACTTCATCAAGCGGAGCAACAAACTCAAGTAGCTCAAGCACAACATCATCAAGTAGCACAACAAGCTCAAGCAGTTCAGATACAAATTCGTCAAGCAACTCTAGCACGAGCTCAACAACAGCTACAGATGATCCAGCTAATCGCTATGCTAACACCAATATTGATCAAATGACAGCAGATATTGAGTTTGAAGGAACTTATACACAAGTTTTAAAACTGTTGAATATGATTGATCACAATCAACAGACAATCGTGTCTAGCGAATTGGAATTGGATGGTAAGAGTGTATCTGAAATTGAAGAGCAAACAGATCCTGTTGTTGGCGGGAAGATTAAACTACGTTTTTACCAGGTGAAGGATGTGGAGCGTTATGCACCAAAACCAGAAAGTTTGGTAGATAAAACACCAATTCCTTTTGCTAACTTGAAATCACCGTTTATGGTACCAACTTGGTTGGCAAACAGTAGTAAAGTCGCTAGCTCAGACAAAGCGGACTCAACAGGAACAAATAATAGCAATTTAGGAAATGCAACGAGCACAACGAATTCTACAAGTAGTGACTTTAGTCCAAGCTACTTGAATCAGTTGGGAAGTGCTTCAAATGGTGGTAGTTCGTTGTCAGCTTATTACAATTCGTCAACTATCTATGGTTTTGATTCTCCTTTGAAATTGGTTCGTTCAGGAAGCAATGATTCAACGGATGTAACAGTTGACAATGCAGACTTCCTGGAAGGAAGTGGATCCAATGTTGTGAAAATTCCTGCAACTAAATCTACAACTCTATTTGAAATGCAGTTTGCTGCACCGTATGTGACTCTAAATAGTCAACCAGATCAAATCAACTTCTCTCTAAACTTATCTAGTAAATGGCAAGGGAAAATTGGTTTGATTGTCAAGAACTCAAGCGGTCAAAAAATTTATCTTCACTTGATTCGTCCAAATGACTGGACTGGTTGGCGTGAAGTTGGTTTCAACCCTGCAAACGTTCCTGGATTTAGTTATCCAATGACAATCTTAGGTTACTATTTTGAAACACCAAGTGGTGAGAGTCCTGAAACAACTATGAAGATTGACAACTTATCAGTGAATAATCTTGTAACAAATTAAGATATAGGAAGTTGGGTAGGTGGATACTAGAATGGTATATTTACTAATTTTTGGCTTAGCGTTTTCAGTTTTACATGCAATTAGCATTTTATCTGTATCAAGAATCTCAATGAAAAAGAGAATTTTTCTTGCAGTATGGATGACTTTGTTTGTGATGGGCGTGCCAATGTTCTTTCAATATCTTCCCAGACCAGTTTTTATTGCTATCTGTATAGTGGCAATAGGCACTTACCTGACACTTCTTTTTTCACAAGAATTAAAATCAGTTGGAAATATTGCGTTAAGAAGTCAGAAGAGGGAGTTTAGAACTAGGAAATCTAAAACCTCCCGAACAAAAGCGGTCCATCATACCGAACCGCTTCAAAGCACTACTGGTAAGAAGATTAGTAAAGATAAAGACAACAAAGTATTCAGAGAGATTATTGGAAAGCAAGAGAAAAGTGAGGGAAGTCCTATCAAATTTAACAAACAATCGAACGATGAAAAAGTTTCAATCGAAGAACCAGTAACGGCTTCTAAAACAGCTAATAAGGAAGAGGATTTGTCTGGTTTGCTTCGTAAATTAGATGTTCTTTACAAGGCTGCTCCTAATCCTTTAGGAAAAGTAGGTAAGAAAGAACAGACGACAGCATATCGTTCATCAACCACAGAAAAAAGAGGGGCTCATCTGAGAACAATCAAGAATCCAGCTCTCTCAGATGTAAAACCTCCTAGTTCAAATGAATTAGAGGAAGAACTTTTCAGAGCTTTCATACCACTTTCTGAAGATGAAAAGATGAACAAGAACAAAACGATGGGACAATCGCTTTCTTCTGCTGAAACAAGAAGTACAGCAAAAGTTTCTAAAATGGGAACAACTTCATCTGAAAAGGAACCTTCTAAAACGGTTAATCTAGATGAGTTGTTTAATCATCCAGCGACAAAAGTAACTTTGAAAGCAGGGGTTGACCCAGCAGCATTTGAAGGAATTAAACAACCACTGAATCTAGACTCAAAAGTAGCGAGCGACAAAGACGAAACAGCTCAATCAAACTCAAGTTTAGAAAATCTTTTCTATGGAGATGAGTCGGCTACAAAAGAAGCGAAGCCATCAAATGACTTGGACATGCTAAAAGAGGCAAACAAACAAGAAATCGCTTCTGTCCAAAAAGAAGAAAAAGCAGTTGACTCTACTGTAGCTACAGATGTGAAACACCAAGCTTCAACTACTGATAAGAAGTCAGAAGTTAGCTCGGAAGAGTTGTTGTCAACAAATGTTGCCGTTAATCGTCCTACTGAAAATGTAAGGCCACAAGCTCTTCAAATTGAAAAAGAAAATGGAACTTTATCTGATTCTACTCAAGCAAAAGCGGTTGATCCGATAGATGAAGAAGAGTTATTGAGAGAAATTAGTCATATCCTTAACGCCCAAACATCTGATCAAGCAAGTGAAAAAGAAAAGGCTCTTGCTACAACTTCTAGCATAGATGAGACAGTGGCAAACAGTGATGATTTACATGAAGAGAGTGAAGAAGATAAGGAAGTTTACTTCCAATTCCTTATGCTTGAATGTAAGGAATTATTAGAATTAGAAGACTATCAAGAAGCAGAAACTTATCTAAAAGGTATTGCCATTGGTAGTACAGATGAAAAACTTCGTCAAGAAGCGTTGGCTATGCTAGATATAGTAGATAAAAAACAGAGCATTAGAAAGGTTTAAGATTTTATGAAAAGTTGTAAAACAATTATTGGGGCGGCTATCATTGAGATTCAAAAAGGAACTGGACTTGGGGAAATACATCAAGTTTTGGTAGACGAAAATGATCACTTAATTTTTATCGTTAAAACGAAGCATTCAGTTCAATCTTTTGCATTGCTATCCGGTCAAAGTATTCACGGAATTGGAGATTTTGCAATTATGATTGAAGATAGTTCTGATCTTCGTGATATTGATGAAGCAGAATTGCAAGAATTGAATGATAAACAAGGAACGATTTTTGGAGAAATGGTTATTACCATTGATGGTAATAAAATTGGGCGTGTGGTAGACTATCATGTTGACCAAAAAAATGAGATTGGTTATTTGATTGTTAACCCAGAAAACGCTAGCGAGGAAATCCAAGTTCCTAAATCACGTATTCTGAGAATTGGTAAAGAGTACATCATTTTAAATAGCAATGAAAATGTAGCGTCTAGTGTAGAAGAAAAGACAGAACCAGTTCAAGCTGTTAGCAAAGTTGCAGAATTAGAAGAA
Organism: Streptococcus sp.; assembly: GCA_030528055.1. Classification (GTDB taxonomy): domain Bacteria; phylum Bacillota; class Bacilli; order Lactobacillales; family Streptococcaceae; genus Streptococcus. Next base: position 40,747 of record JAUMZQ010000014.1, read on the forward strand.
AAGAAAAATGAGGCTTCGGTTGTTGCAAAAAAGCCTATAGAAGCTGCGGATGACCAGTTCCAATTTGATTACGCTGCTGATAAAAAAGAAGAAACTGCCAATTTAGTTGCAGAAGTAACAAAAGCAACAAGGGATGAAGAATTAGCCGAAGAATTGTCTAAAGCGTCTGAACAACCGGCTGTTGCTCCTGTTCAACCAGTCGAAGCAGTTGAAATTCCTGAGCCTAAAAAAGAAGAAACAATCAAGGCAGAAGTTGGAACAATTGAAGACATGTCTGACATTCTTCAACAATTAAGACAAGGTGTGGATAACAGTAAAGTAACTAACGAAGTTGTAGAAACACCAGCTGAGCCAGCTAAAGTAGAAACTTCTATTCCAGAAGCACCAATTAGCTTGGATGCAGCATTAAAAGATATTTATTCAGCATCTTCTGCTCCAGCAACTCACGAATCTGCTCCAGTTGAAAAAACACCAGTTGAACCAGTTGCAATTGAAAAATCTAAGGAAGAAATTGCAGGTCCAACTCTAGCAGATGTTGCTGAAATTCAAGAAGAAGTGCTGGCAAATGTAGTGCCTATCAAAGAAGGAAATGTTTTCTTAAATCAACAAAAAAATCTTTTAGTTGGTAAAAAACTACAAAAAAATTTGATGAGTGTTGATGGAAATGTTATTCTTTTTGCGGGAGATACTGTGACAAATGATACGATTGACTTGCTTAGACGTGTTGACCGTAAACTTCTTGTCCGTTTAGCTGAGTGCGTGGTATAAGATTAAGATGGATGTTCTATCATATATTAGAAAAATTGTAAAAAAAATTCAGTCTTCTAGATATCAAAAATTGTTTCCAGTAGGAGTACTTGCTGTATTCTTACTGGGGACTTTGTGGTATGTCTTCTTTGCCTTTAAACCAAGTATTGATATGAGCATTGATAATCAATCTGTTATTCATGTTCGTTCGCGGAGTGAAGCAGAGGTTGAAGTGTATAGGAAATTACCTTATAAATCAACATTTCAATTATCAACGGGTGAACAATTTTCTCTAGACATGCGCTATCTAGGTTTGAGTTATTTTTCTAATAAAGAATTGAGTCGTTTGGATAAAATATCTACTAAAACATTTTGGGACAAATTTACGCCTTTCTTAGATACGGAAGAAAATATTCCGATTGCTATTTATCCTAATCGTATGTTTTGGTTGAAACCATTAGATCAAACGCTGAAAAATGAAGGGGAAAGTGATTTTCTCAAGCAACTTCCAGCCACAAACCATCTCGTAAAAGAAGGTGAGGATCAACTCCGGATTGCAGATAAGGTAAATGGTTATAATATCGAACCAGAAAACTTTATAAAAGCAGCAGAAGAGATTGCTCAAACAGCTAAATTTGAGAATATACCAGTAGAGAGTACAGTGATAGAAGCAGAAGATCAAACGGCTTTGTTAGGAGAGTATAGCCATTTGGTAGACCAGACAGAAGTTGTTCTGCCTGAGAGTTATATTCAAGCTCAAAATATGAGAACAGCCTATTATAAAATGCAAAATATTTATATCGCTGCTGGGGAAACGAAGTCAATATCAGATTTGCTAGGCGAATTGAATGCCTCTTCAGGCTACTTAGCAATGAAAGATAATGATAATAAAAGCATATATGGTTCAGGAGTTGAGAAAATTATAGATGCCATTGAACCACTCGTTTTTTCAAGAATGTCAGTTTCTTCATATAAGGGACAATACTTTAATGTTGGTCAACCAAAAGATGGGTTGACAGAGCTTACTGTTCAAAATAATACAAGTTCAGATATGGTGCTTTCTTTAGGATTAGAGGGAGATCGTATTTCCATTGTTTTGGCATCTAAATAATAAAAGGTAAAAATTATGATTGCAAGTTTAATATTTGTTTTAGGTGTTATCTTTGGAAGTTTTTTCAATGTAGTCATCTACCGTATCCCTCTCGAAAAGAGTATTGCAAAAGGAAGATCAATGTGCCCATCTTGCGGTCATACGCTGACAGCATCGGAGCTTATTCCTATTGTATCCATTATCATACAGAAATTTAAATGCAAACACTGTAAAGAACCAATTTCACCACGTTATCTCATTGTAGAATTACTGACAGGAATTGTGTGGCTAGCTTCCTATTTGATTTTTCAAAATCAAGGTCTTGGAATGGTAGCTTCTGGTTGTTTTCTTGGCTCTCTTTGCATTATTATCGGCTATATTGATTATGATACACAGTATATTTCAGATTCAGTTTTGTTGGTTTTCTGGTTGCTACGTCTAGCAGTAATGTTTATCACAAAGGAATCATACATTACAATGTTGTGGTCCATGTTGGTTGGTGCTGCACTTTATTCTTTAATTTATTTTGGAGCGAAAGCTTATTACAAAAGAGAAGCTTTTGGAATGGGAGACATTCTTTATTTAGCAGTTTTGGGAAGCTGGTTTACACCACTTAATACAGCGATTGTAGGTTATGGTGCTTTCTTTGTTGCGGGTGCAATTTTACTGGTGGCAAGCATTTTTAAAAATATAAAAATGAAGCAAGAAATACCTTTTGGACCCTCAATGAGTATCATGGCAATCATTCTATATTTCTGGGGAGGATTATAGAATAGTAGGAGGTTAATGAAAAAAACATGAAAAAAATTTTTAGGAAAAAGAAAGTAATAGCAGGTTTAACAGTTGCTACGATTATTGGCGTCAGTCTTTTGTGTAGCCAACAATTTTTAGCCTATGAACAAGCAAGTATTGATTCTTCGGCAGTGCATGTGTCTGAAGAATTTAATTCTAAAAAAATAGGAGCTGTTATCTTTTCAGAAGATGTGACGGTTCCTAGTACAGTATCGGCAGACTTCATTGACAGTCGTTTGGCAGGTACTCCAATGGCAGGATTGGGAAAAGCTTTCAAAAAGGCTGAAAGAGACCACGGAGTAAATGCCATCTTCTTAACTGGTCTTGCAATCCATGAGTCTGATTATGGACGAAGCCAAATTGCTCAAGCAAAACACAATCTTTTTGGTTTCATGGCTTATGACTCTAGCCCTTTTTCGAGTGCCGGTAACTTTGCTACTTTTGACGATGGAATCGACCAAGTTGCTCGTTACTTGAGCCAACATTACTTAAGACCAGATGGTCAATTTTACAATGGTAAGAGTATCGCAGCTATCAATGTTAAGTATGCTTCGGATAAATCTTGGTCAGATAAAATTATGATACGTATTCGGAATTTTTTGAAAACCTCTAATAATTAGCAGGAGGAGGAAAGATTTATGAGAGAATCTTAGATTTTCTAATTTCTTTCTCACCTCTTTTTTGAGCAAAAAAACTGTGATTTTAGTTGTAATCTGGACAAAGTTCATAGAATTTTGTAGTGAAATGTATTAAAAGGAGAAATAATGAGAGGCTTTAAGTCAGTTTTTAATATATTGGTAGTTGTGACTATTTTGGTTGTTCTCGGATTTTTGCCGATACCTTATGTTTTGGAAAGCACAGGACCGGCATATGATGCTAAAGAGTTTGTCAGAGTAGATGGACAGCATGAGAATAAGAGTGGACAAATTTTATTAACAGCGGTCGGAATTTCTAAGGCTAGAGGTTTTTCAGTGTTATTGGCTCTTTTGCCAGATTATTCTTTGGTATCAGAATCTGATTATGTCTTACCTGAAGACTATTATGATACGCATGATAAAGTTGAAGAAGCAAAGAGTAGCACTATTGAGGCTTCTTTGTTGAATGCTTTACAAGTTGCCTATCAAGCAGCTAATAAGCCTGTCTATGTTTCCTATGATGATAAGATTTATGTTAAGAGTGTTTATCCTAGCTCAAAATTTGCTAATAAGTTACAAAAAGGAGATCAAATTTTAAAGGTAAATGGTCAGGTTTTCTCCAGTACATTTGAAATTGCTGATCAAATAGAAAAAGGTAAAGTAGGTGATATAGTTACAATTGAATACAATCATAATGGTGTTGTTGAAACGGCTAGTGCTCCTTTGATTATAAATAATTCTACTGGGAAAGTAGATCTAGGTGCTGAATTGTACTCGCAGATTTTATATGGCTCCAATCCTAAAGTAAACTTCAAAACAAATGGGGTTGGCGGTTCTTCGGGTGGTTTGATGTTTGGTTTAGAAATTTACAATCAGTTAGTGGCTGATGACATCACTAAGGGGCACATTATTGCCGGAACAGGTACCATTGATCATAATGGAAAGGTTGGTGAAATTGGCGGAGTTGAAAAGAAAGTTTTAGCTGCCGATAAAGCAGGAGCAGAATATTTCTTTGCACCAGACAATGATATTGAACCTGAAATTGCTAGGCTTAATCCTAAGTTGCGTACAAACTATCACAGGGCTTTGAGTGAAGCGATAAAAATCAAAAGCAAAATGAAGATTGTTCCTGTAAGAACATTCAACGATGCTCTCAACTATCTTCGACAACTACAATGATAGTGAGCTAATGGCGCTAAAACGATAGATAGCTCAACAGACGTGTTAAAGATAAAAAAATTATTTTAAAATAAAAGGTAGAATGAACGGGCTACACTCAAATATGTAACTAGGTATCACTACATAATGAAAATAAATTATAGGAGAAAAAATGGGAAAAGAATTATTTAATCCACATTTAAGAAAGTTTTCAATTCGAAAACTAAACATAGGAGTGTGTTCCGTTTTATTGGCGACCTTAGTCTCGGTGGGAACTATGACGACGGCAAATGCCGATGAGAACACTGCTCTTGAAGATGGAACAAATGAACTTGTTCTACCAAAAGATAAACCACAAACAGCTGAAGTAGCAGCAAGTGAAGTAACGACAGCTGCCACTGAAACAGTAACAGCAGAAGCAGAACAATCTGCTCCTCAAGATTTGGCTACAACTTCAGAAGTAGCGACGACACCAACTAGCTCAACAGAGACTAGTAGTCCAGCTTCAAACACAACAGAAGAAGTTGCTGCAAATTCAGAAACGTCAGAAACAGCAAGTGAAACCCCAGCTGTTCGTTCTACTGAAACGACAAATGAAACTCCAGCGACTACATCAGAAAACTCAGAAGCACCTGTAGCTACAAGTTCAGGATTGCAAGATGCAACTTCAACTCCAAAGGCTGACAAGCCTGATCTATCTTTTTCAGAGAGAAAATTGTCAAGAGATTTGATGAAACAAGTTTCTTGGTTGGAGTTTGGAAATAAAGAAAACTTTGAAAATTTAGCATCAGATGATAGTTTCCAAGTAGGTACAGTTTACAAGAAAGAAATTGCGCCGGGATACATCATTAAGTTGACAGTAACGGAATTAAAACCGTTCAACTCAACAGAAATTTATAAAAATAGAGTTGCAGGAACAGGGTATGAGAACACTTATAACTCTAATGCAGAAAATACTTGGCTTACAACTTCAAAAGAGTATGGCAAATCTACTCCAAAAATTGTAGGGGCTAGCCAAAACCGTTGGACAGCTATTAAATCTCAAGGTATTGATACGCAGGGACGCAAGACTCAAATACAAGTACCAGTTGATTCTGCCAACTATGGTATGAAGTTTAAAGTTGAAGCAACTTATAATGGAAAACCAGTAAAAGCAGCAATTGTTATGGCAGACGGTGAAGAAGCTAATCCAGGCGAATTTGCTATCTTTACAACAAATGGTACTGGTTGGGAATATCTTGCTGAGTGGACAGACGGAACAATTACAGATTCCTATCAACCAATGGATCAAAATATCACGAAACAATCTATTTTCAAAGATACAACGGTTCATTGGCAATCCTATGTCAGTCCAGATCAAGCTACAGGAGGTTTGGGAAGCCAAGTATTTGGGCCAAATATCTCTAAAAATAGAACCGTACCACTTGTAATGACACGTGATGCATCAGAAATAGGTTTCTATGTAGCCTCTTCTGGGCAACAAGCTGCCATGATAGGAGTTATGGTAATAGATGAGGGAGATGCACCTGAAAGTTACGGGATTAGTCCTCATATGATTTCAACAACTAATGCTTTGACAGGTGTTACTACACATCAACCTTATCTGGGAAGCGTTGCTGCAGATGTTGATATTAAAAATAAACATGATTGGCAAGATGACGATAAAAAAGATGCTGCCGATGAAGGCTTGACTCAGCTATTATCTACTGACCAATTAAGCAAAGTCAATGAGCTATTTAATTTTGATCTTCCAGAAGATGGTAGTTATACTCTAAAAGTAAAAGCTTCTGCCAATGGCAATAGCGAAGCTTACATGAGAGCTTGGATTGACTTTAACCAAAATGGAAAATTTGATGATGGAGAAGCAAGTGATGTCGTACGTGTAACAGAAACAGGAGATTATACGTTAACCTTCACACCAGATTTCTCTAGCATTGATAAAAACATTGATCGTTTGGGCGTGCGAGTGAGAATCGCTCTAAATCAAGGAGATATCGAGAAACCAATAGGAGTAGCCTTTAGTGGTGAAGTAGAGGATCTTCAAATATTACGCACTTTCCCACCTAAGGGAGACAAGCAAGTAACTTATGGTTTCAAAGGTGAGAGTCAGACAGGCACTGTTCACTTTACAGCAAACGGAGTTATTTCATTAGACTATAGCAAACAAGCAACAATTGACTCAACTCGTGAACCTCAAGTAATTGCTACAGACGGAAGTGTTTTACAAGCTGATGGTCAAGGTTGGTACAATCTTGAAGAAGGTCGCTATAAATTAACGACACAAGGAGATAATGTTCAAGTTGTATTTGAACCAAATGCTGATTTTACTGGTACAATAAAAGGACTGAACATTCGTCGCTATGACTCAAATGGTGCTTCTAGTAACTGGCAAAGTCAAAACCAAAATACTGCAAATGTCAATGACGCTTTGAACAATATGGATGGACGCTTTATTCCAACTATCTTGAAATATAGCGAACAAACTTCAACAGATGTTCAAGGTGTCGCTCAAACGAAAGAACTAATCTTTAATGATGGTATATCAGACAAGACGCCAGTCATCCCAGACGCCACCCATTCTGTTCAATTTTTAAATGCTTCTGGAAATCCAGTTTCTGAAACAATTGTTATGGCAACTTCAAACGGTCAAACTGTTGGAACGTATGAATTGAATGCAGCTAATGGACAGGTTACTTTCAAACCAAATAAAACATTTACTGGTACAACTGATCCGATTACATTCCAACTGACTGACGCAGATGGTGTTCGTCATAGAGCTAGTTATCAAGCAACTGTTACACCTTTAGCACCTAGTAGCCAAAATGTTACTAGCGAAGGTATTCAAGGTGCAACTCAAACAGGAACTCTTGTTTTCACTAGTGGAGATCAACGAGTCCCAATCGATGATAAGGTATTACCAACATTTGATAATGGTAGTCAAACTAAGAAGGTTGAAAACGTAGGAACCTATACAGTAGATGCACAAGGAAAAGTTACTTTCCAACCTCTACCGAGCTACACTGGTCGTCCTGATGCCCAAGTAGTTACGCGCGTGGATGTTAATGGCACGTCTATTCAAGCCACCTATCAAGCGGAAGTAAAAGAAGCGATTCCAAGTGCACAAAATACAACTTCTACTGGTTTGCAAGGTCAAGCTCAATCAGGGCATTTAACTTTCTCTCCAGGTCAAGCTGTTATCAATGGCGAAACACAAAAGGTAGATTTCAACTCAGATGGTTTACAATTTGTTATCAATGGTCAACCTCAAACTGGGAATGCTTTAAAATTAAAAGATGCTCAAGATAAGTTATTGGGAGTTTATATCCTTCATCCAAATGGAGACATTCAATTCCAACCAGCGTTGGATTATGTAGGCGTTCCAGAACCAGCAAGAGTTCGGGCGACTGACTTGAATGGAAGAACTGTTGAAGCAACTTATAGTCCGACAATCACAGCTGTGACACCAACGGGAAGTGACGCAACTTCAACAGGCCAACAAGGTCAAGTGCAAATGGGTCGTCCAGAGTTCACAGCGGGAGATCCAAGTGTTCCTCTAGATGATACTGTAGCTGCTACCTTCGATGATGGAAGTCAACGAAAAGAAGTTCCGAATGTCGGCGTCTTCACGGTTGCTTCTGACGGTACGGTTACCTTCACCCCAGTTCAGGATTATGTGGGTACTCCAGACGCCATTACTGTTAAGCGTGTAGATAAGAATGGCACTCCTGTGACAGCTCGCTACACAGCGACTGTGACAGCGGCACCAATTCAGAAAGAAGACAGGGTGGTTACAGAAGATGTTCAAGGGAAGAGCCATGTAATAACACCAGTATTTGACACTGGAAACCCTTCTGTACCAATAGATGATAGTGTAGCACCAACTTTTGAAGGTGGCGCGACAGAAAAAATTGTTTCAGGTGAAGGAACGTATGTGATTGACAGTACTGGAACGATTACTTTTACACCAGAAGCAAACTTTGTTGGCGAAGGGACAGGAGTAAGAGTTGTCCGTAAAGATACTAACGGCAAACCAGTAACTATCTATTACACTCCTACTGTGACAGCCGCACCAAAAGCCATGACCACAGAAACGACTGGTAAGCAAGGTCA
>JAUMZQ010000014.1:49378-77309 GCA_030528055.1 Streptococcus sp.
TCACCCCAGAGAAAGATTATGTGGGTACTCCAGACGCTGTTACTGTTAAGCGTGTGGATAAGAATGGCACTCCTGTGACAGCCCGTTACACAGCGACAGTGACAGCCACACCAAAAGCCATGACTACAGAAACGACTGGTAAGCAAGGTCAAGTTCAAGAAGGCACTCTAACCTTCCCAGGAAGTGATGCCGGCGTGACTTACCCAGCTAATAGCACTCCAGTGTTTGACAATGGCACAACTGTGAAAGAAGTTCCAAATGTTGGTAAATTTGAATTGGATGCACAAGGAAAAGTAACTTTCACTCCAGAGAAACAATTTGTCGGAGAAAGTCCAGCAGTGGAAATTAGCCGTACAGATGATCAAGGAGTTGTGCATAAAACAACTTACAAGGCGACTGTAGCAGCGGTTACGCCAACAGGAAGTGACGCAACTTCAACAGGCCAACAAGGTCAAGTGCAAATGGGTCGTCCAGAGTTCACAGCGGGAGATCCAAGTGTTCCTCTAGATGATACTGTAGCTGCTACCTTCGATGATGGAAGTCAACGAAAAGAAGTTCCGAATGTCGGCGTCTTCACGGTTGCTTCTGACGGTACAGTTACCTTCACCCCAGAGAAAGATTATGTGGGTACTCCAGACGCTGTTACTGTTAAGCGTGTGGATAAGAATGGCACTCCTGTGACAGCCCGTTACACAGCGACTGTGACAGTTCCAGCTACTGGAAAAGATGTCATATCTGTTGGAAATAAAGGTCAAGCGCAAATGGCTAAACCTGTTTTTGAAGGCAGTATTGATGATAAAGTACGTCCAACCTTTGAAGACGGAACAACAGAAAAAACGATCTCAGGCGAAGGAACTTATTCTATCGATCCAGATGGTATAGTCACCTTTACTCCAGATTCTAATTTTGTTGGTACAGGGAAAGGTGTTGTTGTTAAACGTGTAGATACTAATGGCAATGCTGTTTTAGCAAATTATGCTCCTACAGTTATTGGTACAGCTTCTGCTAAAAATGACACAACTACTGGAGCTAAAGGACAAACTCAAACTTCAAGTTCACTCTTTAGTGGAGATATAGATTTGGCTGTTTTACCAACCTTTGAAGATGGAACAACAGAAAAAGTTGTTTTAGGCGAAGGTGTATATAGACTGGATCCAAATGGTATTGTCACCTTTACTCCAGATCCTAACTTTGTTGGACAAGCAAAAGGAGTTACAGTTGTTCGTAAAGATCGAAATGGAAATACCATTTCTGCTACTTACACACCAACAACGACAGAGAGTGCAATGACACCGGAACGGAATACAGCATCTGTTCAGTTGTCCGCAATTGATAAGAATATTGGTCAAAATTCGTCTCATCAAGTTTCTAATATGAGTATGAATGGAGAAAAATTACCAAATACGGGAACAAAAGACGACTCAATGTTAGGTGCAGCTGCTCTTACTTCTATTGCTGGAATCAGTTTGTTAGGTCTTGCAAGAAGAAAAAAAGCTTCAGAAGAATAAAATGTAGAAATAGAAGTGATTGATATATTTTAATACTTTAAAAATAGTGAAATTTACTTAAGATTTAGTAAACAATCTGTCTTTCTACTGCTATTTTGATAAATATTTCTTTAAAATAAATGAGATAGAATGAATTCATTCCATCTCATTTTTTTATGGAGTAATTAAAACCTCATCTCATTTTAGAATATTAGAAATAAATTTATCTCCTATCTTTCAGTGGTTTTTTAGTTTAGAAATTTTATTACTAAACAAATAGGAAAAAAATAAAAAAAAGATAATTCTTATTTAATAAAAATTTTAACTTTAACTTAGGCTTAGTTAATTCTGTATTGGTAAGCTATAGATAACCATTATTATAGAGAAAGAAAAAGGAGAGAAAATATGGTTAATAAAAACAAAATGAATCCGACAAGCCAGAACTATACGAAATGGTCGATCCGTCGTTTGAGTGTAGGAGTGGCTTCGGTTGTCGTTGCAAGTGGTTTTTTTGTAATGACATCTAGTCCAGTAGTTGTACATGCAGCAGAACAAGAAGCTCCAACAGAAGTTGTTGCAGATACCCCGACTACAACACCAACCGAAGTTAGTGATTCAGCTTCTACTACTTCAACAGAAGTAGCAACTCCAGTAGTAGAAACAGCTACGGAAGCACCAACTGTTACAGAAGAAACACCAGTTGTGGCACCAGTAGCGTCACCAACAGCAACAGAAGAATTGACTGCTACAGAAGGAACAGAAGCAGTAGCTCCTATTGAGGAAGCAAAATCTGCAAAAGTGTTGACAACACAAGAAGTAGCATCTGGAATAACAGAGAATTTAAAAACAACAACAGATGTTCCAGCAAGTTTCCTTGAACATGCAACAGGTGCAGGTCCATTCACAGCAGGAGTAAACCAAACGATTCCGTTTGAAGCTTTTGGTGGCGATGGTATGTTGACTCGTTGGATTCTTAAACAAGCAGATACGAATCCATGGTCAGATAATGGAACAGCGCAAAATCCAGCTTTGTTACCAATAGAAGGCTTGGAAAAAGGACAATATTATTACCAAGTATCTTTAGATGGTGCTGCAGCTGGTAAAACAGGTCAAGAACTTATTGATGCATTAAAAGCGGGTGGCGCTCACACTTATCAAGCTACAGTAGCAGTTTACGGTGTGGAAAATGGCAAACCAAATACTGGTAATATCGTAGCGACTCGTAGCTTAAATGTTCATATCAATGCTCTTGCAACAGCAGACCAAGTTACAAAATCTGTTACAGATAATATTAAAAGCAAAACGGATGTTCCAGCTGAGTTCCTTGCAAATGCTAAAAGTCCTGGACCATTCACAGCTGGGGTAAACCAAGTCATTCCTTATGAATTCTTTGGTGGCGATGGTATGTTAACGCGTTGGATGTTGAAAAGAGCCGATTTGAGTCCATGGTCAGACAATGGAGTAGCTAAAAATCCAGCTTTGTTACCATTTGATGAATTAGGCAATGGCCAATACTATTATCAAGTTGCTTTAGATGGCAATGCAGCTGGTAAAACAGACAAAGAATTATTAGACGTACTAAAAGCAAATGGTACACATGATTATAAAGCAACTGTTACAGTCTACGGTGCAAAAGATGGCAAAGCAGATATGAGCAATGTTGTTGCAACGCGCCAAGTAGATGTTCACTTGAATGCCACAAATACAGATGAAGAAATCAAAAAATCTGTTGCAGAAAACATTAAAGAAAATACTGATGTTCCAGCAAGTTTCTTAGCAAATGCTACTAAGATTGCACCATTCACAGCAGGAGTCAACCAAGCTATTCCTTATGAGTTCTTTGGTGGCGACGGTATGTTAACTCGCCTTCTTCTCAAATCTTCAGATAAAGCTCCATGGTCAGATAATGGAGTGGATAAAAATCCAGCTTTATTACCATTTGATGGATTAGGTAATGGTCAATACTTCTACCAAGTAGACTTAGATGGCAATGTTGCAGGTAAAACAGGTCCAGAACTACTTGAAACTTTGAAAAAAAATGGCACACATGATTACAAAGCAACTGTTAAAGTTTACGGTTCAAAAAATGGACAAATAGACATGGACAATGTCGTTGCAACACGTCAAGTGAATCTTCATTTGAATGGAGTGACTTCAGCAGATGATGTTAAGAAATCTGTTGCAGATAACATCAAAGATAAGACAGATGTTCCAGCAAGTTTCTTAGCTAATGCCAAAGCTCCTGGACCGTTCACAGCTGGAGTAAACAGCGTGATTCCGTATGAAGCCTTTGGTGGTGACGGTATGTTAACACGTCTTCTTCTCAAATCTTCAGACGGAGCTCCATGGTCAGACAATGGAACAGCAGGAAACCCAGCCCTTCTACCACTAGCAGGTTTAGGTAACGGTCAATACTACTATCAAGTTGCTTTAGATGGTGATGCAGCTGGTAAAACAGGTCAAGATCTTATTGATGCATTAAAAGCAGCAGGTACACATGATTACAAAGCAACTGTTACAGTTTATGGTGTAAAAGATGGCAAAGCAGACATGGATAATGTTGTTGCAACACGCCAAGTAGATGTTCATGTAAACGGAGTGACTTCAGCAGATGATGTTAAGAAATCCGTTGCGGATAACATCAAAGATAAAACAAATGTTCCAGCAAACTTCTTAGCCAATGCCAAAGCTCCTGGCCCATTTACAGCAGGAGTAAACCAAGTTATTCCTTATGAATTCTTTGGTGGTGACGGTATGTTAACACGTCTTCTTCTCAAATCTTCAGACGGAGCTCCATGGTCAGACAATGGAACTGCAAGTAATCCAGCTCTTTTACCACTAGCAGGATTGAGCAATGGTCAATACTTCTACCAAGTACAATTAGACGGCAATGCAGCTGGTAAAACAGGTCAAGAGCTTTTAGATGTATTAAAAGCAAATGGCACACATGATTACAAAGCAACTATTGTAGTTTATGGTGAAAAAGATGGCAAAGCAGATCTAGATAACATCATTGCAACACGTCAAGTAGATGTTCATTTGAATGGTCAAGATGCATTGTCAAATGTTGGAGATCCAGAAGTTAAGCTTGATATGGAAAGTCATAAACAAACTGCGAATATGAATACAAGTGCTAATCCAGAGGTAAAAACAGATGCGAGAGATAGAAAACTTCTACCTAGCACAGGGGAAGCAACCTCTACTAGTTTGAGCCTTGCAGGAGTAGTTGCATTAGTAACTGCAAGTGTCTTAGGATTGGTTGGTATCAAACGTCGTAAGAATGGATAAAAACGTTCATAATTCAAGATTTGATACTTGAATTATGAATAGGGATAGTGTTATACTTCTTATGGTATAACACTATTTTTAACAGTAGAGGTGAAGTGATGGGAAAGCGAATTTTATTAGTAGATGATGAGATGGAAATCACTGAAATTAACAAACGCTATCTATTACAGGCAGGGTATGAAGTCAGTGTGGCTCATGATGGAAAAGAAGCATTAGAATTATTTAAAAAACAAGAGATTCATTTGATTATTACAGACATCATGATGCCAAATATGGATGGCTATGAGTTAATCAGTGAAATACAATATCTATCACCAGATCAGCCATTTCTTTTTATAACAGCTAAGACCTCCGAACCTGATAAGATTTATTCTCTTAGTTTAGGTGCAGATGATTTTATTACAAAGCCATTCAGTCCCAGAGAGTTAGTGTTGCGCGTAAATAATATTTTGCGACGAATCAATCGAAACAAACCTGTTGAAGAAAAATTGCAACTGGGAGATTTGATTATGGATCATGAGAAAAGAGAAGCTGTTGTAAATCAACACAAATTAGATATTACTATCAAATCTTTTGAAATTTTATGGATTTTAGCAAGCAATCCACAACGTGTTTTTTCTAAAACAGAATTGTATGAAAAAGTATGGAGAGAGGATTATGTGGATGATACAAATACACTAAATGTACATATCCACACTCTAAGACAAGATTTGGCTAAGTATAGTACAGAAACAACTCCAACAATAAAAACAGTATGGGGGTTAGGGTATAAAATAGAGGTTTAGAATGAAATTAAAGCATATTGTTATTATTGGGTATCTTATTTCGACACTGATTACAGTACAAACTGTCATTTGGGCCGTTTTAAGCATGCTCATTTCTAAGAATGAAACTTACTTTATTATTGGAGTAACGCTGATTGCTAGTGTTATTGGTGCATTTGTCAGTCTTTTACTGTTTCGTCAGGTTTTTGCTTCTTTAAAAAGATTGAAAGATATCATCAAAGGAATTCCAGATAAAAAGTTTGAAAAAGTTGGAGGAATTAAAAATCCTCTAGAATTCAAAGAATTAGCAGATGCTTTTAATGATATGACAAAAGAATTGGAAAATACTTTCACTTCTTTAGAGGAAAGCGAAAAAGAAAAAGATTTGATGATTGCTCAGCTATCACATGATATTAAAACGCCTTTGACCTCTATTCAAGCTACTGTTGAAGGAATGTTAGATGGGGTTATTTCAGAGGAGGAACACCAGTATTATTTGAAAACGATTAGTCGGCAAACTGATCGGTTAAACAAACTGGTAGAAGAATTGAATTTTTTGACCTTAAACACTCTAGGAAAATCAGGAATCTCATTTGAAAAAGAAGTTATTTTTATTGATAAGATTTTGATTGATATTTTATCCGAATTTCAATATTTGATCGATAGAGAAAAAAGAGATATTAGTATCTCTGTGGAACCTAGTTCAGCAAAAATTGTCAGCAATCATGATAAACTTTCTCGCATTCTCCTTAACCTAGTTAGTAATGCTTTTAAGTATTCAGAATCAGGGACAAGGTTGGTTATCAATGCCAAGGTAGAGGAGAATCAATTAACGATTGACCTGATAGATGAAGGCAAAGGGATACGTCCAGAAGAGATAGAACATATCTTTAAGAGGCTTTATCGTGTAGAATCTTCTCGTAATATGAAAACGGGCGGACACGGTTTAGGACTATATATCGCTCGAGAACTGGCTCGGCAGCTTGATGGAGATATTTTTGTTCAAAGTGAATACGGTCAAGGAAGTAAATTTACCCTAGTTTTGAAGAATATTGAATACAAGGAAGGACTATCATTGAGTTGATAGTCCTTTTCGTGTTATAATAAACACATGGAAAATAAGAAAAAATTATTATTAATAGATGGATCATCGATCGCCTTTCGTGCTTTTTTTGCACTCTACAATCAAATGGAACGATTCAAAAGTCCATCAGGGCTTCATACGAATGCTATTTATGGTTTTCATTTAATGCTCAATCACTTAATGGAACGAGTACAACCTACGCATGTTTTGGTTGCTTTTGATGCAGGAAAGACAACTTTTCGTACTGAAAAGTATGCGGACTACAAGGGAGGGCGTGCCAAAACACCTGATGAGTTTCGGGAACAATTACCCTTTATTCGTGAAATGTTGAATCATTTAGGAATCTCGTATTATGAATTGGACCAGTATGAAGCAGACGATATTATTGGTACATTAGCTAAGCAAGGAGAAGAAGCTGGCTATGATGTGACGATTGTCAGTGGGGATAAAGATTTGATCCAACTGACAGATTCTCACACAATTGTAGAGATTTCTAAAAAAGGTGTTGCAGAATTTGAAGCTTTTACTCCTCAATATCTAATGGAGAAAATGGGTATCACTCCCAGTCAATTTATTGATTTAAAAGCATTGATGGGAGATCAATCTGATAACATCCCCGGTGTCACCAAAATTGGTGAAAAAACAGGCTTGAAACTTCTATTAGAGTATGGATCGCTTGAAGGTATTTACGAACAAATAGATCAAATGAAGCCTTCTAAGATGAAAGAAAACCTTATTAAAGATAAAGATATCGCTTTTCTATCAAAAGAGTTAGCGACAATTGACATTCAGGCTCCCATACAGATTGCTATAGACGACATTTCTTATGAGGGACCCAATGTACCACAGTTGGGAATATTTTATGATGACATGGGTTTCAAGCAGTTGAAACAAACGTTAGAAGTTGAGCCTCAAGAGGAAGTGCTATCTGAAATTAGTTACAAAGAGGTGTCGCAAGTTACTCAAGAGATGCTTTCACCAGACGCTTTCTTCTATTTTGAAATTTTGGGAGAGAATTACCACACTGAAAATATAATTGGTTTTTCTTGGGGAACATTAGATAATATTTACGCTAGTCAAGATTTAGAGTTACTGAAAAGTCCTATTTTCAAAGAATTTTTGGAGCAAACAGCTCTAAAGGTTTATGATTTTAAACGTGCAAAAGTATTATTAAGTCATTTGGGAATTGAGTTGTGCCAACCAGCATTTGATAGTCGTTTAGCAAAATATCTGTTGTCAACTGTTGATAACAATGAAATTTCAACGATTGCCAATCTATATAGTCAGATAACTTTGCCAACGGATGAGCTAGTCTATGGAAAAGGTGTGAAACGTTCTATACCTGATAAGGAAGAATTACTGAGTCATCTAGCAAGAAAAGTAGCTGTTTTGATAGAAACTGAAAGTCCTATGATGGAGCAACTTCAACAACATAATCAATTAGATCTTTTGTTTGACATAGAGCAACCGCTAGCGTTTGTACTTGCCAAGATGGAAATAGCTGGTATCAAAGTTGATAAAGAAACTCTAGAGTCTATGCAATCAACAAATGAGTCCGTGCTAGCTCAGCTAACTAGTGAAATTTATCAGTTGGCAGGAGAAGAATTCAACATAAATTCTCCCAAACAGCTTGGACATATTCTATTTGAAAAAATGGAGCTACCACTTTCTTTTACAAAGAAAACAAAGACTGGCTATTCTACGGCGGTGGATGTATTGGAAAGATTGGCACCAATAGCTCCTATCGTGGAGAAAATTTTGGAATACCGTCAAATTGCTAAGATTCAATCAACTTATGTTATCGGTTTGCAGGATTCCATTTTATCAGACGGGAAAATTCACACTCGTTATGTACAAGATTTGACCCAGACTGGTCGTCTCTCAAGTGTGGATCCCAACTTACAAAATATCCCTGTGCGTCTTGAGCAAGGTCGACTCATCCGCAAAGCCTTTGTTCCTGAGTGGGAAGATAGCCTTCTTCTTAGTTCTGATTATTCGCAAATTGAACTGCGTGTATTGGCTCATATTTCAGCAGATGAACATTTGATTGAAGCCTTTAAACAGGGAGCAGATATCCATACTTCAACAGCAATGAGAGTGTTTGGTATCAAAGAACCTGAAAATGTTACTCCAAATGATCGTCGCAATGCAAAGGCTGTTAATTTTGGAGTTGTCTATGGCATTTCAGATTTTGGGCTAGCAAATAATCTGGGTATCAGCCGCAAAGATGCAAAATCTTATATTGATACGTATTTTGAACGCTATCCAGGCATCAAGCAGTATATGGAACAAGTGGTGCGTGAAGCACGAGATAAGGGATATGTTGAAACTTTATTCCATCGTCGCAGAGCAATTCCAGATATCAATTCCCGTAATTTTAATATTCGAGGATTTGCTGAACGAACAGCTATCAACTCTCCTATTCAAGGTTCTGCAGCCGATATTTTAAAAATCGCTATGATTCGTCTGGACGCTGCCTTGGAGGAGAAAAAACTGCGGACTAGGATGTTGCTTCAAGTCCATGATGAAATTGTCCTAGAAGTTCCAAATTCCGAATTAGCTGATGTTCAACAGCTGGTTAAGAGTATCATGGAAAATGCCATTTCACTTCATGTTCCGCTAGAAGTGGATGAAAATGCAGGCAACACATGGTATGAAGCAAAATAAATGCAAATTTCTACTGAATATAGCGATTGTGAGGAAAGAAAATGACTACTCAGTTTAAAAATCCTAGCGATAACATTATCAAATATTATTTAGAACATAGCAAAATTATTGCTGTTGTTGGCTTATCTAATCGAGAAGAAACAACGAGCTATCGTATCAGTAAGGAGATGCAAGAAAGAGGGTATCAAATCGTTCCTGTCAATCCGAGATTGAAAGGTCAAAAGATTTTAGCGGAGTTGGTTTATGGAACTCTTGCAGAAATTCCATTTTCAGTTGATATTGTTAATGTATACAGAAGGAGTGAATTTCTAGCAGAGGTTGCAGCTGATTTTATCCAGACAGATGCTAAGATTTTTTGGGCACAACTAGGATTGGAAAGTGAAGAAGCTGAAAAAATATTACGTCAAGCTAATAAAGATGATATTGTCATGAATCGTTGTATCAAACGAGAATATGCTCGCTTGATTGCAGAAAAGTAATTGTTACAAAAAAGAGTTCACCATCTTCTCTATTTGAGGAAGAAGTGAACTCTTTTTGTATTATAACGTGTTTACCGATTAAATGATAGTTGTTTTTCTTTTACCTTTTCATAAAATAAAATTTGAGCTGTAAAAATATAAGGGAAAATGAAAAGTCCAATAACTCCCCCTGTTATGAATATCAGGATATACCAACCGATAAAACTTAAATCTAACAAGAATCGCTTCCATTTGTATCCGATCATCATCTTTCTACTTTCACGAAGGACAGACCAAGCATTTTTGTATCTTTCAGAAGCTAGTTTATCGTAGAGAATATATTCTGTAAATGAGTACGAATAGCGTTTGTAGAATAAAAGAACAAGTCCTGCAAAAGCTAAAGCAATACCGATTAACATCATACTATAGTAATGGAAGAACTCTACTCCTTCGGGACTGGAGAAGGAGATAACTTTTCCTGAGTGTTTTTCATAAAGGGTTAAAACTTTGTAAGAGGTGTAGATAGATAAAAAATTCCCTAAAAATTGTGGAATTCCCCAAAATAAAAGCAGTAAATTTTTTAAAAACAGCGTTTTAAAAATAGGTGAAAATAACTCTGATGGGAAAATTCGTCCAATATCACGAAATTGAACGCTCTCTTTCTTTTTTCGAACGACTTCTATCATACTGAAAGTTGCTGATAGGAATAAAATAGAAACAGTAAAGCTAATGACATATGGAAATATTGGGCGGTTAATATAGAAGAAAAACGCCTGTTCTAAGTTAAGAGAAGGCAAAGTTTCTTTAAAATCCTGTGGTGTGGATAAAAAGTAGAATAAAATATTCAACAAAGTAGGTATTGCAAACAAGGAATAGATTCCACTTGTTTTGCTACGAATCGCCCAAGCTTGATGACGGATTTCAGTTAAATTCATGAGACCTCCAATTCATGTATGTTATTATATCATACCTCGTGACATGTAGCATTTTTTTTGATAAAATCATACGGTATGTCTTAGAAAAGTTTTAGAAGATTTTAACGGATTGAAAATATCATAAAGTCAGATTTCTTTTCAATATCGGAGGTAAAAATGTTAGATTCACCAATTCAGTATCGTTTGATAAAAAAGGAAAAACACACAGGAGCTAGACTAGGGGAGATTATCACACCGCATGGCACATTCCCAACTCCTATGTTTATGCCGGTGGGAACACAAGCAACGGTCAAAACACAATCTCCTGAAGAACTCAAAGAGATCGGTTCAGGAATCATTTTGTCCAATACCTATCATTTGTGGTTGCGTCCAGGAGATGAGCTCATTGCACAAGCAGGAGGTCTGCATCAGTTTATGAATTGGGATCAACCCATTTTAACTGATAGTGGGGGGTTTCAGGTTTATTCGCTAGCAGAAAATCGCAATATTACCGAAGAAGGAGTAACTTTTAAAAACCATCTGAATGGTGCTAAAATGTTTTTATCTCCTGAAAAGGCCATTTCTATCCAAAACAATTTGGGCTCAGATATTATGATGTCCTTTGACGAATGCCCACAGTTTTATCAACCGTATGATTATGTTAAAAAATCAATTGAGCGGACGAGTCGTTGGGCAGAAAGAGGGTTAAAAGCACATCGTCGTCCTCATGATCAAGGATTGTTCGGTATTGTTCAAGGAGCAGGATTTGAAGACTTGCGTCGCCAATCGGCAAAAGATTTGGTTGGCATGGATTTTTCAGGCTATTCAATTGGAGGTTTGGCAGTAGGAGAATCCCATGAAGAGATGAATGCAGTGCTTGACTTCACAACTCCACTACTTCCTGAGAATAAACCACGTTACTTGATGGGTGTTGGTGCACCGGATAGTTTAATTGATGGAGTGATTCGTGGTATTGATATGTTTGACTGTGTCCTACCAACCAGAATTGCTAGAAATGGAACTTGTATGACTAGTCGCGGTCGCTTGGTTGTCAAAAACGCTCAATATGAGCAAGACTTTACTCCATTAGATCATGAATGTGATTGTTATACTTGCCAAAACTATACTCGTGCGTATATTCGTCATTTAATCAAAGCGGATGAAACATTTGGCCTCCGCCTGACAAGCTATCATAATCTTTATTTCCTTGTTCATTTAATGAAGAAAGTTCGTCAAGCTATTCTAGAGGACAACTTACTAGAGTTTCGTGAAGATTTTATCGAAAAATATGGATACAATCACTCTAAACGAAATTTTTAAAAAATCTAGTTTACAAAAAACTACGAAGTGGCTTTTACGCCTCAAGAATTCAAAATAGAATACAAAGCAATCGAAGAGTTTGTATCTGAAGCAATGAAATCTTATAAACATGAGCTTGATTTGACTGGAATTGTTGTTCAGATTAAAGAACAATTACTACAGCCAACGGTTGTTATATCGGCAATCGTTTCTAAAGTGTTGGCTCAATTCCGACAGTGCAAGTTCTATTATCTTTTTAATAGTGTATAAGTTTTCGATTTCATAAAAACCTCAATTTGATTAATTTTAAAAAATTATTTATAATAACACTCATATTCAAAATTATTCAATAATATTTAAGAATAAGAGAGGAAGATATAATGTTTGATACTAAAATTGCAATTATACTGTTAGATGAGTTAGAAGTTTGGAAAAAATTAAATGTTACTTCTTTTTTGATGAGTGGTATATCAGGGACGCAAAATATCATAGGGGAAGAATACATTGATAAAAGTTTAACTAGATATTTACCAATGTCCCGACAGCCGATTATGATTTTTGAAAGTGATAGAGAGAATTTAAAAACATTATTGAGAAAATCATTAACTAAAGATACCGTTATTTCTATATTTACTGAGGAACTTTTTCAAACTTTTAACGATGAAGACAATCGTAAAAAAATCCAAGAATTTTACACAGATGATTTAAATTTGGTAGGAATAGGTTTGAAAGGTAAAAAACAGCACATTGATAAGCTATTAAAAGGATATAAACTACACCCATAGTCGAAGTAATTAATCGAAAGCCTATTTTAAGGCTTTTTATTGTGGTTAGAACCATCCATAGTAAATGAAATATAGCTAGTTAGCTCATTCGTTTTTATTTTGCAGTGAAGTCAGAAAAAAAACTGATAAAAAATCCGCAAAATCCCTTGCAATCCCTTTATCTTTGTGTTAAGATACTATGGTGCTGTAAATACAGCCTTTAGCTTTGATGCAAGAGGTTGCGACACGCTCGGTTGCATTGCCACGCAATTGCTTGTCGGTTTTCTTGTGGAGCTAGCCTATTACCAAATAGACGAAATAAAGGAGAAACAGATGGCAAATAAAAAAATCCGTATCCGTTTAAAAGCGTACGAACACCGTACTCTTGATACTGCGGCTGCAAAAATTGTAGAAACTGCTGCTCGTACAGGCGCAGAAGTAGCTGGTCCAATCCCACTTCCAACTGAACGTAGCCTTTATACAATTATTCGTGCGACTCATAAATACAAAGACTCTCGCGAACAATTCGAAATGCGTACTCACAAGCGTTTGATTGACATCATCAACCCAACTCAAAAAACAGTTGATGCTTTGATGAAATTGGATCTTCCAAGTGGAGTAAATGTAGAAATTAAATTGTAATTTTTTGAGCATAAAAAACGCTCGTTAAAAACTTTTTGAAAATAATAGAAAAGGAAATATTTTCTCATGACAAAAGGAATCTTAGGGAAAAAAGTGGGAATGACTCAAATCTTCACTGAAGCTGGTGAATTAATCCCTGTAACTGTTATTGAAGCAACACCTAATGTTGTTCTTCAAGTAAAAACAGTTGAAACAGATGGTTATAACGCAGTTCAAATTGGTTTTGATGACCTTCGTGATGTATTGAGTAACAAACCTGCTAAAGGTCACGTAGCTAAAGCTAACACGGCTCCTAAGCGCTTCATTCGTGAATTCAAAAACATTGAAGGCTTAGAAGTTGGTAGTGAAATCACTGTCGAAACGTTCGCTGCTGGAGATGTTGTTGATGTAACAGGAACTTCAAAAGGTAAAGGTTTCCAAGGGGTTATCAAACGCCATGGTCAATCACGTGGTCCAATGGCTCACGGTTCTCGTTACCATCGTCGTCCAGGATCAATGGGTCCTGTTGCTCCAAACCGTGTTTTCAAAAACAAACGTTTGGCAGGACGCATGGGTGGAAATCGTGTAACAATTCAAAATCTTGAAATTGTGCAAGTTGTTCCAGATAAAAACGTTATTCTTATTAAAGGAAACGTACCAGGTGCTAAGAAATCACTTATCACTATCAAATCAGCAGTTAAAGCTGGTAAATAATAAAGAAAGGGGAAATCAGTCACAATGGCAAACGTTAAATTATTTGACCAAAATGGTAAAGAAACAGGCGAAGTAACATTGAATGAAGCAATTTTTGGCATTGAGCCAAATGAAGCAGTTGTGTTTGATGTTATTGTCAGTCAACGTGCAAGTCTTCGTCAAGGAACTCACGCTGTTAAAAATCGGTCAGCGGTATCAGGCGGTGGTCGCAAACCATGGCGTCAAAAAGGAACTGGACGTGCGCGTCAAGGTTCTATCCGTTCTCCACAATGGCGTGGTGGTGGTGTCGTATTCGGACCAACTCCTCGTTCATATGCCTACAAACTTCCTAAAAAAGTTCGTAGATTAGCACTGAAATCAGTTTATTCTGAGAAAGTTGCTGAAGACAAATTCGTAGCTGTAGACAGCCTTTCATTTACAGCTCCAAAAACTGCTGAATTTGCAAAAGTACTGACTGCACTTAGCATTGAATCAAAAGTACTTGTAATTCTTGAAGAAGGAAATGAGTTCGCAACACTGTCAGCTCGTAACCTTCCAAATGTAAAAGTTGCAACTGCAACTACTGCAAGTGTTCTTGATATTGCAAATAGCGACAAACTTCTTGTTACTAAAGAAGCTATCTCTAAAATCGAGGAGGTTCTTGCATAATGAATTTGTATGACGTAATCAAAAAACCTGTCATCACCGAGGGAACTATGGCTCAATATGAAGCAGGTAAATACGTATTTGAAGTTGACACACGTGCTCACAAACTTTTGATTAAGCAAGCTGTTGAAGCTGCTTTTGAAGGAGTAAAAGTTGCGAATGTCAACACAATCAATGTGAAACCAAAAGCTAAACGTGTAGGACGTTATGCTGGTTTTACTAGTAAAACTAAAAAAGCTATCATCACGTTGACAGCCGATTCTAAAACAATCGAGTTGTTCGCAGATGAAGAAGAATAATCTAAGGAGGAAATATCGTGGGAATCAGAGTTTATAAACCAACTACAAACGGCCGCCGTAATATGACTTCTTTGGATTTTGCTGAGATCACTACTAGCACTCCAGAAAAAACATTACTTGTTTCTTTGAAAAGCAAAGCTGGTCGTAATAACAACGGACGAATCACTGTTCGTCATCAAGGTGGCGGACACAAACGTCACTACCGTTTGATTGACTTCAAACGTAACAAAGATGCTGTTGAAGCGGTTGTTAAAACAATTGAATACGATCCAAATCGTTCAGCAAACATTGCACTTGTACACTACACTGATGGAGTGAAAGCATATATTATTGCTCCAAAAGGTCTTGAAGTTGGACAACGCATTGTGTCAGGACCAGAAGCGGATATCAAAGTGGGGAATGCACTTCCACTTGCTAATATTCCAGTTGGTACCTTAATTCACAATATTGAGTTGAAGCCAGGACGTGGTGGTGAATTAGTACGTGCTGCGGGTGCTTCTGCACAATTATTGGGTCGTGAAGGGAAATATACGCTTGTTCGCCTTCAATCTGGTGAAGTTCGTATGATTCTTGGAACATGTCGTGCAACAGTTGGTGTTGTAGGAAATGAACAACATGGACTTGTAAATCTTGGTAAAGCTGGACGTAGCCGTTGGAAAGGTATCCGACCAACCGTTCGTGGTTCTGTAATGAATCCAAACGATCACCCACACGGTGGTGGTGAAGGTAAAGCACCAGTTGGACGTAAAGCACCATCAACTCCATGGGGCAAACCTGCTCTTGGACTTAAAACTCGTAATAAGAAAGCGAAGTCAAATAAATTGATTGTTCGCCGTCGTAACGAGAAATAATCTAACAGTTATCCGCCAACTCGGTAGTAAAACTTAGCAGTGCTAAGTGGAACAAGCCGTTGTGGTAAGTATTTAAAGGAGAAAATATAAAAATGGGACGTAGTCTTAAAAAAGGACCTTTCGTCGATGAGCATTTGCTGAAAAAAATTGAAGCACAAGCTAACGATGAAAAGAAAAAAGTTATCAAAACTTGGTCACGTCGTTCAACGATTTTTCCAAGTTTCATCGGTTATACCATTGCAGTTTATGATGGACGTAAACATGTACCTGTTTACATCCAAGAAGACATGGTAGGTCACAAACTTGGTGAATTTGCACCAACTCGTACTTACAAAGGTCATGCTGCAGACGACAAGAAAACACGTAGAAAATAAGGAGAACATAAATGGCAGAAATTACTTCAGCTAAAGCAATGGCTCGTACAGTGCGTGTTTCACCTCGTAAATCTCGTCTAGTTCTTGACAATATCCGTGGTAAAGACGTCGCTGACGCAATCGCAATTTTGAAATTCACTCCAAACAAAGCTGCTGGCATTATCGAAAAAGTATTAAACTCTGCAGTCGCTAATGCTGAAAACAACTTTGGCTTGGAAAAAGCTAACTTGGTAGTATCTGAAGCTTATGCAAATGAAGGACCAACTATGAAACGTTTCCGTCCTCGTGCGAAAGGTTCAGCATCACCAATCAATAAACGCACAGCTCACATCACTGTAGTTGTGTCAGAAAAATAAGGAGGTAACATCGTGGGACAAAAAGTACATCCAATTGGTATGCGTGTCGGCATCATCCGTGATTGGGATGCCAAATGGTATGCTGAAAAAGAATACGCGGATTACCTTCATGAAGACCTTGCAATCCGCAAATTCATTCAAAAAGAATTAGCTGACGCAGCTGTTTCAACAATTGAAATTGAACGCGCAGTAAATAAAGTAAACGTTTCTCTACATACAGCTAAACCAGGTATGGTTATCGGTAAAGGTGGAGCAAATGTTGATGCACTTCGTGCAAAATTAAATAAATTGACTGGAAAACAAGTACACATTAACATCATCGAGATTAAACATCCTGATTTGGATGCTCATCTTGTAGGTGAAGGAATTGCTCGTCAATTAGAGCAACGTGTCGCTTTCCGTCGTGCCCAAAAACAAGCTATTCAACGCACAATGCGTGCAGGTGCTAAAGGAATTAAAACTCAAGTTTCTGGTCGCTTGAACGGTGCAGATATTGCCCGTAGCGAAGGATATTCTGAAGGAACAGTTCCACTTCACACTTTGCGTGCAGATATTGATTACGCTTGGGAAGAAGCAGATACAACTTACGGTAAACTTGGAGTTAAAGTTTGGATTTATCGTGGAGAAGTTCTTCCGGCTCGTAAAAACACTAAAGGAGGTAAGTAACCAATGTTAGTACCTAAACGTGTTAAACACCGTCGCGAATTCCGTGGGAAAATGCGCGGTGAAGCCAAAGGTGGTAAAGAAGTAGCTTTTGGAGAATACGGTCTTCAAGCAACTACTAGTCACTGGATTACAAACCGCCAAATTGAAGCAGCTCGTATTGCGATGACGCGTTACATGAAGCGTGGTGGTAAAGTTTGGATTAAGATTTTCCCTCACAAATCATACACAGCTAAAGCAATCGGTGTGCGTATGGGATCTGGTAAAGGGGCACCTGAAGGTTGGGTATCACCAGTAAAACGTGGTAAAATCATGTTTGAAATCGCTGGTGTATCTGAAGAAGTAGCTCGTGAAGCACTTCGTCTTGCAAGCCACAAATTGCCAGTGAAATGTAAATTTGTAAAGCGTGAAGCAGAGTAAGGAGAAGGCATGAAACTTAATGAAGTAAAAGAATTTGTCAAAGAACTTCGTGGTCTTTCTCAAGAAGAACTTGCGAAGCGTGAAAATGAATTGAAAAAAGAATTGTTTGAACTTCGTTTCCAAGCAGCAACAGGTCAATTAGAAGAAACTGCTCGCTTGAAAGAAGTGAAAAAACAAATCGCTCGTATCAAAACTGTTCAGTCAGAAGTTAAGTAATAGATTGGGAAAGGAGAAATTCTAAATGGAACGTAATCAACGTAAAACTCTTATCGGACGCGTCGTTTCTGATAAGATGGAAAAAACAATCACAGTTGTAGTTGAAACAAAACGTAACCACCCAGTCTATGGTAAACGTATTAACTACTCTAAAAAGTACAAAGCTCATGATGAAAACAATGTTGCTAAAGAAGGAGATATTGTTCGAATCATGGAAACTCGTCCGCTTTCAGCTACTAAGCGTTTCCGTCTTGTAGAAGTTATTGAAGAAGCGGTTATCATCTAATCAAGCCAGAAAGGAGAAAACTTAAATGATTCAAACAGAAACTCGTTTGAAAGTTGCTGACAACAGTGGTGCACGCGAAATCTTGACAATCAAAGTTCTTGGTGGTTCAGGACGTAAATTCGCTAGCATTGGTGATATTATTGTTGCATCTGTAAAACAAGCTACTCCTGGTGGTGCGGTTAAAAAAGGTGACGTTGTAAAAGCGGTTATCGTTCGTACTAAATCAGGTGCCCGTCGTAAAGATGGTTCATACATCAAATTTGATGAAAATGCTGCAGTTATTATTCGTGATGACAAAACACCACGTGGAACTCGTATCTTCGGTCCAGTTGCACGTGAGTTGCGTGATGGCGGATTTATGAAAATTGTATCACTAGCTCCAGAAGTACTTTAAAAAACAAACCAGTCCCCTGAATTTTTTTCAGGGTGCCTTAGGGCGTAAGAAATTAAAGGAGAAACCATGTTTGTAAAAAAAGGCGACAAAGTTCGTGTAATTGCTGGTAAAGACAAGGGTGTTGAAGCTCTTGTAGTTACAGCACTTCCAAAAGTAAATAAAGTTATTGTTGAAGGTGTGAATATTGTTAAAAAACACCAAAAACCAAATAACGAAAACCCTCAAGGTGCTATCATTGAAAAAGAAGCACCAATCCATGTGTCAAACGTTCAAGTTCTTGACAAAAATGGAGTTGCAGGACGTGTTGGATACAAATTTGTAGACGGCAAAAAAGTTCGTTATAACAAAAAGTCAAAAGAAGTACTTGACTAATCACGAAGGAAAGGAGAAGTATAATGGCTAATCGTTTAAAAGAAAAATATCTTAATGAAGTAGTACCTGCTTTGACTGAGAAGTTTAATTATTCATCAGTTATGGCTGTGCCAAAAGTGGATAAAATCGTTTTGAACATGGGTGTTGGAGACGCTGTTTCAAATGCTAAAAACCTTGAAAAAGCTGCAGAAGAGCTTGCTCTAATCTCAGGTCAAAAACCACTAATTACTAAAGCTAAAAAATCAATCGCCGGCTTCCGTCTTCGTGAAGGTGTAGCGATTGGTGCGAAAGTAACACTTCGTGGCAACCGTATGTATGAATTTTTGGATAAATTGGTTACAGTATCCCTTCCACGTGTTCGTGATTTTCATGGAGTACCAACAAGATCATTTGATGGACGTGGAAACTACACACTTGGTGTGAAGGAACAATTGATTTTCCCAGAAATTAATTTTGATGACGTAGATAAAACTCGTGGACTTGACATTGTTATCGTAACAACTGCTAACACTGATGAAGAATCACGCGAATTGCTTACAGGTCTTGGAATGCCTTTTGCAAAATAACATAGGAGGTAAAACTAATGGCTAAAAAATCAATGATTGCTAAGAATCATCGCGCTGCGAAATTCTCTACGCAAGCTTACACTCGTTGCGAAGAATGTGGTCGTCCGCATTCGGTATACCGCAAATTCAAACTTTGCCGTGTTTGCTTCCGTAATTTAGCATACAAAGGACAAATCCCAGGTGTTGTAAAAGCTTCTTGGTAAGCTAATAACAGACAAGTGTAGGGGATGAAAAGATGAATGATTTTTATCTCTTATATCTAAATGAGAAATACTACATTAACTAGCAAGTGATTATTCAAACTACTAGTAAGAGGAGAAATTTAAAATGGTTATGACTGACCCAATTGCAGACTTTTTAACACGTATTCGTAATGCTAATCAAGCAAACCACGAAGTACTTGAAGCACCTGCATCAAACATCAAAAAAGGAATCGCTGATATTCTTAAACGCGAAGGTTTTGTAAAAAACGTTGAATTTATTGAAGATGACAAACAAGGAATCGTTCGAGTTTTCCTTAAATACGGTCAAAACGGTGAAAAAGTTATCACTGGATTGAAACGTGTTTCAAAACCAGGTCTTCGTGTTTATAAAAAACGCGATGATGTTCCAAAAGTATTGAACGGACTTGGAATTGCTATCCTTTCAACTTCTGAAGGTTTGCTTACTGATAAAGAAGCACGCCAAAAGAACGTTGGTGGAGAAGTAATTGCATACGTTTGGTAATGACAAAACTTTCATAGTATTTTAGTAGTGAGTGAAGTTTTGAAATAGTAATGGGTGGCAAGTAAATGCAGTGCATTGATTGCCAGTTGTTCTATTTATCATTAAAAATTGTA
Source organism: Streptococcus sp. (assembly GCA_030528055.1). Taxonomy (GTDB): domain Bacteria; phylum Bacillota; class Bacilli; order Lactobacillales; family Streptococcaceae; genus Streptococcus. The sequence continues at coordinate 69,720 of JAUMZQ010000014.1, forward strand.
AAATAGAGCTGTTTGCTCGTAAGTAAACAGATTCTATCCCGTGAAAACTAATCGTTTATACGATCTGATAATCTAACAGGAGAAAATAAGATATGTCACGTATTGGTAATAAAGTAATCATTTTACCTGCTGGTGTTGAAATCAGCAACAAAGATAATGTGGTTACTGTAAAAGGACCTAAAGGGGAATTAACCCGAGAACTTTCAAAAGATATTGAAATCCATGTAGAAGGACAAGAAGTTAGTCTTCGTCGTCCAAATGATTCAAAAGAAATGAAAACAATGCATGGAACAACTCGTGCACTTTTGAATAACATGGTTGTCGGTGTCTCAGAAGGATTTAAAAAAGAACTTGAAATGCACGGGGTTGGTTACCGCGCGCAACTTCAAGGGAAAAAGCTTGTTCTTTCAGTTGGGAAATCTCACCCAGATGAAGTTGAAGCTCCAGAAGGTATTACTTTTGAACTTCCAAAACCGACTGCTATTGTAGTTAGCGGAATTTCAAAAGAAGTAGTTGGTCAAACAGCTGCTTATATCCGTAGCTTACGTGCTCCAGAGCCTTATAAAGGTAAAGGAATTCGCTACGTTGGTGAATACGTTCGCCGTAAAGAAGGTAAAACTGGTAAATAATCTAAGACGATTGGTCTTTCAATTGTTTGGGCTATTTCCAACTATGTGCTTTGAGCACTAATAAAAATTAAGAGGTGAAAATTGTGATTTCGAAACCAGATAAAAACAAAGTCCGCCAAAAACGCCACCGTCGCGTTCGCGGAAAACTCTCTGGAACTGCTGATCGCCCACGTTTGAACGTATTCCGTTCTAATACAGGCATCTACGCTCAAGTAATTGATGACGTAGCGGGTGTAACGCTCGCAAGCGCTTCAACTCTTGACAAAGAAGTTTCAAAAGGAACAAAAACTGAACAAGCCGTTATCGTTGGTAAACTTGTTGCTGAACGTGCAGTTGCTAAAGGTATTACTGAAGTGGTGTTTGACCGCGGTGGATATCTATATCACGGACGTGTAAAAGCTTTGGCTGATGCAGCTCGTGAAAACGGATTGAAATTCTAAAGGGAGGACACTAAAAAATGGCATTTAAAGACAACGCAGTCGAATTGGAAGAACGTGTAGTTGCTGTCAATCGCGTTACAAAAGTTGTTAAAGGTGGACGTCGTCTTCGCTTTGCAGCTCTTGTAGTTGTGGGAGATCGTAATGGTCGTGTTGGCTTCGGTACAGGAAAAGCTCAAGAAGTACCAGAAGCAATCCGTAAAGCAGTTGAAGATGCGAAGAAAAACTTGATTGAAGTACCAATGGTTGGAACAACAATCCCTCACGAAATTACATCAGAATTTGGTGGAGCTCGTGTATTGTTGAAACCAGCCGTAGAAGGTGCTGGAGTTGCTGCAGGTGGTGCGGTTCGTGCCGTTATTGAATTGGCAGGTGTAGCAGATGTTACTTCTAAGTCACTTGGTTCAAACACTCCAATCAATATTGTTCGTGCAACTGTTCAAGGTTTGAAACAATTAAAACGCGCTGAAGAAGTTGCTGCCCTTCGTGGTATTTCAGTTTCTGACTTGGCATAAGAAAGGAGATTCAAATGGCTCAAATTAAAATTACTTTGACTAAGTCTCCAATCGGACGCATTCCGTCACAACGTAAAACTGTTGTAGCACTTGGACTTGGCAAATTGAATAGTTCAGTTATTAAAGAAGATAATCCTGCTATCCGTGGGATGATCACAGCAGTTTCCCATTTGGTAACTGTTGAAGAAGTTAAGTAATAACTTCGATTATTTAAAAAATATTAGGGGATATGAATTTTCTTATCCCCTTGAATTGAATAGATGTATAGGCGAGTTTATATCAAGAACACCTTTTTCTTGATATAAGCGCTAGCATTTTACAAAAAAGGAGAAAAAAGAATGAAACTTCATGAATTGCAGCCTGCTGTAGGGTCTCGCAAAGTTCGCAACCGTGTTGGTCGTGGTACCTCATCTGGTAATGGTAAAACATCTGGACGTGGTCAAAAAGGACAAAAAGCTCGTAGTGGAGGCGGTGTACGTCTCGGTTTTGAAGGTGGACAAACTCCATTATTCCGTCGAATTCCAAAACGTGGTTTCTTGAACGTAAATCGCAAAGAATATGCGATTGTAAACCTTGATCAATTAAACATTTTTGAAGAAGGTAGCGAAGTTACTCCAGTTGTTCTCATCGAAGCAGGTCTTGTAAAAGCTGAAAAATCAGGTATTAAAATTCTTGGTAATGGAGAATTGACTAAAAAGTTGACTGTCAAAGCAGCTAAATTCTCTAAATCAGCTGAAGAAGCTATTACTGCTAAAGGTGGTTCAGTGGAAGTCATCTAAGTGAGGTGACCTATGTTTTTCAAATTATTAAAAGACGCATTTAAAATTAAACAAGTACGATCTAAAATTCTATTTACAATTTTTATTGTTTTAGTTTTTCGGATTGGTACAACTATAACGGTTCCAGGTATCAATGTTAAAGCCTTGAACACCTTAAGTGATTTACCGTTTTTAAACATGCTTAGCTTGGTTTCTGGTAATGCCCTCAGGAACTTCTCGGTCTTTGCACTTGGAGTGAGCCCTTATATTACGGCATCTATTGTTGTTCAAATTTTACAAATGGATTTATTTCCAAAATTTGTTGAGTGGGGTAAACAAGGAGAAGTCGGACGGAGAAAACTTAATCAAGCAACTCGCTACATTTCATTAGTATTAGCTTTTGTTCAGTCTGTGGGGATAACCGCTGGATTCAATACTTTGGCTACAACAACGAAATTAGTATCTTCGCCTAACTGGCAAACTTATGTGCTGATTGGAACCCTACTAACGACGGGTTCTATGATTGTAACATGGTTAGGAGAACAAATTACCGATAAAGGATATGGAAACGGAGTTTCAATGATTATCTTTGCAGGTATTGTTGCGGGTATTCCTGGAATGATTAAAGGCATTTATGAAGATTACTTTGTAAATGTCCCAAGTAGTCGTTTAACTTCTTCGTTCATATTTGTTGGAGTTTTGATTGTTGCAGTATTGATTATCGTTTACTTCACAACGTTTGTAGAACAGGCACAGTACAAAATTCCAGTACAGTATACAAAGATTGCTAAGGGAGCACCATCCAGTTCGTATTTACCATTAAAAGTAAATCCGGCAGGAGTTATCCCGGTCATCTTTGCTAGTTCCATTACTGCTGCTCCAGCCTCAATTTTACAATTTGTAACGGCTATGGGCTACGATGCAACATGGATTAAGACAATGCAATCTCTCTTTTCTACGACAACCATTAGTGGGATGTTTATGTATGCCCTGTTGATTATTCTCTTTACATTTTTCTATACTTTTGTACAAATTAATCCAGAGAAAACAGCAGAGAATTTACAAAAGAGTGGAGCATATATCCCAGGTGTTCGTCCAGGTAAAGGAACAGAAGAATATATGTCTCGATTGCTTCGTCGTCTAGCAACAGTAGGATCGCTCTTCCTAGGATTTGTTACGATTATTCCAATTTTAGCTAAAGATGTATTTGGATTGACAGATGCAGTCGCTTTGGGAGGAACCAGTCTTTTGATTATCATTTCTACAGGTATTGAAGGAATGAAACAATTGCAAGGTTATCTTCTAAAGAGAAGGTATGTTGGCTTTCTGAATAAAGCAGAATAGAGTTAGGTTGACAAAGTCAACCTTCTATTTTGTTTTTAAACAAGCCTGTTAAAATAGATTATCAGACTTGTTTAAAAATAAAAAAGGAGACTACTATCATGAATCTTTTGATTATGGGTTTACCAGGAGCTGGTAAAGGAACACAGGCTGCTAAAATTGTGGAGCAATTTCATGTTTCACATATTTCTACAGGAGACATGTTCCGTGCGGCTATTTCGAATCAAACAGAGATGGGAACATTGGCTAAATCCTATATAGATAAAGGAGACTTGGTGCCAGACGAAGTGACCAATGGAATTGTAAAAGAACGCTTGGCTCAAGAGGATATCAAGGAAACAGGTTTCTTATTAGATGGATATCCAAGAACGATTGATCAAGCTCACGCTTTAGATGCAACCTTAAAAGACTTGGGCATTCAGTTAGACGGTGTTATCAATATTGAAGTTAATCCAGAGAGTCTCTTAGAACGTTTGAGTGGTCGAATTATCCACAAAGTTACAGGCGAAACTTTTCACAGAGTATTCAATCCTCCTGTTGGAGATTATGATGAGAATGATTTCTATCAACGTGAAGATGATAAACCTGAAACAGTAAAACGTCGCTTAGATGTTAATATTGCACAAAGTGAACCAATTATCGCCCACTATCGTGAGAAAGGATTGGTTTATGATATTGTCGGAAATCAAGAGATTGATGCTGTTTTTTCTGATATTGAAAAAGTCTTGACAAATTTAAAATAAAGCGTTTTTCACACTTGCAATATTTGACAAGTAGTGATAAAATGAAATAGTCTGACTTATAATTGTTACCTCTGTGCTCAGAGGAATAAAATCGAAATTTATGGAGGTGCTTTTGCGTGGCAAAAGACGATGTGATTGAAGTTGAAGGCAAGGTTGTAGACACCATGCCAAATGCAATGTTTACGGTTGAACTTGAGAATGGACATCAAATTTTAGCAACCGTTTCTGGTAAAATTCGTAAAAACTATATTCGTATTTTAGCGGGAGATCGTGTTACTGTTGAAATGAGTCCGTACGATTTAACACGTGGACGAATCACTTACCGCTTTAAATAATCGAAATACTTGGAGGGATAAGAAATGAAAGTAAGACCATCGGTCAAACCAATTTGCGAATACTGCAAAGTTATTCGTCGTAATGGTCGTGTTATGGTAATTTGCCCAGCAAATCCAAAACATAAACAACGTCAAGGATAATAGAAAGGAGAAAAAATGGCTCGTATTGCTGGAGTTGATATTCCAAATGATAAACGTGTAGTAGTTTCATTGACTTATGTATACGGTATTGGACTTCAAACATCTAAAAAAATCCTAGCTGCCGCTGGAGTTTCAGAAGATATTCGTGTTAAAGACCTTACATCAGATCAGGAAGATGCTATTCGTCGTGAAGTGGATACCATCAAAGTCGAAGGAGATCTTCGTCGTGAAGTTAACTTAAACATCAAACGCTTGATGGAAATCGGATCATACCGTGGTATTCGTCACCGTCGTGGACTTCCTGTCCGTGGACAAAACACTAAAAACAATGCTCGCACTCGTAAAGGGAAAGCTGTTGCGATTGCTGGTAAGAAAAAATAATATAAGGAGGTAAAAAGTCTTGGCTAAACCAACACGTAAACGTCGTGTGAAGAAAAATATCGAATCTGGTATTGCCCATATTCACGCTACTTTTAATAACACTATTGTTATGATTACTGATGTGCATGGTAACGCAATTGCTTGGTCATCTGCTGGTGCTCTTGGATTTAAAGGTTCTCGTAAATCTACTCCTTTCGCAGCGCAAATGGCGTCTGAAGCAGCCGCAAAATCTGCACAAGAACACGGTCTTAAATCAGTTGAAGTTACTGTAAAAGGTCCAGGTTCTGGTCGTGAGTCAGCTATTCGTGCTCTTGCTGCCACTGGTCTGGAAGTAACAGCTATTCGTGATGTGACTCCTGTGCCACACAATGGTGCTCGTCCTCCAAAACGTCGCCGTGTATAATCACCAACAAATTACACTGCTTTTCGTTTAAGAGGGAGTATATAAATGATCGAGTTTGAAAAACCAAATATAACAAAAATTGATGAAAATAAAGATTATGGCAAATTTGTAGTAGAACCACTAGAACGTGGTTATGGTACAACCCTTGGAAATTCGCTTCGTCGTGTTCTTCTTGCTTCACTTCCAGGTGCAGCAGTTACTTCTATCAATATTGAAGGAGTTTTACACGAGTTTGACACAATTTCAGGTGTCCGCGAAGATGTCATGCAAATTATTTTGAATGTCAAAGGAATTGCTGTAAAATCTTACGTCCAAGACGAAAAGATTATTGAACTGGACGTTACAGGTCCCGCAGAAATTACTGCTGGTGATATTTTAACAGACAGTGACATTGAAATTATTAATCCTGAACATTATCTTTTCACTATTAGTGAAGGAGCAAGCTTTAAAGCACGAATGACTGTAAACAGTGGTCGTGGCTATGTTCCAGCTGATGAAAATAAAAAAGATGATGCCCCAGTAGGAACACTTGCGGTAGATTCTATCTATACGCCAGTAACAAAAGTCAATTACCAAGTTGAACCAGCTCGTGTCGGTAGCAACGATGGTTTTGACAAACTAACCCTTGAAATTTTAACAAATGGAACAATTATTCCAGAAGATGCATTAGGACTTTCCGCACGTATCTTGACAGAACACTTAAATCTCTTCACCAATCTAACAGAAGTAGCTATTGCCGCTGATGTTATGAAAGAAGCAGAACAAACTTCAGATGATCGTATTTTAGAGCGAACCATTGAAGAGTTAGATTTATCAGTCCGTTCTTATAATTGTTTGAAGCGTGCAGGGATCAATACTGTGTTCGATTTAACAGAAAAATCAGAACCAGAAATGATGAAAGTTCGTAACTTAGGTCGTAAAAGTCTTGAGGAAGTTAAAGTTAAATTGATCGATTTAGGTCTTGGGTTAAAAAACGATAAATAAAGGAGGAATACATGGCTTACCGTAAACTAGGACGCACTAGCTCACAACGTAAAGCAATGCTACGCGATTTGACTACTGATTTGCTTATCAATGAATCAATCGTAACTACTGAAGCACGTGCTAAAGAAATCCGTAAAACAGTTGAAAAAATGATTACTCTAGGTAAACGTGGTGACTTGCATGCTCGACGTCAAGCAGCTGCTTTTGTACGCAACGAAATTGCAACAGAATCTTATGACGAAGAAACTGAAAAGTACACTTCAACAACTGTTCTACAAAAATTATTCTCTGACATTGCCCCTCGTTATGCAGAACGAAATGGTGGATATACTCGTATCCTTAAAACTGAACCACGTCGTGGGGATGCTGCACCGATGGCTATCATTGAATTAGTATAATTTTTTATCAATTTTGTTGAGTGTTATGATGATGGAGTAGTGGTTACTCTTAGTCTAGCTCTGGTCTACCGCTAGGTTTTCCCTAGCGGTAACACTCATCATATGATAAAGTGGTAGACGCTTGTTTACGAAATTGTTTTTTATTTTAAAAACAATTTCGTAAGCAGGCGTTTTTTGGGCTCTATGTCAACTGTAGTGGGTGACTATAATTAAGCCCGAGAGGAGACGAAATTCGTCTTCTCTTTTTTGATGTTCAAAGCGATGTAGATACGTTGTTTAAAGTTTTCAAAGTTCCGATAACCAAAGGCATTGCGTTTGATGTCTTTGATGAGTTTGTTTGTCGCCTCAAGCTTAGCGTTAGAATAGGGGAGTTCAATGGCATTAGTGACGTAGGTTTTATAACGTATAAAGGTATTTAACGTCGTTTTAAAGGTATGATTGAGATAAGGTAGTTCATCCTGTATTAAGTTAAAGAAATGCTTAACATTCTTCTCTTGCAAGTGAAAAAGCAAGAGTTGATAGAGG
>JAUMZQ010000002.1 GCA_030528055.1 Streptococcus sp.
CTTTTTTTGCTTTTTTTATATATTTTTTAAATGAACGTTTTAAAGGCTTTAAATCTAGCAAGAATTCTATAAAACAAAAAAACATTCTCCTTCTCAGAGAATGTTTTCGGGGTAATGCAAGTATTATATCATTTTTAAGAATCAAATTCATAAAGAACTGTTGACAAGTAACGTTCCCCATTGTCAGGCGTAAGAGCAAGAACCTTTTTCCCAGCTCCTAATTTTTTAGCCACCTCAATTGCGGCATAGATAGCTGCTGCGGAGGAAATACCAACAAGAAATCCTTCTTTCCCTCCAACGATGCGTCCTAGCTCAATAGCTTGTTCTGAACTTACTCGTACAACACCATCATATGCACTAGTATCTAAAGTTTCAGGAATAAATCCAGCTGAAATTCCTTGAATTTTATGTGGACCAGGCTGTTCCCCAGAAAGAATAGCTGACTCATCAGCTTCTACAGCATAAACTTTTACATCTGGATTGACTTTTTTCAACGCATGAGATACACCAGATATGGTCCCCCCTGTTCCAACACCACCAACAAATGCATCCAATCCTTTTTCACCAAAGGCAGCAATGATTTCTGCTCCTGTTGTTCTTTCGTGAACTTCTGGATTAGCCGGATTATTAAATTGACGTGGTAGCCAACCATTTCTTTCATTAGCAATTTCTTGTGCTTTAGCAATAGCACCTTTCATCCCTTCACTTCCAGGAGTAAGGACTAACTCAGCACCATATGCTTGAATAATCTTACGACGCTCTACACTCATTGTTTCTGGCATAACAATAACAACTTTATATCCCTTAGCCGCACCAACCCACGAAAGTCCTATTCCAGTATTCCCGCTAGTTGCTTCAACAATTGTATCTCCTGCTTTTAAAAGACCATCTTTTTCAGCTGCTTCAATCATACTAAGAGCAATTCTATCTTTAACAGATGAACCAGGATTAAAGGCTTCTAACTTTACATAAACTTCTGCTGCTCCATCCGGAACAAGATTATTCAGTTTTACAATAGGGGTATTTCCTATTAACTCTGTAATATTATTATAAATCTGTGTCATAAAATAGCTACCTCAATATATTTAATAAAATTAGTATAAAACGAAAGTGATGCTTTGTAAAATATAAAAAAGCTATCAGTGTTATAGAAAATTTTTATGACGATTGCGTCACTCATTTACAGCAATATCTATTTCTACTTCTTGAATTCCCTGCTCTGAAATAAGAATTTTCCCTTTAAAAAATTCAGTTAGATGCTTTTCAACTATTGGCTGTTCTTCTCTATCAACAAAAATAAGACTCTTAACGGTCTCTGTAAATTCCGAATGATATTCTTGTAAATTTTCTTTTTTTAAAAAAGTAGCTAAATTTTGATACTGACTATATGTCAATGACAAACCAAGACCAATTTGTTCCTTAATTTTGACAATTCCTAGTTTTTTAATCGCGTGCGATACACTACCTGCATAGGCTCGAATCAAACCGCTCGCTCCTAATTTAATACCACCAAAATATCGAGTAACAACAACACATACATTCGTTAATTCATGATTTTCCAACACTTTTAGCATTGGAATCCCAGCCGTACCACTTGGTTCTCCATCATCACTAGCTTTTTTTATTTCTTTATCTTCTTCTATTATATAGGCAGAACAATTATGGTTTGCTTTGTAATGTTCTTTTTTTATTTTCGAAATAAAATCTCTTGCTTCTTTCTCCGTATAAACACGCTTAATACGACAAATGAAACGCGACTTTTTCACTTCTTCCTGAATAAAACCAGACTTTTTAATTGTTTTATATTCCATAACTACATTCTACAAAAAAATCTTTTTTTTTGCCAAAATTTACGAATAAAAAATTATGACCGAAAAAACAAACTATTTAGGAAGATTGTTGACGGAAAGTCAATTAAAACCAGAATTGCAATTACAAGCTCAAACACTTCCCAGTATAATAGAAAGAAAAAAAGAATTCTATTGCAATCGCTGTGATAGTTTTATTGATAGAGAGGAGCAACAGCTTCCAAATGGAGTATATTATTGTCGCGAATGTATTTTGTTAGGGAGGATCCGCAGTGATGAGAAATTGTTTTATTTTCCGCAAGAAAAATTCCCTAAAAATCAGGTACTGAACTGGACAGGAAATTTAACTTCCTCTCAAGCAAAAATAGCAAATAAACTTGTATCAAACTATCAAAAAAAGAAAAATTCTCTAGTTCATGCTGTCACAGGAGCCGGAAAAACTGAAATGATTTATCAAATTGTTACTAAAGTAATCAATGATGGTGGAGCGGTTTGTCTAGCAAGTCCTCGTATAGATGTTTGTTTAGAGCTTTATCGTCGATTTAAACAGGATTTTTCTTGTGATATTTCCTTACTACATGGGAATTCTGATTCCTATTTTCGCAGCCCTTTAGTAATTGCAACCACACATCAACTTTTAAAATTTTATCAAGCTTTTGATTTAATGATTGTAGATGAGGTAGATGCTTTTCCTTATGTAGACAATCCTGTTCTTTACCATGCAGTAAAACAGGCAGTCAAAAAAGAAGGAAATAGTATTTTTTTAACCGCCACTTCTACAGATCAACTGGATAAAAAAGTTAGAAGAGGAGAGTTAGAATGTCTCAGTTTACCCAAACGATTCCACGGGAATCCTTTGCCAATCCCTAAAAAAATCTGGTTAAACAAATTTACAAATTATTTAAAGAAAGGGCAAATCCCACCAAAATTAAAACAATCTATTGCCAATCAGAGAAAAAGTAAGTTCCCACTCTTGCTATTTATTCCGGAGATTGACATGGGGAAAAGTTTCGCCAATATACTACAACAAATTTTTCCAGATGAAAATATCGGGTTTGTATCTTCTGTCACAGAAAATAGAGTAGATTTAGTAGAGCAATTTCGCAAACAAAGCTTAACTATCTTAGTCAGTACAAGTATTTTAGAGCGTGGAGTAACTTTCCCCTGCATAGATGTCTTTGTCGTTCAAGCCAATCATTATCTCTTCAATCGTAGCACCTTAATTCAAATCGCTGGCCGAGTAGGTCGCAGTTTAGAAAGACCAACAGGCGAGCTTATTTTCTTTCAAAATGGCAGTAATCATTCCATCGAAGGAGCTATCCAAGAAATCAAAAAAATGAATCGAGAAGCAAAGCAATGAACATTATCTGTCTACTATGTGGCCAATCATTACCAGAAAAAACTAGTTTTACAGATTTACTTCTATTAAAGAAGCAAAAAACAAAGAAATGCTGCCATACCTGTTTGAATAAATTCCAAAAAATCTCTGAACAGCATTGTCCTAATTGCTATCATGATAAAAATACAAAACTTTGTAATGATTGTTTGAAATGGGAAAAACTAGGTAACGAGGTAAAACACAAAAGCTGTTTTATTTATAATGAAGCAATGAAAGAATATTTTAGCAAATACAAGTTTCATGGTGATTACGTATTGCATACTATTTTTGCGGATATTTTATCAAAAGAATTGAAACAATGGAGCCATTATTCCATTGTCCCCATCCCCCTTAGTTCTGAAAAATTTCAAAAAAGAGGATTCAATCAAGTTAGTGCTATACTCGAAGCAGCTAAAATTAATTACAATGATATTTTAATAAAAAAGGATACTGTTTCCCAATCTAGCAAAAATCGGCGAGAGCGACTAAATAGTCAGCAGCCTTTTGCATTGAAACCCAGTATTTCTCTTCCCGAAAAAATTCTGTTAGTAGATGATGTTTATACGACAGGAACAACTTTATGGTTAGCCAAGAAATTATTACTGGAAGAAGGAGTGAAAGAAATTTTGACATTTTCATTAACAAGATGAGAAAATATTTGCAAAAAAAAATGAAAGCGTTATAATAGTACTATAAATAAAACACATCGTTTAGAAAGAAGGTACTTATATGCTTAAATATAGTATCCGTGGTGAAAACCTAGAAGTAACAGATGCCCTCCGTGATTACGTAGTTTCTAAACTAGACAAGGTCGAAAAGTATTTCCAAGCCGATCAAGAATTAGATGCACGTGTAAATTTAAAAATTTATCGTGAAAAAACTGCAAAAGTTGAAGTCACTATTCCACTTGGATCCATCACGCTACGTGCTGAAGATGTATCCCAAGATATGTATGGCTCTATTGATTTAGTAACAGATAAAATTGAACGCCAAATTCGTAAAAATAAAACAAAAATTGAACGTAAAAATAGAAATAAAATCCCTACCAGTCAACTCTTTGCCGATGTCCCAGTAGCAGATGTGGAAGAAAGCACATCAAAAGTTGTTCGCTCTAAACACATTGATTTGAAGCCAATGGACTTAGAAGAAGCGCTTCTACAAATGGATTTATTAGGACATGACTTCTTCATCTATATGGATGTTGAAGATAACACGACCAATGTTATCTATCGAAGAGAAGATGGTGACATAGGTCTACTTGAAGTAAAATAGTATAATAGCGACAAAGTGACTCTTAATTTAAGAAATCACTTTGTGCTTTTTATATATTTTTTCGCAAGAACGTCTGAAATTATTGCCTCAAAATATTACACATAACAAACCAAAAAATGAACAAGTTCAATGGAAGCTTGTTCGTTTTTTTATGGCATAACATTTATTTGATTCTTATAATTCAATTTCACAAAGCGTCGGCGTCTTCTTCGCCTGTTCGGATACGAATAACTCGTTCGACTGGGAGTACAAATATTTTCCCATTCCCGACTTGTCCTGTTCGTACCGTTTCAATAATGAGATTTATCAAATCTTCTACTTGTGAATCTTTGACTACCACTTCCAGTTTCACTTTACTTAATAGACTTGGAATCACTTTACGTCCACGCACATTCTCTGCAAAACCTAATTGATTTCCGTGTCCCAAAACTTGGCTAATCGTTAAACCTTTAGATATTTTCTTTTCTGATAAAGCTGCTTTTATGTCTTCTAACTTATCTGTTGGAATAATTGCTTCTACTTTTTTCATGTTACTCCTTTCTATGAATCCAGTCCCATAAAGGTTGGGTAAGCTGTTTCTTCATGTTCACTGTCATCTAGACCAATAGCTTCTTCTCTCTCACTGACACGTAATGGCATCACTTTACCAATAATTTTAATAATTACGAAAGATAAAACTCCTGACCAAATGATGGTGAAAAAGATGGCGAAAAGTGTCGCACCAAATAGATGAGTACTTCCAAATAATAAACCAAAATTGCCTTCTTCTGGCGTTAATTTAGGACTGGTAAAAAGAGCTGTCATTAAACCACCAAATATACCCCCAATACCATGACATCCAAAAGCATCTAGTGAATCATCGTATGACAATTTGGGTTTTAAATATGAAATAGCAAAATAACAGATTGGACTAACTAATAAACCAATAATAATAGAAGACCATATAGGAACAAATCCTGCTCCTGGCGTGATGGCTACGAAACCTGCTATAAGCCCTGTTGAAGCTCCGATTAATGATGGTTTCCCTACTAAACTTTTTTCAAGAACAACCCAAGAAAACATTGCACACGATCCTGCAATAATAGTTGTCATAAAGGCATGAACAGCTGTTCCATCTGCAGCCAAAGCAGAACCTGCATTAAATCCAAACCAACCAAATGCTAACATCCCTGCTCCTAACAAAACAAAGGGAATATTATGAGGACGGTAATCCAAGTGATAAAAGTCTCTTCTTTTGCCAATTACTAAAGCCAATACCAATCCTGAAACACCCGATGAAATATGGACAACATCTCCACCAGCAAAATCCAAGGCTCCCATTTTCGCTAGTAAGCCACCGCCCCAAACCATATGAGCCAATGGATAGTAAACAGTTATAAGCCAAATCCCCATAAATATCATTAGCGGAGTGAAACGCATCCTACCTGATACTGAACCTGTCACAATAGCGATTGTAATAATCGAAAACATCATCTGGAACAAAGAAAAAGTTAAATCTGAAATGGAGGAAGCAACTCCTACATCCGTTGAACTGACATTCTCCAAGAATAAATGGTTAAAATTTCCTATAAAACTTCCTGTTCCTGAAAAAGAAAGAGAATAGCCACATATAATCCATAGTATACCTGCTATCGCAATAGGGACAATCGTCATCATCATATTGTTAATAACATTTTTTCTACGACCTAGTCCTCCGTAAAAGAATGCTAGACCTGGTGTCATTAAGAAAACCATAGCTGCCGCCAATAGTATAAAAGCTGTATTTCCTGTATCCATTGAATCCTCCTTTATTGTTATGTCATAAATTATAACATAACAATAATTATTTTTCAAGAAAATTTAGAAAATTCTTTCATCTTTTTCATGAATATTCTCTATTTTTCCCAAAAAACAAGCAAGTATAGAGAATTTAGAGTTATATTACTTGGTATTTCTATTTAAAAAGTTGATTTTGGTAAAAATATTAGGTGATAAAATATAACATTGTCTGTTTTTTCAAAAATAAAAAAAGAAGTTTTAACAACTTCTTTATTGATGATAAAGTGAATACAACTCACTTTTATTCCAACCGTATTTTTTTGCTATTTCTTTAATTGCTTGGTTTTTCTTACTTCCAGCATCTACCAAAAAATCAATCTCTGTAATTAGCTCTTCTGCTGATTTTTCAATTGTTTCTTCCACATTTGCCCCTTCAACGATTAGAAGGCATTCTCCTTTGACAGGATGTTCGGATATATATGAAATCAACTCTGTAACAGTTCCTCGTTGGTATTCTTCATATATTTTGGTTAATTCTCTTGCTAAAACAATAGAACGATTCCCATAAACTGTCAAGATATTTTCTAAAGTTGTTTGAATGCGATAGGGAGATTCGTAAAAAATTTGTGTCTCAGGATAATTTTTTTTACTTTCTAAAAATGTTTTTTGTTGTCCCGCTTTTCTAGGTAAAAAACCATAAAAAACATGCGGTTGTGGTGCCAAACCACTGGCAATCAAAGCGGAAATCCCTGCACTAGGTCCTGGTACCGTGATGACATCAATTCCTTCTAGAATAGCTGCCTTAACCAAGTCGTGTCCAGGATCGGAAATGCTAGGTAAACCAGCATCCGATACCTGTGCTATGTCTTTTCCCTCTTTTAAAAATTGAACCAAATGTGAAATTTTTTCCTTAGCATTATGCTCATGAAAACTAGTTTGTCTTGTCTCAATTTCAAAATGTTTAAGAAGCAAGCCCGTATTTCTAGTATCTTCAGCCGCAATTAGATCAACATTTTTTAAAATATGGATCATCCGAAAACTCATGTCTTCCATATTGCCAATAGGAGTCGCAACGAGATAGAGTTTCCCGTAAGTTGATTGGTTTTTAAAACTTTTTTGAATTTTCATTTTCACTCTCTAAACAACAATTCATCGCAAAACATACACTCTGCATCATTTTCTCGACGTTGTCCATAAAAATCGGTACAAATGTGAAAACCATCTGCATAAATTTTGCGAAGATTATCTCTGTTTTTATTATTTTTGCTAACAACCGTTTGTTCAAACTCTCCTAAACGTTCTCTTAATTTATCATTCTCCAATCTCAAAGAAGTATTTTCTTCCACAACGTTTTTTAAGTTTTTTTTGATGGCTTCTACCTCTGCAAGGGTTACTAGCAAAGTCTGAGAAAAGTCATCTAAAGCATCAAATAATTCTTTCTTATCCATCCTTATTCTCCTTCGCTACATCATTCTTCATTACCAACAAGCATGTACTCTATAGAATTTTGAAAACTAACATTAGCCGACCACATTTTTTGGGATAATATCAATTTTTTTAAAAACTTTCTTCCTATTCCTGTCTTTATTTCTCTAGCCAGTAAAATTTCCAGTAATTTAAAAACTTGTTCTTGCTTTTCTTTATCGTCAGCCATTTTAGATAACTTAGCTGCTTGTAGGTAAACTTGTTCCTTTTCTTTCAGACTATCTCTAACAAATCGTTCACACTCATTTGCCAAGTCCAAAAAAGCACTACTATCTGCTAATTGTTTTGCCTCTTCTTCTGTTTGACTAAACCCAGCAAGCAATTCCGCTCGACTTCTTACTAAACCCTTTTTTTCGAGTATATTTTGTAAAAGAGACTGATCTTTCAAAAAATGGAAAATTTGAGTTCGACTTTTAATGGTTGGTAGTATCAATTGCTCGTTTCTTGTTAGAAAAAAGCAGTAAGTTTCACTTTGTGGTTCTTCAATCACCTTTAATAGAGAATTGGCTGCATTGATATGCATCTTATCTGCATCGCAAATGATAAAAACTTGCTTATTTCCTTCCATACCGCTTTGTGAAAAACGTCCAACTATCTCTCGGATTTTTTCTGTTTTTATAATCTGATTGACAGGTTTTATAATAGTCACATCAGAAAAATTTTCCTCAGCAATCAAACGACAAGAACGGCAGGAGCCACAACCCCAAACTGTCTTTTTTTCTTCGCAAAAGAGACTCTGGGCTAATAATTGAGCCATCTCAAAACTCCCAAAATTCCCTGCAAAGAGATAGGCGTGATTCAATCTATCCTGTTTTAGAGTTTCTGCAAATTCAGAAAATAATCGAGGTTGCAGTTGACGAATTTTTTCTACATTCATTATTTTATACCCAAATAGTCCTGAATAGTCGTCCAACTATCTGCTACAACAGCTTCCAAAGGTTGACTCGCATCAATTTTGACTACACGCTTAGGTTCTTCTTTTAAAATTTCTAAGTAACCCTCCCGTACACGACGATGAAAGCTTAATTCTTCCAAATCAAGACGATTGACTTCACGAGTATCATTTTTTGCAATCCGACTAAGCCCTTCTTCTACATCTATATCAAAATATAGAGTTAAGTTTGGTTTTAAATCTTCTATCGCAAAATGGTTGAGCCAATCAATATCTGAAATGGATAATTGGCGCCCGTAACCTTGATAAGCGATTGAACTATCAATAAAACGATCCATCAGCACGATTTTTCCTTCTTGCAATGCAGGAAGAACTCTTTCTACTAAATGCTGACGGCGACTTGCAATAAAGAGCAACAATTCCGTTTTAGAATCCATCGCTGTATGATTCGGATTATGAATCAAGTCGCGAATTTGCTCTGCTAATTCAACTCCTCCCGGCTCACGAGTTGTAATATAATCTATATTTTTTTGTTGAAATTGTTCTGCAATTTTTGTCAAAACACTTGATTTTCCAGCCCCTTCAGGCCCTTCAAGTGAAATCAATATACCTGTTCTCATTTTTTACCTTTTAAAGAAAATCTATTTAATATCATATTTTATCTTCCTTCTATTCTACCAAAAAAAAAAGTAAAATCCTATACAATAAAATAATTTAAATATTTTTCTAAAATATTTTTATGAAGTCATTTTTTTGTTATAATGTATATAGTAGAAAATTAGGAGATTACCATGTTAAAATTTAAAAATATACTGGCCATCATCTTAGGGGCTGGAATTTTTTCTTTTGGAATAGAATATCTAGTCATTCCATTCCATTTGTATGAAGGCGGAGCAACTGGATTAACACTTGTTGTATACTATTTATTTAAAATTCCGGTTTCTATCACCAACTTAATGATTAATATTCCCTTATTCATAATCGCTTGGAAAATTCTTGGTTCTAAAACTCTTTATTTAAGTATTCTGGGTACTTTCTCTGTATCTGCTTGGCTTATACTGTTTGAACTGTTACCATTTACAAAAGAACTGCAAAACTATCTTTTTACTGCTTTAGATAAAGATGTGTTGATTGCTTGTTTAGGAACTGGAATTATTCTTGGAACTGGTTTAGGAATTATTTTTAATGCCGGTGGTACAACTGGTGGAACGGATATTGTTGCACGAATTTTTAATAAATACACTAGTATTTCTATGGGAAAACTCATGTTAACAGTTGATTTCATCGTTATTGTAATAGTCTTGATTGTTTTTAGAGATTTACGTATGGTATCTTATACTCTAATCTTTGTCTTTATTACCTCTCGTGTCATTGACCTGATTGCTGAAGGTGGATTTGCAGGTAAAGGTTTTCTTATTGTTACCAGTAAGCCAACCGAGTTAGCCGAAGCTATTAATCATCAGCTAGAGCGTGGGATTACTTATCTTAATGGTCAAGGTTTTTATAGCAAACAAGATCTTAATATTGTGTACTGTGTTGTTTCTCGTAATGAAATGCAACAAATGAAAAAATTAATTAATAAGGTTGATCCATTTGCCTTTACAACCATTACTGAAGCTCATGAAATTTTAGGAGAAGGCTTTACATTAGATGCCAATAAACAGCCTATTGTTCGATAACAAAATAAAACCCCTTTTGGAGTGCAAAACACGTTCCAAAAGGGGTTTTTATTTTTTATAAAGCCTTAGCTGAGGTATGTTGGATTTCCTCAATTGCAATTTGGTGTTCGTTGAATTTTGATTTTAATGAGTTAATATCAACATCACCATCTATTTGTACTTCAACAATTACTTTTCCGTCTTTTCTAGGAATATTTACTGTATTTGAAATATTAAGGTTTTCTGATACGATTAATTCAATAATTTTAGCCAGTACACCTACCTTATCTTCCGTTACAAAACGGATACGAATCCCTTCTTCACCATATCCAGAAACTTCAAGAAAGGCTCTGAAAACATCACGATCTGTAATAACACCATAAAGTTGTTCATTATCTACAACTGGTAAAATTCCAACTTTATTTTTCAACATGAGGTAAATAGCATCTTCTAAACTAGAAAATTGAGAAACAGTGATTACATCACGAATCATCACATCACGAACCTTTGTTTTGTTTAAGAGGTAATTCATTTCATAGATAGATAAACTGGTCGCCTTTGAAGGACTGGCTTCCGCAATGGTGCCTTCCGTCACCAAACCAACTAATTGATCCTGTTCTATAACGGGTAAACGGTGTAACTTTTGATCACGCATCATATCCGCAGCATGTGCAACAGTTGTATCTGGACTAATATAGACAACTTTTCGAGTCATAAAATCTTTCACTGCCATACAAATCTCCTCTTACTCTCGTTTCGTTTTCTTACCTGTATTATACTCTATTTTCTAATTAATTTCAAACGCTTTCAATTATTTGCTTTTGTTTTCAAGAGGCAATTCCTACACTAATTCTTGCAAGCAAACAAGTAATGGTTTCCAATTATCTTTTAACCACCTAGATAAGCTTTTCTAACATCATCCGATGCTAGTAATTCTTCACCTGTTCCAGATAAGACAATTTTACCTGTTTCTAAAACATATCCTCTATTGGCAATAGAAAGAGCTTTATTCGCATTTTGTTCAATTAGTAAAACTGTTGTCCCTTGATTTTGAATATCTTGAATGATATCAAAAATCTCTTGAATAAAGATTGGAGCAAGTCCCATTGAAGGTTCATCTAGTAACAACAGTTTAGGAGTAGACATCAGAGCTCGTCCCATGGCTAACATTTGCTGTTCCCCACCAGAAAGAGTTGCTGCATCTTGGTTTTTTCTCTCCTCTAACCTAGGAAAACGAGAAAAAACTTTTTTTAGGTTAGCTTGTTTTTCTTCACGATTTGGTTTTAAAAATGCTCCCATTTCTAAATTTTCCATGACGGTCAAGCCTGAAAAAACATGCCGACCTTCTGGTACTTGAGAAAGTCCTGACGCAACAATTTTTTGTGCTGCTACTTTTTGAATATCTTTGTCCAGAAAACTTATTGTACCTGAACTAGATCGAACTAGACCAGATATGGTACGAAGAATAGTTGTTTTACCAGCACCGTTGGCACCAATCAGAGAAACCACCTCTCCTTGTTCAACTTCAAAGCTGACATCATGAACAGCCTGAATCACGCCATAATGGACAGAAAGATTCTCAACCTTAAGCATGGTCATTAGGCTTCACCTCCTAGATAAGCTTCGATAACGCGTTGGTCGTTTTTGATTTCATCTGGTGTTCCATGAGCAATCAAGCGACCATACTCCAATACATAGATACGTTCTGTTACTTTCATAACTAAACTCATATCATGTTCAATCAACATAATAGAAATATTAAATTTATCTTTAATCTGACGAATCAACTCTGTTAGTTCTGCAGTTTCTTGTGGGTTCATCCCTGCTGCAGGTTCATCTAAAAACAAAATTTTAGGTTCTGTAGCTAAAGCTCGTACAATTTCTAGACGTCGTTGTTGTCCATAAGCAAGGTTTTTAGCTAGAGTATTTTCTTCTTTGTCCAAATTAAAGATTTTCAACAATTCTAAGGCTTCTGTGCGTAATTTTTCTTCATTTTTATAAAAAACAGGTAGACGCAAGAAGCTAGCAAAAACATGTGACTTATGATGATTACCAAAAGCAATCAGAACGTTATCCAATACTGTTAAATTTTTGAACAAACGAATATTTTGAAAAGTACGTCCCAAACCTAAAGTAGCAATTTTATATGGAGTTTTGCCATTTAGTAAATTACCATCCAAAGTGACCGTCCCCTCACTAGGTTCGTAAACACCAGTTAATAGATTAAAAAGTGTTGTTTTTCCTGCACCATTTGGTCCAATTAAACCGACTAATTCTCCTTCGTTTAGCTCTAATGTTACATCACTAACAGCAGTTAGACCGCCAAAATGTTTGGTTAAATTTTTCACATCAAGAAGTGCCATTAATCCTTGACCTCCTTATTCTTTTTGAAGAGTTTGCTTAAACTGAGTTCCCAAGTTCCAAGAAGTCCACCCGGACGGAAAATCATTACCAAGATTAAGGCTAATGAATAAACAATCATACGAACACTAGATAAATCTTGTAGTAACATATTGAGAATTCCCAAAACAATAGCTGCAACAATTGTTCCTGTAATCGAGCCTAGACCACCAAACACAACAATGATAAGTACATTAATTGTATTTGTGAAAGAGTAATCTTTTGGAACAGCTGAACCAATGAAACCAGCTTGTAAGGAACCTGCTATAGAAGCTGTGATGGCTCCAAAAACAAAGGCGATAACTTTCACTTTTGTCGTGTTCACTCCAACAGATTCAGCAGCAATTTCATCTTCGCGAACTGAAAGAATCGAACGTCCGATTGGACTACGTAGAAAATTCAAAGTCAAAATGGTTGTGATGACAACAAAAATATAAACCATTTGCCAATTTGTGAATGGCGGAATTGATAAAATCCCTGCTGCTCCATTTGTTAAAGAGCCACCATTGACAATTAGAATACGGATAATTTCTGATACCCCTAAAGTAGCGATAGCAAGGTAATCTCCCTTTAGGCGAAGCGTTGGAATTCCAACAATGAGAGCCACGGCTCCTGCAAGTAGAATACCTATTCCCATAGCAAGAAAGAACGTTCCGTATGTCGGAGATTTTGAACCTAAAATAGCAACAGAATAAACTCCAATAACCATAAATCCTGCATGTCCTAGCGAGAATTGACCTGAAAAACCAACAATCAAATTGAGACCGACAGCAAGAATAATATTGATACCTATCTGTTCAAAAATTTGAATGTAAAAGGCATTTAAAATTCCTGTACTAACCAGTATTGAGATAAGAACATATCCTGCTATAATCAGAGCGAGCCATAAAGCATTCGTTTTTAAATTCTTTTTCATACTTTACACCTTCTCTTTCACATTTTTTCCAAGAATACCGGATGGACGAATTAATAAAATAACGATGAGGATGGCATATACAATAGCATCTCTAAAATCTGAAAGACCTACTGCTGTCGCAAAAGTCTCTAGCAAACCAATGACAAAACCACCCAAAGCAGCGCCGGGAATAATTCCAATCCCTCCCAATACCGCCGCAACAAAGGACTTAAGTCCCGGAGTCAGTCCCATTAAAGGTTCAAGGGAATTATAGTAAAGGGCAATGAGAACACCGGCGGCACCTGCAAGTGCTGAACCTAGTGCAAAAGTAAAACTAATGGTTCGATTTACATTTATTCCCATTAATTGAGCCGCATCACTGTCTACTGAAACAGCACGCATAGCTTTCCCCATCTTAGTTTTTTGCACAATAAATTGTAGGGCAAGCATAAGAAAAATCGAAATTCCCAAAATCATCAGTTGAACGTTAGAGATAGAAATTGGACCGAGTGTATAACGTGTCACTTTAATAACTTGTGGGAAAGAACGAGTATTGGCTCCAACAAGGAAAACCATTCCATACTCTAGAAAGAACGAAACACCAATCGCTGTTATCAAAGCCGCAATCCGTGTAGAATTACGAAGAGGACGATAAGCTAAGAATTCAATCACAACTCCAATTATAGCTGTTCCTATCATCGCTACAATCAAAGCTATAAAAAAGTTTAAATGAAGGACATTGATTAAATAATATCCCATAAAAGCACCAAGCATATAAACATCACCATGGGCAAAGTTGATTAGCTTGATAATTCCATAAACCATAGTATAACCTAAAGCCAAAAGCGCATAAACACTCCCAAGAATTAAGCCATTGACAAGTTGTTGGAGCATAAAACACCACACTTTCTAAAAAATAAACAGAGTTTGTCAAATTATGTATCTATATACAGTTGTTATCATATCACTATAAAATACACTAAAATAAGTTAAAGACTGGGTATCAGCCCAGTCTACTAGATGTTCCTATTTAGCTTCAACCGTTTCAACAGAATCTACTTCACCATTTTTTAAACCAAGCATCAAGGCTGTTTTCACAGGATTATGGTTTTTATCAATAGTAATAGAGCCTGTCACTCCTTCAAAATCTTTTAACTTAGCAAGATTATCTTTAATATCTACTGATGTTTTAGCACCTTTTGCAGCTTCTGCAGCCATATAAACTGCGTCATAACCAAGTGCAGCAAACATTGAAGGGTCTTCATTGTATTTAGCTTTATAAGCTTCAACAAATTTCTTCGCTTTTTCAGACAAATCACCAGAAGTTGTGAATCCTGAAACATAGAAAACATTTGTTGCAGCAGCTGGAGTTGCTTGTTCAACTAGTTTTGTATCTCCAAATCCATCAGGACCAACGATTGGTTGTTCAATTCCCAAACCACGTGCTTGGTTAATAATTTTACCACCTTCAGTGTAGTAACCTGGGATAACTAAAGCGTCAAATTCTTTGTCTTTAATTTTTGTTAAAGCAGCTTGGAAATCTGTATCTTTTGATTGGAAGGTTTCAGTTGCTACAATTTCACCTTTAAATTCTTTTTTGAAGGCTTCAGCAATTCCTTCAGCGTAGTCGCTTGACTTGTCGTAGTAAAGAACAACTTTTTTAGCTTTCAAATTATCTGTTAAATAGTGAGAAATGATTTGACCTTGGTAGCTATCAATAAAAGTAGCACGGAATAGATAGTCTTGATTTTTAGTCAAATTATCTTGTGTTGCACTTGGTGTGATAACCGGAACTCCTGCTTTACTTGCATTTGAAATGGAAGAAGCTGTACTACCAGATGTTGCTGGTCCAATAATTGTGTTTACTTTTGATTGGGTAACTAAATTCGTTGAAACTGTTGCAGCTTCCCCAGTCTCAGATTTATTGTCTTTATTAAAAACTTCGATTTTTTTACCGTCAACACCACCAGCTTTATTGATTTCATCAATTGCTAATTGAGCACCTTTTTGTTCGGCTTTACCGTAAGCAGCAACTTCACCTGATTCTTCCAAGTTAAAACCAATTTTTAAAGTATCTCCAATTTCTGTACCAGTAGTATTAGAACTGTTATTAGACACTTCACCACATGCTGCTAAAAGAGCTACACTAGCAAAAGTCATTAGGGTTAGGGCGAATTTTTTCTTCATTCTCAATCTCCTTGACGTATTTGTAAATTAAATGATATAAATAAGAATATATCGAATTATCTGACAATTGTCAACCCTAAAAACTTTTTTTATTTATAAATTATTTTGCAAGGCGCTGAAAATCCACGAAATAAAAAGATTTCAACAAAAATATCCCTATAACTTTTTAACAAATATTTTAAATAAAAAGTTATAGGGATAGGATATTTTTTTAATTTTTTTGAAGACTACCAACAAAATCGTTATCTAATTCTTGTATATGACAGATTCGGACTTTTTTGATATATCTTTCTTTCATCAACTTTTCTTTGATTGCCTCTGCATTTTCTTTAGGGATGTAGATTTGTAAATAACGATGTTTTTTTGAATGGTAAATGACATCTCCAACATTTTCTAATTTTTTACTATCGCGATTGTAATAGAGATGAACAATCAAGCCCATTCGCTCTTCCTTTTTAAACATGTAAATTCCCTCTCTTGCTTTCTATTCTCTATTTGATTATAACAAAAAAATGCCCATAGGGACATTTTTTAATCATTCTTAGCTTAAATTACTATTTTCCATCACTTCATCAATAAAGCCATATTCTAGCGTTTCTTGTGCGCTCATCCAATAATCACGCTCTGCATCTTTATGAATTTGTTCAATAGGCTTACCAGAATTATCAGCTAAAATTTTCTCTAATGTATTACGCGTACGTAGTAAATGTTCTGCGACGATTGCCATATCTGTTTGTTGCGTTCCGCTACCAGTTCCTCCCATCGGTTGATGGATTAGGTATTCAGCATTTGGCAACATGAAACGTTTGCCCTTAGCACCACTAGAAGCAATAATTGTTCCCATGCTGGCTGCTATTCCCATAACAATTGTTTGTACATCCGATTTGATAAAGTTCATTGTATCAACAATTGCTAGACCTGCAGAAACAGATCCTCCCGGACTATTTACATACAGATAAATATCTTTTGTATTATATTGAGCATCTAGAAACAATAATTGTGCAATAATAGAATTTGCCATATTGTCTTCTACTGGACCTGTCAACATGATGATGCGATCTTTTAAGAGACGGGAATAAATATCATATGAACGTTCTCCACGACTCGTTTGTTCAATAACTACAGGAATCATAATTTCTCTCTTTCTGTTTTACTATTCATAAAATAGTAACTATTTTTAATTTTCATTGTTACTACGCCATTATATATTTTTAGTCAAAAAAGGTCAAACAAAAACTTTGTTTCTATTTTGTGCCAAATAAACGATCTCCCGCATCTCCTAAACCAGGAACAATATAGCCATGGTCATTCAAGCGCTCGTCTAGTGCTGCTGTAAATATAGACACATCAGGATGGGCTGTCTGCAATGCTTTTACTCCTTCTGGTGCAGAAACTAAGCAAACAAAGGTAATTTGGCTTACTCCTCGTTTCTTTAGAGAATCAATCGCCAAAATAGCTGATCCACCTGTTGCTAACATTGGATCAACAACAAAAATATGGCGTTTCTCAATGTCTTCTGGTAATTTAACTAGGTATTCAACTGGTTGTAAGGTTTCTTCGTCACGATACATACCAATATGACCAACTTTCGCAGCAGGTACCAAACTTAGCAAACCATCTACCATTCCAATTCCGGCACGTAAAATAGGAACAATTGCTAATGTTTTACCCGTTAGTTGTTTCTGTACTGTCTTGGTAATCGGCGTCTCAATTTCCACATCTTCCAATGGTAAATCGCGTAAAACTTCATATCCCATTAACATGGCAATCTCATTAACTAATTCTCGAAAAACTTTAGTGGAGGTATCTATTCGGCGTAAGATAGATAATTTATGCTGTATAAGTGGATGTTCGATAACTTGAAATTTTTCCATAATCGTTTTCCTTTACTTTTTTTGTAGTCAATCCATAATTTAAGTATTAAAATACGGATTTATTTTCCGTCTTATTATATCAAAAAAACTCTAAAAAGACTCACTTCAAACAAGTCTTATTAGAGTTTTTATTGATAATCTATACTAAACTTACAACCACTCTTTATATCGTTTAATATAAAAATGTTTCACCAAAGTAACACTGACCATATACAAAATAATAATCAGAATTAGGAAAAGGAAATACATGGCATTAAGTGGTGCAACCTTGAGTACTGATGCAAATAAACCATAAGGCAAGCTAGTGACAAACAAAGCTGCTGCTAGAGTTGTTACAATGACAGATAAAGCCGGACGACTTTGCACAAAAGGTAATTTTGGTGAACGCAACATGTGGATAACCATTGTTTGAGACCACATAGATTCGATAAACCAACCTGTTTGGAAAAGGGTCACAAAATGAGCTGCTGTTGCTGAGTCGTGATGGTAGCCGCCTCCTGTAATCATTGGTACAACAATGAAGTAAAGGATTAGATAAGTTAAAATATCAAAAACAGAAGAAATTGGTCCAATCCATGCCATAAATCGCGTAATAGAACTCGCTGACCAGATACGTGGTTTTTTAAGAAATTCTGAATCCACATTGTCAAAAGGTAAAGCAATACAAGAAAGATCATAGACTAGATTTAAAACAATCAAGTGAACCGGTGCCATTGGAAGAAATGGAAGGAAAACGCTGGCAAATAAAAGTGAAAATATATTACCAAAATTAGAACTAACTGTCATTTTGATATATTTTGTCATATTAGCGTAGACTTTTCGTCCTTCTACTAGACCTTTTTCCAATACCATTAAATCTTTATCTAATAAGACAACATCTGCCGTTTCCTTAGCAATATCCACTGCTGTATCAACTGATATTCCCACATCTGCTACTTTCATAGAGGGTGCATCGTTGATACCATCTCCCATATAACCTACCTTGTGCCCATTTGCTTTTAATTGTAAAATAATTCGAGCTTTTTGATCTGGAGATAATTTGGCAAAAACCGTCGTGTCTTCTACCGCTTGACTCAAGACCTCGTCGGTCATATCATCAATAGTGGAACCTAATAAAATATTTTCTACATCTAGTCCTACTTTTTCACAAACTGCTTCGGTAACTTTTTCATTATCACCAGTCAAAATTTTGGTAGCAACGCCATATTCTGCAAGAATCTTTATGGCAGGAGCAGCCGAAGTTTTAGGGGGATCAAGAAAGGCTAAATACCCTGTCAAAATCATGTCAGATTCATCATCAATAGTGAACTCATATCCTTCGGATAAATCTGACTTATAACTAACTCCTAGCACGCGCAAGCCTTGCTCATTTAATTGGGCTACTTCTTTTAAAATTTCATCGCGAATATCATCAGTCAAGGGAAGAATTTTTCCTTTGTCTTCTACACGATTAGAAATTGCTAGCATTTCTTCTAAAGCACCTTTGGTCACCATACTAATGACTTCTTCATCATCCTTAACGATAACACTCATTCTACGACGCTCGAAGTCAAAAGGTAACTCATCAATCTTCTTAAACGTTTGGTCTAAATTTCGAACAATTTCATGTTTTTCTGCTTCCTTTTCCATCCGATTAATAATCGCACGATCCATAAGATTTTTCAGACCTGTTTGGTAATAGGAATTAAGATAAGCACGACGCAAAACAGCTAAATCCAAGTTAGAATGGATATCTAAGGGATATTCTAAAACAATTTCATCTTGTGTCAAGGTTCCTGTTTTATCAGTGCAAAGAATGTCAATAGCACCTAAATCCTGAATGGCATTTAATTTCTTAATTACTACCTTTTCTTTAGCCATGATAATAGAGCCTTTTGCTAGACTCGCTGTAATAATCATCGGCAACATTTCTGGAGTTAAACCAACTCCTACACTCAGTGCAAAAACACCTGCTTCTAGCCAATCTCCATCTGTCAATCCATTGATGAAAAAAACAACTGGCACCATAACCATCATCAAACGAATCAATAGCCATGAAATGCTGTTCATTTCCCGCTCAAAAGAAGTTGGTTCATCGTAAGTATTCAGAGTTTGTTCAATCGCTCCCATCATCGTATCGTCACCGACAACTAAAACAAGTGCAGTGGCACGACCTGAAATGACGTTCGTTCCCATAAAAGCGAGCGATTCTGTCTCCAATAAGCTATCAAAATTTTGTTCATCTGCTTTTGCTAAACAAGCCTTCTCAACGGCATCACTCTCTCCAGTAAGACCAGATTGTTGAACAAAAAAATCACGCGAATCAATCAACAAAACGTCTGCAGGAATCATATCACCTGCACTCAATTTAATCAAATCACCCACTACCAATTCATCTATTGGAATTTCTTTTTCTTTTGCATCACGAATGACCGTTGCGGTATTCACAATCATACGAGAAAGATTATTAGCAGCCTTGTCGCTCCGCAGTTCTTGAACAAATCGGATGCCTCCAGAAATAAGAACTAGAATCACGATAATGATAAAAGTTGTTGGGTCTGCCTCACCAGGTTTTGCAAGCCAGACATTCGTTACTAATGACACAAAGGCAATGAGTAGAAGAATCACTGTAAAGGGATTGATAATTGATTCATAAATCTTCTTAAAGATAGAATCTTCCTGACCTTTGGTGATGATATTTTCACCATAAAGTTCACGATTTTCTTCTACTTGTTCTTCGCTTAGACCTTGCAAGCTTGTCTTAAAAAATTCAAATGTAGCTCCAACAGGCAATTTTAGAGCATCAACGAGTCTATCTTTTACTAATTTCACTTTTTACCTCTTCTATCTAAATAAATTAATCAGCGAATAGAAGTTCCCCAAGGAGAAGATCTATCTTATTTTCAGTATTATTGATCGGCTTTTCCGAATAATCGTCACTTAGCATTTTCTTCCCCCTTTCTTTAAGGCATGAAAGTTTCAATCGTTTGAACTCTACAAAAAAATAAAGTCCAACCACGAAAAACATGGCAGGACTTTGCTAGTCTTGTGTTACCGTTCAAGCTTTAACTCCGTAGGGCAATGTAATGACATTAGTCGTGACCTTGGCGATCACAACTGTTGACCTGCGCTTAGTGTCTCCACTAGTTTGCGGCAGCCATCCGTATCCCTATGGTAGCCTCACCTACCGATTTTTCATTATAACTATACTCTTCTTTAGAATGATTGTCAATAGCTTTATTTTATTTTTATCTACTTTTAAAGATGAGTTAATTGGTCTACAATTCGTTGGCAAATGGTTTTAATCATAAACTTTGGTGCAGCAACATTTAGTCTTGCATGTAACTTGCCCTCAGCTCCAAAATCAAGTCCCCGATTTAAAACAACCTTAGCTTGATTGCGTAGCAAATGGAACAATTCTTCATCTGTTAGATGGTAATCGCTAAAATCCAACCAAACCAAATAAGTTCCCTCTGGTTTCATTACTTTCACTCTTGGAGCATGTGTTTGAAAATAATCCACTA
This sequence comes from Streptococcus sp., assembly GCA_030528055.1. Taxonomy (GTDB): domain Bacteria; phylum Bacillota; class Bacilli; order Lactobacillales; family Streptococcaceae; genus Streptococcus. The sequence goes on from JAUMZQ010000002.1 coordinate 21,111, forward strand.
CAAACTCAATATTTTCTTCCAAAACTGCTTTTAATTCTTCTAACCAAGGCAAACCATAACGAAAGGCTGTCTCTGTCGCAATATAACCCAGAGTCGAAATTTCATGTTGATTGTTCACCAATTGCTGTTTTTTGAATTTTTTTGCTAGTGTAGGATTTTCAATGATGACAAAAGAGTTTTTTGTTCCAGCAATATTAAAAGTTTTGGTTGCACTGGATAAAATCAAGCTAAATTCCTTAAATTGTGGATGAACGGTATTAAAAGAATGATGCTTATTTCCAAAAAGAACTAAATCTTGATGAATTTCATCTGACACCAAAATAACTCCATGTTTTTGACACAAAAGTCCTATTTTTTCTAAGGTTTCTTTGCCCCAAACACGACCTCCAGGATTATGTGGATTGCATAGAATATATAATCGGACTTGATTGGTCACTAGGTCTTTTTCTAGCTGTTCAAAATCAATTTGATACAAACCATCTGTTTCCACCAAAGAGTTAGTAATTAGTTTGCGATTATTTAGTTTAACACTACGAGCAAAAGGGGGATAAACAGGAGTATTGATCAATACCGCATCACCAACATTCGTGTAGCTTTGAATAGCTGTCGAAATTGCTGGGACAACTCCTTCAATAAAAAACAAAGCTTCTTTGGGAAATTCATAATGGTGTTGAGTTTTTTCCCAATTTATAATAGATTGTATCAGCTCTTCACTAGCGTAAGTATAGCCATAAATTAATTGATCCGCATAATCGTAAATCGCTTGTTTTATCTCTGGTAAAACTTCAAAATCCATATCAGCTATCCAAGCCGGAATCACCTCAGAATCCGTTTCAGCTTCTTTCCACTTGTAAGTATGCTGTCCCAAGCGGCTGGGTGCTGTCTTAAAATTATATTTCCCCATCATTAAACCTCCAAAACTGCTTTCAAATCTGCAATCAAGTCTACGCTGTCTTCAATCCCAACTGACAAGCGTAACAAATCATCTGTCAATCCATACGAATGACGAACTGCTTCAGGAATATCCGCATGCGTCTGAGTGGCTGGATAGGTAATGAGACTTTCCACACCACCTAAACTTTCTGCAAAAGTAAAGACGCTTAATTTATTCAAAATCGTAGGGATTTTGTCTTCTTGAACAACTTTGAATGAGATCATTCCACCTTTACCAGAATATTTTACTTCTTTGACTTGAGGTGCCGTTTCTAGAAAAGCAACTACTTCTTGAGCATTCTTTGTAGCTCTCTCCATACGAAGAGATAAGGTTTTTAAACCACGAAGGAGCAAATAGCTATCAAACGGAGATAATACAGCTCCTGTTGTGTTCAAATTGTAAAAGAGTTGTTCATAAAGTGCTGTATCGCTAGTCATCACTGCACCTGCTAGAACATCATTGTGTCCACCGAGGTATTTTGTGGCTGAATGAAGCACCAAATCTGCTCCCTCTTCCAAAGGTCTCTGATAAATAGGGGTATAAAAAGTATTGTCCACTATGACTTTTGCATTTTTGGAATGGGCAACACTTGCAATACGTTTAATGTCAAACTCTACCATCAATGGATTGGTTGGAGTTTCAATATAGACAACATCGATATCATCCGCCAAAGATGAAAGGAGCTCTTCTTCAGTATTAGCATAGATAAAATAAAATTTCCCTTCTTCTTCCATTTGATTAAACCAGCGGAAAGAACCACCGTAAAGGTCACGAACTGCAAGAATCTTACTCCCAACGGGAAAAATACTGAAGGCTAGTACAATAGCACTCATTCCCGAACTAGTAGCTAAAGCATAACGAGCACTCTCAATTACCGCTAATGTTTCCTCTAAACTTGAACGAGTGGGGTTTTTTGTTCGAGTGTAATCATAACCTGTTGATTGTCCAAATTCTGGATGCTGATAAGTCGTTGAAAAATGCAAGGGAGTTGTTAGTGCTCCTGTTGCTTCATCATTTTTTATCCCTGCTTGAGCTAGTAACGTGTCTAATTTCCAATCTTTGTTCATCTTAACCTCCATAACTACTTAATTGAATTCTGGATAAATAGGTAATAAAAAACATTCCTATGTGAAGACCATTTTATTTAAAAACAATGGAATCTAAAATAAATGAATGAATCAATTAACACAGAAATATCTGAATTTTACCATTCTATTGTAACATCTTAAAAAAATACTGTCCTTTTTTCTTTTCAAGAGCTATATATAGTTTAAAACTATATACTATTTCAGCTTGGCTTTCCTATTCGGATGACTTAATTTAAAAAATCCATGCGAAATCATTATTCACACGGATTTTCCTATAATTTTACTCTAAAACATCTTTTACTTTATCAAAAAAGCTTTTTTTCTTTGGTGTAACTTTAATATTTCCTGCTTTGGCAAATTCATGAAGTGCTTCTCTTTGTTTGTCATTTAAACTAGTTGGAGTAACGACATTAACGGTAACATACTGATCGCCCATACTACCGCCTCTCAAACTCGGAGCACCTTTTCCTCTTAGACGGAATCGTTTACCTGTTTGAGTTCCTTCAGGAATCATCAGTTCAACATTTCCATGAACAGTTGGAATTTCAATACTATCCCCTAATGCTGCCTGAACAAAGTTCAAATTTAATTTGTAATAAATAGTCGAGCCATCTCGTTCAAATTTATCACTAGGATCGACTTGCACAATTACATATAAATCACCATAAGTTCCACCGTTAAATCCTGCCTCTCCTTGACCAGTAAGACGGACTTGCTGATCAGTTTCGACACCTGCTGGGATTTTTACGTGAACGCTATGGGCTTGCGTTTCATGACCAGTCCCATGACAGGTTGTACACGGATCTTTGATTTCTTTTCCGCGACCATGACAAACATCACAAGTAACTTTTCGACGCATGATTCCAAGAGGGGTTTGCCTGTCTACATTGATGTAACCTGTCCCATGACACCGACTACAGGTTACAGGACTTGTACCAGGTTTGGCGCCAGAACCAGAACAGGTTCTACATTGCCCTTCACGATTGTATTTGATTTCCTTTTCAGTACCAAAAATAGCTTCTTCAAATTTAAGATGAACTTGATATTGAAGATCATCTCCTTGCCGTGGAGCATTAGGATTTCTACTTGCTCCGCCACCAAAGATGCTAGAGACGATATCTTCAAAGCCACCAAAGCCACCAAAGCCAGCTCCATCAAATCCACCAAAACCACCAGTACCACCACCGAAACCGCCTTGGGCTCCAGCTGCACCAAACTGATCATAATTGGATCGTTTTTGCTCATCACCAAGTGTTTCATAGGCTTCTTGAATTTCTTTATACTTATCTTCAGCTCCTGCTTCTTTATTAATATCTGGATGATATTTTTTAGAAAGTTTGCGATAAGCTTTTTTTATTTCATCTTGGGAAGCATTTTTTGAAACACCTAAGCGATCATAAAATTCTGTATTATTCATTTTTCTTCCTTTTTTATGAGCTGATTCACTCAATAACTATTTTTTAAAAATAGAGGTTGGAACAAAATCTGTATCAACCCCTATCTTTTATTAAGATTAATCAGTATTATTTACTTCTTTATCCATAAAATAACACAATTAATGGCTTAGATTATTTTTCAGTAAACTCACCATCAACCACATCATCACCTGCTGAAGCTGAGTCCGTTCCTGTTGCACCTTCTGCTCCTGCTTGAGCTTGTTGTGCTGCTGCAGCTTGTTCGTAAAGTTTTACTGCTAGAGCTTGCGCTTTTTCATTGAGTGATTCAAGTTTAGCTTTCATATCATCAAGATTTCCTGATTCTTGAGCAGATTTCAACTCATCAAGAGCTGATTGAGCAGCATCACGTTCCGTATCAAAACCTTTTCCTTCAGTTTCTTTGATCGTCTTTTCAGTTGCAAAGATTGCTTGGTCAACTTCATTTTTAAGGTCAACTTCTTCTTTGCGTTTTTTATCTGCTTCTGCGTTGGCTTCTGCATCTTTCATCATTTTCTCAATTTCTTCATCTGTTAAACCACTGTTTGATTGGATAACAATACTTTTTTCTTTCTGTGTACCAAGATCCTTAGCTTTAACAGAAACAATACCATTTTTATCAATGTCAAAAGTCACTTCAATTTGTGGTACTTGACGAGGAGCTGGCGGTATATCAGCCAATTGGAAACGTCCGAGTGTTTTGTTATCCGCTGCCATTGGGCGTTCACCTTGGAGAACGTGAACATCCACAGCTGGTTGATTGTCTGCTGCCGTCGAGAAGATTTGTGATTTAGAAGTTGGGATGGTTGTGTTACGTTCGATTAATTTTGTGAAGACACCACCCATTGTTTCGATACCAAGTGATAATGGTGTTACATCGAGAAGGACAACATCCTTCACATCACCAGTGATAACACCACCTTGAATCGCAGCACCCATCGCAACAACTTCATCCGGATTTACTGATTTATTTGGCTCTTTTGCAGTTTCAGCTTTTACCGCTTCAACTACGGCAGGAATACGAGTTGAACCACCGACCAAGATAACTTCATCAATTTCAGATAACGACAATCCAGCATCTGATAAAGCTTGACGAACTGGTGTTTTTGTACGTTCTACAAGGTCACGAGTTAAGTCATCAAATTTCGCACGTGAAAGGCTCATTTCTAAGTGAAGTGGCCCTGCAGCACCTGCAGTGATAAATGGTAAGCTGATTTGTGTTTGAGTGACACCTGAAAGGTCTTTTTTAGCTTTTTCAGCAGCATCTTTCAAACGTTGAAGTGCCATCTTATCAGCACCTAAGTCAATACCATTTTCTTTCTTAAATTCAGCAACCAACCAATCAATAATTTTTTGGTCAAAGTCGTCACCACCGAGTTTGTTGTCCCCTGCTGTTGCTAATACATCAAAGACACCATCACCTAATTCAAGGATTGACACGTCAAATGTACCACCACCAAGGTCAAAGACTAAGATTTTTTCGTCTTTGTCAGTCTTGTCAAGACCATAAGCAAGAGCTGCTGCTGTTGGTTCGTTAACGATACGTTCTACTTCTAAACCAGCGATTTTACCAGCGTCTTTTGTTGCTTGACGTTGTGCATCGTTGAAGTATGCAGGTACAGTGATAACTGCTTTTGTTACTTTTTCACCAAGATATTCTTCCGCATAACCTTTTAAGTATTGAAGAATCATTGCTGAAATTTCTTGTGGTGTGTATTCTTTTCCGTTAGCAGAAACTTTTTCAGAAGTTCCCATTTTTGATTTGATAGAGATTACTGTATCAGGATTTGTTACTGCTTGACGTTTTGCAGCATCACCAACGATGATTTCACCATTTTTAAAAGATACAACTGAAGGAGTTGTACGGTTTCCTTCTGGGTTTGCAATAATTTTACTTTCAGTACCTTCAAGCACTGCAACTGCTGAGTTTGTTGTTCCTAAGTCAATACCAATAATTTTAGACATGTTTTCTACCTCTTTTAATTTTATAATTTCTTTCATAGTTTTCTGTCATCTCGGACAAGTGTTTAATTGTATACAATGACCATTGCTGGACGCAATAGACGTTCATGTAATTTATATCCTTTTTGGAAAACTTGAGCTATCGTATCTGCTGGGTGGTCATCATCTGCTGGCAAGGTTTGAACTGCCATATGAAGATTGTGGTCAAAGGTTTCAACTTCTACCTCTTCAATACCCTCTTCTTTCAGGGCTTGAGCTAAACTTTCTTGAACCATTTCCAGACCTTTTTTAACGTCATCTGTTAATCCTTCGACAGCTAAAGCTCGTTCAATATTATCCAAACTTGGTAAAATTGCTTTTGCTAAATCTTGCGAACGGTATTTTTGAAGTTGCTGACGCTCTTCATTTGCACGACGCTGAATATTTTGCATTTCAGCATGAGCGCGAAGATATTTGTTCTCAAATTCTTCTGCTCGCTCAGTTGCCAATTCAAGCTCCGACTTTTCAGGGGCTGATTCTTCGACATTTTCTATTACAACTGATTCTTCTTTAATGTCATCTTTTTCTTGAGTTTCTTCTTTTTCCTTTTTATGTTTTGACACTGGAAAATCCTCCTTTATTCACGATACTAAAATATTTTTAAGTCAAAGAAATTTCTTCTAATCCTTGATTTTATTTAAAATTGATTAATGTACTTCGTAATGATTGCTACTTAAATATCTATAAAAGTCTGTCAGTTTCATGGTCAAAATTTGTGACACAACATTAATCTGACCAACGACCTTCTGGTAGTCCAGATTGACAGGTCCAATAACTGCCATCATTCCAAATCCTCGATAAGGAATCAAAAATTTACTAGAAATTATCGCTAAATTGGCTAAGCTAGGTTCACTACTATTTGCAACACTTACATTTTGCATCTGATTTTCTGGGAAATTTCCTCGAATTTCAAGTGCAACCTGCTGTTGATTATCAAAGAATTGATACGTCTCTAAACTAGCAAATTCCAATAGATTCACCTTACCAGCAAGCGAAATTTTTTCAGCAAACATATCTACAAAAATATGTTCAAATAAATCTAAAACGTTATCCGTTGTAGTGAAATAGCGCTGAATGATTTGAGGAATCTCTGTTCGAATCTTGTAATGAATATCAAGAACTTTTTGATTTAAAAATTTTTCTCGTATCATATCGCGCAGTTGATCCAAATCATTCTTTAAAAAATTTCTTGGAATCATAAACTGACTTGTAATAGTATTAGACTCATCTAGCGTGAAGACTGCTAAGGCCACATGCTGACTGATGACTACAATATCAAAAGCTGTTAGTCGCTGTTGGCTCGGTTCTACATCTAAAGCAACCACCGTACAACCACTCAGTTGTGATAGAATGTCGGTAGCACGCTGTAAAATCTCTTCTAGCTTGAAAAATTCTTGATCAAATGCTTTTACCACTTCATACAACTCGTTTTCAGCGAGTTGATCAAAAGTTAACGAGTTCTTCACAAAGTATTGAAAACCAGCTATACTTGGCTTTCTCCCACTGGATGTGTGTGCTTTCTCAAGTAGACCTTGTTTTTCTAGATAAGCCATATCATTACGGATAGTGGCACTACTAGACTTAATAGACTCTTGTAAAGCCTTCGACCCCACTGGTTCGTGAGTCTTGGTAAAGATATCAATAATCAAATTTAAAATCTCACTTTGACGCTCCGTTACCACAAGATCACCCCTTTCAGGATTTTCCATCGTTGAGATTTTAAAATTAGCACTCTGAACTATTGAGTGCTAATTCATAACTCTATTATACACTCTTCCTTTCCAATGTCAAGATAAAAAACCGAAAAATTAGCACTCTTTTTGAAAGAGTGCTAAAAATACATCTTAGGTCTGATTTTTATTAGATAAAATATCAGTTAAAAGAAGTTTAAATTGTATTTCTTTTTTTGATAATAAATGAATTACAAATAATCAATAAAAGAATCCAAGCAGCCAATGAAATAGAGGGAATCAAGGCATCTCCCCATGAAAATTTTTCCCACTTTGTCACAAATTGAGTAAAAAGGCCCATAAAGCTATAGTCGCTGAATTTAGCCAAATTTTTATCAAAATTTGCTATCATCGGTAGAAAAGATATTATGAGCATGGCTGGCACACTAATCACCTGTGCATCAACTTGATTTCGAGTCACTAGCCCAAGAAATAAATAAAGCAAAATAATCACGATAGAAGTTGAAAAAACAATGAAAGCATACTGAACAAAATAATGAATAGAAACACCTAAAATAAGCGGTACTGCCACCATAATAATTAAAGAAAAGAATATTGGTAAAATTAGAGTGGACACAATATATTCATACCCCTTTACGCCACTGACCAACAAGGTGCGTAAATTATGTTTTTCTTTTTCTTCAGATAAAATAAGAGTAATAGGATTTCCAACAGCCATTGCCAAAGAAAGGGGCAAACAAATAGCTAGAAGAGTCAAAGCTTGTTGCTTTCCTCCACCGCCTTGCATATTCAAAATATATTTATAAAAATAAGCAAAAGCAAAAGGCATTAAAATTTGTAACAGAAGGCTTTTGTTAGAAAAAATAATCTGGAAACGCAACCATAATAAAGCTTGTATTCGTTTAAACATTTAAATTTCCTCCAGTTAATGTGATGAAAATATCCTCTAAAGTTGGCTCACAAGAGTGAATAAAAGAGATATTTTCTGAATTTTTCGTTAACAACGAGTTTAAGTTAGTGAAATCAGTAGTTATTTCACTTCCGTCTAGATAGGTAACCGTCACTCTTTTATCAGTGTTATATTTCTGAATAAGCTCTGAGGGCTTGCCCTCTTCAACTAATTTTCCTTTGTTTAACAGAGCAAGGTAGTCACATAATAAAGTCGCTTCATTCATATCGTGGGTTGTCAAAAAAATGGTGGTTCCCGCTGCTTTCAACTCCAAAATCAATTCGTGAATAGTTCTAGACGTAGCTGGATCTAAGCCAGAAGTTGGTTCATCAAGAAAAAGAATCTGAGGATTATTGATGAGCGCTTTGACTAGAAACATCCGTTGCTTCATTCCAGTTGATAATTTAGCTGCAACTTTATTCCTACTATCATAGAGGCCTACTTTTTTTAGTAAATCATCAATTTGTGATTTGGGGATGCCATAAAACTTACTGTAAAAGAGGAGGTTGTTATACAAGGTCATTTTTTCATAAAAACCACTTGTGTCACTCACTAAACCAATCTTCGCCAAATCTTCTGATGATAATTTTTGAGAATCTGCCCCCAAAATAAGAGATTGACCATTGTCTGCCGATAACTGCCCTGTCAAGATATTAATAGTTGTTGTCTTTCCTGAACCTGAAGGACCTAAAAATCCAAAAATTTCCCCTTTACCAATAGAAAAACTAATATCGTCCAAAGCAATCATTTTCCCAAATTTTTTACTGATATGCTTTACATCAATTATTTTTTGACTCATTCTTATTTCCTTTCTTAAGATAAATCACTAACCTGAGTTTCCTTGCTATAAAATAAACTCGCTACTCAGTAACCTATTCATTTTTTTCTTCTAATTCACGTCTCTTTTTAAATAACTTTATAGCAATATAAAGTAATTGAGTTGAGACAGTAAGCAATAATAATACATCTATTATTTGAAATACAAACAAAAATTTTCCAGTACCTTTTTCTATATTCTTTAATATTAGATAACTATTCAAAATTAGCACAAACAAAGCAGGAATAAAACGACTGAATAATAAGCGCCTAATCATATCTAATTTGGAAGATTCATCACTATATATCTCAAGATCGGCTTGGTTCTCAATGGATGTAGCAGGTTTACGGAAAAAAGAAAAATTATTGAATGTTTGAATGTGTTCCCACCCAAAATCAGTAAATAGTTGCAGATAAGTTTCTTTGTTTTTCGGTCCTAAAGCACGAAAATCTAACTGATAAACCACATCTTCTGGAGGACACTTCTCAAACGTATATTTAACAGCAATAAGATAGCAAGAATATTGTATTCGAATTAACTTCCAGCCAGACTGGTGCATCTTCCGTAAATAGATTTCTTCTCGATCATAATCTGCTATTGTAAAAATCTTGCGGACTATTTTATTATCCATCAGATATCCTCCTTACTATTACGATACAAACGCTCAATACGTTTTAGTTCATTATCTAAGATAGATTGTCCTATTTCAGTAATCTTATACAGTTTTCTTTTTTCTACTTCCCTGACAAAATATATCAATTTATCTTTTTCCATCTTCGATAAGGTACCATACATTGTGCCAGGGCTGATGACAACTTGGTTATTCGTCATTTCCTTTACCTTTTGAGTGATACTATATCCGTGTCTCTCTTTTTGCAAACAAAACAAGATATAAAATCCTGTTTCTGTCATTGGAGCATAAATTTTTTTTAAACGTTCATTCAATACTATTCACCTCGATATATCGAACTTTGATATACTCATTATATCGCAGTGCGATATATCTGTCAAGGAAAAATTTTTATTTTTTAAATGAATTGTAAGAAAAGTTGCATTTATTATTTTAATTTATCCAATAAAAAAACACCTCTGATAAACTCAATCTAGGCATCTTGCCTACAAGATACCTTTATATGAGTCTATTCGGATGTTTTTTGTTTTATATTTTATTTTCCATCTGCCTTTAAAAGATCGATGTATTCTTCTAAAACTAGGTTGTGTTGATAAATATATTGAGCATTTTCAACTCCTACATAGCGATAATGCCAATTCTCAAAGTCAACACCTGTGATATCCTGTTTTCCTTCAACATAACGCAGGATAAAACCATACTTAGGAGCAATTTCTGCAATCTTCGCAGCTATTTCATCTGTTTGCCCTTCAGGAGCGCTCATATCAATCGCCAAACCTGTTTGATGCTCTCTAGCTCCAGGAATTTGTACTTGCTTTTGAGTTAGACTTTCAGCTTCTTCTGGTGAATAACCGGCTGCCTGTAAATCGGCGAGCGATTGATTATATAACTCCGTCTGTTCAGCCTTACTACGATAACCTGAAATAAGCACCTCTTCTGGAACAATAGTTCTTGCTTCTTCTAAAAATTGTCTGGTATTCTCCGCGATACGACTATCCACCTGAACATCATCTATTTGAGTCAAAGCTGGTGTATTTTCTTCTTGAAGATGATTGCGATTAATCAGTAAAAGATTCCAATCAGCCGTTGATACATTGGGTAAATCTGATTTTGAACTCTCACTAGTAGAAGATGATGTTTTCTCACTACTCATATTTTTTTGAGAAGAATTTGAAGAGCTTGGATGAAAATATACTATTCCTACACCTACTACGACACATAAAAAAATAAGGGTAAAAAGAGCAACTCCAACTTTTGAGATATGACTTGGACGACTATGTTTAGCGTGTTTCACTGTATTCCTCCATTTTTTCTTTACCTAGATGACGATAAGAAAGGTCGCCTACATCCTTTACTGTAAATGAACCATTCTCGTAATCAATGATTGTGACACTACCATTTTCTAGACCGTGAGTTCGGCTTTGGTTAATCAGATAGATAAAGGTTCCTATGGTCATGCCATGACTAACCACTAAAGCATTGCCACCGCCAGAAGCCTCTACATCTTTAGCAATATCTGTAAAACCTTTCCAGATACGATCTCTTAATTTTTCCCAATTTTCTGCCCAACCAGCCGTATCAACTTCTACTAATCCTTCAGCTAATTCAGCATAGCTTAACTGGTGGACATGATCAACATGAAATACTCGTGGGAGTACGCCCATAAACAATTCTCCGTCATAAGCGCCATCAAAACTACCAAAACACCACTCACGGATATTTTCATCCGTATGATAAGGTATCTTACCTAACAACTGTAATTCTTCCAGAATAATATTTGTCGTCTGAATCGTTCGGCCAGAATCACTCGAAAAAGCTTTTTTAAAATCAAGGTTGGACTGATGAAGACCAATAGCTAGTTCTTGGACTCCTTTTTTTCCTTCTTCTGTTAATGGCGTGTCACTCCATCCTTGAGCACGACCAATGGTGTTGAACATTGTCTTACCGTGACGGACAAGATACAAGCTTGTTTTTACCATTTTCTTTCTCTCTCATTCTATGATATTTATTATGAAAACTATTTAAAACTTCCCATCTGAATTATAAGTGAGTTTTCTAGTTTATTCAATAGCTCTCTATGTCAATGATTTTTTAATTAATCTACTTTAGAAAGTAATTTTTGTCCAATTTGACGATAGGTCACATCTCCCAAAGATTTCAAGGATAATTGACCATTTTCATACTCTAACAGAGTGACACTACCATTATCAATACTTACTAGGTTTGAACCAATCTGAGAATCAACCAAATAGGCCAACGCACTAATTGTCATACTATGACTAACCACCAAAGCATTGCCACCGCCAGCAGCTTCTACTTCTTTTGCTATATCAGTGAAACCTTCTAAAATACGCCCACTTAATTGAGCCCATGTTTCAGCCCAACCAGCTGTATCCACATCAAATAAACCATCGGCTAACTCTTGCAAACTTAATTTTCTATAATCATCTACATCCAAAACTCTTGGAATGACACCATGAAACAACTCTCCTCCATAAGCTCCATCAAAGCTACCAAAACACCATTCCCGAATGCGCTTATCAAATCTATAAGGAATTTTTCCTGTCAATTCCAATTCTTCTAAAATAATCCCCATCGTCTGAATCGTTCGACCAGAGTCACTTGAAAAAGCTTGAGTAAATGGAAGTTTTGATTCTCTCAAACCAATTCCCAACTCCTGAATTCCCAATTCTCCTTCTGTTGTCAACGGACTATCGCTCCATCCTTGTGCTCGGCCAATAGTATTAAACATTGTTTTTCCGTGTCGAATTACATATAATCTTGTTTTTGCCATTTTCATCCTCCGATACTTTAACATTATTATATCATTTTTCTAAAAAAATTCCCCTATCTATCTGATAATAGATATTAAAGCAAAAAAATTGATTTTTTTCATTAAAAAGATTTTGAAATTCTATCCTTTAAATATTTTAGCTCTATAATTGACAAATCGGTCATTTTTCTCTATACTAAAATTTAGTAAGGTTACTAACTATAAATAACCTTACTAAATAAACTGTCATTAATTACTGAAAGGGGGATAATCATATATTGTGAAGCAATTGAAAAAACAATCCTAGTCATAGTGTTGTAGCTAGTACTAACTTACATTTTTCAAAGTTGATTTTATGGTGTATCTATATTAAAATCATTTTATATTATAAAGTAAGGACTACACTCATGAACGAAGAATTTGGTTTAAAACAGCTCCCTTCTACTAAAGAATTAGAAATTATACAAAATAGTTATCCTGAATTAGACAAAGAGTCAGTGTTAATTATTTTAAAGTTTGTTTCTATTAATAAAGAAATTACAAAAGCGTATAATCACTTTTTTGGACAATATCATTTAACAGATGCCAAATTTTATGTGCTTATGATTTTGTATCGAGCTGAAAAAAATACATTATTTCCATACCAAATTGCTGAGCAATTAGGTATCACGAGAGCATCCGTCACCACATTATTAGACGGCTTAGATAAAAAAAATCTAATCACAAGACAGCATGATACCACAGATAGACGAAAAATTATGGTGACTTTGAGTAATCAAGGAAAAAAATGCCTTAAAGATATACTACCCATTCATTATAATTTAACACAAGAAATGGTATCTACTTTTTCTACTGAACAAAAAAAGAGTTTTTTAAATTCTCTGTCTAAACTTGAAGAAGGAATAGAGAAATATAAAAAACAAATTTTTAAAGAATGAGGAATAAATTATGAATAAAATTGAATTTTTAGAAATGTATCTTGACTTATATATCAATCATTTCACTCTTTTAAATACTTTGGAAGACCCTGAATCAAAATATGTCATTCTTGATATCAGAAATGCTCCTAAACACCTAAAAAAAGAACAAATAAAGGGAGCTAAAGCAATTCCAGCCAAAGACTTAGCTAATGAATTAGATAATCTTGATAAAAGTAAAATTTATGTTGTCTATGATTGGAACAGTGGCACCATTCTTGGAAAACAGGCATTGTTTATTCTCCTAAAAGCAGGTTTTCAAGCCTATGAATTAGCCGGAGCTTTTGAAGGTTGGAAAGCCATGAACTTGCCTGTGGAAATACTAGAATAATCATATAAAAAACACAAACTAAAATGCACTTCTATGCTTTATTAATCAAAGTACAGAAGTGCATATTTTTTATAAGAATTAAAAATAGATGCTATTAATTTTTGAAACTATGAATTGGAGCAGGGATTTGCCCACCACGTGATATAAAATCAACAGATGAAGCTTTATTTATTTTCATAACCGGTGCTGTACCAAGAAGACCTCCAAACTCAATCATATCGCCCTCTTGCCCTTTAGGAATGATACGAACAGCAGTTGTTTTTTGGTTGATAACCCCAATAGCAGCCTCATCAGCAATCATGGCTGCAATGGTCTCACATGGAGTGTCTCCTGGAATGGCAATCATATCCAATCCAACAGAACAAATAGCTGTCATGGCTTCCAATTTTTCTAAGTTAAGAGAACCACTTTGAACTGCTGCAATCATTCCTTCATCCTCAGATACAGGAATGAAAGCACCAGAAAGACCACCAACTTGGTTACAAGCCATCACTCCACCTTTTTTCACTTGGTCATTCAAAAGTGCAAGTGCTGCAGTCGTTCCGTGTGTCCCAATAGTTTCAAGACCCATTTCTTCTAGAACACGAGCCACCGAATCACCAACCGCTGGAGTTGGCGCTAGAGACAAATCAACAATTCCAAACTTAACTCCCAAACGTTCACTAGCCATTTGACCAACTAGCTGACCAATACGTGTGATTTTGAAGGCAGTCTTTTTAACTGTTTCTGCTACAACATCAAAGCTTTTGCCACGTACCTTTTCAAGAGCTCGCTTAACCACTCCAGGACCTGAAACACCAACATTAATAACGACATCAGCTTCACCGACACCGTGGAAAGCTCCAGCCATAAAAGGATTGTCTTCTACTGCATTTGCAAAAACTACCAGTTTTGCGGCACCTAAGTCCGATAATTCAGCCGTCTCTTTGATAATCCGTCCCATATCACGCACCGCTGTCATGTTAATCCCTGATTTGGTTGATCCAATATTAACAGACGAACAAACTTTTTTGGTCTCTGCTAATGCTCTTGGAATAGAATTGATTAAGATTTCATCCCCTTTTTGGTAGCCTTTTTGTACCAAGGCTGAGAAACCACCAATAAAATCCACACCAATTGTTTCTGCCGCACGATCCAATGCCTTCGCAATAGGTAAATAATCTGTAGCGTCAGTTGCTGCACCAATTAAAGAAATAGGGGTTACAGATACACGTTTATTCACGATCGGAATTCCCAATTCACTAGCAATTTCATTCCCTACCTCAACAAGTTTGCCTGCTTTTGAAACAATTTTAGCGTAAACTTTCTCAGCAACCTTATCAATATCTGTGTCGATACAATCTAAAAGAGAAATCCCCATCGTAATCGTTCGAATATCAAAATTTTGTTCCTCAATCATAGCAATGGTTTCTGTTACTTGTTTAATATCCATGATTCACCCCTTAGATATTGTGCATAGCATCAAAAATAGCTGCACTTTGAATATTTATTTTAGTATTTAAACTATCTCCAAAAGTTTCTAAATCTTGACGAAGAGCCGTAAAGTCTTTCTTCTCTTCACTTGACACAACTGCCATCATTGTAAAAAAATCATCTAAAACAGTTTGAGAAATATCATCAATATTTAATCCTAACTCAGCAATTTTTGTAGAAACACCTGCTACAATCCCTGTCTTGTCCTTACCAACAACCGTAATAATTGCTTTCATGGTTTGTTTGCTCCAATCACATTTTATTTGTTTTATTATAGCAAAAATACGGAAATTTTGCATACTTAATCGTAAAATGTAAAAGGGTCGTTCGTTTTTTCCCTTAAATTTGGATAAATTTAAAGACTTTAGTTCTACATAGATCCAAAGTCTTTTTCTAATACATCTAAACAATCTATCAATTAATCACTAAATTATAAAGAATACCATTCTCCTTTACTAGTCTTCTTTTTTACTCCATCTTTTAAGTCCGAAAGCTGTTAACAAACTAACCGCAGCCATAGCAAATAATCCCAGATTTTCTTTGCTACCTGTTTGAGGAAGAGTTTTTTCTGATTCCATTACAGGAGTAGCTTCTTCTTGCTTCGTTCCATATTGAACAAATACGAAAACGGTCTCACTAGTATTGGCATCGTGATTGTCTTTGTTTACAACAGAATGTTCTACTGATTCTACTGGTGCAACTGGAGTTACATTCTCTAGATTTGCATAATCTGTATCCATCGCATTTGGAACATAGTTTGCAGATACGAATCGTGCAGCTTCTACAATTGGAACGATAGCCTTGATAGAGTTTGGTCTAAAGGTTACCGCATAAGTTTCACGACTTCGGGTTAAGTTGCTATCATAGGTGTTAAACACCAAAGCAAGACGGTGACCTTTTTTCACTGTATAAACAGTCGGTTGAAGATAAACTGTATAATCATGAAATTCTCCAATTTGTGGATCAATCGAATTTCTAGAAGTTTCTGAAGCATATGCTGATTCTGGATTAGCTAAATTAATCCACCCGTTACCAATAACCTTATATTTAGTTTTATTGGTTCCTGTTTGATTCTCTTGAACATTCTTCAAATTACTTCCCAACCAGTATGTATCACGAGAAATTTCTTTGACAGGCATTTCTTTGACTTTATGACCATTGCCATCAAAACGGATTGTTTCTGTTGCAACATCAAAATCCTCATCGGCTATATCTACTAACTGAACATTCACCTGATAATTCTTTTCATCCTTTTGAGGCTTTTGGCTCAATGCTGCTTGAAAATGAACTGGAACAGAGCCTTTTATGGTTGTATCTTCTGGAACATCAATCTGGAAATTCAAGTTAGCTGTTGAAGACACTTGACTCACATATTTGTCTCGTTCCTTTGTATCAATATTGGCAGCAGCATAATCACTATTAATCGTTTCTTCTGCACGTTTTGATAAAGCTTGAATGGTCAATTTATTTGGAGATTCCCAATCATTATAAGTTTGCCATTTACTTGGATCATAATTATTAGAAGCTGTGACAGTTGGCAGATTTTCAACATTGTTATCCACATTATATAGATAATGGCTGTACCAATCGTTCAGGATTTCATAGAAATTGACATCTCCGACCTTGGTTCCATACCACGGTGTGATTGGTAATACATGATCTGCTTGGTGCAAGAAGAGTTTAACGTTTTGTCCAGCTTGCTTGAATGCATTATACATTAATTCAAAATGTTTGGTGCGTACGTTATTATCATTTAGACCATGAATAATAAAGGCGCTCGCTTTAATCTTATCAGCATTTTTTGTATAGTCTCTATTGGCCCAAACATCACTATAATTATCTCTATGAGCATGTTGATCTTTATTTAGTTGGCTTATGTAATTAGCATAACGTTCTTTGATAGTATCCCAATCAGCTGGATCCACAAATCGATTTGAAACATAGATTGATAAATAAGAAAGATTGCGGTTTTTAAAAGATGTTCCTTGACTGTTTAGGTATTCATACCAACTAGCAATTCCAGAAGCTGGTACGATGGTTTTTAGACCCTCTACTCCTGTACTTGCAACTCCAAAAGTAGTTGTACCAGCCCAAGAAAGACCTTGCATTCCTACACTGCCATTAGACCAGTCTGCTTTTATTTCAATATTACTCGTCTTATCGGTATAGGCTACACGTTTGCCAGTCAACCATTCAATAACGCTCTTGTATCCTGCGACTTCTATGTCAGAGCCAACGGTATTCAAGCCCTCTGATTGATAGGAACCCAGTCCTGATGAAGTCACCACAGCGTATCCACGAACTAAGAAATAATTATATAAATCGATATTTTCATAATCATAGTGTGTATAGTCTTCTGTGCTTTCATTTGGATTTTTATAATACCAGTCAGAAGATTTAGCTGCTTTAGCTGCTTCAATAGTGGTCATACTTCCTACAGAAACTCTTTTATCCGGTTGACGATAGAGTGAAGACATATCATAACTACCATTATCTGGTAAACCTAAACCTTTTAACTTCGTTTTACCAGTCGTTCCAGCAACATAAGGGCTTGCCTCATAAATAGTAGCAGCTTTATAATTTCCTTCTGCAACAGCTTTTGGTAGCTGAACAAAGGCTTTTACCAAGTCTCTCTTACCATCGCCATCCGTATCATAATCTGTTTCAACATAGACTACAAAACGGACAATATCGCTTTTCTCATAATCATAGTCTGTCAGTTTAGCACCAGATGTAAATGGGAAAATGGGTTGAGTTTTACCATTTAAAATAAGAGGTTGTTTTTTTGTAGCACGATAAGCATCGTAGAGTTTTTTAGCTACCGTATACATTCCAGCAACATCTTCTGACTTGGCTTGTGTAGTAGGATCAACAGTTGAACCTATCATTCCCAAACTTTTAGCAAAGCTAATGTGATCGGCCGGTGTATTGCCCAACTGACTTGGGTCAACTGCTGCCCATTTCAACAGCTCACTTACCGTATCTTGAATAGTCAACGATTTATCTTTTAAACTAGAATCAGTTAGGCTACCCGTATAGTGGATGATGTCTTTTCCCGTCGCAGGTACATTTCCTACTGCTAATTTGGCGTCTTGTACTTCTTCTAATTTGGGGAGTGCCTCCGTTTCAGTTTTTTCTGATATAGAAACAGAAGCATCTGAATTTCTTTCAGTTTCTGACCTATTTGCTTCTAAAGGGGGAGTGTCATCATTAGTAGCATTTTCTTCAGAAGATTGGGTAGAAGATTGTTCTCCTTGTAGGAAAGAGAGATTCTCATCCAAATTTGTTTCAGGACGGGAAGCGACTTTTTCATTTGTAACTTCCTTCTGATTTTCAGAAACGGGGCTATTTACGACGACTGGTGTTACCACATCATTTGCCTGTCCGGCAAGTTCTTCAGCAGCTACATTATGTGCTAAAATAGCAGGGGCTAATAAAAGGCTCGGTAAAACAATTGTTAAAACATTCCTCTTATTCATGTTAAAATCTCCTTAATAAATTAAAATATTAATGTACCAACATAGTATATCACTAAAGCGCTTACATTTCAATTTTATATAAAATTTTTTGAATAAAATTCCAGCAAAACTGTTGAAAAATATTATAAGTTTTTATTATAAAAAATATATAGATATTTGACAAAAACTATTGAAAGCGATTACATCATTTGTTATACTAAGTATATCTAATTCAAGAAGGAGGTTTCTTATGAAAAATTCATACAAGAAACGTTTATACCTTAAAACTCTTAGCTTATCAGCTGCTGTTTTACTTGCTGTTATTGCTCAAGGACAAAATGTACGGGCTGATAGTCTGGACAATTCAGACAAAGCACCAAGCAACGATAGCCCGGCAGCTACCGTAACCAGTCCTCAATCGAGTGATAATGCCGTAACTCCTAGTGAAAATACTAGCGACAACAAAGTGACGACACCTACTGATGATTCCAACAGTTCTCAGAGTCCTCAAACTACTGAAAATACCGTTAACCCTACTACCACAACTACCACAACGGTAGAAGCTCCAAAAGATGCTAGTAATGATAAAGAAGTTCAGCTAGCTGATAGTACGGTTTACATGTCTGAAAAAAATGTTGTTGAAGATACCATTCCAGAACAGGCAAAACAAACTGGTAAGATTACTTGGAAATTGGATGATAAATCAATTGATGAGTGGAAAACTTGGAATATGGAAAAAGGGACTTTCACAGGAGATGCTTTCATCACAGCCACTGACAAAGTTGAGGGAAATGACCTTAAAGTCTCCTTGAATTTTGACGCCTTATTCGGAGAAGACTTAAGCCTACGTTCTCCAAATAATATTCGAAAAACTTATCGCAATTTTATTGGCAAACATGAATTGGTTGGTACTTCAGAAGATCTTTCTCTAACGATTCGAAAAAATATAATTTTGCGACCATACGAAGATTTTCATAGCCATGACGAAATGTTAGCAGCTATCGAAAAAAGTCGTCAAGAGGCGCAGGCTGATCGTTTAGTTCAAATCGAAACAATTGGAAAAAGTGCTCAAGGTCGTGATGTTAAACTAGGAATTATCAGCTCAGATCAAAAAAGTATTGATGACTATCTCAATATCACCAATCAAAATGCCTTAAACAAACCTGCAGAAGTATTGGCAGCACTCAAAAATGGAACTTTAAAATACAAACTTCCTATTCTCATTAACAATACTCACGCAGATGAACAACCTGGTATTGATATTATCACTGGTCTATTCCATACCTTTTCTACACAAAACCAAATTAACTTCAAAACTACCGAAGCTGATGGCAGTGAAAAAAATATCCAGCTTGATGTTAAACAGTTGCTTGAAAAATTTATCCTATTATTTGATTTTACAGAAAATCCAGATGGAGATGTTGCGAATACTAGAACTCTAGCAAATGGACTTGATCCTAATCGTGACACAGGCTATCAAGCTAATCAAGAAACTCGAACAGTAGCAGCTTTAATCAACAAATGGAATCCTATTGCACTCTACGATATTCACGGATTTATAAAAGATTTCTTGATTGAACCTGCCACTCCTCCTCACGATCCAAACTTTGAATACGACCTTCTAGCCGATACGATGGTAGAAAATGCACACCATATGGGAAGAGCTGGAGTTGCCAATTCAAACTATAAAAAATATATTATCCCTAAACTAGATTGGGGAAATGGTTGGGATGACTCTTTTTCTGGCTATACAGCCGTTTATGCTATGTATCATGGTATCTTGGGACATACAATTGAAATCCCTCAAGGAAATCAAGAATCCTACAAGGCTGGTTACCATGCTATCTTAGGTGGTATTGATTATTTAGCACAACACCCAGAAAAATTAATGGAAATGCGCCTTAATTTTTATCTTCGTGGTATTAATAAAATTGAAGATCCTAAAGCTGAAAATGAGTTGGTTGGACCTAACAATGAAATTGTCGGAAGAAATAAAAATGGCAAAGCTAAATTCTTCCCTGATTACTATGTTATTCCTATGAGTTTAGATAAAGATGTCGATTCCCAACAAGCATTCAATATGATTGACTATTTCAATCGCAATGGTGTTCGTGTCCAAGAATTAAAAGCGGATTTTGGAAATTACAAAAAAGGTGATCTAGTCATTGACATGGCACAACCCAAACGTGGTTATGCTAATCATATTCTTTACAAAGGATCTAATGAATCCAAATGGGCAGCAATGTATGCTGAATTAGTTGTGAACTTCCCTGATATGAGAGGTTTTAAGAGTGAAGCCGTCTTTGGTGAAAACATGTTCGATGGAAAATTAGGAGAAGTTACAGCTCTCCGTGCTAGTCGTACCAGTCAAGTAGACCCTAAAGCTCCTTATTATATTATTGCCAATAATTCTTTAGACGCTGTAAAGGCTGTTAACAAAGCAATTTCTAGTGGTCAAAAAGTCTACCTCACAGAAGATGGATATGTTGTAGATACCGCTACATTTGCCAATCTCCTCCAAAACTATGCTATCTATGGTGATGCGCTCTATAAAACACCTAAAGGAGAAACTTTAAAGGCATTAAAAGTCTACGCTCCTCCTCATCAATACTCTTGGGCTACTACCGATACACCAACCAATAGTGCCCTAGCTTTACAAGAAATGGGATTTGAAGTTGTAGATAGTTATGACAAAGCTGATGTTATTGTTCTTGAAAGTGAAAATTTTGATCAATCACTTCTCGGGCATAAACCAACTATTGTTGTAGGTGGTAGCGCTATGCAAAAACTAGAGAAATTAGGAGTATTGCCTGGATTTGATGCAGAAGAATTTACCGACGGAGATACCTACGAAGGATTAATGAAAGCCATCGTGGATGATAAAGATCCATTGACTAGTGGTTACAAAAATAACGATTTATTCTATTCAAATTCTGGAAACTGGATTGCTAAGATTCCTACTAATTTCAAGACACTGGCTAGTATTGCTGATAAAGATTTTTATGTTGCTGGTTGGTGGCCTGGAAACGAACAGCTAGCCAATAAAATTGTCGCAGCCTCAGGTGTTTACCAACAACAACCACTCTTTATCTATGCAGGAAATCCAACTAATCGACTACATACAATCCACTTCTATCGTTGGATTAGTAATGCAGTCTTTGGTAGCCAATTAGCAACCTTAACAGAACCAACTACTCCAACAGAAGTAGTTACAGACGCTAGTTACCAAGCTCCTAGTCAAAAAGTTATGGTTGAAAACATGAGCAACACATCAAATCCTACCACCGTTCAATTATCTTATTCTAGCAATGCCTTCTCTCAACTTCCACAAACTGGAACAAAAGAAAATAATCCAATCTTTACTCTTACAGGCATTTGCTTAGCACTCGGTTCAGGATATCTTTTACTAAAGAAAAAAGAAAGTTAACAATCATTCATTTTCAGACTTTGTATTCATAAAGCTCTATAATAATTTTTTACCACAATGAAACTATTTATAGAGCTTTATTTTCTGTCATTATTTTAGAAAGAAGGTTTATCTATGGATTTATCTACAGAAAACAATCCTTTGATCACTAGTGTGAAAAAAGGAAAATTTATCATTCCAGCTTTACTAGCTCCCGTTGTCTGCTATATTCTAATTACTATTGGTGGATATTGTCAAGAGTATTTTGATATTTTCATGACTAGATTAAATATTAAGATATTAGATTGGTGGAATATCGTAGATCTATTTGGAGTAGGCTTTACCACTATTTTATTTTTTGTTTGGGTTGCATTTGTTGAAAAAAGATCTCCTATGACAATGGGATTTTTCCCCATTCGGCATCGTGCTAAGGAGTTCTTGAAAGGACTTGTCATTGGAGCCGTTCTGTTTACCTTTACTTTAGTAATACTCATGTTCCTTAATATTGTACATTTTGATCATTTTCAAATTAATGGAACAACCTTATTTTCCTGTTTTTTAGTAGCCTTGGGTTATGTCATTCAAGGATCCGCTGAAGAAATTTATGTCCGAGGTTGGTTGTTACCAGTTGTTACAGCTAAAACAAATGTTTATATTGGTCTAGCGGTTTCCTCTCTATTTTTTGGAGTTATCCATTTGGGAAATGATGGGGCAGATACATTATCTACTCTTAGTACCGTTTTATTTGCCTTACTTGCAGGTATTTATGCTATCAAGAAGGGAAACATCTGGGGAGTGTGTGGTATTCATATCGCTTGGAATTTTGTTGAAGGAAATATCTACGGACTGAGTGTTAGTGGCTTTACCAGTGAATCTTCTCTCACTTACTTTAAAACATCAGGCCCTTTGTGGTTATCAGGAGGTGAGTATGGTATAGAAGGTAGTCTTGTAACCGTCATTGTTTATATCCTCGTTATCTTATATTTCTTATTTTTCATCAAACAAGACCTAGACAACTCATCACAAATACAAGAAAAAAACTAACCTTACAACTATCAAATGAGACAATGTTTTTCAGAATTGAAAATATAAAACAAGTAATATAAAATACAACCATCCGTTTATCGAGTGGTTGTTTTGTTTTATGGTGTAAAAAAAGAAGACCAACTTGGTCTTCTATATATTTAGCTACATCATAATTCCAATCAGTTCTCGAAAAGGATTGAACAAGATTATGATAGCAAACTTTATTTAATGGTATTTTTGCGATTTATTTACCCAATTCAACCACATACTACTTTTTCATAAAAGACATTGTAGCTAAACCGTTACCGTAGATTTGATAAATACCATTGTATATGCCATATTGTCCTTACACAGTTTCTTCATTCAATAGTGCTAAAATATCTTTTTCAATATTTTTTGGGTCTGTCTGTGGCGCATAACGTTTCACTACTTGACCTTTTCGATTTACTAAGAATTTTGTGAAATTCCATTTGATTGCCCCACCTAATAAGCCTGATTGTTCCTGTTTTAGCCATTTATATAAGGGATGTGTATATTCACCGTTCACATCAAGCCGTGCATGCATCGGAAAACTCACATCAAATTTCATTTGACAGACACCAACCATGTCAGCATCAGACACTGTTTCTTGATTGGCAAACTGACTACATGGAAATCCTAATACATGTAATCCTTTGTCAGCATACTGTTCATGAAGTGCTTCCAATGCTGTAAATTGTGGTGCTAACCCACACCCAGTTGCTGTATTGACAATCAACAACACATCTCCTTGATATTGTGATAAAGGATAGGCCTCCCCACTCGCTAATGTCAATGTTATTTCTGGTAAACTCATTATATTACCCCATTTCATTTATAATTACTTTTGAACTTATTATACTACTTTAAGAGATATTAAGTAGAATTTAAATTACAATTTTGATGAGGAAAATTAGTCATAACTAAGACCTATTCCAATACTTTGAATGTTGTACCAATATCTGTTTAAAAATTTCTCATTGTAACTCCAAAAAATTAATGGTGTGAAAATAGTGTTTTTTCTAAAAAAGTAGCAAAAAACACTTCATGGTTTGAACCATGAAGTGTTAATAAATACTTTAGTATAGTTGTTTTTTGACGTTTTGAAAACTCACTAGCTTTGTGAATTTTTTAAAGTCTAATTTTATAGCTATTGTCTTATATCATTTCAAAACGTAGTGATGAATGCTTCCAGTCAATAGTATCTAATTTAAATTTTTTCAGCATTGCTACTACAGTACTATTTCTCCCAGCTTTGTTAGTTTACTAGTTGATTAAAACTTTTTGTAACACTAAAATGATTAACACCAAAGAAAATCCTATTTTTATAATTCTCCACCGATGCCTTTGAACTTTTCAACCAAGTCACTAATCTTGTGGAAGACTCTTTGTTTTTTAGTACGATATTGTGGGTTAAGTGGACTCATTTTAGGTAGAGTTTCATTGAGTTCATTACCATTTTCACTGGCATACTCATGTTTTAACGATGTTTGGATATAGCGTTTTGCATTCTCTTCGTTCAAGCCTTCTGTTTGAATAAGATGATTCACTTCTTTTTGTTGTTCTTTACGAGCAAATAAGAAGAATGGTTCAATAATATCTGACTTTTTCTCAAAGCTATCCAAATCACTATCTTGGATAAAAGCAACAATCAAATCTTCTTTAGCACGATTTCCAAGACTGGCGCGAATGGTACGCGTAATTTCTTCAATCAAAATATCTTTATCAGAAACCTTCTTGTTAGTTTCAAAAATCAGCTCCAAAATATAGTCCAAATTGATTTCCTGTGATTTTAACAATTCCACTTCAAAGACTACTGAATCCCAGTCAATAGTAGATTCACTGTCTATCCGATTTTGACGTTCATTGGTGTACCAATCTTTGATATCATTGTAAGTTGAACGGTAATCTTGAATTGCACGTTCACTCGGAATTGAGAGTTCAGATAATTCTTTCAATTCCTGATCATCAAGATGGAATTTCTCCTTAAATTCCTCAACCTCTATTTCATTAGAAAAATCAAGCTCTTGTAGAGATTTCAAACTCATAAAATCATCATAATTCCGCAAAATATTATCCAAGCGTAAAAATTGACCAAACAAACCAACAAAAGATTTCTTATCACTTTCTTTGACAATTTCAGAAGGATTAGGAAAACGCTCCAGTAATTCTTGAACCACAGTTAGGTAACCTTTTTGTTGTTCCCCAGCTTCTTCATAACCATACATATAGTCTTTGTAAGGACGCTCTAGTAAAACATCGGCAGATTCCGTTTTCCCAAATAATTTAATAGCATCCGTGGTTGCTTGTTCCAAATCACGGAAAGTTATAATATTCCCAAAAGATTTAGTCGCATCATATATCCGATTAGTTCTTGAAAAGGATTGAATAAGACCATGATACCGTAAATTTCTATCAACAAATAAAGTATTTAAAGTTGGGGCATCAAATCCTGTCAAAAACATTCCAACCACAATCAATAAGTCTACATCTTTATTTTTTACACGTCTTGCCAAATCACGGTAATAATTTTGGAAATCACTACTATTAATCGTAAAGGTTGTACCAAACAGGTCATTGTAATCATCAATACAACCACTCAAGAATTCTTTACTACTGACATCCTTCAAGTCTGTCGGTGTAAAAGATTCATCGTCAATTTCTCCCTCAGCAATTTGAGTTTCATTAGTAGTATAAGAGAAAATTGTTGCAATCTTCAAAGGCTTATCCGCATCTTTTTGTTGCTTTTGTAGTTCTTGATAATAAGCTTTAGCTGCATCAACACTAGACACCGCAAACATAGCATTAAATCCTTTACCTGAAAAACGATGTGTTTTTTGATTATAGTGTTCTAAGATGTAACTAGATATTTCTGAAATTCGTGTTGGATGAAGTAATGCTTTTTTATTTTCTGCAGCTGTCAGCTTTTTGCTATCTTGTTCTTTTTCAATTTTCTTAAATTGAGGACGAACATCGTTGTAATCAACCATAAATTTTAATACTTTTTGATCACGAATAGCATCAGTAATTACGTAAGCATGTAATTCGCGTCCAAAAACGGATATCGTTGTATCAGACCCCAAAGCATTCCCTTTACGGATAAGATTTCCATCTTTATCATACTTGTCTGGAAAAATTGGTGTTCCTGTGAAGCCAAATTGACAATATTTTTTGAACTTCTGTTTCAAACGCTTTTGAGCTTCTCCAAACTGCGAACGGTGACATTCATCAAATATAAAGACCACTTGTTTGTAATAGATTTCATGCTGACTCTCACTACTCATAAAATTATTCAACTTTTGAATAGTCGTTACGATAATCTTATTGTCTTCTTTTTCAATATTGCGTTTAAGACCAGCTGTACTATTAGAACCATTGACAGAATCAGGTGAAAAGCGCTGGTATTCTTTCATGGTTTGGTAATCTAAATCTTTACGATCCACCACAAAAAATACCTTGTCTACTTCGTCCATCTCTGTTGCAAGTCGTGCAGCTTTAAAACTAGTCAGTGTCTTACCTGAACCAGTTGTAT
The DNA here is from genome assembly GCA_030528055.1 of Streptococcus sp. Taxonomy (GTDB): domain Bacteria; phylum Bacillota; class Bacilli; order Lactobacillales; family Streptococcaceae; genus Streptococcus. The sequence continues at coordinate 47,649 of JAUMZQ010000002.1, forward strand.
GCCATATATAGCCTCCTGATTCAGGTCCACTTTTGATTTTTGAGGCAATAGCAGAATGAATTTTCCAGATAATACGCTCAGTAGCTGCAATCTGATAAGGTCGCATGATAAGGAGAGTATCATTTACATCAAATACCGAATAATTAATCAAAACATTAAGAAGTGTCTGCTTACTCAAAAAAGTTGCCGTAAAGTCTTTTAAATCTTTAATAGGATCATTATTTTTCAACGCCCAATTCGTAGTAAACTCAAAAGAATTTTTATCACGTTTAGTTGTATTAGCAAAATAACGAGTGTCTGTTCCATTTGAAATGATGAATAATTGAAGATATTTGAAAAGAGAATTTTCCTCATTAAAACTTTCTTTGCTATAACGGTGAACTTGATTAAAAGCCTCACGAATCGCAACACCGCGTTTTTTTAACTCAATTTGTACCAAAGGCAAACCATTGACCAACAATGTCACATCATAACGATTGGCATTTGAGCCAACCTGTTTCATCTGATTGATAACTTGTAATCTATTACGGTTGATATTTTTCTTATCCCAGAGATAGATATTTTGGATATGTCCGTCATCAAAGATGAAATCATGGATATAATTATCATGGAGTTTTCTGGTGCGGTCAATCAAACTATCACTCGGTTTATTGAGGTATTCATCTAGGAATCGTTGCCACTCCGCATCTGTAAACATTACACTGTTCAAGGTCTGCATCTGTGTTTTGAGATTTGCCAAAAGCAAGTCGGGTGTTGTCAAATAATCCAGATATTCATAGCCTTGTTGGCGTAAATCTGAAACCAATTCCCTCTCTAAATCAGCCTCCGTCTGATAAGTTGCTGGCTGCTCAGCTTTGGTATATTTCTCTAAAACAATAAAGTTATTGGACTCCAAAATCGGATCAGTTTGTAAAATATCAGACATGATTACTCCTTATAATTACATGTTTTTTCCAAATGCTCTAAAAGACGCCTTAACAAAGCACTTTCTGGCGGTGTCACTCTTTCATCTTCTTCAGCTGAAATTTTTGAATGACTGGCAATATTAATAATTCTAGACTCATAATTACTGAAATTATTTTCATTATCTCTAGGCAGTAAATCCTGCCATTTTTCATATCCTAAAAAAGTGGAAGTTTTTTCATAAAGGTTTCTCAAAAAATTAAAGTGGTATTTATAAACAAGATTATCATCAATTGCTTGATGCAGTGCTTTTCTTAAAAAATTATGATACGCAAACGGAGAATCATCTGACTGCTTTATCAGATTATAAGTTCCATCTTCAAATTTTTCAAATCTAAAACGACTACTATCTGATACTTTTTTTGTCATCACATAGTTTTCAATACTGTTTCTTTCTGCATTTTTAGCTGATGCAATTTGTTTTTCTTTTCTCTTAACACCTTTTAGCTCGTTGAAAAGAACATTGAAAAACAATGGATTATGAGTAGTTAGGATAAACTTCACATTGGATTTACTCTTTCTGATAAGTGCTCCTAAATGGCTAGCTACTGCTATTAAGTGATTCTCATCTAAAGAAGAAACAGGATCATCAATAAAAATATACTCTAATTGATCAAATTGGTTTGTCGTTCTATCAGAAGGTTCAATAATATTTAACTCGTCCGTAGCAACCTCTATTAAAGTATAAAATATAGACCAGATAAAGTTGCTTTCTTCACCTTTAGATAACTTTACACGCTCGTGTTGACCTTCTGAACCTCTTTCAAAAGTAAAAATGATTTCATTCTGTTCTAAGTTAAATCTAGGAGTGAGCTTATCATTCGTATAATGTTGAAAGTTTGCAATAATATTCTGATCTTGTCCTTGTACTTCAATAATCCAAGATACAAAAGAGTTGGGTTGAATTTTTAGTTTAAAATCCTGATTATCGTCAAGATCATTATCCCAGTAAAACAAATCTTCTGTAAAAGCACTATAATAGAGAATTTTATCTCTGGTAGTAGCTGAAGTTTCCGCTTGAATTAACTTAGCAAACTCCTTAGACAATCTTGTTTTACCAGTTCCATTGAAAGCATATAATAGCTGAACCTTATCTGGAGATTGCTTTAACTCTCTAGCAATATCTTCTAGTGATTTCCCCATTTACTCCTCCTATGTTAAAAATCAAGTAATCCATCTCTAAAATACTCATACTGTTGCTGTCTTAACGCTATTTCTTTTGGTAAGCCCTGTGAAAGATCAGACGTTAGCTTATCGAATTTATCCAGAATAGAGACTATGCGGTGTTGGTCAGAAAGTGAAGGTAAAGTAATTATAAAATTTTCCATATCTTTAGCGTTGATTCGTATCACTTTTGTACCAGTTACTTTTCTCTCCTTCTGTTCTTGAAAGTGTATAGATTTAAAAAAATAATTTAAGTATCTAGCATTTTGTAGAGTATTGATAATATAAGCATCTCCTGATATACCAATTTCTTCGATTCCTTCCCAAACAACTGCTTTCCCCACATCTTCAACATTTTCAGAGGTTGTTGCCATGATAATATTTTGGGGTTGAGCTTTTTTTAATTTAGTAAAAACACCCTTATCTGTGAAAGAAATAGTTTTATTCGTTGAAAAACCATAGCTAGTATAAATCTGTCCATAATGAATAACTGGGAAACCTTCTTCAGTAAAATCTTTCTTTTGTAGTCCGTTTCCCCTAGTAAAGTTGCAAATCGCCCCTAATTGTACTCGTATCGGACCAAATACCCACTGTAACAGTTTAATTAGGTCAGATTGTGCCCAGTCCACTGTCCACTGTCCACTGTCAGGATACACGCCTTCGGCGGTGAATGTCAAGAGTTTATCTCGAAAATATTCGTATTGTTTTTGACGAAGTTCTATCTCTTTGGGAAGTCCAATGTTGAGGTCATTACACACCGCATCAAAGTTATCTAAAACTTGAACAATCCGTTTTTGAATGTCAAGAGGAGGGATGGGGATTTTAATTTTAGAATAAGTTCCAATCCATTGTCTTCCGTGTTGAACTGGTTTATAGGTGATTATACCTAAGCAATGCCACAAATATCTGATTAAGATGCTATCGGTAAAAGTTTCTTTAACGGTTAAAATTTTTATAGCGGATGATTTCACTTTAAAATCAAAATCAACCCATTTAGAAGCTGTTGTAAAATCATCAAAAATAATAACAGGTTTATCATTACTAGCTACATAAATTCCCTCTGTTTCATCAGTATAACCCAATATAAATGATTGTCCCGCTGTCAGAACAGGTGTAGAGTACTCACAATTATATTCTTTAGAATTTACAATATATTTGGTTGGCTGTTCGTAATCTACAACTTCCCCCAACTCTTTCCACTCAACTTGATACACTTCATTCTCAAACGAAAGTAATTTATCACGGTAATAAGTATATTGCTTTTGGCGTTGGGTTAATTCTGTGGTTAATTCTGTAACATAATCTGTAAATTTGTCAAGTATTTGCACAATTTCTTGTTGAATTTCTACAGGAGGAATAGGGATTTTAAATGATTTTATCATTCCAGCATTAATATTTGATTGAGAGCCTTGTCCCATAGATTTTAAGTATTCGTAATTATAACTTAACCAATGATAAACATAACGATACATCACTTGTACTTCATCAGTTTCAATGTTACAACATGCTTGATTTGTTGTTAATGGAATTTTAGCAATTCCAACTTTACCAGCTGTAGCACCGTACATCGCAACAATAATAGAATTTTTTGAAATCCATTTTGCTGATGAGTTAGCTAATCCTTCTTCTGTAATTGTAAGTTCTGTTGTATAAATTTCTTTAAAATTAACTTCTTGAGTACGTAGCCATGGAATAGCACCTCCATAATAACTACTATGTAACTTACTAGGCGTGCCTCCAGAGGTTATTTTTTTTGATACATCTTGCACAGTTTTCCACTCCACTCCATTGGGGCACAGTTCCTGTATCATCTTTTCAATTTTAGTCATGACTCAACTCCTTAACGATTTGGTCAATTTCCGCTCTTAATCGGTTGATATTCTCAACTGTTTCAGATAGTTCTTTATTTAGAACTGTGATATCAATTTCCTCACGAGTATCCTCTCTATCTACATAGGTAGATACTGAAAGTGTGTAATCTTTCTCCACGACTTTTTCTTGGGGCACTAACTCAGCAAAATAGTCTTCCTTCTCTTTCAATTCTATACTAGATAAGATTTTTTCAATATTATCCTCGGTCAGCACATTATTATTGGTTTCTTTCTTGAATTGCTTGCTAGCATCGATAAAGAAAATATCTGTCGTTGGCTTATTCTTAGCTAGGACAAGAATGCAAGTTGCAATAGAAGTCCCAAAGAAGAGATTATCTGGCAACTGAATAACAGCTTCTATCAAGTTACTATCTACTAGATATTTACGTATCTTTTGCTCTGCTCCTCCACGGTAAAAAATACCTGGGAAAGTGACAATAGCAGCACGACCTTTATTAGATAGATAAGACAAACTATGCATGATAAAGGCAAAATCAGCCTTTGACTTTGGTGCAAGAACCCCAGCTGGTGCAAAACGGTCATCATTAATAAGAGTTGGATCGTCACTTCCTACCCATTTGATAGAATAGGGAGGATTGGAAACAATCGCATCAAAGGGCTTATCGTTTTCATGTTTTGGGTCTAGTAGTGTGTTCCCACGTTCGATGCTAAACTTATCATAGTTGATATTATGCAAAAACATGTTCATCCGTGCCAAGTTATAAGTAGTCATATTGATTTCCTGACCATAGAAACCATCTTCAATGATGTGCTCATTGAACTGTTTCTTAGCTTGAAGCAGTAACGATCCTGACCCACAGGCTGGGTCGTAAATTTTATTGATTTTATTCTTTTCGTCTTTGCCCAACATAACAATTCTGGCTAAGAGTTTTGACACACTTTGTGGAGTAAAGAACTCACCACCTGATTTTCCTGCATTTGAAGCATAGTTTGAAATCAAATACTCATAAGCATCACCAAAAAGATCAATATGATTATCCTCAAAATTTCCAAAATCAAGTTCGGCAATCCCTTTTAAAATGTCTGCTAGACGCTGATTTCTTTCAGGAACAGTATTTCCCAAGCGGTTGCTTCTGGTATCTATATCATCAAAAAGACCTTTGATGGCCTTTTCACTGGCGTAACCTATTGCGCTAGCTTCTATGGCATCAAAAATATCTTTTAACTCTGTATTGAGATTTTTATTCGTTTTAGCCCCTTTGACAAGGTTGGAGAAAAGCTGCGACGGCATGATGAAATAACCCTTTGTCTTGATCGCATCGTCCCTAATCTCCTCTGTAATTAAGTCTTCAGAGATTTCTTCATAATGAACATCAGGATCCCCACCCTCAATATAAAATTTGAAATTTTCACTGATAAAACGGTAAAAAAGAATCCCTAAGATATACTGTTTGAAATCCCAACCATCCACCGCACCGCGAACATTATCTGCGATAGCCCAAATCTTACGATGTAGTTCTTGCCTCTGTGCCTGTTCTGACATAATCTTTTTCCTCATTACTTGTAATATTTTCTATTATACCATTTTTCAAGAGATACCAAAGATATTTCTCAACAGGATAAAAGTTCCTCAAAAGTATGAACCATGAATATGTGGTGAAAATGTTAAAATCTCTTCATAAAAATATAAAAAAGAGAGAATCAAACATTTGCTTCTCTCTTAAAATATATAGAACACTTGTTCTTTTTATTTATAGTACCTAATGCATAAAATACTAACACTTAGCTATTACTTCTCCAAATGTGTGTGTCAATCAAACCACAATAAGCATCAACTGGAGAAACTCCTGTAAATTCTGATTCACCCGCTAACTTTTCAACCAGATGTTTCATTGTACTTTCCATGCCATCATATGCATTAATGTAGGTACCAATTTGAGGCATATCAGCCAAGGCAAATGCATGCTGAATGGAAACTGCTATTGTAGGTATTTCATGAACATAAAATGGTTGGTCAGGCGTTCCTTTAGAGAGTGGCCAAACAATTCTTTGTGCTGTACTACCTGCATTAACATTAACAACATTGATAATCAAATCATAATGATCCGTCAAATTAGAGATAGGTTGTTTTTGAGCATAAACATTAGCAATTGCAGCAGCTCGTTCTTCTTCTGGCAATTTTAGAATGCGTTCTTCAGTTGATTCCCATACAACAACCGAATGTCCTCTATTTTCTAGATCTTCTTTCAAAATTTCTGTAGCTTTAGTTGTTCCACCAGCAATTAAGGCTCCAAAACCTCCCTTAACTCCCTCAACATTAACCAGTAAAATTCTCTTGTATTTTTCTGGGATAATAGGAAATAGATCTTTTTGTTTATCTTTAACCAATGTGATGGCTTTATCTGATACTTGATTAGCAATGTTTTGAGAGTCTTCTGTATTGATTTTTAGTAATGCTTCATCTTTAGAGAGCATTATTTTTTCCCTATTTCCCTCATAACGATGCAAACCAAGTTTAGCTTTTAAACCAAGTATTCTGCGCAAGGCATCATAAAGTCTTTCTTCGGTTAGTAATCCTTTCTCAATTCCCTCTTTCATCCATTGAATATCTTCTTCTGGATCATTAAAGAATAAGAATAAATCACAGCCCGCTTCAATTGCTGTTGGCAACAATTCTCTACGAGGCATCGAAGCTGTCATACCAATCATATGAGAAGCGTCCGTCACAATGAGACCATTATAACCCAACTCACCTCTTAACAATTCATCTAAAAGCGTTTTATTCAATGATGCTGGGAGCATATCATCAATACTTCTTTCAGGGTGAAAACTCTTTTCAACGTTTGGCAGGTGTATATGACCAGCCATAATACCTGGCAAACCATTTTTTAAAAGTTCGCCATAAATTCTGCCGAAAGTGCTTAACCACTCTTCTTTTGACATCGGATTTGAAGCAAAGGATAAATGATGATCGCGCTCATCAATGCCGTCTCCTGGAAAATGTTTAGCAAAAGGCAAAATGCCATATTCCATTATTCCTCTCATATACTCCTTTGAGTAAGAAATAACTTGTTCAACATTGCTTCCCCAGTTCCGATTAGAAATAATCGGATTTCTCCAATTTTTTGTTAAATCAACAATAGGAGCAAATGAAACATTACATCCAACTGCCGAAGCTTCTATACCAGCAATTTTACCCATTTCATAAGCAAAACGGATATCGTTTGTCGCAGCAACTTTAATTTCATCACCGACTTTGGTACCGTCAGTAACCGCCCCATCTCCTCCAGCTTCTGTATTTGCAGCTATTAATAATGGAATTTTTGACTTTGTTTGTAAAATATAGTTCTGTTCCCAAACTTCAGACGCCGTTCCTTTATTATATCTTACAGCTCCAATATGGTAAGTATCTAAAATATTGGTCAAGTATTCTTCAGTGCGACTAGAACCCATATTCACAAATAATTGACCAATTTTTTCATCAAACGTCATGGATTCAATTGTTTTTTCAACCCAGTCAATATCTTCCTTACTAAGATTGTAAGGTTTTTTTGTTAAATCTACTAAATTTGTCATATCATCACCTATAAAATCTTCTTAGCTCAAATTTTCCCAAAATTGATTAATCAAATTCTCTTGTCTTTCTTCACCATAAGTTCCATCTAAAAAGAATTGAAGTTCTTTACTTATTAAGTTAGACCACGATTCGACTTCCTTATCTGCCAAAATTGGATAGAAAAGCACATCATTCTTTCTAGCTGCTTCTAAATCACCTGGTGAATCACCAATCATCATTATTAACTTCGAAGAATTGTCAAACTGTTTTAATAAAGCAAGCACATCTTCTTTCTTTCCCTTATCTTGGCAATAAAATTCGCTTATATAAGGAACCAAACCTTCTTTTTCCCACTCGTGATCAACTGCACCCTTATTGGCAGAACTGACAACATAAACTTTTCCTAGTTGTGATAATATTTTGATTGCTTTTTGAACTCCTGAAAAAGAAGCTACATCACCTTTATAATTTCTTATGTTTTCATTAACGAGTTCAGACCATCTTAAGGTATTGAGTAAAATATCTGCTGATTTTTTTTTAATTTCATTTTCTAATGATTCGTTTGATAATGAAGTTGTTGTTTCAATCCATGCTTTTAGAATAGTAATTTCGGGATAGTCGTAAGCCTCTAAAGCTCTGAAAAGACCTACAAATCTATTAATTCCTCTATTTTTTGAGTAGAGATTCAGGTGATTCCAATTTTTCAAAAAATTTTCTCTGTCTTCAATATGAAAGACTTCAGCCGCTAATGGTCCGAAAAATAATTTATGCTTATAAGTCATTGTATCCATCGCACAGCCATCTGAATCTATACAAAAGACATAATTCTCGCATTTATTTGTCATAATTCTCTACCTATTCTTCTTTTTCCTCTTCTTTTATAGGATATTGAGATAAGTCTACATAATCCATATCAGATAAAGGAACATTTTTAGCAATAGCTTGAGCTCTCTCAACATCAGCAGCAGCTTTCATTGTATGAATTTTTTCTTGAATTTGTACCATTGTTTTACTGTCTAATTTATAATATCTCATTAGGAATAGAGAGAATATAATGGCTACAATAGGTATAATTGTGAATAATAGAATCGTTACAAATCTTAACTGAGGTGTTAAAGGAGTATCTGCAGTAGGATAAGCTTTATTAAAACCAATAAATGCCAGCACCCAACCGATAACCATTGGTGCAAATGAAGATGCAATGGAGTCCGTAAATGAGAATATCGTTCCAATCATCCCTGATAGGTATCTACCAGACATTGAAGTTTCATAGTCTGTAATATCTGCTCCCATCGTCAAAACAAGAGAAGCGGGTGCAGAAGAAAAATAACGTCCAATCGCATATAGGATTGTAAACAGAATTGTAAAGAATCCCCAATTTTTAAAATTAACAACACCTGGATTAGCTCCTGCAAAGAGTAGAGCTGTCATACAAAACATCGCTGTTAAACCAATTTGAATAGATAGTATATAAGCAAAGCGAAGTCCTTTTTTTCTAGCTATACTTGATGCTAAAATGTTAATCAAAACACCAGGAATAATCATAATGAAAGAAACAGTTCCTGAAAGTGCATAATCACCGAATAACACACCAAATAGCATTACATTTACAACTGGATCAGCGAAAAGTTGTGTTATAAATTTAATCAACGCTGCTGAAAGTGATAATGCTTTTAATGGAGTATTTCCCTTTATAACTTTCCAATAATCTTTTAGGGTTGTTTTTTAGTCTTTTCCTCACCTAAACCAAAATAGTTACTGTTGTCCTTCTGCCAGATACCAATTATAGCAACTACGGCTAATATAGCTGAAAGAATGATAATCCACGTAATAAAGAATGCAAAGAATTGTTCAGTAAAGTTCCCAAATTTTGGTACTAAGACATGTGCTATGATAACTTGACCACCAGAAAACAATAGGGTGGTAAAAATACCATCAAAAATATTAAAAATTGGTCTTTGTTTAGGATCATTTGTCAATGCAGCTTGACCAGCTTTAGTAACAGTTTGTTGGAAAGAATAGCCTATTTTATGGATAATTAAAGCCACTACAAATAACAGCATTTTTGCACTGCCGCCAAAATGTTGAATGTTAAATAAGAAAACAAATGATAGGGCAGTTATAACATTTCCTAAAACAATGATAGGTCTATATTTCCCAAATTTAGTATCTGTCTTATCTATAATGACACCAATAGCCGGATCAATTAAACCATCAAATACCCTGATATATCCCATCAATTGGCTAACAACTAGTACGGCTAAGCCTAGTACACCAGTTGAAAAATAAGTAACAAAAGAAAAAGCGAAAAAATACAAGTTGGTTGAAGTATTATTTAAAGTGAACATTATAATTTGCCATAATTTTGCTTTATTGTAAGTCACTTCTCCATTTTTAACTAATGAGTTTTCCATTAAATGCCTCCAAAATTCAATAAGCTTGCGCCTTATCCTATTTAATACGATACTAAATTTTATATCCTATTTTTTATAACCATAGTGTGGAATTGTATTCCATCTTTCATTAAACAGCTTAACTATTTGCTTGGGCTCACGTTTTCTGTCAAACAGTCCTTTATGATTTCCCTTCACTCGATACAATCCAGCATTTGTTTCAAAATCTGCAAAATTCCAAACTTGTTCTCCAACTACATTGGTAATTTTATCAAATACTCTATGATACATTTCATAAAATTCACATTGAAATTCCTCTGTATATGGTTGATTCCAATTTGAATGCAGTCCTGGTAACGTATCAACACCATATTCTGTTATAATAATTGGTTTATCTGCATATAGTTTTTGCCATTGCCTTAATTCTTCATCTAAATGAGTTTCTGCCGTTTCTAAATCATTGTAGTCTAGATACCAACCATAATATCTATTTAGACAAATAACATCGAAAATATCTGTAATTTTATCTTTGTCTGGTGTTGCAACAAGTATACTAACAAATGTTACAGGCCTTTTTTGAGGGTCTAAATTCTTATACAAATCATACAATGGTTGAAAATACTCTCTAGCACCCTCTTCATGACTTGCAGGTTCATTTGCTACAACCCACATCACAACACAGGCGTGATTTTTATCTCTAGCTACGAGTTCTTTGATAACATTTTGATGATTTTCTTTTGTCTTCATTTTACTCCATGTATTACCGACAGCCGAAAAGTCACTTCCTATAGCAGAAGCAAAACCATCATACAATCCAACAGCTGGTACCTCATCAATAACAACAATTCCAAGTTTGTCTGCTAAACGCATCATCTCCTCGGAGTAAGGATAATGTGATGTTCTAAAAGAATTGGCTCCAATTTTTTTCAGTAAGTTTAGATCCATTAAATTAGCCGCTTCATTGATACCACGCCCATTAATGTACGTATCTTCATGTTTACCAAATCCTTTGAAATAAAAAGGTTTATTGTTAATGAAAAATTTTCCATTTTCAACCTTAACATCTCTAATACCAAATAATTCTTCATAAAAATCAAGAACTTGTCCATCTTTCAAAATTTCTACTCTAGCTGTATAGAGATAGGAATCAAGAACATCCCATAGTCGAACATTTTTTAGATGAATAGAATGATCTTTCAAAAAACCAATAACTTCTTGTTCTTGATTTAAAATAGAAATTTTTACTTCATCAACTTCATGAGAAGTGACAACTTCAACGGTTACATCTGCCTCTGTTAAATCTTCTGTAAGGACTGGATTAATAATAATATCTTCAATACGGATTTTAGGCAAAACCACTAATTTAACAGAACGATGTATTCCTGAATAATTGAAGAAATCAAAATTTTCTTTTACTTTTTTCTCAATACTGCCATCTTTCAAAATTTTTTCAGTATAGTTTCCTACTGGCAATGTTGAGTAATTTAATTCATTGTTGGCACAGATACTGACTTTAAAATCCTCTTGATTACGGTAATATTCCTCTGGAATCTTTAATTCAAAAGGGGTAAAACCACCTTCATGACTACCAATATACTGTCCATTGATATAAACTTTAGCTCGATGTGTAACAGAACCAAATCGTAAATAAAGATTTTCAGAATTTAATACTCTAGGAACAAGGACTCTTTTTTCATACCAAAAGTCTCCTACGTATTCTCTACCTTTATTATCTACGATAACATCATTAAAAGAAGATGGTATTACCATGACTGAATCACTTGTCAAATTTACACTAGGTTCATGATTGCCTAGTTTAAAATTCCACACTCCGTCTAATGAAAATACATTTCTTGTTTTAGTTAATTGTGGATATAACATTTTAGAACTCCTTTATACACCAGAATATGCAGCAAAACCACCATCAATGGGAAGTACCACCCCATTCACAAAACTAGATAAAGTTTCATCTGCGAGGAAGAAAACACCTCCCACAAGTTCACTGGCTTCTCCAAATCTTTCCATCGGAGTATTGGTGAGAATCTTGTTGGCACGCGCAGTTGGTTTCCCGTCTTTATCAAAAAGCAAATTTCTATTTTGATCTGTGACTAGGAATCCTGGAGCAATAGCATTACAACGAATACCTACTTTTGAGAAATAAACCGCCAACCATTGTGTGAAATTACTGATTGCAGCTTTTGCTCCAGAATAGGCTGGAATTTTTGTTAACGGCGTAAAAGCATTCATACTTGAAATATTGATAATGTTAGCTTCTTTTTTCCCAATCATATCCTTTGCAAAGACTTGAGTAGGCAATAACGTTCCCAGATAATTAAGATTGAAAACAAATTCGATTCCTGATTCATCTAATTCAAAGAATGACTTTGTATCAGATGGTAAATCTGTAAGATGAAATTCATTATCAGTCGTAGCTCTAGGATTGTTCCCACCTGCACCATTTATTAAAATATCTACAGTTCCTAAATCTTCACTAACTGATTTTCTTACATCTTCCAATAATTCTTTATCAAGGACATTGGCTTTATAAGCTTTTGCTATCCCACCATTGCCAACAATCTCATCTACAAATTTTTGTGCCGCTTCTTGATTAAGATCCAAAAGAGCTACTTTAGCACCTTGTTTTGCAAATGCTACCGCTAATTGACCACAGATAACTCCACCAGCACCAGTAACTACAACAACTTTATCTTTAAAATCAAATGCATTCATTTTAACTTCCTTTGTCTCTTTCTATTTATTTTCTTTAGAAATTGCTTCATACAGCCCATATAAATAAGTGGCCCCCAAAGCTCTATCATATAAGCCATAACCTGGACGTCCTACTTCACCCCAAATCATGCGACCATGATCTGGACGAATCGGACCTTCCCACTTATAATCATGGAGAGCTTTAATGACTTCATACATATCAATTGAACCATATTCGCTTGGATGAGCAGATTCTTCAAAAGATTTCCCTTTTCCTGTCAATCGAACATTTCTAGCATGCATAAAGTTAACACGTTCTCTATCTAACATAGCCCTCAGCATTTGTACAGCATTATTTTCAGGAGAAGAAGCATACGAACCAACACATGCTGTTACTCCATTAAATGGACTATCATACAAATCTAGGAAGCGATGCAAATTCTTTTCCGTTGTAATGATTCGTGGCAAGCCAAAAATACTATACGGAGGATCATCTGGATGAATAGCCATCTTCACTTTAACTTCCTCTGCTACCGGAATAACCCGATGGATAAAATAAGAAAGATTGTCCCAAAGTTTTTCTTCATCAACATGGGAGTACTCATCAATAATGGCTTTCATCTCAGCTTTCGTATAACTAGAATCCCAACCAGGTAGCGATAATTCACCGTTTACTGGATCCATTTTTTTGGCTATTTCTTCATCAAATATTAAACAGTTTGAACCGTCTGCCAAAGGATATGACAAGTTTGTTCTAGTCCAATCAAAAACTGGCATAAAATTATAGCAAATAATATCAATACCTTCAACTGCAAGATTTCTAATCGTCTGAATATAGTTATCAATCAATTTATCACGACTTGGCTTTCCAAGCTTAATATCCTCATGGACAGGAACACTTTCTATTACTGAAAGTTCTAATCCATATGATTCAATGGTATCTTTTAGAGATTTTATTCGTTCTCTTGGCCAAACCTCGCCAACAGGTACATCATAAATTGCAGTCACAATCCCTTTCATCCCAGGAATTTGCCTAATATTTTCTAAAGTAACTGGGTCATCTTTTCCATACCATCTAAATGTCATTTTCATAAAATATAAACTCCAATTCTATTTTTTAAAAAAATTTTTTGCATTCCGATAAGCAATATTTTCCAACCAATTCTTCAGTAGCTCTGTGTCATCTGGTACACGTCCACTGTCAACCCAATTAGCAAGATAAGCTGCCAAAATACGACGGAAATAATCATGTCTTTGATAAGACAAATAACTTCGTGAATCTGTGAGCATTCCTACAAAAGTTGCCAGTAGTCCCTGTTCTGCAAGAGTGTTTAATTGATTGATCATTCCCCTTTCTGTATCTCCAAACCACCATGCTGCTCCAAATTGAACTTGTCCACGAATCATATTTTCATTAGCTTGGAAATTGGCTACCGTATTTGCCACTAACGTATTGTAAGATGGATTCAAGTTGTAGAAAATCATTTTAGGAAGTTGATCTGTCAAAACAAGATGATTTAAGATACCATTCAAAGCTACTGCTAAGTCTGACTGATCGGTCATTGAATCAAAACCTGAGTCTGGACCCAACTCACGAGCATATTTTTCATTATTATTACGCAATGCTCCAAAATGTACTTGCGTTACAAAATCATATTTTTTGTACAAACCACATAATTTTTCAAAAACTGCTGTCTGCCAAATTTTTATATCGGTTTCGCTTAATTCTTCTCCAGCCATAGCTTTTTTAAAGATAGAATTTAGCGAAAGACTATCACTAGCTACGTAAAATAATCTCGTAAAACTATGGTCACTTGCACGACAACCATTTTCAGCAAAGAAAGAAATTCTCTTTTCCATTGCCTCCATGAAATCTTCAAAAGTTTCAATTGAGATAGAACTTAAGCTGGATAAACGTTCAGTGAATTGTTTAAAACGAGCATGACCAACAAAAGCTTCATCAGGTCTAAAAGTAGGAGCTACAACCGTATCGAAGCTAGAATCGTCTCTGATTTTTTGATGCCACTCCAAATTATCTAAAGGATGATCTGTTGTACCGATAAATTTCACATTGGATCTGATGATTAATTTTCTGGGACTTAACTTCTGATCAACGATATAAGCATTCATCTTGTCGTATAACTCTTCCCAATTTTTAGGAGTTATATAATCATTGATACCAAAAACTTGCTTCATTTCTAAGTGACTCCAATGGTACAAAGGACTACCAAAAGCTTGGCTGAGAGTTAAAGCCCACGCTTTAAACTTATCTTTTTTTGAAGCATTTCCTGTAATTTCAGCTTCTGGAACTCCATTGGCACGCATCAAACGCCATTTATAGTGATCCCCTCCCAACCATAAATCGACAACATCTTCAAATACTTTATCTTCATATATTTCTTGTGGACTTAGATGACAATGATAGTCAAAAATTGGTTGTTTTTTTAAAATATCATAATATTTTCTAGCATTCTGACTAGAAAGTAAAAAATTACTAGAATTAAATTCCATATAAGTCTCCTTTCATTTTAAAGCGCTTACAAATTTACGTGCTAAATCAGTAACACTATCGTAACCATTTTCTTTCACTTCTGCACTAAGAGCACTCCCCACACCAACGGCGCAAGCTCCTTTCAATTTCCAATCAGCAATATTATCAAGGGTTACTCCACCAGAAGGCATTAAATTAACATCAGGTATTGGTCCATGAACATCTTTAATAAAAGATGGTCCAAAAACACCACCAGGGAAGACTTTAATAATTTTAGCACCTCCATTCATAGCTGTAACAATTTCTGTCACAGTTCCGCACCCTGGAAAGTATTCAACCTCTGTCAATTTAGATAATTTTTGAATATCAGCATCATAATGAGGACTGACCAGAAAATCAGCACCTGATTTAATAGCTTTAAGTGCTAAATCAGAGTCCATAACAGTTCCAGCTCCAATAACTACTGTACTATCTTCTGAAAACTCTGATTTTAGATCTGAAATAACAGTTTCAGCATTTGGAGTGGAAAAAGTTACTTCTATATTTTTTATACCACCTTTAATGGCATATCGAGCAATATTTTTAGCATCTTCTTCGTCCCTACCTCTAATAACAGCAAAAATATAATTTTCCTTTAATTGTGTTAACATAGAAACCTCCTGAATTTTTAAATCGTCTGATTAATTTTTTGTTTTTATTATAAAATACTGTTTTATAATAAAATTCATCTGATGAATTAATTCTAACTCTATCTTTTATAAATGTCAATACATTAATGGTTATATTTATATAAAAATTTTACCTTTTTAATAAAATTATTTCTTTCCATTATCAATGGAATAATAGATATAAAAAAACTTGCTAAATCTAACCTTTGATTTAACAAGCTTTAATCTATATACTACTCATTATATAAAAAATTATTGGTTTACCTTACTATACTAGTTTTATTTTTAGTAATTTCCAATATTTCTTCTCTATTAAAAGGATTGATGTCACCTAATATGCTATGCTTTAGCACAGACGACGCAATAGCAAAATCAACCATTGACGAGTCATTCTCTCCATTTAGAATTCCATCCAATATACCACTCGCAAAACTATCACCCGATCCTACTCTATCAATAATACTATCTATTGTATAAGTTTTTGAAAGTGATACGTTTCTTGACTTTACATTATACAAAAATCCTTGTATTTCATAAGAATTTGGTGTTAAAATTTTACGATCTGTTCCATAGATATAAGATAGGTTTGGAAATTTTACACCCATTTCTTTTATAAAATCTATTTTAGTAGCAGAATTCTCTAGTTTTATATCAAAAAAATATTTTGCATCTAAATAACTGGCAGATAATGCATCTACATATTCCATAATAGTTTGATAAACTTTCTTCGCCTCTTCCACTTTCCACATTGATTCTCGATAATTCATATCAAAAGAAACATAGATATTTCTTTTTTTTGCTTCTTTCAATAATAACGGACCATTCCGTTTCCAAAATTCAGATATCGAAAGTGTTATTCCAGTTATGTGAAAATGACTAACCCCTTGAAATAGGGTATCAAATTCCCAAGGAAAATCAGAAATAGTTGAAAGGGCAGTATGTTTTCTATCATAAATAACATTGCTACTTCGTAACCCATTGCCTAACTCTAGATAGTATGCTCCTATCCGACCTTCTTCATCCAGAATGATTTGATCCGTTGCCACTTGAACTGAATTTAGATTAGAAATCACCATTTTCCCTAAAGAATTATTAGGAATTCTTGTTGCAAAAGCAACATCGTGTCCTAAATTTCCCAGATTCCAAGCTACATTGTATTCTGCTCCTCCAATTGCTATATCTAATTTAGAAGAATTGCGTAGAAGCTTATCTTTAGATGTTGATAACCGTACTAAAGGTTCACCTATTGTTAAAATTTTTGACATATCCTCACCATAATAACTATTATTGATTAATTCTCAATCGATTCATTGCCATGTGTGCAACCATAGCATCGTATGCTCGTTCAGAATCATGTGCAGCTATCGCCTCAAATATTTCACGATGTGCCTTAATCGTTCGTTCTTTGCTTTCTTGATCTGTAAAGTATTGGTTGTACAAGGTTATTGATTGTAAAACAATTGGAACAAGTTGTTTCATCGCATGATTCCTGCTAGCTTCAGCAATAGCTGAATGAAATTGGACATCCAGTTCACGGTGGAGTTCTTTGTCCAGTTTTAAATCTTCTTCAATAGCGACCATCAATTGTTTTAATATTAGAATTTCATCGTCTGAAATATTTTTAGCAGCTAAACTAGCCATTCTCGGTTCAATTAAAAATCGAACTTCAAATAAATCTTTTGTCAATTTAATGGACTCACTCATATCATATTGTGAGAAACCTAATGGATCTTGACTTGGATCAACCAAAGTTCTAATATAAGTTCCCGATCCTTGCTTTACCTCAACCATTTCTTTAGAAGAAAGCATTTTTACAGCTTCACGCAATGTACTACGACCAATATTGAGAATTTCTGCAAGTTTGTATTCATTTGGAATACGATCACCAGTTTTAAAATTATTTTCTTTAAAATATTCTAACAAAGAATTTGCAGCTTGCTCGCCTAATGTGAGCTGTTTTTTAATCATTGTATCCCTTTCTATAAATTCAATATATTACCTATCCTATCAAATCTAAAATTTCGTACTTCTCAGTACTATTGTATTATTCATCAGATGATTTGTCAATTATTATAAAATTAATAGTACAAACAACAGATGTTTTAACTTCAGTATCTTGTTATAAGAATACAGTCCATTGTCCAAAGTGATAATCATTTTTTATACTTTACCACCTAAATTTCAAGTAAAAAGCACTTCGCCAAATGAACAAGGTGCTTTAAAATAGTGATATAGTATTTTGATTAACGTTTTAAGAATTTAAAATGTTACCAAATTTCTTAACTCACGAAAGATCTTTCATATAAGAAATAGAAAAAATACTTTAATAATGATATAATATTTAATAATTTTATGATAAAAAATCTCAATTAGGAGGACTGATTTATGTCAAATGTATATGAATATTATCCAAAATTTGAAAGTGACAAATTTTTACTTCGTTTTGTGGATAAAGGTGATGTAGAACAGTTGCTTGCAGTATATAGTGACAAAAATTCATTACCTTTTTTTAACAGCGATAATTGTCATGGAGATAATTTTTACTATCCCACAAGAGACAAAATGGAACAGGCTGTTAATTTTTGGTTGGAATCATATAAAACAAAATGGTTTGTTCGTTGGGTGATTGTAGATAAAAGTTTGTCTAAAGCAATCGGAACTATTGAGTTGTTTAAAAGAATAGCAGAAGATAAGTTTGATGGTGTGGGTGTGCTGAGGCTCGATCTAAAAAGTGAATACGAAAAAAGCGATATTATTGAAGCAATTTTAAAACTTATAATTCCACCAGCCTATGAACTATTTGATTGTGAAGAAATCATTACCAAAGTGCCTAACTATGCTATTGAAAGACTGTTAGCCGTATCTAATTTTGGATTCAAAAAATCAAATAATCTTTTAGTAGGAACATATGATGGCTACTCCTATAAGGACTACTGGGTAATCCATAAATAAAAGTTTTGAAACTCAGATTTTTGTTAAATTAACCGATTTATTGTAATTATGAAAAAACAACAGAAATCTGAACCTATATCAATGCTTCAAGTCACAGACTATTTTATATTTAGTGATATTTAAAATTAGATGTTAAACTCTGTCCACTACTGTTGATAAAGTTTTGAAATTTACAATTCAATCTATATCCTACTTAACAAGTAAACTCTCAACACGTTCCTTTATATAAGATAACTTAGTTATATCGAAACTTAATACCATCTGCCATTGAAATTGCTTGAAGTCAATACTTTTCTTACAAATATTTCCAATGTATTTTTCAAGACTGCTAAATAAAAATTTTCCACAAATTAAATTATAATAATCATCATTACCATTGACTTCTTGATATTTGTTACTTATTTTAGATAATTCATCATCCAAATTTATGCTTGGATTCTCCTCATTTAAATACTCTTTTATTTCATTTTTAAAGTTCTCATACCTATCTATAGATATTCTAAAACCTGTTTTTTGATCTAAAAAAGTAAAGTGGGGTCTGGAAACTGTTTTAATTGATAACTTAGATTTTTGACCATTAATCATAGAACCATTCAAATGAAGATACTTTGCTATAAAACAGTAGATAATAAATAAATCTTTTGATTCATCTATTATTCGATTTCTCCAATCATCAAAGTTAAGAATTTTCTTTAATTCATGATCTTGTTTCCTAATTATCCCCTTAATATACTTCAATACAGCATTTTCATCTATGTAGTAATTTTCAATATTATATGTTTTTAAATATATGACAGAATTTGACCTAATGAATTTACCAACGACAAATGTATCCTCAGTGACAATAGATTTATTAAATTTATCCCTAGTTACTTCAGTATAATTTATATATCTATCAAAATCACCATCAACTAAAAATAGATTAGGAGTATTATCTCTATCATATTCTCCACGCCTAATATATTCAGCTAGTACTTTATGTTTTCCTCCTAAACCAAATACTTTTAAATTTTTTAGTTTACCATTTAAAAGTCTATTCAATATTTCTTCATATAAATATTCCTTACCTTCATCTTCAATAAAAATATTAATTTTTTGATTATAAAATATGCTTCTACTACTTAACGCTTCCTGACTATAAGATAGTTTAGTACTCATATAATTCTCCTTGCACTACAACTAATCATTCTCTTCACCAAATAAGGCTTCAAAGAAGTCTTCGATTTTCTCTTCATTAATATTTTCTTTAGACTCTTCAATAAGAATATTTTCTTTAGACTTTTCAACATGTTTATAATCTTTTTCCAATTCAATTGACTTAGAAGTATACCTTCCTACAATTTCAGGAGAGTGAGTTGCAAAAACAAGTTGCATATTCCCATTAATCTCATGAATAGTATCTACTATTTTATTTTGCCAACTTAGATGTAATGATAACTCTGGCTCATCAACAATAAATATTGTAAATTTAGATTTGTCAACTTTAAAAATTAAGTTTGAAATTAGGGTAACAATCTGCTTTTCTCCCGATGAAAGGTTTTTTAATTTAATCCGATCCTTAGTATAGTTAGTTATAAAATATACTTCACCAAAAGGAGAAATTTTGATTTCCTTCTCATCTTTACCATCTTTCAAAAAATTATTTGTAAATTTCAAAAAATCATTAATAGGAGTCTTTAATTCTAAAATTTTTTCTTCAATATCTTCATAAATCTTTATGAGTTTTTTTATTCTGATTAGTTCGACATATGTGCCGTATAATTGAGCAGATAAACTACTCAATTGAGGATTATCATTGGAAATTTCATTTGTTGTAACTTGATTAATTAAATCATCAAAGTATTCATTATACTCACCTTCTTGATCTGGTGTTAGTGTTGTTTTTAGTTCTCCGAGAAGTTTAATATATCTCTTTTTAGTATCTTCTAAGTCCGAAATTAAATCATCTTTTGCAAAATACTTAAAAAATTCATCAAGGTCAACATTAGCTTTACTCATTTCTAATGCTGATTTTAAAATATCTTGCCTGATTTTATCATTTAGACTATTAATTTTATAGTTAATCTTAGACACCGATTTTTCTACTAATTTTTCTATAGGGAGCATACTCTCACTATTGTTAAAGATAAAATCCGAATTATGTACAAATTTATTCCTAAGTATCCTAACATCCCTGCGATCTAAATCTTTTATTTGATAATTAAGCCTATTAAGTGGAAGAAATACATAATTAAAAGAATCTTTTATTTTTTTAGGTAATTTATGGATATCAAAAAATCTCTTTCTAAATTCAAATGAATTTTCAAAATAATCAACTTCATTTGAATAATCTCTTTCATAATCAATGATTTCCTCTTCATCTTTAAAATTTATACTTATTTTTTTAGTAAACGGTCTTTTATTATTCAATTCTTTTAAATGAATCTCTACCTTATCATTTTTATTTGAATGTTCCATTTCATTTTCCTTAAAGAAAACTGTTATTTTTTTAAAATTATAATTAAATAATTTATATATTTCTCCAGAAACCACATGATCTAACATGCTTAAAACTGTTGTTTTCCCACTACCATTCTCTCCATAAAGAAATGTTATATCTTCATTTAATTTTACGTTATAATTAAAAAAACCATGTAATGATTTAATTTCAAATCCTGTTATTTTCATAAGTTTATCCTTTCACATTTTATAGTTTCACCAAAGAACTCTAACTCAATTCAAACAACTTTGCAACATGTTTAAAATTAGTATTCTTTAAATTAATCTTCTCTTTAAAAATATTTACTTTCTTTGGAAAAATCTCTTGACAAATATCGTCTATGGTGGCATTAAAATCAAAAATAATAACCTACACCAACTGAAATTGTTGATAATTAAATAAAAAATGTGTTTGACAACCAAAATACCGACTATCAAACCACACTAAATTCTACGCTCTCATTCTAATCTATTTGATAAATAAAGTCAAGTCTGTTCATAGTTGAAATTAGGATAAAAAATATACATTTTTGTTAGGCATATTCATTTGGGACTTTAGCACTTCCCCATATAGTAAAGTAAACTGGTCTCTCTAAAAGTATTAAAAGGATCCTAAGTGTATGATAAGATTAACTAGGTAAATAACGTAATGTATCTTTCCAAATATTACTATCATAGAAGCTCATACTTTTCCATCTAACCAAACAACTTTTCTTTGCCGTTGTCTATCTGTAGATAGCCTTACTCTAAGATATTAATCCTTTTTTGTATTTAGTAGTTTTTTTATTTTTGGTTAGCTATCACACAACAATTCTACAACAACTATGAATTTATCTACAGTATATTTAATAACTTGAAAAACTACAAGATAAACTTTACGGAAAGGTTCTAAAAGACGTTGATGATATACTTAGCAACTACAAGAAAACTGGCTTTTTGTCTGTTGAACTTGACTTTTACAGTCGTATTATAAACGTAAACCATTTGCACACTACTACTCACGAGTTAAACACTTGGTAGAAAAGTTCAGTTTATCGAATCTGCTTACTGCAAAAAAACTCGATACAGTTTCTTTAGTGAAATAGGCAAGTACCAATATCACATTCTGAATAACCAACAACACGGTTCTTTTTATGTCATCACACTTGTATCACCACACAAGTTACAATATACCTGAGCGACACTAGCAAATTATCTGGTACATCACTTACCACTATTTCAGAAGCCTTAACTCATAGTGACACTATCACAACAAAGACTTACGTCAATACTTCAAATGTTATTCCAATGGCTGTTGGCGAAATTGCCTATCGTAATCTAAAGAAGTAATGGTATGAATTTGGTGTGAAAAGTGGTGTGAATTTTGCTAAAAAACATCAAAAAAACACCCCATGGTGTGAACCATGAAGTGTAGTAAAACGTTGATATAACGGTATATTAACGTTTTGAGAATTGTGAAGCTTTACGAGCTTTCTTAAGACCTGGTTTCTTACGTTCAACCATACGGGCATCACGGGTAAGAAGACCTGCGCGTTTCAATGAATCACGAAAATCTGGGTCTACTTGAAGAAGTGCGCGTGCGATACCATGACGGATAGCTCCTGATTGACCTGCGTATCCTCCACCTACAACGTTTACAAAAACATCGTAAGAACCAACAGTTGAAGTAACTGCAAATGGTTGGTTGATAACTAGACGAAGGTCTGCGTGAGGAATGTATTCTTCAACGTCTTTTTTATTGACAGTGATTTTACCAGTTCCTGGAACAAGGCGAACGCGTGCAACAGCGTTTTTACGACGTCCAGTACCTGCATATTGTGCTTGTGACATACTTATATTGTTCCTTTCCTTAAATCAGTCCTGAAATATCCAGAACTTCTGGTTGTTGTGCAGCGTGAGTATGCTCAGCTCCTACAAATACTTTTAGTTTCATACCTTGTGCGCGACCAAGAGTATTGTGAGGAAGCATCCCTTTAACTGATTTTTCAATCAAACGAACTGCATTTTTAGAACGAAGTTCACCAGCAGAGATAGATTTTAGTCCACCTGGATACATTGAGTGTGTATAGTAAATCTTATCAGTAGCTTTTTTACCAGTTAATTTCACTTTTTCAGCATTGATAACGATAACAAAGTCACCTGTATCTGTATGAGGTGTGAATGTTGGTTTGTTTTTTCCACGAAGTACACTGGCAACGACTGCTGAAAGACGACCTAATGGCACATCAGTAGCATCTACAATATACCACTTGCGTTCAACTTCACCTGGCTTAGCCATGTATGTTGTTTTGTTCATGATTTCTCCTATTATGAATATCGTTTTTGTTTACAGGGCGGATGTTCCGGTCCGCGAGTTATTTGGAAGGTTCCGGGGCCTTACAAATGGGGTAAACAATACCGCCTACTATCATACCAAATTGTTAGGGTAAAAGTCAATATATTTGTTGTAATTGTAAGCGTCTTTTTTAAGAAAGGTAATTACAGAAGATAATCGATCACAAAATCATAGGAAAAGTACTGCTAGAAACTTAGTTGCTAGTAATAACAACTTAAATATCTTCCTTTTTTTCCAACAATTTTTTCAAAGACTGATTATCCATTGGACGAATGGGAGGAGTTTTCAAATCAATTTGTTTCTTCATGTGATTCAAATCTGTTTTGGTATCGGACACCCGCTTTTCCAACTCTCTCGCTGAAACTCTTAATGCCCCTTGAGCAAAAACAGTCCATTGCTCATTCAAATCACTAGTAGCCACTGACACTTGATTCTTTGAAGTATTCAACTCTGCTGTAAGACGCTCAATGTAATCATCTGCGGTCTCTTCTTCCTCAGTGAAAACAACTGTCACCTTAAACTCATCGTAGACTTGACGGACACCCGGCATATACTGAGCATCAAATACGCAAATAATTTCTAATCCCTCGAAACTAGCATAATTGCTTAATTTATCAAGAAGAATATTACGAGCAGCATCTAATTCTCCCTTATTAAATAGAGCATGAGTTTCTCTCCAAAAAGCTATCATATTGTAACCATCAACCAATAAAATCTTACGTTTCATAGGCGATTCCTAAAAACTTCATACATCAAGATGGCTCCTGCGACACTAGCATTCAAACTCTGAACATGCCCTTTCATCGGAATTGTAATCATCTCATCCACTTGTTTTTTGATATTCGTAGATATTCCCTTGCCTTCATTGCCAATGATCAAAGCTAGTTTCCCACTCGTATTCCATTTAGTAGAAGGCGTTCCATTCATATCACTGCCAAAAATCCAAAAATTTTGAGCTTTCAACTTATCCAAAGTTTGACTAAGGTTCGTCACACGCGCAATAGGGACATGCTCCACTGCTCCAGTAGAAGTTTTAGCAACAACAGGTGTGACGCCTACTGAACGATGTTTGGGAATAATAACCCCAGAAACATTGGTCGCATCAGCTGTTCGTAGAATAGAACCAAAATTATGCGGATCAGTCAAGCCATCTAAAATGAGAATAAGCGGATTTTCTTCTTTTTCTGCTTGTTCTAACATATCCTCTAGTTCTGTGTAGGCAAATGCTGACACTCTCAGTACAAAACCTTGATGAACTGCACCATTAGTCAATTCTTGTAAATTTTTCTTGCTCATCCACGAAATAGATACTTTCTTTTCAGTAGCTAAGTCTTTTATCTTTTCGAGATTTTTTCCGCGTAAATCATCTTGAATGTACAATTTATTTCCTGTGTTCGCTTTAAGAGCTTCTATCACAGCGTGAGTTCCGTATACAATATCGTCTTTTTCCATATTCCCAGTATAACACAAAGAAAATGAAAAAGTGGGATTAATCAATCTATAAGTGTGGATAATACAAAAAAAACACGTATCAACCAAGCTCGTCTTTCATAACTGTTGGTTTGTTCGTGTTTTTTCATTGTTGATCTTTAAAACAAAAATTATCTAGTGCTGTTTGATGTATCTACGTATTGGATGCACCATTCTATTAATTCTTCCAAACGTTCAATGTGATTTGTCATATGGAGATACCCCATGATAGCTTCAAATCCTGTTGACATACGATAGGTCACGATATCAGCATTTTTTGCCTTGGTATGACTGTTGGCATTACGACCTCGTTTATAAATTTCTTCCTCTTTTTCTGTTAAGAGGTTATTTGATAACATTTGCGAAATCAGGTTTGCCTGTGCCTTGGCAGATACATACTGAGTTGCTTTTTTATGGAGTTGATTAGGGCTTGTTAATCCTTTAAAAATAAGATGTTTTCTTATATAAGTTGAATAAATAGCATCCCCTTCAAAAGCTAATGCAATGCCATTGATGAGATTCACATCAATCACGCGTCCACCTCACTCCGTCTTTCGTATCAAGCAGTTTGATTCCTTGGTGAGCTAGTTCATCTCGAATCTGATCTGCCTTAGCAAAGTCTTTTTGCTCTCTAGCTTTCTGACGCTCTTGAATTAATTGTTCAATAGCACTATCTAAGATTTCCTCCTGAAAAGTCACACCAAATACTGCTAACATTCGTGCAAAAGCTTCTTTTACTTCTACAGTGTAATGTCCAGAATTTATCCACTTTGCAAATTCAAATACTTCGGTAATACCATTTGCAGCATTGAAATCTTCATCCATAGCTTTGGTAAACTTATCCAGAAAACCTTGTAAGTCTTCATCAGTTACTTCTCCTACAAAAGGTTGTTCATAGGTATTTTTTAAATATTTGAGATTTCTAGTGGCATCCTCAATCCCTTTTTCTGTAAAATTGATTGGCTTGCGATAATGATGAGTCGCAAAGTAAAAACGCAGAACTTGACCATCAAGTGTTTTTAGGGCATCGTGGACAGTGATAAAATTTCCTAAGGATTTGGACATTTTTACATTGTTGACATTAACAAATCCATTGTGCATCCAGTAATTGGCAAATGTTTTTCCTGTTTTAGCTTCGGATTGAGCAATTTCATTTGTATGATGTGGAAACTCCAAGTCTGCTCCACCACCATGAATATCAATGGTGTCCCCCAGAATTTCCGTTGACATTACCGAACATTCGATATGCCAACCCGGTCGTCCTGCTCCCCAAGGACTATCCCATGAGATTTCCCCGTCTTTGGCTGTTTTCCAAAGGGCAAAGTCAAAAGGATTTTCTTTGCGGGCTGTTTCTTCGTCCGTTCGACCACTAGCTCCCAGCTCCAAATCAGCCAATGTTTTATTAGCCAAACGAGCATAATTGGGAGATTTTTCTACACGAAAATAGACATCCCCTTCTGATTCGTAAGCAAATCCTTTGTTTACAAGTACCGTCACGAACTGGATGATATTATCCATATAATCCATCACGCGCGGATGAATTGTTGCTGGTTTTACCCCTAAAGCAGACACATCTTCATAAAAAGCTGCAATATACTTATCTGCAATTTCTTCTGGAGTCACACCTTCTTCTTTGGCTCTATTGATAATCTTATCATCAACATCTGTAAAGTTCGAAATGTAGGTGACATCGTAACCTCTGTATTCAAAATAGCGACGAATCGTATCAAAAGCAACACTAGAACGAGCATTCCCTACATGGATGTAATTGTAAACGGTAGGGCCACAAACATACATACTAACCTTGTCTTTTTTTATGGGAATGAAATCACGTAAACTTCGAGTCATGGTATCATAAATTTTAATCATCATCAGATACAACATACAAGAATAGAGTTAGGAAGTTGAATCTCTTCAAAACAAGACTTTACCTATTCTCTACTTGTATTTTCTCCTTTCTACACACTGGTTAATCCCTTAGTTTAATTTTTATTTCTGATCTTTAAAAATCATTTAAAGGTTAGCTTTTTTTGAAATTTCTTTTAATCATCAGTTAGATTTTGCTACAGTTTAGACGAATAGTAACTTTCTTCTCGGATTTCCTCTAAACTTTTGATTGTAGGTTCATCTTTTTCTCCATGGACACGAACAATTTTTGCAGGGATTCCTACAACAGTCACATCACTTGGAACATCCGATACAACAACTGCACCTGCTCCAACTTTGGCATTTTCACCTACTTCAATCGGCCCAATCAACTGAGAATGAGCTGAAATCAATGCACCTTTGCGAATAGTGGGATGCCTCTTGCCACTGTCCTTACCTGTACCTCCCAAAGTCACTCCGTGATAAAGCATCACGCCTTTTTCAACTTCTGCTGTTTCCCCAATAACCAAGCCACTACCATGGTCAATGAAAACACCACTTGCAATCTTGGCTCCCGGATGAATTTCAATTTGAGTCCAGAAGCGCCAAAACTGGCTATTCATACGGGCTAGAAGTTTGAAGCCATGTTTCCATAAAAAATGAGAAAATCGATGAGCCGCCAAGGCTTTTATTCCCGGATAGGTCAACAAGACTTCAAGTGACGTTCGAGCCGCAGGGTCATTTTCTTTTACAATATCAATCGTTTCTTTCCACCAGCCCATTGTATACTCCTTCTAGCTTTTCAAGGACGTTTCTGTCGTTCAGTGAATTCAGAATGGTTATCTCTTTTTATCCCTTCTCAACATCTCGTCTATGCTGTTAGTTATTCTGCTGAAGTTTTTTGATGTGCCTTGTGTTTTTGGTGATGATGGTGCTCTTTATCGGCATGTTTTCCATCATTTTCAGGTTTTGGTGGTCGCGGTAACAACACTTTCATAGAAGCATCTACTCGACCCTTTTCATCAATCTTGATAACTTTTACATCAACCGAGTCACCAATCTGTACAAGATCTTCAACTTTATTTGTACGAGTCCACGCCATTTCTGAAATATGGACCAGAGCATCTGTTTTATCAAATAAATTCACAAAGGCACCAAATTTTTCAATTCGAACGACTTTAGCTTTATAAACTTCACCAACTTTTGCCTCACGCACTAGGTTAGCAATAATTTCTTTGGCACGATTAATGGCTTCTTGGTCACTAGAGTAAATAGACACATTTCCTTCTTCATCAATATCAATTTTTACGCCTGTTTCAGCAATAATCTTGTCTATTGTTTCGCCACCCTTACCAATTACGACCTTAATTTTATCTACATTAATCTTAATTGTATCAATTTTCGGTGCTGTTGGAGCGAGTTCTGGACGAACTTGAGGAATAGTTCGTTCAATTAAATCAAGAATTTCTAAACGAGCTTTTTTAGCTTGTGCCAAAGCCTCTGTCAAAATTTCAGCTGTAATTCCCTCAATTTTGATATCCATTTGAAGAGCGGTAATCCCTTCACGAGTACCAGCCACTTTAAAGTCCATATCTCCAAAGTGATCTTCCAAACCTTGAATATCTGTCAAAACAGTATAATTGTTTCCATCTGATATCAATCCCATGGCAATCCCAGCTACTGGAGCTTTGATTGGAACACCACCTGCCATGAGAGCTAAAGTCCCTGCACAAATAGAAGCTTGAGAAGACGAACCATTTGATTCTAATACTTCTGCTACTAAGCGGATAGCATAAGGGAATTCTTCTAAACTTGGTAGTACTTGCTCAAGAGCGCGCTCACCCAAAGCACCATGCCCAATTTCACGACGACCTGGCGCTCCATAACGTCCTGTCTCCCCAACAGAGTATTGTGGGAAATTATAGTGATGCAAAAAACGTTTCTTGTACTCTAAGTCCAGTCCGTCAACAATTTGCGTTTCTCCCATTGGAGCCAGAGTTAAGACAGATAAAGCTTGTGTTTGCCCACGAGTAAATAAACCTGAACCATGAACGCGAGGAAGGTAGTCTACTTCTGCGTCTAAGGCACGGATTTCATCTACTTTTCGACCATCGGGACGAACCTTGTCCTCCGTAATCAAACGGCGAACTTCTGTATGCTCCATTTGCTCAAGAATTTCTGCAATATCTCTCATGATTCGATCAATATCTTCATGATTTTCATATTTTTCTTGATAAACTGCGATAACGCGTTCTTTGACTTCTTGAGTAGCCGCCTCTCGTGCTAATTTTTCTTCTGTCTGTACAGCTTTTTGGAGGTCGCTATTGTAAAGTGTTATAATTTCAGCTTGTAGTTCTTCATCCACATGAAGCAGTTCGACCTCTGCTTTTTCCTTACCAATGGCAGCAACTATTTCTTCCTGAAAAGCAATGAGTTCTTTTACTGCTTCATGACCTTTTAAAAGAGCTTCTAACATCAACTCTTCTGATAATTCTTTGGCACCAGACTCAACCATGTTAATGGCTTCTTTGGTTCCTGCAACAGTAAGTTCTAATAAAGAAACTTCTTTTTCTTCTTGACTAGGATTGATGATAAATTCACCACCTACATAACCCACTTGAACACCTGCAATAGGACCATTAAAAGGAATATCTGAAATGGACAAAGCGAGCGAGCTACCAAACATAGCTGTCATCGGAGCAGAAGCATTTTCATCATAAGATAGGACTGTATTGATAACTTGTATCTCATTGCGAAAACCTTCAGCAAACATCGGACGAATCGGACGGTCAATCAAACGCGCTGTTAAAGTGGCATCATTTGAAGGACGCCCCTCACGTTTGTTAAAACCACCTGGAAATTTTCCAGCAGCATACATTTTTTCTTCATAGTTCACTTGTAGAGGGAAAAAGTCACCTGTTGCCATTTTTTTAGACATGACAGCCGCTGTCAGAACTGTGCTTTCCCCATAACGAACCACAACACTACCATTTGCTTGCTTGGCTACTTGACCAGTCTCTACTATCAACTCACGACCAGCAAAAATGGTACGAAATATTTGTTTTGTCATACATAACTCCTTCATAATGTATAATATAAAATTTGTAAAAATAACCGTTCAATAAAGAGGGGACAAATTTCCACTCTTCATCAACTTTTATAATAGTTTCTCATACGTCTTGCTTACAAAAATCAAGTTTTAAAACATTGACTTGACAATGACTTAAATCCTCATTTTTGTATCAAGCACGTATAAACCTTATTTTATCATATTTTTAAATAAAAGAAAAAGACTTGAAAGCTATTTTAAAATATTAAATTGAGAAAAGGTCTTCTTTCAGTAATCAATCAACGAAAAATACAACTAAATAGCACATTTATTAGGAAAATTTGCTATACTAATCTAAATGACACTTTGTACTAATATTATACAAATAGAAAAGGAGAAAGCACATGCTCGAACAAAAACAACGTTCTGAATTCCCTCAAAATGAATTATGGGACTTGACCGCCCTCTACCAAGACCAAGAAGATTTCTTACGTGCCATTGAAAAGGCAACTGAAGATATTCATCAATTTTCTCTTAATTATAAAGGAAAATTACAAACTTTTGATGACTTTGAACGAGCCTTCACAGAATTGGAACAAATTTATATCCAAATCAGTCATATCTTTAATTACAGTTATATGCCACAATCCACTGATTATGGAAATGAAAGTTTTGCTCAAATCGCTCAAGCTGGAACTGATTTTGAAGTTAAAGCAAATGTTGCTCTTAGCTTCTTTGATGATGCTCTCGTCAGTGCTGACGATAAGGTCTTAGAGCAACTGGCTCAACTTCCGCAGCTAACAAGTGCCATTCGACAAATCAAAATCAAAAAATCCCACTATCTAGGTGCTGAAATCGAAAAAACGTTGACAAATCTAGGAGAAGTATTCCAACGTCCGCTTGACATCTATTCGAAAATGCGGGCTGGTGATTTCACTATGGACGACTTTGAAGTTGAAGGACAAACCTACAAAAATAGCTTTATTAGCTATGAAAATTTTTATCAAAATCATGAAAATGCAGAAGTCCGTGAAAAATCTTTTCGTTCATTTTCTAAAGGTCTTCGTCAACACCAAAACGCTGCCGCAGCAGCTTATCTTGCTCAAGTCAAATCTGAAAAATTGATTGCGGACATGCGTGGATATGATTCTGTTTTTGATTATTTACTAGCCGAACAAGAAGTTGACCGCAGTATGTTTGATCGCCAAATCGATCTTATCATGAAAGATTTTGCACCGGTTGCTCAAAAATACCTCAAACATGTCGCTCAAGTCAATGGCTTGGAAAAAATGACTTTTGCTGATTGGAAATTGGATTTAGATAGTGAATTAAATCCTGAAATCAGTATTGATGACGCCTATGATTTAGTTATGAAATCTGTTGAGCCACTTGGAAGTGAATACACTCAAGAAATCAAAAATTACCAAACTGAACGCTGGGTAGACTTTGCTGCCAATGCTGGAAAAGACTCTGGAGGATATGCGACAGACCCTTACCGTGTCCATCCTTACATTCTTATGAGTTGGACAGGACGCATGAGTGATGTCTATACCTTGATTCATGAAATCGGTCATTCTGGCCAGTTTATTTTCTCAGATAATCATCAAAGCTATTTCAACACGCATATGTCCACTTACTATGTCGAAGCTCCGTCCACTTTTAACGAACTACTACTTAGCGATTATTTGGAACACCAAGTTGACAATCCTCGTCAAAAACGCTTTGCTCTCGCCCACCGCTTGACAGATACTTATTTCCACAACTTCATCACTCATCTTTTAGAAGCGGCTTTTCAGCGCCAAGTTTATAAACTCGTAGAAGCGGGCGAAACATTTGGAGCTACTAAACTAAACAGTATTATGAAAGAAATTTTAAGCCAATTTTGGGGAGATGCTGTCGAAATTGATGACGATGCTGCTCTAACTTGGATGCGACAAAGTCACTATTATATGGGGCTTTATAGTTATACCTACTCTGCCGGTCTGGTCATTTCTACTGCTGGTTACCTTCATTTGAAACAGTCTGAAACAGGAGCTCAAGACTGGCTTGAATTTTTGAAATCCGGTGGCAGTAAGACACCACTTGAGTCCGCTCTCATCATTGGTGCTGATATTTCAACCGATAAACCACTTCGCGACACTATTCAGTTTCTGTCCGATACAGTTGACCAAATCATCAGCTATAGCCAAGAATTGAAAAAATAAAAAATGACGAAAAAAACCTCAGTAAGACTAAAATAAGTCTTCTGAGGCTTTTTTTTGTTGATTAGGGCTATCCTGTTCCGGATAAAAGCAATAAGAAGTATTAGGTCGGTAACCAATGACACTTAAAAATAATACTATAAAATACATAAGGAATGAGAAAATAAAAAATAATATACTTCTACTTAGCACACTTGAAAAAATAGTAACTATCGTGATAAGCCATAGACCACTGTACATAAAAATTAATTTTACTGTTGCAGAATCTATTTTTGGTGGTCGCAATTTATAGTAATGAAATTCTTTAGAGTTAAGATTAATTGCTGAATTTAAACTAGATTTACTAATACCATGGATGCCTCTCACAAGGAAAAGTGCTACTACAAATGAAAGAAACAAAATCAATAAGATAGTACCTGTGGATAAATTAGTCGCAAGTTGTTCCAAAAGCTTGCTTTTTCTAATAAAAAAACTAGAAAGTACCGTTATTCCACCTATCAAAGAAGTATTTAACCCTATCCCACTTTTCTTCTGTTTTTTTTCTATTAAATGTGCAAAATCTGGTTCAGAGATAAGGTGAATTTTTTGCTTAAAAAGCCAATTAATATAAGGAAAGAAGTAGCCAAGTATATTTACTGGCTTTCTATCTAGTAAATAATAATGGTTATTAGCTGTAAAAACCATGTAACGAATGCTTATATGAACTAACTGAACTGTTTGCATCTTTTCTTCCTCCTACCCAAATAGATTAACACAAATAAAAGAGGCTGACAAGTTTTATATTTTTAAAATAGATATTTTTCTACTCATCTATTTTCATCATAATCTGGATAAAAAGAATAGGGTATATCTGGCTGGTAAGCAACAACACCCGCCATAAATGTTACTAAAAATAGAACAAATGCTAAAAACATAGAAAACGCACTCTTGCCTTCCACACTTAAAAAAATTCCAATGAATACTCCAAACAACCAAAATATATATATAAAAAAGAACTTTACTGAGGCAAAGGTTATCTTTTGCAATCGCAATTTATAGTAATGAAATTCTTTAGAGTCAAGATTGATTTGTGAATTCATGTTTGATTTACTATTATCATGGATTTTAATTGCTAGAAAAAATGCTACTATAAATAAAAAACACAAAATCAATGAAATAGTACTCGTAGATAAACTGGTTGTAAATCGTTCAACCAGTTTACTTCTAGTAACAAAGGAACTAACACCTACTCCTGACCAAATTATTGCAGATCTACTTAAAGTAAAACCACTTTTATGTTGTTCTTGGTAAACCAATTGATCAAACTCTTGTTTTGAAATAGGGTAAATTTTTTGTTTAAAAAGCCAATTGATATAGGGAAAGAAGTAGCCAAGTATATTTACTGGCCTTCTATCTAGTAAATAATAATGGTTATTAGCTGTAAAAACCATGTAACGAATGCTTATATGAACTAACTGAACTGTTTGCATCTTTTCTTCCTCCTACCCAAATAGATTAACACAAATAAAAGAGGCTGACAAGTTTTATATTTTTAAAATAGACATCTTTCGAAACCATTTTGTCAGTTCACTAAAAAAGAGAAAACAAAGTCTGTTCTCTCAAATTTTAGTATTGAATCATAACAGAAAAAGACGCAAAAACGTCTTTTTCTCAATCTGGCAAAACAACTGTCAAGCTCATATCAGTTGGCTCCAAAACCTTTTGAACCTGAGCTAAAAAAGCAAGTCCTTCATTTGAAGGAGAATATTGGAAAGTAATACGGATGACCTTCTTTTTAAACTGATCACCGTACCTTTCAACATATTGCTTAGTTTCAAGATAGTGAATGTAATGATTAATTTTTTCTTGAAGTTTGAGAAGATGGTTGTTTTCAGTATAGGTAACCCAGAGATTAGGATCAACTAGTAATAGTTCTAAACGATCTTCAACGACGCCTATAGCATCTATAGAAGCTGTATCCAAAATAACATCTACGTTTTTTAGTAAAAGTTTGGCTTCATCAGACTCAAGATAATCTTTTAATACTTTAAATTCAAATTCTACGTCTTCTTCTCTGGCACCGAAAACATCTCTGACACGCTCTTTAATTGTTGGATCTTTAATTGCGCGACTTAAAAATTGTGTTTGCAAGAAGGATGACGTTGGATAATCAGGGTCAGGAAGTGAAATCGTCACAGTTCCACCTTCACCAAATTCAAATTGTTGGTATTTCCCAGTTGCAGCTACTACAACTATTGCTGGAATAGAATTATAGGTTAAATCAAAAGCAAAATTTTCATACTCGCCTTCACGAATAGGAAGCTTATCTAAATCAATAGAAAAAACTGTTTTTAATGCTTTTCTGACATTTTTATAACCCAAACTTTCTCTAACGGGTAAATAGTGTTCTGTCATTTAGTTGCCCTCCAAAATTGTCCATCTTTTACTATACGATAACCGTATTCTTAAAGCATATTAATCTCTTTATTATAGGAAATCATTCTTCCGTCCGACTACAGCAATGCAATTTCTATTCTCTACCACTCTAAAATTTCTTCGCTCTCTGAGAAACAATAAACAGGTAACGAACGATTGCTGAACTGTCTGTATTTTCCCCTCTCCTATCTCAAATAAACATACTTCCTTTGATTATCTATTTTCTGTTAGCTCCTTGTGTTTTTTTAAATATTTTACTCCATACCATTCTTCTAGAGATTTTCCCTCCCATGCACGATATTCCTCAGGATATTTTAGACGGTAAAATCCACGTAACATAAAAGGAAAAATAATATAACTTTCAAAAATTATAAATAGAATATTTGAAACAAACCACGTAGCTATTATTCCTAAAACCTTTAGTGAGTAGTCAACTTCGACATTTACAAACGTTTTGAAACCTAGCCAGAATAATGACAATAGTCCCAAAATAACCAGAAAATTATTTACTATCTTACTAATGAGAACATTCATTTTCTGTTCTGTTTTTCTAGTCTCACTATACATAATGTATCGAAGATTCTTATATCTATTTCTAAAAATGAGGTAAATAAGATAAACATTAACCAATAGCAAAGAAAATGTAACTAGCAAGCCAAACATACCCACGAAACATGTTAAAAAAAATAAATTTAATTCAATCAGTAACAAGAAAATGTAAGTAACGAATATGTGAAATTGACCTCTATAAACCAATATAAATTGTTGGTAAAACCTTTTACCGAGTAAAACAAGTAACAACCAAATAATTACTAATAACCAGAATAGCCAGCTAGGTAAAAAATTGAAAATTACTGGTTGTAACATTTTTTCTTTAAGATAACCAGTAAAATAGCCACTCATTTTATAGATAGCCCAATTCAGACCAAATACAAATAAAATAGTCAAAATGATAAGCCAAATATATGATTTTAGAGTCCCTCTATACTTTTCCTTCTCTCGAAGCTCTTCTAGATTTCTCTCTATAAATCCCCGCGAGGCCGTATCATCTTCCAGGTTTAAACTCTCCTCAAAACTTGCATTAAATATTGATTTTTTACTCATTATTTATCACCCAAAACCTAATGCCTTTCCATTGTCTTTTTCGTGTATATCTTTCATAACATTTTTATCCCCATTTTATCTGACCTCTTTCAAATCTATCGCTCTCTGAGAGATGATGAACAGATAACGAATGCTTATACGAATCAACTGAACTGTTTGCACCTTTTCTTCCTCTTATTCAAATAGATTAACACAAATAAAAGAGGGTTACAAGTCTTATATCTTTAAAATATATTCTTTTTAAACTACTTCATAACTTCACTAAAAAAGAGAAGACAAAGTCTGTTCTCTCAAATTTTAGTATTGAATCATAACAGAAAAAGACGCAAAAACGTCTTTTTCTCAATCTGGCAAAACAACTGTCAAGCTCATATCAGTTGGCTCCAAAACCTTTTGAACCTGAGCTAAAAAAGCAAGTCCTTCATTTGAAGGAGAATATTGGAAAGTAATACGGATGACCTTCTTTTTAAACTGATCACCGTACCTTTCAACATATTGCTTAGTTTCAAGATAGTGAATGTAATGATTAATTTTTTCTTGAAGTTTGAGAAGATGGTTGTTTTCAGTATAGGTAACCCAGAGATTAGGATCAACTAGTAATAGTTCTAAACGATCTTCAACGACGCCTATAGCATCTATAGAAGCTGTATCCAAAATAACATCTACGTTTTTTAGTAAAAGTTTTGCTTCATCAGAATCAAGATAATCTTTTAATACTTTAAACGCAAATTCTATCTCTTCTTCTTTTCTGCCGGAAATGTGTCTGACACGCTCTTCAATTGTCGGATCCTTAATGACACAATCTAAAAATTGTGTTTCTAAAAAGGAAGATGTTGGATAATCAGGGTCAGGAAGTGAAATCGTCACAGTCCCTCCTTCCCCAATTTCAAATTGTTGGTGTTTTCCAGTTGCAGCTACTATAATCATTACGGGAATTTTGTTGTAAGTGAGATCAAATCTAAAATTTTCATAGCCGCCTTCACCAATAGGAAAGTCGTCTAAATCAATAGAAAAAACTGTTTTTAATGCTTTCCTAACATTTTTATAACCTAAACTTTCTCTAACGGGTAAATAGTGTTCTGTCATTTAGTTGCCCTCCAAAATTGTCCATCTTTTTCTATACGATAACCGTATTTTTTTAGTATCTTAAGTTCTTTATTATAGGAAACCATTTTTTCCCGTCTGATTTATCATAGAACTTAAAAATAAACAATTATTTATGAATTCAGTCAGCTAATAAGATATCTATTACAGACACGCTTATATTTATCACGTTTTGCTTTATTTGCATTGATACTCGCTTTTAAACTGGCATCACTCATTAGAACTTCCCTCCAATACATCCTTGGTGTCTTCAATTAGTTTACTTGTTGAATTTTCAATTAAATGTGGAGTTTGTACCTTATCAGGCTTATTTAATCCTCGCTCAAAGTCAAATTGGCTACAAAAAGTAAATAGAACGATAAGTAAACCACACCCTAAAATCAATAAACGCTTGTTGCGATAATGCTTAGGAACTTTAACGTCATTTAATTTTAGTTTTCGCAAGTCAGGGTTTTCTCTATCACAAGACTGAACAATTCTCGAAAGCGGAAAGAATCCTATGCCTGCCATACCAAACATAACAGCGATTGAAGAATACATTAGTATAAAATATCTACTTCCTTGAGCAATCAATAAAGCACCTAAAATAAAGATAAATAGACCAAATAAAATAATGGCTAGTTGCCAATTTCCGACTTCTTTTCGTAGTTGGCGATATTCTTCTACTGAAATTTGTTTCTTTTCTTTCATAAAATTCTCCTATTTTGTAACTTGGATATGCGTTTGCACATCATGATAGTAAAGATAAGCTGTAGGTCAACTTTTCCACTCTTCATATAACAACTGAATTATCTTCCTCTTATTCAAAGAGATTAACACAAATAAAAGAGGGTTACAAGTCTTATATCTTTAAAATAGATTCTTTTTAAACTACTTCATAACTTCACTAAAAAAGAGAAAACAAAGTCTGTTCTCTCAAATTTTGATATTATTCCCAACTGTCAAATAAATAGTAAAAGAATTGTCTTTACTATAATTAATTTGGTAACTTTTTATAAGCTTTATTATCCACTTTACTGACTCGATGGCTTCCTCTAACATATTGATTTTGAAAAATTGCAAGATTCCCTTCCTCAATGCCATTAGCCATTGCTAAGTCTGATTTTTCAAATTCCTCAGCAACTCCGTTAAGATATTTATTTAAAGCCTCAACCGTTTCAGAAATATTTTTACTAACACTCTTAATGGCTTCTCCACTTTTTTCTAGTGGTTCTTTCGAATTGTCATTAACAATATCTGAGTCTTTTGATATATTTGCACTCATATCATTATATTTAGCATCAATTGACTTTATCTTCTCTGTATTGACCTTCTTCTGCCCCATAAATCATTCACTCCTTGTTATTTATCTTATTTTATTGGAATTTTTTTATGACATATACCATTAAATTATATAAGACCAACTGTTACAAAAATAATTATGGTAATGGATTATCTATTTCTTTAAATATTTGAATCGTTTTTTCATTTTCTCTTCTCAATTCTGCTTGCCTACTCCACTCTTCTTTTTGCTTTTCCAAATCTTTAACTTCATTTTTTAAATCTGGTATGCTATTATACTTCGATGACAAGTACTCATTGAAATTACTATTTTCTCTTTCTTCTGTACCTGGAACATTAATAGAATTTATTCCCTCTTTGAATTCTTTTAACTGCTCAAAAGTAAATGATTCAAAACGTAAATCATATTTATTTTCTCCTAAAATATAACTTTTCATTGGTTCACTAATTTTTGAATTGTCATTTACACGATTTACAAAACTTGTTACAGAATAATCATTGCCAATATAATTAGATTTAATATATCCCATCAATCCGATATTATCTAATTCTATTTTTCTCAATGCTGCTTTGTAATTATAATTACTTGATAATTTAGCAGAACCTCCATAACTATTATTTTTATAAACAGCACCTCCACTATTTAAATAGCTTGCTTTTATACTTGCTATTTCCTCCTGTTTTTCTAACTCTAGTTTATTCCATTCTTTAGAAGTCTTTGATGTTAGATCTGTCAATTCTGCCACAGCTTCTATACTTGCCAAGAGACTCTTTCTTATATTTGCTTTTTCACCAATTGATTTCACAGCCTTAAACTGTTTTGCATATGCAACACTAGTAGAATTAATCTTGGACTTCAAAATATCTGCATAGAGCGAAACAATTGGTTTAGCTACTGGAGGAGCTGCTATAGATGCCGCTGTCCCAAGTATATCAACTGCTGCTTCCGTAATGGCATCTTGAACAACATTTTCTTGCTCCTGAGTTATTCTATCTATTCTTACAGTACTACTATCAACATTGTATTCTAATTTATCATCTGAAACTGAAATAGAATGGATAGATGTATCAACATGATTATCATAATGTAAATTAAATTCAAGTATCATCTTACCATCAGTATCACGAGAAAATTTGGTGGTATAATTTAGATAAAATGTGTTATTCCCATTATTTGCAGGGTTTTGAGGAAGGATTTTATACTCGCCACCTATAGCAAAATCAGGACTCATATTTGCATAGGATAGACGTGTTTTGGTTTTTTGTTGACCATATTTTAAAATATCTAATCCACTCATTAAGGCCGTTACATCATTTAGACGACTTTCCTTATCAATATATGGATTTAGTATATCTTTATTGCCATCAAAATATTCATTATCAATGGTACCCACAATAAACTTTGTGTTTAAAATAGCAAGTCCATTAGTAGCCTCAATCATTTTATAATAAAAAGTTTTATTTTCATCATAACTTCTTTTTCCTAACCCATCCAACAAAGCTGAAATTAATTTTTCACCAGAAGTATTATTAGGTCTTATCCACTCTGATGTTTCGTCCGCTAACGCTACATAAGTTGTATCACTAATCTTATCTGGAGGTAATTCCCCTATTTTTTTAACATCTTCTTCCTTCTGACTTAATATAGCTTTCAGAACCGTTACATCTTCTTTAGTATGCACTCCTCCTATATAGTACATCTTATCAGCACTTAGTATTCCCTTACTAATGGCATTGAAAATAGTATTTAAAGGAATGCTTGTGATAGCCTTCGCATTTTCAAGGATTCCTTTAAGTTTCTCAAGTTTATCCGTATGGCTATCTAATCCCGTCTTAAAATTGGTAAAAGCACTCTGCATCTTAGAATCTGTGTCTGTCCGATTGGTAGCTGCTGCCTGCAACGAACTAGCCGCATCAGTTTCAATGGAATCAACACTTTCCGCATCAGTTCCCATTGCATCGGCTGCTATTTGAAAAGCAGTCTTTAACTTTCCTGTAATATCTGTAACTGCTGTTAATTGATCCTTTTTTAGTAAATCCGATACTTTGCTAGCATCATTATCGTCGCTATAAGCTTTGGTAGAAAAACCAATATCGGAAATATTATCATGATAGGTATTGAGCAAACTTGCATAAGAATCTAGTTCTTCCGGGAAATTATCAAACACCTTCGTTTGAAGGTCATTTAACTTAGCAAAGAAAGCCTTGATAGCTTCTGCTTGATCTCCTTCAACTTTATCAGTGAAAGTACGCTTGAATGTCTCCACTTCATTACGATACTCTCTTGTAAAATTAGTGATAGATGTTGCATAACTGGACAATCCTTCAAGATTTTCTATTGTTATTTTTGCCATATTTTATCGCCTTTCTTTTTAAACTGAGTTTGTTAACTCTGAAGAGAGAACTCTTACATGACTATTAAGTGAATAAATATAACTCTGTTTACTTGCAATCTTCATATCCAACTGCTCAATAACCACATCCTTCTTGGATTTCATATCACCTTTTAGATCATCCAAGATATCTTTTTCCGCTTTCTCTAAGTCAGAATATTTTTGCCCTTCTAGGTGATATTCCTTTGGACTCACCTTATACTTAATTGATGTGACAACACCCTTTACTTCTTTTTTTGCAGCTTCAAGTTTATCTAACTCTGCTTTTACAGCAGATATTTTACTTTCAATCGCACTAATGGTATTCTGAATTCTTTCTATATCACTCATATACATCCCCCTCTTTCTAGTCTCTCATTAAAACTTTCACTTTATGAGCTTGGTTATCTAAAATATAATAATGTAATTGTGAATCTAATTGTCCTTCCCGTACAGGCTTATTCATAACATTGAATAAGTTTTGATCCGTCAAACGCATGCTAATCAGCCCTTCCTTGGAGGCTCTGACAACTTTTGAAGCCACGTCAATTTTTTTAGTAATACCTGTATCTGATATCACGACACTACAATAACCAACTTGGTGTCCTTTTTCTAAAATATTAGCCAAATAGTCTAAATCTGTTCCATCTAACTCTTCTACCAAGCTTACCATATCGTAAAAAATAATGGTAGCCACAAATTGGCGACTATTACTGCTTAGACGCTCTCTAATTTTTTGATCCAAAGCACTAATCATTTCAGATAAGTCTTCTTTATTTGAGA
Source organism: Streptococcus sp. (assembly GCA_030528055.1). Taxonomy (GTDB): domain Bacteria; phylum Bacillota; class Bacilli; order Lactobacillales; family Streptococcaceae; genus Streptococcus. The sequence goes on from JAUMZQ010000002.1 coordinate 88,835, forward strand.
TAATTTCACACCCAATATTTTCTGGTAATTGGTGATATGCTGGTGCAAGAATAGTAATATATCTCTCTTCTAATTGAGATAAAGTAACTAATTGCTCAGCAAATTGAATCATAAATCGTTCATCATCCGCTAAGTAAAGGAAACTACTCTTTCGATGTTCCCAATTCACTGCTTCAACCGTTTCAAAGTCTAATCCTAGTGGTACTTGTCGGTTCTCAATGGCCATCTTAACACTTGGACGACTGTAAAAATCTTCAGAAGTTAAAACATCTGGTACCATTGGGATAGCAGTAGGCCTCTTACCTTGCCAAAGTTTAGATAAAGAAAGTACTCTTTTACGTAGCCTTTCAACCACTTGTAAATCGTTGGTAGCTTTTACAGGAAGTGCAAATTGAATGCTATCAATTGAGGATATTCGTTTCATTAGGGCACGTCCCTTGATGTCCTCAATATCTGCTAGTTCCGTGCGTCCTACCACATTTCGAACTTCAGTAGGGTCATTTTGCTTAAGACTCAATTGGTGTTTGAAATTACTAAATAAGGTGGCTCTGAGGTTTGCCTGACGACTGGCTGTCATTATAAGATGAATCCCAATTGCTAAACCTTCACGTGCCACTTGAAGCAACAGCTTAAATAAGTCATCTTCAATTGGCTCTCCTTTAGTAGATTCAAAATTATCTAGAATAAGCACAATATCAGGAATTGTCTCCTGACTAACTTTACGATACATGCCAATGGTTCCAACACCATGATTTGCTAATAATTTTTTACGATGTGAAATCTCTTTACCTAAAAGACGAATCAGTTTTGCAACTTTTTCTGTTTGATCTAGTAACAGCAAATCAGCTACCTGTGGTAAATTCATTAACGGAGCTAAACCATTTGTACCAAAATCTAAGAGATAAATACTCAACTGTTCTGGTGAATGAGTTTGTGCCAAGTCCAAAACAACTGTCTGTAAGAAAGTCGTTTTTCCTGTCGCTGGTGATCCATACAAAAGAACATGTCCATCTTGGCTTAAGTTAATCGTAACAATTTCTTGTTTTTGCTCTTGCGGAACATCTGCCATCCCAATTGTAACTTCAAGGTCATGTTTTGGTTTCATCCATAAGACTTCGGAATCAACATCATGCAAATCTGTTAAATAAATTCGTTCCTTCAACGGTGGTAACCATGGTTGCGGAAGTTGCTCAATTTTCATACTTTCTGCAAGTTGTTGGATACTTGCTACAATAGCATCTAGTTCACTTGGAACTTGGCGGATATCACCTGCTTCTTCAAGTCCCGATAAGTCTTCGTTTAGAATGTCGTACTGCCCCAAACTATTGATAGCATAAATAGTATTATCTTCAATACCTTGTTCTTCCTTATCAGGTTGATAGTCTGCGCCTGACCAAGCACTTTGAAAGAGTTCATAAACTTCATTATTCCCAACTTGCAAGTAAGCTCTACCAGTTTGAGTAATTTCTGCTGCATCTGGAGTATGCAACATTTCGTTAGAATCTTGTTTATTTGCCACTTTGAGCGCAATCTTAAAGCGAGAATTAGACCAAATTTGATCATTGACCACCCCAGTCGGCTTCTGGGTGGCAAGTATCAGATGAATCCCCAACGAACGCCCAATACGTGCCGTTGAAACTAGCTCTGTCATAAAGTCTGGTTGATTTTGCTTGAGTTCCGCAAACTCATCAGAAATAAGAAAGAGATGGGGCATCGGTTCTGTGACATCCCCTAATTTATATTTCTTCTGATATTGATTGATATGATTGACATCATTTTCACCAAAAAGGCGTTGGCGACGTTTGAGCTCAGCATTGATAGAAGCCAAAGCTCGCATAGATTGGGTACCATCCAAGTTAGTAATAGTTCCCAACAGATGTGGTAAATCTTTAAATAGATTAGCCATTCCACCACCCTTATAGTCAATCAAAAGAAAAGCAATATCGTGAGGATGGAAATTAACAGCCAACGAAAGAATATAAGACTGTATTAATTCAGATTTCCCTGAACCTGTTGTACCAGCAATCAAACCGTGTGGACCATGTGCTTTTTCATGTAAATTAAGAAAAACAAGATCATCTTGTCCACGTAAACCAATTGGAACTGCTAATGATTTGTATGGTGCGTGTTCTGACCAACGTTTTGGAATTTGTAAATCTTCAAACTTTTCTGCATGATACATTTCCATAAAAGTAATACTATCTGGTATGGAAGATTTTAGATTTTGAAGATGATTTAGTGGAGCTAAGCGCCTAGAAATAATTTCCTTATCATAACCAATTGGAAAATGATCCAAAGCAAAATCAATCTCTTTCAACTCTCCTTCTTCCATGACTAATTGACCTTTGTTACGGTCTTTGATATTAATAATAGTTTGAATATTTTCAGAGAGTGAACTTAGTACATCTTCAACAAAAATAACAGAACAACCCAAATCCGTAGGATCTTCGGTGAAGAACTCCATAATGATGTGATCTAAAATAAGTTTTTCATCTGTCACAATCACTACATAATGCGGACTAAAGAGTGTACTTTCTACACTTTCTTTAGAGTCTTGTTGACTTCGACGAAGTTTAAGAATTTGTGTCAAGCTATTAAGTACCTGATCACGAGTTCGCTGATTATAAACAAATCCACGAACATTCATATCTTGTAAAGTGGCATGGGGTAACCAACGCATCCATTGCCATTGTTCCAACTCTTCTTCAGGCATAATGGTAATGAATTGAACATCATGATAAGAGTGGAAAAAGGCCAACTGATTCACCATCAATTGGAGTTGTTCTAACACTAAAGAGCGGGGACCAATATACCCTACTGGACCTCGTGCTAGATTTGCTACTATCGGCATATTATCAACCATACGCTCATTTTTATAAAGAGCATAGCCTTCAGCTTCTAAAGGATCTGTCTGTCCGCTACGTTCTGCTTGTGAATATTTGAGGGTATAAGTCGTTGGAACCTTTCCCAATCCAAGACGATAATAGAGAAAATCAAAATGCAAAGGTGTTTTTTCGTAAATACGATGATCATAAGTAACCGCTAACTGCTTTAGCTTCTCAATAGAGGGGTAATGATAGAGTTGCCCTTGTTTCTGCTCTTGTGCTAAATGGTTTAACTCAATTGCTTTATCGGATAAATAACGGTGATAAGAGCTAATTCGTTTCTTAAGATCAATTTTATATTGTTTTCTATTTTTAAAATAAGTTGTAACAGAAAAGATAATAGTCACCAATGACATTGCCATCGTAACTAATATATAAATCCCTCTTGGTTGAATAATGGAGATAAGAATCGTCACTGAAACCATAACAAGAGGTGGTACAACCATCCGTAAGAGACCATCTTGCGGTTTATTAGGTTCTTTAGACGGTGCATTAACAGCAATAGAATCTTCCGAACTTCTATAAATAATCCGAGGCGAACGATGATAATCAGGATACTCCTCATAAAAAGTATGATTAGACTTTGATTTCTCAACGATCCCTTGACTGGTAGATAAGGTCCCCTTAACCCAGATTTCATCTTCAAAAAATTTGAAGAGTGCATCAGCGCTACTCAATTCATCTCCAAAAGATAATTGAATTGTATTTGTAGCCATTCGAACATTATTCAAATAAAGGGTTCCAGATAAAAGAGTGAGTTGCCAATAAGCATTGGTCTTCTGAATAATAGCCTCAAAATCAGCATTTTCTATACAAAAATCACTTCCGACTTCTTTACTAACAAAAATCTCCTGTCTATCTAACAAGTCAAACATTCGATAGTTTTTATCTAAATGATAAAAGGTTAGTCCCTCTATTTCCAGACCATCAGTAATTTCTCCAGAAGAATCTTCATGTTGATAAGTCACCTTATCTTCATTTAGGCCTACATGAATGGGATTTGATAAGTCTTGAATATAAAATGTTGCCTTATCTGTATCAGAGAGTAGCAGCGGTTTATCTTCTGACAGAAGTAGTTCATAGCGTAAACCCTGTTTATAAATCGCTAAATTTTTGCTCATTTCTATTCTTCCTTAATTACTACTTGATGTGGTAGAAGTACTGGAGTTTTTACTTGAATCTGTCTCATTTTCTGATGAACTGTCTGTGCTAGAGAGTTCTGCCAGTGCATCTGTTCGATCCTTCCAGTATTTATCGTACTCGCTTTGTAATTTATCTAACTGGCTGTCTCGATCGCTACCTGATAAAGATGAGTCATCACGTACATTTTTAATTTCTTGAGCAATAGCGTATAAAATTAAATCAGAATCATCCAAACGTTTTGCGATATCTAAAGCCTTATCTGCCTTTCCACGACCAATTTCAATCCAGTATTCTAAATAAAGGTCTTCTGTTTTCAAAGTAATATTATTCATAATAACTTCTTCTTTATCATGTGAAAAATTCAGATTTTTAATGTAAGAATAAGCTAATTCATACTTTTGTGTATAAGGTAATTCATTAACATCAACATTTTTCAATTTTTTAATAACAGCTGAGTAATCCACTTTTATAAATGATGTATCTGCATCTAGCATTTTCTCTTTAAAAGGATTGTGAATAAAAATCAGATATATCAAAGGAGCTAATAACAGAACTATAGATATTGTCAACCAAATAGAACTATATTTATAAAGTTTGTAAGAATTCTTCTTCACAATTACTAGTTTAGCAGACTCTTCTTCGCACTTTTCATGATAATAAGATGTCAGACTCTCTCTTACTTCTTGAATACTAGTCAGTTTACGAATGTCATCAAGAAAACGCGGTACTTCAACAACATCTAACGCCCCTTCATATAGAGTTGAAAATTGGTATTCCGTAAAAATAGTAATGATGAAACATTTAGCTTGTAGTAAAAACTCTTCACTATCAATACTACTAGGTGTCATAATGTTTGGTACTGCACGATAAGCAATTTTCACGCATTCATCCTTAGTCACAAAGAGATTATTAGGATGTAAGAAAAAAGTAACTGGGAGTTGTAAGCATTGTTCCAAATCAAGAACATTAAGTGCCAAACGAATTCGTTCTGATAAGGGGCGTTTTTTTATAGCAGCTAAATCAAGACCCTTTTCTTCCAAATGATAGGTAAATTGTATGATGTCATCATCAAAAGACATCTCTTGTTTTAAAAACATTGGATGATGCAGGTCAAGTAAACGCAGATAATCCATATCTTGCGTTGCTACATCAGAACGTTTTAAACGTAATTCCCAATTTTCTTCGCTTTTTTCATAAATAAAGTCTTGTCCTAAAAAGGTTAGCTGTGTATTACTCACTAGTTTATCTCCTCTACTACAATCACATCTCCCGTGGTAACTGGATAATTTTCCAAATATTTTCCTTCGTCCAGTATAAGTCCTTTGTTAACAACACGTAATTGATACTTGCGACGAAGCGTTTTCGTTCTGAAAATTTTGTCAAATTCTCGGATTAATTTACGAATTTCAATTTTCACAGGAATACGTATATCTATGTTTTTTTCTTCAAAAATTAGAGTGACATTAATATGATTATCCACTACTCTTCTCCTTGATTTACCTTATAGGTAGCAAAGCAAGCCCCACAAATGAGAAGGACGCTTAACCCTCCATATAAAAGAGGATAAAAGTTTCCAACACCATTTGTTTGATTTGCTGAGTCTGTACTTGCATTAATTTTTGTCACATACTGACCTGTTGTTGATGAAGAAAATAGAGCATTCAATTGGTGAGTTGTAATTTTCTCATCTGTTTTTTTTACAAAAAGCTGCTCTTGCTGTTTCTCAAAACCATTTTTAACATTCTCTTTATTTTTTTCTAGAAGAACCCGATCATTGACCGAAAAAAGAGCTTCAGCTAATTTTAAAGGACTGTTGTTCTCAACTTCTTGATTTTCCTCTAGACGACTATTATCAATTTGTAAATTATTATCCTTAACAATATCATCCGCTGAGACTTTCAGAGAAAAACAAAATAACAACCCAATAGCAAGAACTAGAATTTTTTTCATACTAGACTCCAGTCTTTAAGACATTTTTAAAAAATTTCCGCCAATCCAAAGTAACAAAGATATTTGCACCAATCAATAAGATTACAACTAAGATAGAACCAAATAGTAAGAACAGGCTAGTTGATTTGCCATCAAAGTACGATGATAGTGTATTTTCCAAAAGAGACAACACATTCATCTTTTTCATATTTGCAGGAAATCCTGTCAACGTTGCTGTTGTTCCGATAGCATTTGAAAGATATACAAAGCTGATTGTCATAAAGAGACTGAATCCCATACCCAAAGCCTTAAAATTCTTTATAAGTAGGTACTGACTTTGAGTTAGAATAAGACTAAAGAGAGTGACAATTAAAATCCAAGATGGTACGAGTTCACGTGCAACAGTTAATTTAGATGCTGCAATGATTCCTAAAGAAACACCAATAACAATAGCTAAAATTGAAATAACTCCTGTATTGATAATATCAGTTTCTTGAAGTTTATTAATGTTAAACTTATCTTTTACTTTTTGAACAATGTTATAAGTTGCAAAAATATATGAAGTGAATAAGGTTACAATTTCCAAAAGAAGAATCCAAGTAAACGGTTGGTAAGCTTCTGTTGTCGCCTTTACAGAAGATGATGATTCTGTTACAGGGTTTGATAAGAAATCCAATAAGCCTTCATTAGCCACCCCATTGTTGTAGGTATTCCCTAATACTTTTGTAAAGGAACCCACAAAATCATTACTATCTTTTAGTTCTTTACTGAAATTATTCATCAAGTTTTGTGCATCAGTTGCCAACTTGTTGCTATTTGATTGAGTCGTCTTCACATCACCGTTAAATGATGATAATAGCCTATTTACTTGATTAGCCTCTTCTGCATTAAATTCTGAGGTAGTCTTCAATTCAGAAGTTGAAGATAGTAAACTAGACAAAGTAGAACTTAAAGTACTTAATGTTGAGTCTGAATCACTTAAAGCAGAAGAAACTTTTGGTTCTTTACTTTTTACACTTGTAATCTGCTCTTGTAAAGTTTGAAAAGAAGCAATTTGAGCAGTTAAACTATTAGATAATTCAGTATTAGTATCTTGAAGAGATGACAACTGACTAGCTATTGCATCGCGTTTCTTTTTCAAATCTTCAACTTGTTGGTAAAGTGATGTTGTATTAGAGGACGATTTATCGCTATAATCTGTTAAATTAGCCATAATAGCTTTAACAACCATATCAGTGACTAAGTCAGCCACAGACTGATTCAAGAAAGAATCTGTTGCATAATACTGCTCAAGTAAAGTTTCAGCATTGGCATAAGCATCCTTAACTTCTTGAACCTTGCTTGCATAAGAAGATTCAGCAGTACGATATTCACTCTCTTTATTTTGATAATCTCTAATATCTGCTGTTGTAGCAGTTACACCATTTATATTTACAGTAATTACATCAGTATCTGCACTCGTCGTAGGTGCAGACCCACCAGTAGCTGTATCATAATGATAAGTAAATTGGAATCCATTGTCAGAAGAAGAGGAACTAGATAAAGTCACTTCAACATTTTGAGTTCCTCTACCAGTATAATCAACTCCATTATAAGACCATGAGTCCAAGACAAAGCCTGCACGACTAGGTAAATTCAAGGTAACTTTAGCAACGACTGTTGTTCCTGATGTATTTGCACCTGGTACCGGCCCTGTTTGAGAGTTTCCTCCACTTTCAAAACTTCTTTTAGCATTATCTAGCCTTGCTTTAGCAGCTGATAATTCATCAGAAAGTCCTGATGGAGTAAATGAAGCTACAGCTTGAAATTCATTTGCTAATTTAGTATCAAAGTTACTTAAACTATTTGCCGCATTGGGATCTAAATATGTCATATTAGCAGCTAGATTACTAATTCCACCTGCATCAATAACTTGAAGTTTATTAATAGCCGACTGTGTTGACGATTGAAGTGTTTTTTTATAAGCTTCAGGTGTAGTTGCTAAATAATGACTATTGGGATCACTAGATTTTGTCTGGTTTAAGAAATCTGACACTCTTATATTTGAGCCATAATATTTAGACACTACATCTTTAGCAAATTGTTGGATATTGTCTTTTTGAGCTTGTAGTATACTATCTTGCTCTGATAGTTGGCTTTCTAAATCAGTTATTTGTTTTGTTAATGAATCAACTTGATTTTGAACATCTTTAGATGTTCCATTGTTAGTATTTGCTGTAGAAACTTCAGAAGTTAGCTTTTCTAGCTTAGCTTGTTCTTCCTGTAATATCCCTGTCATTGTTTTCAAATTAGTAGATAAAGTTTCTCCATCAACAGAAATTAGAGAACTGACAAAATCTTCATAACTAATTCTATCATTCGCGCGCTTCTCAACTAGACTTCTCAAATCATTACTAAAAGTTTGTTGTGATGTTTCCAGTAAATTGTAACTTAACGAGAATCTTGACAAAGATTGAAGCAAATTATTGTTCGCTGTCAAACTACCATCAGCTGTTGTTGCCAAAACAGGCAAATTGTCTTTAAAGTTAACTGCTGAACCCAATAGGTTATCTTGATAAGAAGAGATATTATCTGATTGTTGGTTTGATAGGACTTGAACATTTTGTTGTGCTGTATAAAGGTTACTCAAAATACTAGCCATATACAAATCAACCAATTGATTCTTTAAGTCAGATACAATATCTTTCCCAACCTTAACCGCTTCCGTTTCAATTTGTTGGTTCCCACCAGATTTCACCTCATAGTTAATCGTGACTTTTTCTGCACTTAAACTATCTAAATCAAGAATTTTTGATGAAAAATCATTTGGAATAATAACAGTTAATTGATAATCACCACTATCTGCCGTACCGCGTGTAACAACAGACCAATTTTGTCTATCATCTTTTTCTAATTTTTTAATATAGCTATTTCCAAGATTATAGGTCTTATTCCCAGAAATGACTGCTTTATCTTCATTAACAATAGCTACATTGAGGCGTGTTGATGAAGCAGATGACGTTTTAGATGTTGTCTTATTATTATCCTGAATAGCTACATTTAAGTAAGCTATTGCAACCAATAATAAAACAACAGCACCAATACTAATAATATATTTTATAAACTTTATCATAATCTTCTAAATCCAACTCTTCTAAATCTAACTCTTCTAAATCCAAAAATAGCAGAGCAGGTGAAACCTGCCCCACTATTATTACTGGTTTTTAGTTAAAACCAATTTGTGATGCAATTTGTGCATCTGTTTCTTCTATTGTGTTAGCCACTTGGTTCAACTGTTGGTTAATTTCATCCAACAAATCAGCAAATTGACTTACTTTTGGTGACAATTCATTAAATTGTTGTTCAAAGCTATCAAAAGCATTACCATCCCAGTTAGCATCAATCTCAGCTTGTGTATTTGTCAAGCGTGACAAAACATCGCGTACAGAAGTTGCTCCCTCAGTGTAACTTTGCGCCTGAGTACGAAGCTCATCAGGGGTTAATCTAATTTGTGCCATAAGATAAATCTCCTTATTGTTTATTTAGGGTTTTATTGTATCATAATTAAAAACGTTTTGCAAGTTTTTGTATCCAAAAAATATATGCCTTCAATTTTTAAAAAAGATATCCAAAATTAGAATTTTCATTTAAAATCATCAATAAAAAACACTTCGACAATACTGTTTATAGTATTTTCGAAGTGTTTTTGTATAATTGAAATAATCGTATTAACGACGAAGACCTAGAGAATTAATCAATTCACGGTAACGGTTAACATCATTCTTACGTAAGTAAGCAAGAAGATTACGACGGCGACCAATTTTTTTCATTAGACCGCGGTATGTAGCATGGTCTTTTTTATGAATCTTAATATGTTCATTCAAATGGTTAATTTCCCATGTAAGAACGGCTACTTGAACTTCTACAGATCCTGTGTCACCTTCGTGACGTGCATATTGTGCAATAATTTCATTTTTCTTCTCTTTAGAGATTGCCATGATGGACTCCTTTTTTATGCTTTATCCGAGTCTTAGGTTTGGCACACCTAAAACCAAGAAAAAGTTATTTGTCTTATAGACATTCCCATTCTATCAAGAAGGAGACAGTTTGTCAAATACTTCTGTTTGATTGTATCTTATTTAAAAGCGTACAAATTAGGTATCTTATAAATCCACACCAAATGTTTCCAACTCCGATAATTCTGTTTTTGTCAGATAACGCCATTCTCCCAAAGCTAAATTGGGGTCTAGCTGAATTGGCCCCATCGTTATCCTTTTTAAATCTATCACTTTTTTGTTACAGGCAGACACCATTCGTTTAATTTGGTGAAATTTTCCCTCTACTATTGTTATTTGAACATTAGATATTTCTTTTTCCGGATCTTTATCCAAAATATCCAGTTTGGCCGGTTGGCAAGTAAAATCCGACAATTCTATTCCTGTCTCAAAAGCCAACACATCCTCTTGATTCATTAATCCTTGAATGCTTGCTTGATATATTTTTGCCACATGTTTTTTAGGAGAGAGCATAGCATGAGCTAGTGCTCCATTATTTGTCAGTAGCAACAACCCATGAGTATCTATATCCAAACGCCCAACGGGAAATACTCCCTTTTTTTGTGCTTGTTCGTCAAGCAAGTCTAGAACCGTTTGATGTTCCTTGTCTTCTGTCGCCGAAACAACTCCTTTTGGTTTGTTTAAAAGGTAATAGAGGTACTTTTTATACAACAACTGTTTTCCATTGACTACAATGACGTCCTCGTTCTCATTTACCTGTTTTTTTGGTAACTTCTCACGTATGCCATTGACTAAAACCGTTTGATTTTTAAGCAGTTGTTTGACTTGAGTTCTAGAACCCAAACCACATTCTGACAAAAATTTATCTAAACGCACCGTTTCTCCAATCTATCCAATCTTTTCTACTTTTTTAATAAAAGCAAGAGTAGTAAGGCCAGTAAGTCCCATCATTATACCAAAAATTGTGAAAATAAAGTTGGAATGATTTGAAATACTTTTTAACAAATCTAATATAAAGGTACTACTTGTAGCACCAACACTGCAACCTACAATAACAAATGATGTTGCTTGATTGAGAGTTTTCCTAGAAATCTGTTCTGACAAAAGATGAAAAATAGTCGTAAGAGAAATAGTGTAAACAAAACCAGATACAATTGTAAAAATGGAAAAAATAAGAACATTCGGAGACCAGCCAATCAATATTTGAACGATTCCAAAAGATAAAGTGGAAAGCAATAACAAACGTCCTCTGAAGAATTGAATCAGATTCGCAAAACTGATACCTGCTAGAATCCCAATCAGTTGGGTCATCGCTAAAATCGTCGCTGCCGTTTTGGCTGTTCCCATTTTCTCCTGCTCTAGCACGACAGGTACATATATGTTAAGGACTACATAAGTCAGAACGATAATAGCTGCAACAAAAGAGAAAAACAAAACATTTCGCCACTGCTGTTTTTCTAATTTTTCTACCTGATGAATAGATTTTTTTTCTACTCTTTCATAAGGAACAAATAAAAGATAAAGAAATAAAACTACTAGTCCAAAACTATAAACAAGAAAAGTTGATTGCCAACCGTACTGTAATAATTGACCCACTCCAAAAGTTAAGGTAGCAGAGCCCACTACTTCTGCCGACCCACGTAATCCCAACATCTGTACACGTTCTTTTCCCTCATAACGTTCGCTAATAATTGAGATAGCTTTAGCATTTAGTAAGCCTACACCTATCCCAAAAAGAAGTCGAGACAGAAAAATAATCCAGTATGACGGATTAAGTAATGGAACAAAAGCACACAGAGAAAAAAGAAATAAACCTGTGATAATCATTTGGCGTTCTGTTAAATAATGCTCAATCACACGATTCAAAAGTAAAGTCAACATAATCCCCGCAGAAGGCAAAGAAATCAATAATTCCACCCAACTATTCGGAATATCTTTATAAAAAGTAAAAAGAGAAGACTGGATACTAGAGATAGAGAAAGCAGTTGTTAAAAGCAAAGAAAGCGAGAGCACACTTATCTTTTCCATAAACTTTTTCATTTTATTTTCCTCTTATAATCAAACTATCATTATAATAACATTTTTTTATAAAAAGAAATACTTTATTCCATAAAAAATTTCATCCAATCTATCTTGATTAGTCCCTTTCTTTATTTCCGTGTCATTTTGTGATATAGTTATCAGTAGAGTGAATAAGTTCGGTGATTTTCTACCTTCTTATTCTATTTATCATTGTTTTAACGAAGGAATTACCATGTCTATTATTGAAAATTTAATCAAACCTGCTCATTTAATTGATATGAATGATATCATACGCGAAGGAAATCCGACACTTCGTATGATGGCTGAGGAAGTACAGTTCCCTTTATCCGATCAAGAAATCATTTTGGGCGAAAAAATGTTGCAATTTCTTAAAAACTCGCAAGATCCAGTTATTGCTGAAAAAATGGGGTTACGTGGTGGAGTCGGTCTAGCAGCACCTCAATTAGATATTTCTAAACGAATCATTGCTGTTCTCGTTCCAAACCCAGAAGATGAAGAGGGAAATCCTCCTAAAGAAGCTTATAGTTTACAAGAAATTATGTACAATCCTAGAATTATCTCCCACTCTGTTCAGTACGCAGCCTTGGCAGATGGTGAAGGGTGTTTATCCGTTGATCGAAATGTTCCGGGCTATGTTCCTCGCCATGCTCGTGTGACTATTGAATATTTCAACAAAAAAGGTGAAAAAAATCGCATAAAGTTAAAAGGTTACAATTCAATTGTCGTTCAACACGAAATTGATCATACCAATGGGATTATGTTTTACGACCACATTGATGAAAAAAATCCTTTCGCTAACAAAGAAAATATGCTCATCATTGAATAAAGATAAAAATAACCTTTCTCATAAAAAACCAAGAAAAAAACGAACGAATTTGTTATTGCCAACAGACAATACATTCGCTCGTTTTTTATTGTGATTAATTGTTTTTTCTCCGAAAGAGAGCTAAAAGAACAATGGCTCCGAAAATGGATGGGAAAAGGGCTGTTTCATCTAATAACGGTCCCCATTTCCCGAAAAGAAGTTGCCCTAGCCATGCTCCGCACATTCCTAATAACATCTTGCCAATGCATCCCATTCTCTCTCCGCGATTAGCAAGAGCTGTGGCAATAAGTCCGATTATAAAGCCAATAAACATACTTCCTAGCATCGTTGCACCTCTTTCTATCTTAGGCTATTAAAAACAATAAACTATTTTCTAAAATAATGGATACTACTTAAATGGCCCAGTCTCCATTACGGAAAATTGGTACATGACTACCGTCCTCACGAATCCCATCAACGTTCATCTCTTTTGAACCAATCATAAAATCAACGTGAACATCTGAGCGGTTCAAGCCCACCTCTGCTAATTCATCCTCTGATAAGTGTTCACCACCAACAACACTAGTTGGGTAGGCTGCCCCAATAGCCAAATGATTTGAAGCATTCTCATCAAAAAGAGTATTATAGAAAATGATTCCTGATTGAGAAATTGGGCTAGGGTCTGGTACCAAAGCTACCTCTCCCAAGCCACGTGCCCCTTCATTTTGAAATACTAAGTCTTTGATAACCTGATCTCCCTTTTCAGCACTAACATCAATAATTTCACCATCTTTAAAAGTCACCTTTATCCCTTCAATGATATTGCCATTGTAACTGAGAGGTTTGCTACTTGTGACATAACCATCTGCTCTACGACAATCTGGTGCTGAGAAAACTTCTTCCGTAGGCATGTTGGCGATAAAATATTCTCCTTGAGCATTAGTACTTCCAGCACTTTCCCAATAATGATTTTTAGGCATTCCCAAGGTCAAATCTGTACCTGGAGCGGTATAATGAAGGGCAGTAAATTGTGCTTCATTTAGAATTTTTGCTTTAGAACTTAAGTTTTCCTCATGTTTTTTCCACGCAGCCACTGGATCTTCTTCATAAATACGGCAAGTTTTAAAAATTTGATCCCACAATAAATCTTTTGCTTCTTCATCAGTTTTGGCATTAGGGAAAACTTTTTTAGCCCATTCTAGTCCAGATGCTGCTGCCACCGTCCAACTTACTTTATTAGCCTGTGTTGCAAGACGCAAAGGTTTCATTATTTTTGCTTTTGATTTCGCAAAACACGATAAACGATCAGAATCAATGCCACCTAAAGCATCCGGATCATTTGACATCACACTCAATCGACTCGCTTTGTTTTCTAACAAATATTCAACTTTAGCAACTTTATAAGATGGGATATTCTCTAAACAATCATCTGGAGCGTGTAGTAAAAATTCTCTGCTAACAAAGTCATCTGTCCACTCTAGAATCACTTCCTTAGCCCCTGAACTGTAAGCTTCTTTCACAATAAAATGTGCTAATTCTCTTTGTTCCACATCAATTGTCAATACTACTGTGTGACCAGGTTGTACATTAATTGCATTGACAACTAATAATTTAGCATACTTTGCTAAATTTTCTTTAAAATTTGGTAATGTCATTTTTTTCTCTTTTCTATGTTATTTTGCATCTTAAATTGCCATTTTCAAACTAAAGAAACTGTTTTAAATGGTAACGACAATATTTTAAACAATCATAAGATCGTTTTTAATTTTTAAAACAAATCATCAAATAGACTCAACTGGTTTTCTTCGGGCATATTTCCTAAAATTCCCATTTCATCCATTTTTTCAACCAAGGTAGTTGATAAGCCCCCTCGTTTTCTCAATTCTGCTTTTGAGAGAAATTCACCTTCTTCTCTTGCCTTAACTAGCTGTTTCGCAACATTTTCTCCCAAACCATCCATTGCAGAAAATGGTGGGATAAGCGTATTGTCTTTTATTTGAAACTGTGTTGCATCACTTTTATAAAGATCTAATTTACCGAAAACATAGCCTCGTTCCAACATTTCGTTGACAATTTCTAATGTTATGTAAAGGTCTTCTTCAACTTTAGAAGCCGTTTTATCTTTTCGTTTTTCTGCAATTTCTGCCATTTTCTTTTTAACGGTCTCTAAACCACCACTCATTGTTTTTATATCAAAAGCTTTTGCTCGAATGGAGAAATAAGCACAATAATAACAGATTGGATGGTGAACTTTAAAGTAAGCAACACGCAGAGCCATCATAACATAGGCAGCCGCATGAGCTTTAGGAAACATATACTTAATCTTTCCACATGACTCAATGTACCACTCGGGCACCTTATTTTCTTTCATTGCTGAAATATATTTCTGCCGTTCTTCTTCTGGAATTTTAAGCCACAATCCTTTTCGCACTCTCTCCATAATGGTGAAAGCCATCTTTGGTTCCAAGCCTTTGTGCATAAGATAGACCATGATGTCATCCCGACAACCAATAACCGTTGACAAATCGGCAATTCCTTGTTTGATCAAATCTTGTGCATTTCCTAACCAAACATCTGTTCCATGGGATAGACCAGATAATTGCAATAATTCGGCAAAGGTAGTCGGATGAGTCTCATCCACCATTCCGCGAACAAAATTGGTTCCAAATTCAGGTATCCCTAACATACCAGTAGATGTCCCAATTTGCTCCTTAGTAACTCCAAGAACTTCGGTTCCTGAAAATAGAGACATCACATCAGTATCATCCATCGGAATGCTTTCTGGCTCGACACCTGATAAATCTTGCAACTTACGAATCATGGTGGGATCATCATGTCCCAGCACATCTAGCTTTAAGACATTTTCATCTATATCATGGAAATTAAAGTGTGTTGTCTGCCATTCAGCTGTCACATCATCTGCTGGATACTGAACTGGCGTAAAATCATACACATCCATATAATTCGGAATAACAACAATTCCTCCCGGGTGTTGTCCAGTCGTCCGCTTCACTCCAGCTGCACCTTGTGCCAATCGATCAATTTCTGCATTGCGATAGAAATGATTGTAGTCTTTTTCATATCCCTTTACAAAACCATAAGCTGTTTTAGCTGCCACCGTTCCAACCGTTCCTGCTCGAAAGGCATACTCTTTACCAAAAATATCTCGAACATCTTTGTGAGCCTTTGGTTGATCTTCACCAGAGAAATTCAAATCAATATCGGGAACCTTGTCTCCATCAAAGCCTAGAAAAGTCTCAAAAGGAATATCTTGTCCATTCTTGGCTAATTTGCTTTGGCAGCTAGGGCAAATTTTATCTGGCATATCAAAACCAGAACCATAGGAACCATCCGTAATAAACTCACTATACTGGCACTTCGGACAAACATAATGTGGAGCTAGTGGATTGACCTCTGTAATCCCAATCATTGTTGCTACAAAACTAGAACCAACCGATCCACGCGAACCGACTAGATAACCACGATCATTTGAACGCTGTACCAACATTTGGGAAGCTAAATAAATAACCGCAAAACCATTCCCCAAAATGGAACTCAATTCTTTTTCGATTCGTAAATCAACAATATCCGGCAATGGATTGCCATAGATTTCAAAGGCTTTTTGGTAGGTCAACTCAGCCACCGTTTCTTCGGCTTTCTCAATAAAAGGAGTATAAAGGTCTCCTTTTACCACCTCCACCTCTTCAAACTGTTCTGCTAACTTGTTGGGATTTGCAATCACTATTTCTCGAGCTAACTCTTCTCCTAAGAAAGAAAATTCGTCCAACATCTCATTGGTTGTTCGGAAATGTGCTTTTGGCAAAGGAGCAGGCTGGGCTTGTTCCCCGTGACCGATTGTTCGATTAATCAGCGCACCTTGCCCTAGACTACGTACAATAATCTCACGATAAATCTCTTCTTCGGGTTCAATATAGTGAACATTTCCTGTCGCTAGTACTGGTTTTCCTAGGCGATTACCAACTTCTATCAAACTTCGGATGATATCTTGTGTTTCTTTCTCATCTTTGATTTGCTCTTTTGCAATGAGGGGAGCGTAAATAGCTGGTGGCATTACCTCGATAAAATCATAATATCGTGCCATATCAACGGCAGCATCTACTCCTTGAGAAATCACTGCCTCAAAGACTTCTCCTTCGGAACAAGCAGAACCTAATATCAAACCTTCTCGATGGGCATCTAAAACTGTTCGTGGAATTCTAGGAACTCCTTCAAAATATTTTGTATTAGATAAACTCACCAGTTTAAAAATATTTTTCAGCCCTATTTGATTCTTTACATAAATAGTAGCATGTTTAACTCTGGCTTTTTTATAAGAATTTTCATCAACCAAGCGAGTATTGAGTTCTTTCAGGTTATTGACACCATGTTTTTCAATAGTATCTTTAATAAAGATAAACAACAAACGACCTGTAGCTTCTGCATCATAATTCGCCATATGGTGATGTTCTAAAGCAATTTGAAACCGCTTAGTCAGTGGCCCTAAACCGTGGCGTTTGTACTCGGGATATAGATTACGCGCAAACTCCAAAGTATCGATCACCGGTTGGGTAATACGAGGTAAGCCATAACGTTCGTAATTGACATTCATAAAACCAACGTCAAAAGTCGCATTATGTGCTACCAAAACTGAATCTTGACAAAAGTTCTGAAATTCCTTCAAAACTTGTTCTAAAGGCTTGGCATTTTTTACATGATCATCTGTAATTCCTGTCAAATCAGTAGTGAAAGCAGATAAGGGATGTCCAGGATTAATAAATTCATCAAACTCGGCAATAACATTTCCCTTATGCATCTTAGAAGCGGCTACTTGAATCAAATCGTTGTAAACAGCAGAAAGTCCTGTCGTTTCCACATCGAAAACAACATAAGTAGCTTCTTTTAAATCTAATTCTATCTCGTTATAAGTAATAGGCACTCGGTCTTCAACGATATTCGCCTCCATGCCATATATCAGTTGAATCCCTGCTTTTTTAGCAGCCTTGTATCCATGCGGAAAACTTTGTACGTTGGCATGGTCTGTGATAGCCACTGCCTTATGTCCCCATTTTGCTGCTGTATGGACAATCTCCTCAACCTCAGGAAGTGCATCCATAGTAGACATGTTTGTATGTGCATGAAATTCAATGCGTTTCTCATCATCTGGCATCAAATCCTTGCGCTCTAGATGAACAGCTTTTTCTACATCTTGTACATTCATGGTTAAATCACGAGTGAAATTATTCATTTCAATATTTCCTCGTACTCGAAGCCAGGAACCTTTTTTGATCATATCAAATTTCTTGGCTTCTTCTTCATTTTTCAACCACTTTTGCATTGGAAAACTAGAAGTATAATCCGTCATTTTAAACTGAATCAACACTCGACCTGTTCTGGTTAATTTTTGTTCCAAATCAAAAACAAGTCCTTCAAATACAATTCTGTTTTCTTCTGTATCAACATCAATCATCGGGGTTACGGATAATTTCCCTAGCTTTTGATTGGCTGGATTTTTTCGTTTTGAAAAATCGCTATAATTTGATTTTTCTTCAACAGGAGGCATTTCTTGTTGCAAAGATGCCATCGCTCTCAAAGCTTCCTCATTGGCTTCTTGGAAAATTTTTTCATTTTGAATTTGAAAATATTCAGCCTGTTGTTTGGTCAATTCATCCTTATGTTCAACCACACATTTTAAAGTCGGAAAACCAAATTGACTCAGCTGAATGCTAATGTTTGGCAAATGATTTTTCCGAAAGTGTTCTGTATCAATGGTAGAAGCTCCTTCAATCATCAACTGATCATCTTGAAGATAAACTGTCAAATCTTGATAAAGGCTCTTAAAACCTTTACCGGAACAAAGCTCATGCTCAAAAACTTCCTTATAGTAATCCTGAAGCAATTCATCCGAAAACTCTTGATTTTTAACTTGGATGGTAAAACTTGCTTGATTGCCTGTCTTAGAAAATTCTTCATTTAACCGATTTTTTAATTCTCTAAAAATTTCTATGGGTAGAATTTTTTCAAAATAAAACTGAAACTCCCAGATATGACTGACTTTATGAATAATAACCTGCTTAATTTCTGCATTCAAAAAAGCACTTGATTGTTGCAATTCAAGTGGCATTCCCAATTGATTCATTAATATTTCAAAAGTATCTGACATATCTATTCCTCGTTGAAAATCTCCCTAACCTACTAAAAACTCAGCTAGACTAATGTGTTCATTCTATCATAAATTGCAGTTTTTTTCAGCAATTAACCATAGTAGCTGTCACAAAAAATCTAGCATAACCATTCTACTTCCCTATTAAATAAAAAACGAACAAATCTTATAGCTTGCAGTAGCAAAACTTGATTTGTTCGTATAATAATATTCCTAGCATTTTTAGGATGGACGTTTACCTTAATACTGCCTCTGCTAATACTTTTTGAATAGCTATGATATTGTCATCATTAGTAAATGTTAGACTTTCAGACGGTTCACTTGCACTTGAAATCCAGATTTTCAGCTCCGCATCCAAATCAAAATATCCTGTTGTTTCAATCGAAAAACGACTGATCGAACGATAAGGGATTGATTTATAAGTTGTTTTCTTTCCTGTCATCCCCTGTTGGTCTACCAAAATCAGACGTACATTTGTGAACACAATCAAATCTCGAATAAGATTAAAAGCGAGTTCTACGACTTCATTTGAAATCATTATGTCTTCTAACTGTTGTTCAACCTTTTCAATGTTTCCTTGAGAAGCATTTCCCGATAAGCCACTAAATAAACCCATAACTATCCTCCTTGCTATAAAAGTATAACTAATATAAAACCGTCTAATTCTTACTAATTCCACGCGATCATTGAAGGTAGTATTAAACCTGTTTAGTTAAGATAGCTAGTGTCTCTAAAAGATTGTCCGCATGTACCTCAATCGTGTCTCCAGTTGCTTTTATTTTAACTTCAACGATACCTTCTGCAGCTTTCTTACCAACAGTAACACGGATTGGTAATCCAATCAAATCACTATCACTAAATTTAACTCCTGCTCGCTCGTTGCGATCATCCACTAACACTTCATATCCAGCATTAACAAGGTTTGTCTCTAATGTTTTTGTCAACTCTACAGCTACTTCATCCTTAATATTTACTGGAATTAAGTGTACATCAAACGGTGAAAGTTCTTTGGGGAAATTGATTCCCCAAGCATAACGGTACTCTCCTTTAGGAGTTTTATTTACGAATAAACGTGCATGTTGCTCCATAACAGCTGATAGTAGCCTGCTAACTCCAATTCCGTAGCAACCCATGATGATTGGAACAGAACGACCATTCTCGTCTAGCACAGTAGCATTCATACTTTCTGAATAACGTGTCCCCAACTTGAAAATATGTCCAATTTCAATTCCCCTAGCAAACTTCAAGATTCCTTTGCCATCCGGAGAAATTTCTCCCTCTTGCACTTCACGGACATCTACATATTCAGCAGAAAAATCTCGTTCAGGATTGACACCAATCAAATGGTAATCCGTTTCATTTGCTCCAACAACTGCATTGTGAACATCTTGCACCTTACGGTCTGCAATAATTCTCAAGTCTGTAGGTGCATTGACTGGTCCTAGTGAACCAAAGCCAGCACCTAACAACTCTGTCACTTCACTTTCACTAGCAGCCGTTAAATAATCTGCCTCTAAGTAGTTCTTCAATTTCATTTCATTTAGTTGATCATTTCCAACTAATAAGACTAAAAGAGGTTGGTCATCAGCGATATAAACTAAGGTTTTTATCATCTGCTCTTCACTAACTTGTAGGAAAGTTGTTACTTGGTCAATTGTTTTACACTCTGGTGTATGGACACGCTCTATCTCTCTTTCTGCAACCACACGACCACTTGATTTATACAAATCAGTCGCCATTTCAAGGTTTGCAGCATAGTCTGACTCACTAGAATAAACAATCGTATCTTCTCCAGAAACCAACCAATTACCCAACTCTTCTTTGATGGATGCTTGAACCTCTTCGGGAATTTCATTAAAAGAAGAAACTGATTTGTCTAAAACGACCCAACGATTGATATCTGTCCGATCTGGTGTGACAGCCATAAATTCTTGACTGTCTTTTCCTCCCATAGCTCCACCATCTCCGATAATGGCTTTGAAATCAATTTCACTACGAGTAAAGATACGCTCATAAGCTGATTTATATTCCTCATAAACCTTGTCCAAGCTCTCATAATTCGCATGAAAACTATATCCATCTTTCATGATAAATTCTCGTGTGCGAAGCAAGCCATTTCTTGGGCGTTTTTCATCACGATATTTTGATTGAATTTGATAGAGATTTAGAGGCAATTGTTTGTAAGATTTGACAGAATCACGAACAAGAGCTGTGAAAGTTTCTTCGTGAGTAGGTCCTAAGATAAAATCAGAACCTTCACGATTTTTTAATTTAAATAAATCTTCTCCGTAGGTTTGATAACGTCCTGATTCTTTCCACAAATCTGCACTAAGCAAGGCCGGAGTCAGCATTTCTACTGCTCCTATTTTTTCAAACTCTTGCTTCATAATTGCTTTAGCTTTTTCAATAACACGATTTGCCAGTGGTAAATAAGAATAGACTCCAGCAGAAATCTGTCTTACATACCCTGCACGCAATAAGAGAGCATGACTGATTACTTGAGCATCGCTTGGCATCTCTCGTAGCGTGGGAATTAGCATTTTGCTTTGTTTCATAAAAACAAGTCTCCTTTAAAATTTTCAGAGTTTTTTATAATAATGTACTATTTCAATTATTTTTTTCTAGGAATAGCTTCACAATATCGCTCCAAGTAACAGCGATTAATAGAATCACCATGATAGCAACTCCGACTAGCGTAATGTACATTTCTGTTTTTTGTTTCAGTGGCTTCCTACGAATCACTTCAATAATGTTGATTAAAATTTTCCCACCATCCAATGCTGGAATTGGGAGTAAATTGAAAATACCAATGTTAATAGAAATTATGGCTAATAGTTGCATGACTGCTAAAACACCTTGTTTAGCCGCTTGACTACTAACGCTATAAATAGCTACTGGACCACCTAGTTTATTAATATTAAAATGGAATATTATATCCTTAAGTCCACCAATAATACGGGTGGCTGTTGACCATGCAGTGGTAAAGCCACCAATAATCTTATCAAAGAAACCTGTTTTCATAGTTGGCATGACTCCTAAGAAATAAGTTCCTTCTTTTTTTTGTGGCTCTACAGTAACTGTTTTAGTTTCTCCATTACTTTTGTAAGTTACGTTTAGTTTTGGATTTTTTGTACCAGTTGTTAATTTGTCTACTGCTGTGGTTAAATCTTCCCAATTAGAAACTTTATAATCATTAATTTGAAGAATTTGGTCATTGCTTTTTATGCCTGCACCAGCTACGGCACCATTTTCTAACACTTGTATACGGTTGGTATCCTTATTCGCTACTCCCCCTTGTAGGAAAGCCAAAAGGATAAACACCAAGATACTAAGAATAAAATTATTCATTGGTCCTGCAAAATTTGTAATCAAGCGACCCCAAATACTTGCATTTTGATATTGTACATCTAGCGGAGCAATGCGTAACTCCGTCCCATCCTCTTCGATAATAGTAGCGTCGTGGTCAACAGGATAAGTCTTGTTTTCATCTAGCACCAAACCGGTAATTTCTAAATTTTTTTCAAAATCAAAATCCGTAACATTCATAGGAAGACCAGTTTGATCCAGTTTTTTTCCTGAGAGATTGATACGAACAACCTTACCGTCCTCATTTAGAGTCAAATTAGCCGGTGTACCTGTTTTAATATTTGTTGAGTCTTCTCCCCAACCAGCCATCCGAACATACCCACCGAGTGGCAAGATACGGATTGTATAGGTTGTCCCATCTTTTCCGATATGAGCAAAAATCTTAGGTCCCATACCAATCGCAAATTCTCTGACTAAAATGCCTGATTTCTTTGCAAAATAAAAATGACCAAACTCATGAACAATAACAATAATTCCAAATACAACAATAAAAGCAATAATTTGCATAAAAAATTATCAATTCCTTTCGTAAGACACAAAGTATAAAATTATACCACTCAAACTTACTAACAAACAAGATGGTAAGTACACTAGTATTTTTGTGTCTTCATATAAATACCATTAACTAAATGAAATCAAAACTTATAAATTATTTTCACTAATTAATCATCAAAATGGGAGCAGAAGCCACTCAAGTAACTATGCACTTTGAGTTTAATCTCCTCCCAACTATTTCTTTTTATTTACTTTTTTCTCTAGAAAAGTCCGAAGAAATGCATCAGTGGAAGTACAAATAACAAGCTATCAAAACGGTCTAATACTCCACCATGTCCTGGGATAAATTTTCCAGAATCTTTTACTCCAAAATGGCGTTTAATAGCACTCTCCACCAAATCTCCAAGTTGCCCAGCAACACTAAAGATGATAGTTAAAGCCAACATAACTAAGAAACCATAAGGAGTTTTAACAGCAGGTCGAATAATCATAAAAATAGCTGCTACCACTACTGCTGATAAAATACCGCCAATGCTTCCTTCTATCGTTTTATTGGGTGAAACACGTGGCAATAGTTTTCTCTGACCATAACGAGTCCCCACTAGATAAGCACCGCTATCCGTTGCCCAAACAATGAAAAGAGCTAGTAAAACTTTATCTACATTCATTATCCTTGCATCAATTAGGGAATGAAAACCAAACCCCACATAAAAACTTGAAGCAATTGGATAGACAACGTCATCAAAAGTATAGTTGGAACCGAATACTGTGGAACTTAACAATAAAGCAATCACAATTCCATAAGCAACGATATTACCATCCGTTGGTAAAAATTTGAGAAAGTTTCCCATCGGAAGGGTCAAAACAAAGGCAGCAAGCATAGCAAGGATGCCCTCTAAGGTCGCTGTTTGCAATCCTTTCATCTTAAGTAATTCGTGTACTGCTAACATTGCTAATAGGCCAACACCAATTTGAAAGATTGCCCCACCAATTACCACTATAGGCAGGAATATTGCAATGGCAATTCCTCCAAAAATAATTCGTTTCTGTAAGTCTTTTTGCATACCTTCTCCCTTTACACGCCACCAAAACGACGATTGCGACGGCTATATTCTTCAACTGCTTCTTTTAAAGCTTTTTTATCAAAATCTGGCCATAAAGTATCTGTAAAATACAGCTCACTGTATGCTATTTGCCAAGGTAAAAAATTACTTGTTCTAATTTCTCCGCTCGTTCGAATAACCAAATCTGGATTGCGTAAAATTCTTGGTAAGTTGCTTGTGTACAAGTAATTGCCAATCATTTCTTCATTGATATCGTCAGGATTAAATTTGGCATCTAACACATCTTGAGCAATCAGTTTAACCGCCTGACTAATTTCATACCTACCACCATAATTTAACGCAAAATTAAGGATCAATCCTGTATTTAAGCGAGTTAAATTTTCTGCTTTTTCTAAAGCCTCTAATGTTTCTTTCGGTAGCTTCTTAGTATCTCCAATCATTTGAATTTTTATATTATTCTTATGAAGTTCTGGAACATAACGATCATAGAATTCTACAGGTAAATTCATGATAAAAGATACTTCTTTTTTCGGACGAGCCCAGTTCTCTGTTGAAAATGCATAAACAGTTAGAACTTGAACACCTAGTTCCTTTGCTGCAACTGTTACTTCTTGTAGTGTCTCCATCCCAGCCTTATGACCAAAGACACGAGCCTGCATTCTTTTTTTTGCCCACCGACCATTGCCATCCATAATAATAGCTATGTGTTTTGGAACATTTAATGGAGGTGCTAGTTTTTCTTTTTTCTTAAAACGAAACATATCCTTCATCCTATTAAAAGTTTTATCATTTCATTATAACATAAATCCTTTTTATACGGGAACTTAAGGCATATCCCCATAAAAAGAACATAGAAATCTTCAACATTAAGCCATAAAAAAACAACCCCACAAGGCTGTTTTTCATATCCTTATTCTTCAATAATGGATTCTTCGCTACCAGCAGCTTCTGTAGAAGTTGCTAAAGCACCTTCCGTACGTGGAAGAACTCTTTTGATAGCACTCAACTCAAAAGTTAAATACACTCCATCAATGTCTAGAACGATTTTATTTTCATCGGCAAGCACTTCATCCACTGTACCATAAAGACCACCAATAGTAACAATCTCATCACCTTTCACTAATTTACTAATTTCATCTTGGCGTTTTTGAGATTGTTTCTTCTGAGTTCTCATTTGAAAATACATCATTCCTACCATCAATACGGCAAATATTATTAATGTTGTTGGATTCATTTTTTACTCCTTTGAATGTCATATCTAATACTATAGCAAATTTCATCTTTTTTTACAAGGTTCAGTACATTCATCCATTAAATTTTATAAAAATTTAAAACTCTCTTAGTTAACCAAATCATAAAAATAAAAGATGATTTTCTCTTATCAGAAAAACCAAGAATTTTTGTTCTTGGTTTTCACTAGTTGAGATTAGCTTAATTTTTTAACGACATCTACAATATGGTCTACTGTAAAGCCGTACTCTTCAATCACTTTAGCTGCTGGAGCAGAGGCACCGAATTTGTCAATACCAACAACAGCACCATCTAAACCAACGTATTTATACCATGGCTGAGTAGCGGCCATTTCAATAGCCACACGACGACGAACACTATTTGGTAAGATTTCTTCTTTGTATTGTGCATCTTGAGCTTCAAAGACATCTGTTGATGGTACACTCACTACGCGAACTTTTTCGCCTTGTTTTTCCAATTCTTTAGCTGCTGCGACTGCTAAATTCACTTCTGAACCTGTAGCCAACAAAATAGTATCAAAACCGCCAGCTGTTTGGTAAACAACATAAGCACCTTTTGCAACCTTATCAAAGTCTGTTCCTTCTTCTACAACCAAATTTTGACGAGTTAGAACCAGTGCAGTTGGCGTATGTTGACTCTTCAAGGCTAAATACCAAGCTGCTTGTGTCTCACGCGCATCAGCCGGACGAAATACTTGAAGATTTGGAATTGCTCGAAGACCAGCCAAGTGTTCGATTGGTTCGTGGGTCGGACCATCTTCTCCGACAGCTATTGAGTCATGCGTAAATACATATGTCACAGGTAATCCTTGTAAAGCTGATAAACGCATTGCTGCTTTGACATAATCAGAAAATACAAAGAATGTACCACCGTATACACGAAGACCTCCATATAAAGCCATCCCGTTCAAAATCGTTCCCATGGCAAATTCTCTTACACCAAATTGAATATTGCGATTCAAACGATGTTGATCATCTTGTAAGCCATCTTCTTTAATATAAGTCATATTTGAATGAGCAAGGTCAGCAGAACCACCCAAGAAAGTTGGTAAAACCTTAGCTGCTGCATTCAAGGCATCTTGACTTGAATTTCTAGTAGCTTGTGAGAAACCATTTTCAAGAACTGGGAAATCCTCTGGTTTAATTTCAACTGGGTCTTTGCCGTCGATAATAGAAGCCACTTCCGGTGCCAATTCTGGATAAGCAGTTTTGTAGTCTTCAACTACCTGAAGCCAAGAAGAATAAGCTTTCTTCCCGCGCTCTGCAACATTCACTCGGTAATCTTCATATACTTCTTCTGGAATTTCAAATGGAGCATAAGTCCAACCTAAAGCTTTTCTGGTTTCTTCGGCTTCTTCTGCTCCTAAAGGAGCTCCGTGTACAGCATTGGTTCCCTGTTTGTTTGGAGAGCCATAGCCAATCACCGTCTTCACTTCAATCAGAGATGGTTTTCCAGATTGTTTTGCAGCTTCAATCGCTCTATCTATCGCTGCAAGGTCTGTTCCATCTTCTACTAAAGATGTATGCCAACCATAAGCGTTGTAACGACTACGAACATCCTCTGTAAAGGAATCTTTCGTTTCTCCATCTAAATTGATATCATTTGAATCGTAAAGAACAATCAGCTTGTCTAATTTTTGTAACCCTGCATAAGAAGCAGCTTCAGCCGATACTCCTTCCATCAAATCACCATCACCACAAATGACATAAGTGTAATGGTCAAAAATCTTATAACCATCACGATTGTATTTGGCTGCAAGAAAACGTTCTGCTTGAGCTAAACCAGTAGCTGTCGCAATCCCTTGCCCTAGCGGTCCAGTTGTAGCATCTATACCTGCTGTGTGTCCAAACTCTGGATGTCCTGGAGTTTTAGAACCCCATTGACGAAAATTCTTAATTTCATCCAATGAAACATCTTCAAAGCCTGATAAATGAAGTAGGGCATAAAGAAGCATTGAACCATGACCTGCTGAAAGTACGAAACGATCGCGATTAATCCAGTTCGGTTTTTCTGGATTAATATGCAATTGCTTTGTAAACAAATCATAAGCCATTGGTGCAGCTCCCATGACTACTCCGGGGTGACCTGATTTTGATTTTTCAATAGCATCAATTCCTAAAAAACGAATGGCATTGACAGATAAATTTGACATAGAAATTCCTTTCTTTTATAAAGAGAATGATATACTTTATATTTCTTGACAGTTGGTAAATAAGGAGTTACATTGAACAAATACTCTTTAGCAAACAGATAACTAGTTCAAGGAAAGTAACCCTTTTCTTTTCTATTATATGAAAATTATCCGCATATCGCAACGACTACGGATAACTTCCTAAAATCTGTTTTAAAGAAGAGCTTTGAATTGAATGTTTGAATCGTGTTCGAAACAATCATCAAAACCACGTGGGTGATGGTATTCAATACGGTCTTTGTCTTGTGGATAAGTATATTGTCCGCCAACTTCCCAGATAAATGGATGGAAGTTATATTGAAGGCGTTCTTTACGCATTTTCCACAATTCAAGGATTTCATCAGTTGATGCCATAAAGTTTGACCAGATATCATAGTGAACTGGGATAATAACTTTAGCACGAAGATTTTCTGCCATACGAAGTAAATCAATTGATGTCATCTTATCTTGGATACCAATTGGGTTATCCCCATAGTTGTTAATGGCAACATCAATGTTGAAGTCTTTACCATGTTTTGCAAAGTAGTTAGAGAAGTGTGAATCTGCTCCGTGGTAGATTGTTCCACCAGGTGTTTCAAAGACGTAGTTTACTGCTTTTCTAGCCATTTCTTCATCTGTAACTGCTAAGCCTTTAAGGTCGCCTTCTTGAGCATCTGCACCATCAACTGGTAATGTTACCAAACAAGTACGGTCAAATGATTCTACCGCTGTCACTTTGATGTCTTTGAATTCAAATGATTCTCCTGGTTTAATGACGATAATACGTTCTTCAGTAACACCCCATTTTTTCCAAATTTCACCACATTCGTATGGTCCTACAAATTTAACATGGTCTAATTTTGGATTGTTAACGATGGCTGCTGCTGTATTGATATCGATATGATCACTATGGAAGTGAGAAACAAGATAGTAATCTAACTCATTGATTGCAAATGGATCAATAACCATTGGTTGCACACGAAGATTTGGTTGTAACTTACGTACACCTGCCATATTTGCCATTTGGTGTCCCCAAACCATATCTTTTACTTTTTTAGTTGATTTTCCACGGTTTGACCACAAGTCCATAACAATGTTTGCTCCACCAGGAGTTTTTACCCAAACACCACAGTTTCCAAGCCACCACATTGAAAAGTTGCCATCTGGAACAACTGTTTCTTCTATTTCTTCGTTTAACCATGTACCCCATTCTGGAAAGGTTGATAAAATCCAAGATTCTCTTGTTATATCTTTAACATTAGCCATTTTATATCCTCCTTGTAAGAGTGTTTCTCTTATTTGTTTACATTATTAGTATACTCATAAAAGGGCTTTCATAAAAGACCAAGTATCACACACCTATGTGTTCAGTTTTGTACTCAAAAACCCCATAAATACCATTCTCTTCAAAAGAGCTTGTTTCATAGGGGTTTCTGTTAATTATTTCCATTTAGCAACTCTTGGCTGACAAGTTTTTCAATCTGAGCCTTAAGTGCGTAACGTTCGTGTTTATCTGTTAGATAGCTTTTCAGACATTTTTCCAGTTTCTGACTAAATCCTAATTCTCCCGTTTTTGTTCGGTGATGAGTAAACCGAATCAGTTTGATAATGTCTTCATCTGTCATAATAGGATGGACGATTAGTAAGGGAATTTCTGTGTCAACAGCATCATTTGTCGAAATGACTATATCTGCCGACATAATATCCACTACACTGTAGAATTGTTCTAAGGTAAATACAGCTTCTATAACGCTCTCTTTAAGATAAGCCTGACACTGTTTCATGAGGAGTTTTTGAACACCGACTCCTTCATCACAGACAATAACCACTTTCTTTTTAGAAACTGTTTTCTCTTCTTTTTTGAGTTCCCCACCAACATGAATGGCAAGATAAGCTACATCATCTTCGTCCAATGAAATATCCCAAGCTTCTTCTAAAATTGGAACAAATACTTTTGTTACATCAAATAATTCCTCATACTGTTCCTTAATCATCTGGGTAAGCGGGTTAATGGAGGTAATGCCGTATTTTTTGCGATAAAGCAACGCCTTGCAGTGTGTCAGTAGCTGATTAAGTAAATCTCCTCTATGTTCAAACAATACTTGATAATAATCAGAAATTTTATCAATAAATAGCTCCAAGGTTTTGCGCATAGCTGCATAATCTTTACTCTCTAAATGAAAATCTAAGTCTTTTCTAAAAGATAGCAAAAACATAGTAAGAATACTAATCTCGTTCTCATCTAATATTATTTCAGATTCTACTTTTAAGGCTTTTGAAATAGCTAAAGATAACTGTTGTTCTTTTCTTTTACTAGTCTGACTTAATTCACTATGCAGGGTCTGCTTCTCATTTGCCGATAAAACAAGATTGCGATAACTCAAAATTAAAAATGGAAAAATAGTCACCATAAAGTCCATGTCTTGATGATTAATTTTTTTACCTAGTATTTCTTGAGCACTTCCCAATTGCTTGTACAAAATTTTAGTCACTTTATCTGAAAAATAATCGTCCTCGCCTGTTAAATTACGAATTTTCTCACGAGTGATTTTTTGAAAACTAGCGGTACGCTCTGTTTTCATCTTATAAAGCAAACGATAGAGAAATTGGATTTTTGATAAAGGATGGCAATCCAAATAATAGCCTCTGGCTTTAGTCACTCTTAGTTGAATGTCATAACCATTTTCCGATAAAATTGTTCTTAGACTATTCAAATCACTTAAAATGGTATTTCTAGAGACATCATTTAAAGACATGAGGGTATCAATCGTCACACGCTGTTTGGAAATTGCGATGTAAGCAAGAGTCAAATCAAGCCTCTCACCCACGCTCATCACATAGCTATAATCATCCAGACCGCTGATAAATTCTTTAAAAATTGCTCGCTGTTCAGCATTTAAAACAATACCGACACGAGGGTAACTAACAATCTTTTCTATATCATTTGGCAAGGCTTCATTGATCTTATCCAAATGGTAATAAATTTTTCGTCTAGACTGATTTAATTTTTTTGAAATAGCCATGACTGTTTCTGGCTCTTCCAAAGTTAACAAATGAGCCACTAGTTCATAACTTTTTTTATCTAATAAAATCATATGTATCCTTTTCGTGAGGGATTTGACCACATTCAACTGAGCTTGCAAGTGTCAGTATCATAACAATTTTAGGTATGTCCTCTCCTTAGTGATTGAATCACAGTCAAATAAATCCAAATCCTCAGAATTTGCCACACTATAATGACCACCATAGAAAGTATAAGGTAGAGATTCTCCTGTCAAAGTTTGATAGGATAGTTTTCGCTGTTTTGCATCAAAACCAAGTTTTACTTTTTTATCTGATAGCAAGCGTCCTTCCACGAGATAAGTTTCACAAATAGGCTCCCCTGCCCATTTTTGATAGAGATGGTTAGCGACAGCGTCACCTCTGGTATAAATTGACAAAGCAGAGACTTTCTTTAATCGTAGTAATTCTTCAGCTTTTTCAAAAAGTGCCTGTGCAATACCCTGTCCTTGATGATCTGGATGAACTGCAAAATTAGCAAAGTAGGCTAACTTACGGCAAGGATAATAAAAATAGTGCTCGCTTGCCTTTTGATTATAAATACCTAAATCTAATAAACCAATGACTTTATCCCCTTCAACAGCAATCAATTCAATAGAGTCTTCGTAAGGATCAGTTGTAAAATGTGTCTTCTCTGTCTCCCTATCATCCCAAAATTCTGAAAAGATGTAAGCCAATGCTTTTGTGTATATCCACGATTTCTCGTAAATATCTTGATAACTGATAATTTTCATAGCTCACTCCTTAAATTCTCTTAACGTAATTCTATTCTAACATAAAATAGAACGAAATATCACTAAGTTAAAATTTGAGATAGAGTAAAAAAGTCAGGAAGAAACTTCCTAACTTAATGTTTTAATGTTGGTCACCTTTTTGTCCGTAATAAGCATTTGGTCCATGTTTACGTAGGTAATGCTTATCCATAATGTATTTTGGTGCTGGCTCAACTCTTGGATTGATTTGCTCTGTAAAGCGATTCATCTTAGCTACTTCTTCCAAAACAACGGCATGATAAACCGCTTGTTCTGGCGTTTTACCCCAAGTAAATGGACCATGATTACGAACAACAATACCCGGTACAGCTATCGGATCAAGACCACGTTCAGCGAAAGTTTCAATGATCACTGTTCCTGTTTCTTTTTCATAAGCTTCATTGACTTCATTAGCCGTCAATGATCTAGCACATGGTACTGGACCATAGAAGTAATCAGCATGTGTTGTTCCATAAAATGGAATATCACGACCTGCCTGTGCCCATCCAACTGCTTCTGTTGAGTGCGTATGTACAATACCACCAACCTCTGACCAAGCTTTATAAAGTTGAACATGCGTTGGAAGGTCTGATGAAGGGTTCAAATCTCCTTCAACAACATTTCCATCCAAGTCTGTAACTACCATATTTTCTGGTGTTAATTTATCGTAGTCAACACCTGATGGTTTAATAACAATCAAACCAGCTTCACGGTCAACTTCAGAGACATTTCCCCAAGTAAATTTCACAAGTCCATGAACTGGCAATGATTTATTGGCCTCACAGACACGTTCTCTCATTTCTTGTAATGATTTTGCCATTTAACGTAACCCCGCTTTCTCAATCAATGGGTAAAGAAATGCTTGTGCTTCTTTAATCGCAGCACGTGTTTCTTCAACTGTTTCACAATTTTCAGACCACATTTCAATTAAGAATGGTCCGTTGTAATTTGTCGCTTTTAAAACAGCAAACATATCTTCCCAGTTGACACAACCTTGACCAAATGGAACATCTCTAAATTGACCTTTTGAGGTTTCCGTCACAGCATAAGTGTCCTTCAAATGAAGAGCTGCAATGGAGTTGTGTCCAAGTAAAAATTCACTGTAGTTGTCGTTATGCCAAGCTGATACGTTTCCTGTGTCAGGGTAAACAAAGAGATAAGGTGAATTGACTTCCTTTTCAATAGCCAAGTATTTTTCAATCGAGTTGATAAATGGGTCATCCATAATTTCGATAGCTAAAATAACTTGTGCTTCTTCAGCCCAATCACATGACTTTCTGAGGTTTTTGATAAATCTTGCTCTTGTTTCAGGTGATTTTTCTTCATAATAGACATCATAGCCAGCAAGTTGAATGGTTCGAACACCTAGGTCTTGAGCCAATTCGATACATTGTTTCATTAATTCCAAAGATTTTGCTTCAATCTCTGGATCGTTAGAACCCAATGGATATCTGCGATGTCCTGAAAAACAAATGGTTGGAATACGAACACCTGTTTCATAAATTGCTTTCACAATGTCAAGACGCTCTTCTTTTGACCAGTTAAGACGCGCCAAACGGTCATCGCTTTCGTCAACAGACATTTCTACAAAATCAAAACCAAGTTCTTTTGCAAAATTCAAGCGTTCTAGCCAAGTGAATTGTTTGGGCGTTGCTTTTTCATAAATACCAATCGGACGAGTCATAGCTTACCCCCAAATACGTTTGATTTCATCTTTAAATGCACGCGCTGCTGCTGCTGGATCATCTGCTTCTGTAATTCCACGACCAGCGATAAAGGTAAAGACATCCACTCCTTCAAATAATTTCAATGTATCTGTACTCAAACCACCTGTAACAGAAACTCTAAAGCCCATTTCAATCAATTTCTTAACTTTATTAAGGTCTTTTTCACCCCAAGTTTCCCCTGCAAGAAGAGCATCTCTTGATTGATGATAAATAGCTTGAGAAATCCCTGCATCCAGCCATTGTTGAGCTTGTTCATAAGTCCAATCACCATATAACTCGATTTGAATTTCCCCACGGTCGCCACGAACAGACTCAATAGCTTCTCTTGCTGCTTTCATAGTTGGAATAGTGGCACAACAGATACAAGTCATCCAGTCTGCACCACGAACTGCATTGTTTTTAGCGACTGTACCACCTGCATCGGCACATTTTGTGTCTGCAACAATGATTTTTTCTGGGAACAAGCTACGTAGAACTTCTACCAATTCACTACCAACTTGTAGTAAGCAAACTGTTCCAGCTTCAATAACATCCACTTCATGCCCAACAGAAACAGCAGCTGTTATAGCTCCTTGTAAATCAGAATGGTCTAGTGCAACTTGTAAATTTGGAAGGCGTTTTGTCATCTTTTTTCTCTCTTTCTTTCTGTTTGTTACTGCGTTACTATTTTAAGAATCTAAATCCAGTCCTTCTAAGTATGGACTATTTTTTGATTCTTCTACCATCGCTAACACTTCTTCTGGCGTTTTGCAATCCACTAAACGCTGAATAGAATTTTCCAATTCAAACAGAGCAATAATTTGCGGGATGGCAACCGATGTATGAATTTCTGAACTTGTTGCAGCTAAAGCAAGAAGCACTGAAACTTCCTTGCCATCTGAGAATGTCACAGGTTCAGTTAATGTAATTAATGAAAAAGCATCACGTTTGACACCTGCTTCAGGACGTGCATGAGGCATCGCCATTCCTGGCATTAAGATGTAGTATGGTCCGTACTCTTCTGTTGATTCAATAATGGCATGGTAATATTCTTCTGTAATGGCTCCACTTTCAATAAGAGGGTCTACAGATAATTTGACTGCTTCTTTCCAATCTCCCGCTGTCAAACCCAAGCGAATAGAGTTGTTTTCTTTAAATGCTTTTGTTAAATTCATAATTTGTCCTTTCAAAGTCTCATTGTGAGACTTGCTATCAAAAATTGCTCATCCATGTTTGACTAATTTAGAACATTATTCAAACATTGAGGCCGAGACTTGTGTCCCAGCCTCTATGTAGTCTTTTACAAAACTTCTTGTAATTTTGTTTTAATTTCATTATCGTCCATCAAGTTGTCTAAACCAACTAGATGACCTTTTGTGCGTCCATCCAATTCATGGATTAAGTGATTTGATGCTACAACAATATCATAATTTGCTGCCAAACCTTTAGCTTCACCAACTGAACATGATGCAGACTCAATGTTTGAAACACCTAATTGACGAAGAGCATTTTCAACTTTCATCTTAATAACCATTGAAGAACCCATGCCATTACCGCATGCTGTAAGAACTTTAACCATTTTATTTTCCTCCGTATATAGAACTTTTATTTTTTATTAAACTATTTTAGTCTTGTGGAACATCTCCACGATAGTAAGCTTCTTTATCTTTTGCTTTTGCAAACTGAATTTGTGGAATTGCAAGTAAGAAGACACAGACTAGTACAAATCCGATAATACCAATATACTTGAAGAGGTAAGCAAACGGTACCCATGGAATATCAAAGTCGATATTTCCGTGGTAACCACCGTAGGATGCCAAACCAAGAAGCGATACTGCTACTGCACCAAGAGCAACTTGTAGTACCCCTGAGATAAATGAAAGAATAACAGCTGCTTTCCAACCACCACGTTTATCTGCATAAACGGCAATCGCCGCATTATCAAAGAATACTGGCACAAAACCTGTGATGATAAGAACTGGATTTTTAAAGACAATGAGCAATACAATCGTAATTAATTGACCGATTAAACCTGTTGAGAAACCAAATAGTGTCGCAGAAGCTGAACCGAAACCATAAGAAGCTGCAACGTCAACCGCTGGGAATGAACCTGGAAGTAACTTAGCTGAAATTCCTTGGAAAGCATTTGTTAACTCAGATACGAACATCCGTACACCTTGCATCAAGATAAATAAGTTAACTGAGAAAGCAAAAGCCGTTGAAATAACATACATGAAGTAGAATTGCTTAGTTGGATCAAATGGTGTACCAGTTGTAATAACTGTTTTATCCGACATGATCTCAGGGCCTAATACAAATAGTATAATTCCAAAGAAAACCAACATTAATGTAGCAGAAGCCACAACAGTATCGTGGAAAATATTTAAGAAGGTTGGCAACTTAAGATTATCAAGATTTTCTTCTTTTTTACCAAATTTTGGTGCAATTTTATCTACAAACCAAATTGCAAATTGTTGTTGGTGACCAATGGCAAAGCCTCCACCACCAGTTAAACGCTGCGTGGCTTCAACAGTCATGTTTGAACTAACTGCCCAGTAAAGACCACAAATCACACCGACTGCAAGGGTTCCCCAGAATTTATCATGAAGAGTTGGAATAAGTACTAAAGTCATCATTGTAACAGTCGCTGCTTGCTGCACCATGATATGACCTGTAATAAATAAGGTCCGTATCTTAGTAACTTTCCTCAATGCTACCAAAGCGATATTTAGGAAAAACCCGATTACTAGCGCTAATGTCGCTGTTCCTATAAAACCTGGAAATTTATCCTTAACTAAGTCATTCGCGGCAGTTAGTCCAAAGTAAGGGTCAATAACTGCTGCACCAATTTGAAATTTAACTGCCAAAGCTGCTAAGATCGGACGAAATGTATTCACCAGTCCTCCAGCTCCTGCATTCAAAATCAGATAACCTACAGTAGCCTTAACGAAACCTGCAAAAACCTCATGCCAAGGTTTTTTTAATAGTAGGTACCCAATCAATACCAAAAGACCTACGAAAAAGGCTGGTTGTTGCAAAATATCTCGTACAAACCATGTTGGACTATTTTGTATAATACTTACTATAATATTAACAATTCCTCGTAAGATACTAATAATCCCATTGATTATTCCATCCATTTTAACTCCTCTTTTCTTATTTTTATAAACTTATTATAACTTTTGAAAACGGTAACAAAAAGACCAAGAATTACACATCTTACTGTTCACTTCTGGACTGTGAGACAAGAAAATGGTTTTCTGTGAACAAAAAAAGAAACCAAATTGGTTCCTTTTTTATTTATTTGAGAAAACATCAAGCTTCCATTGGTATTGTAATACCATATTTTTCATGATTTTCTTCATACCATCCAACCAAGGCAAGAGCTGTTTGATAAGTAATATTTTTTATCTTGCTTGTACCTTTGGTTAGAGTAAGAATACTCATTTTGCTAACATTTGCATCTGTAGCAATCCTATAACTAGTTAATTTCCTATTAACCAACAACTGAACAACTGCCTCGACTTTCCTGTAATCGGGCATAATTGTTATATCCAACTTTTTCATAATTAAACCTCTCCTAAAAAATTTAATTTATACTAATATAGTATACACTTTTTTATTATATTTATATATACAAAAGTCTCAATTTTATAAAAAAAATTAGAACAAATTCGGACAAAATGTCAACTAAATTCATTCTAATTCTTATTTTAGGCTTGAGAAGCTGGATTTTCTTCTTTACTATCCTTATTTTCCTCAATGAAGAGAGTACCATCTTTCATATCTGCAAGAAGATGTTTGACTTCTAAATGATCCAAATGGAAATCTGTAACATTATCGCGAATTTGTTGTTCAATCACTCGGCGAAGTGGTCGAACTCCTAAAACTTCATCATAACCAGCATCTCGTAGATACTCTTTTGCTTCTGTTGAAACTGTCAAATCAATTCCTTTTTTAGAGAGAGTTTGGTTTACTTCATCTAGCATTAGTTCCACAATTTTAGATAAATCTGATTTTTGTAGATGTGAAAATTCAATGACAGCATTGAAACGGTTGAGAAATTCTGGACGGAAATAAGGTTTCAAACGCTCTAATAGTTCTGGTTTCTTATCTTCTTCTACTCCACTTCCTTCATATCCAAAGCCGGCATTAGAAGTTGCTATTATTACAGTGTTTTTGAAATTAACGGTATTTCCTTGACCATCTGTTAAACGGCCATCATCTAGCACTTGTAGCAACAATGTAATCACTTGTGGGTCAGCTTTTTCTATTTCATCTAATAAGATGATAGAATAAGGATTTCGTCTCACGCGCTCAGTGAGCGTATTGCTATTGTCATCATAACCGACATAACCTGCTGTTGTTCCAATTAACTTGGAAACTGCTGTTCGATCAGAATACTCAGACATATCTAAACGAATAATCGCTTCTTTTGTACCAAACATATCAAAAGCCAGTTGTTTGGCTAATTCTGTTTTCCCAACTCCAGTTGGACCGACAAACAAGAAACTACCAATCGGACGATTTCCTTCATCAAAACCAGCTCGATTTCTACGAATTGCACGCGCTACTGCTTCAACGGCCTTGTTTTGTCCGATAACTTTAGACTCCAAGCGTTGTCCCATATCTTTTAGTCGTTCAATGTCGCTTGCTCCCATCTGTGAAACTGGAATACCTGTCATGCGCTCAACAGATTCTGCAACATCATTAACAGTTGCCGTTACTTTCATATCTTCTGTATGATTTTTTATCTTCTTTTCTAATTCTTCAATCCGAACTTTAGCATTAAGGGCTGATTCAAAATCTTCTTCAGCAACTGCTTTTTCTTGTTTTTCTTTTTCTTCTTTTATCTGATGTTCAACACTATGTACATCTGTCACTGGGTGTTGAGCTGCCAAATGCGCAGCAGTCATATCCACCAAATCAATCGCCTTATCAGGAAGACTTCTTTGAGGAATGTATTGAACAGAATAATCAACTGCTGCTTTTAGTACCGCATCTGGCAATACAACATTATGATGTTGTTCATAAAGACTGCGAATCCCTTGTAAAATACGATAAGTGTCTTCGCTAGAAGGGGCATTAACTTTTACTTCATTAAAACGACGTGCCAAGGCTGCATTTTTCAAAATTGTATTGCGGTACTCATCTTGAGTTGTTGCACCGATGACTGTCAATTCTCCACGAGAAAGAGCTGGTTTTAAAATATCAGCTAGTCCTTTAGAACCACTATCTCCTCCAGTACTACCAGCACCTAAAATTTGATGAATTTCGTCAAAGA
Source organism: Streptococcus sp. (assembly GCA_030528055.1). Classification (GTDB taxonomy): domain Bacteria; phylum Bacillota; class Bacilli; order Lactobacillales; family Streptococcaceae; genus Streptococcus. The sequence goes on from JAUMZQ010000002.1 coordinate 126,943, forward strand.
ATAAAATCAGATTTCCTGCTTCTTTTACTTCTTCCAACAAATTCTGAATATTTTCTTCAAAACTTCCTCTGTATTGAGTTCCAGCTTCTAATCCAGAAATATCAATAGAAATAATTTCTTTATTTTTAATAGCTGCTGGGACATCTCCGTTGACAATAGCTTGTGCTAGTCCTTCAACGACCGCAGTTTTACCAACACCCGCATCTCCAACTAAGACAGGATTGTTCTTGGTTCTACGAGATAGTATTTCGGCTGTTTCTTGAATTTCTTTATTTCTACCGATAACAGGCTCTAGTTTTTCTTCACGAGCATCCTGAGTCAAATTGCGACCTAGTTTAGACAAAATACCATCTTGCTTAATCGGCTTGCTTCCTGTCTTCTCTTTCCTTCCTTCACTTTCTGCCCCTTCGCTCGCTGGTAATTGACCAGTTTGGCGATAGATTGCAAATTCTTCTGGAGTTACTTCGCGACCATTAATGAGATAGCGTCGATTTTCAGCATTGTATCCACTCATTCCTCCCATTAATTGACGAAATAAATCATCCATGTTGTCAAAATTGTTATAATAGTTGCTCATATTTATTTCTCCTTAAAAGTTTACATAATTTTTTTGTTTTGCTAATAGAAAGATAAGAATGTTTCCTTATCTTTTCTTTGTAATATTGGTGAGCTAGCGGTTTTTCTCTGTACAATTTTAATGTAAAAAGATTTCTTTGTCCTTTCCATCTAACTCCTTTACTGTTTTTAATCAAATAATATAAGTTATAATTACATTTGTAAACTTTATGTTTACAAATGTAATTATAACTCCTTTATTTCCAAATGTCAATAGTTTTTTCAAAAAAATTTACATAATTTTTTAATGTCAACTCTATCAAAGCTTTTAGAGTTAAACTTGTAGCAAAAAACAGTATCAAAAAGCTGTCTTAACTTTCTGATACTGTAGTGAATTTTCTTTTTCCACAAGCTAGTCTATCTTTCCCCAACCATACAAGGTTTTCTTCGTTTTATCGAAAAAGTCAAGAAGTTCTGCTTGGATAATCCTGAGCAAACGAGATTCTTCTTCTGTTGAAATGGCAACTTCTTCCGTTCTTTTTGTTTTTTCATTCCAATAAGTATAATCCCCTCTAGAAGTTAATTCCAACTTAGAGTTCAAAGAATAGACAACATCAATCTTTTTTCCATCCAAAAAACGTGTAAATAAAATATCAAATTTATCCGAATATCTATCTACCTTACTTATTTTTATAGGTATTTCTTTCCCTACTTCAATTATCTCAAGAGTATTATCTACCCTTAATTTTTGTCTAGGTGGAATGGTAAAACCCGCTTTTTCTATCACTTTCTGATAACGTTCCGTCTTCAAGTAAAATAAAATTTCCACTCTATCTTCTTTGCGATAAGCTTCTTTTAAATAGGTGGAATCTTTATAATAGTTCTGGATAATCAAACCAATAATCAAAAGTGGAATAGATGCGATAACAATGAATAAATCCCTAATTGTAAACCTTCTAGGCAACATTTTTTCCAAACTCCTCTTAATAATAAATACACAAATCATTATAGCATAAAATACAAATAAAAATAAGTTTATTCGTTTTTAAGTTCAATAAAAAAACCTTACGTTTCTCAAATTAGAAAACTGAAAAGGTTTTTACTCATGTTTATTGATCATGATTGAGATTTAATTCACCTACAAAGATAGGAGAACATTAAATCATATACTCTACACTATAGCTAGTATCTGATAGCAGACGTGAAAGAAATTGTCGAGTTCGCTCTTCTTTAGGGTGGCTAAAAAATTCTTTTGGTGAGTTTTCTTCTATTATATGTCCACCATCCATAAAGATGACATGATTAGCAACATCACGAGCAAAACTCATTTCATGTGTCACCACCACCATTGTGATGCCTTCTTCTGCTAATTTTTTCATCACAGCCAACACATCACCCACCAATTCTGGATCTAGAGCCGATGTCGGCTCATCTAGTAGTATAACTTCTGGCTTTACAGCAACAGCACGAGCAATCCCAATCCTCTGTTGCTGTCCACCTGAAAGTTGAGATGGATAATAATCTTGATAATCTAGCAATCCGACTTGTTCCAAAGCATCTCTAGCAATCCGAATGGCTTCATCCTTGGGAATTTTGCGTGCAATGACCAATCCTTCCAAAATATTTTCAAGAGCAGTCTTGTTAGCAAATAAATTATAGTGTTGAAAAACAAAAGCTGTTTTTTTCCGAATCTCTAAGATTTCTTTTTTTGTCAACTTAGCAATATCATATTCTTTATCTGCCAATGTTAACTGACCGCTATCAGCTTGCTCCAAATGATTTAGACAACGCAGAAGAGTTGTCTTCCCAGATCCCGAAGGCCCTAAAATAACGACAACATCTCCCTGATTTACTTTTAAACTAACATCAGCTAGTACTTGATGTTCTCCAAATTTTTTTGAGATATGTTTTACCTCTAACATAAAATAATTTCCTCTCTAAACTAAAGTATACCGTTGTTCTAACTTTTTAAATCCCCATTGAATGAAACCACAAATGATGATATACATGATAAAAATTACAAAATACGATTCAAAGTATTGATAACCATAAGAGGCTTCCACTCGTGCAATAGCGGTAATGTCTTTGATTGTCATGACAAATACTAAGGATGTGCCTTTAACTAAATTGACAACCAAGTTACATAAATTAGGAAGTGCCGAACGAAGAGCCTGTGGAAAAACAATACGAATGTATGCTTGATAATTTTTAAGTCCAATAGCTTGTGCAGCTTCTAATTGTCCCTTGTCAACTGTTAAAATAGCTGAACGCAAGATTTCAGATAAGCTTCCTGTTGTCATCAAGCTATAAATAATAAAAGCATAATAAATAGGATTAAATTTGAATACATCTATGGAACTGTGAATCGTTTTGAAAAAATTATTCAGTAGACTAGGGAACAAACTGTAAAAGAAAAGAATAAATAATATCGGAGGAGTCGAACGAACAAAAGCTAGGTAGACTATTGAAAAGGAACGAACGCCTCTAATTTTATAAATTTGTCCTAAGGCTAAAAGCAAGGCTGGGACAAAACTCAACAGCATAGCAACAATCATGATTAGTAAACTAATCGGAGCACCTTGTAGAGTGTGGAAAAACGTTTTTAGAATGTAATTAAAATCCATACTCTACCTCTCTTTTATCGTTAATACATTTTCCAAAACATTTGATATTAGCGAAATAATCAAAGCAATTCCCCAATAAATCAATGCAACAGCTGTATAGGTTTCCAGTGTGTGATTTCCCAGATTGCGACTAATGAGCAGATTTCCTGCACCCATAACATCAATAAATCCTATAGTATAAGCTAGAGCTGCATCCCTCATCAAATTTAAAATGGATGTTGTAATGTTGGGTAAGGCAACTCGAAATGCTTGTGGAAAAACAATACGAATCAAGGTTTGAAACGGCGTTAGACCAATACTGAGTCCTGCTTCCGTCTGTCCTTTAGGAATCGCTAAATAGGCTGATTTAAACACTTCTGAAATGATAGCAGCAAATAGTAAAACCATTGTTATTAAGACAAACACCATCCGCGACCAGTGATTAATATCTAAACCTAACCACCATTTTAAAAACTCAGGCACTCCGTAGAAAACTAGAAACAATAAGACAATCGGAGGAGTACATCTCAAAATAAAAATATATACTTCAGCAGACTTCTTCAACACTTTTTCTTTTGATAACTGTGCCCAAGCTAATAAAGCACCAAAAATTGAACCAAATACTGTTGTCAAAAGCAAAATCCACAAAGTCATGGGAAGTGCCTGAAATAAATTTGGGAAAAAGGTAAACACTCGTGAAATATCATAAGAAACCATTCAAACTACTCCAAAATAAATTCATTTTAAATCCTGTTCATCCGTCAAAATAGATAAAAACTTTCAATTTTCTTCAAGTCCTAACAGAAACAACACTCCGATAAAAGTTTCACAAAATATAGGCAGACTCAATTTACTTTTGCGCCTATATTTTTACTTTTCATCAACGTAAGAGAAAACATCTTCACCGAAATATTTTTGAGACAATTTAGCCAAGGTTCCATCTTCTTTTAGTTCCGCAATAGCTTTTTCATAGGCTTTACTAAACTTCTCACTTTTCTTATCTTTGTGTAAGAGCGGATAGGTTGGAATACCTTTATAAGGGAACCAGCTTAGTTGGTCGGAATATTGATGATAAGAGCCATCTGTAGCAGTCACTGCCTTTTCAAAGGATAATTTAATATCAAAGAAAGCATCATATCGACCTTCCAAGACCCAAGCGTAGGCATCCGCTACCTGAAATGATTCAGCAGCCGTCAAATCAATCGGATTATTAGCATGTTTCTTATTATACTCCTCAATAACATTCCATTGTGCATTTTGGGGAGATATTGGGACTAATTTCCCTTTTTCAGTAGCAAAATCATCAATCGTTTTATATTTGTTCGCATCATCTTTGCGAATGGTAAAACCGATGATACTGGCTCCTATAGGAGTTTTAGGAATAATAAATTTCTTAGCACGTTCTTCTGTGTACCAAGCCCCCTTTGTACCTAAATCATACTTCCCAGATTCTAGCCCAATCAAGAGATCATCATCACTAGTTCCAGTATATTCAAATTGATATTCTGGCAATTTTTCATCAATCGCTTTTAAAACAGCCACTTCATACCCATCAGACTCCCCTTTTTCATTTACAAAATCATAGGGAACATAGTTTTGAGTATGAGCCACCTTTAAAGTTGTGACTTCAGTACTTGAATTTTTACTTGTTTTGCTTGAGTCAGAATTCTGTCCTGTCAAAGTACGACCTAGATAGGTGATTCCAATAATTGCAACAATGGCAACACCACCGATAATCCACGTTTTTTTACTCATGTTTTCTCCTTTTCTTCTTATAGACTAGCTGCTTGACGTACCCATTGAATATGCTCAATAGCTATATCACTAGGAATAGTACAATCTGCACCCAGTATCAAACCTTCTTTTCCAGCTTCTTTGATAAGACGGCTTGTTTCGGCTTCAATTTCTTGCTGATTTCCCAGATAGAGTAAACTATTTTTCCCATTTTCAAAGCCACCTAAAACCGTACGACCACCAAATAATTGACGCCCTTCCGATAAACTAATTCCTTCAGGACCTACTGCCCAGTTAATGGCTTGTGCAGGATAATCCTTAAAAATACTAATATCATTTTTAGCACCTTCATATCCACAAATATGAAGAATGGACACACGACCAACTTGATTTGCAGTTTCTAAAACATTCAACTCACTAGGGGAAACGTATTGCTTGTAAATTTCTGGCGAAACTCTTGAATCTTGTATGCTTTGTACACTAAGATAGATGCCATCTATTTCAGCTTCTTTGATAATTCTACGACTTAAACTAGCAATATCTTGACCAATCACATCCAACACTTTTTTAGTTGTGGAAGCATCTTCAACCAAGAAATCAGCTAGTTCTTTATCTCCCCCACTGACACCACCTACTAGCCACTTAAAATAGGTTGCTGGAGCAAAAATATTATAAAAAGCTACAATGTCTTCTGTAAATGTTGTCTTTATTTTTTTAACCAATTCCACTTGCTCACTAATCCAAGGGTGATTTTCACCAATTGGTTGAATATCTTTGAGGTCCTTTATAGAAACCAAACCCTTGATCTTTTCGTTAGGATAAGCAAAGTAGCCATCACTCATTATCTTGACAAAATCTGGTTTCCATTCTTGTAAAAATTTTTGATGCCCAACCACATTCTTTTGAATAATTTCTTGATTTCCGAACCCTTGCATCCATTCCGATTCTTGTGTAAAATGATGCCAAAAACCAACTGGAACACGTTCCACCTTTTCACCTCTAAAAGCTTGTAGCACTAATTCTCTTTTACTTGTCATCTGCTCACAACTCCCTCTTTTTAAAATTGTTACTATCATAACACCGAATATTACTATTTTCTAATATATTTTTTTTATCATACTATTTAATTTTTTTTATACCCTCAGTTTGTCAAATTAAGTTGAACAATTTACGGTAGTTCAGAAAAACTTGACAAAATATTTGATAACTAAAAAATTTCCTTGGTATTTTCTTTCTTCTGTAGACTTTATTTATAAATTTTAGTAAAATAAAATAGGTAGCTTTGAATGATATAATGGAATGTTACGACTACGATACAGATATTGTGGAAGAAAATCGAACAATACAAGGGAGAGAATATGAGACTTGATGGATATGGTTTATTTGTAAAAGATATGGCAAGAATGATTCGTTTCTATAGAGACATTTTAGGATTCGAAATAAAAGAAAACGAAGATACAAAGCATGTTTATCTCGTAAAAGATGGAACACTATTTTTACTGTACAGTCGAGATGATTTCGAGAAAATGACCAGCAAAAAATATCAGTACTTAAAAGGAGTAAATGCTCATTCGGAAATTGCTCTTTACGTCGATACTTATGAGGAAGTTGATGAACAATACAATAATGCAATCTCTCACGGTGTTACTTCTTTATTAGAACCAACAACAGAGCCATGGGGACAAAGAACATGTTTTATTTCTGATCCAGAAGGTAATGTAATAGAAATAGGTTCATGGAACAAACCCTACGAAGAGAAAGACAAATAGCGTATATAGGAGCGATATGATATTATGAAATATAACTGGATTGACGAATATCTGTTAGCTAAAAAAGCCGTAACTAAAGATTTCAAGGAAGAATGGAATTGGATTCGTTACAAGATTGACGGAAAGCTATTTGCCGCCATCTGCTTGAATGATGAAGGCATAGCGAAACTAATTACTTTAAAACTTGAACCAGCAGAGGGAGATTTACTTCGCCATCAATATTCATATAGTATCCCTGGATACTATATGAATAAAGTTCATTGGAATTCTGTGAAAGCGGATGTTGCAGTGCCTGATGAACTATTAAAAGATATGTTAGATCAATCATACATGTTGATATTTAGAAGTTTGACTAAGAAACGTCAGAAAGAATTACTGGAATAAGATAAACGATTTTCAGTTTTGTGTCGGCATGAATAATTAAAAATAGCAAACAACCATATCATAGCCTTAACATCAAATTTGATTACTGCTCTATGTAAAATAAATTTAATTACAATAAATTTATTTTCTATATATTGATAGGGTAGACTATCAAATATTATTTGAAATCATTTTCTATTTATGTTAATATACTTAACATAAAAGAGGTGCCTATGAATAAGGAAGAATTGATAAAATTTAACAACCATTTTCAAAATTTTTTAGATGCTTATAAAAAATTAGAAAAAGAACAACACATTATGGAAATCGATAAAACAATTAATATGGCTGAAGTTCATACGATTGTAGCTATCGCTAAAAATCAACCCATTAATTTTATAAAACTAGCTAATCTGAGAAATACTTCTAGAAGTGCTGCTACACAAATGATAAAGCGCCTAGAGAAAAAGAACTTAGTTTATCGTTTCTTTAGCGAAGACAATTCGAAAGTACAATACTTAAAGTTAACAGACATTGGAAAAAAGATTTATCAAGAACATGAAAAACAACAGAGGTTTTTAGAGATAAAATTAATTGATATTTTAGAAAACTACTCTGATAGGGATATCAAAAATATTATTAAAATGATGTCAGATATCAAAGAATTATGGGAAACATTACCTTGGTCAACAAGGTAATAATTTTTAAACAATTGTTAAGTTAATTAACATAAATAAAGGATGTGTTTATGAAAAATACTATAACTATAAAAGTTCTAACAAAGGAAACGTTAGCTGATAGCCCTTTTCAAATCAAAATAGGTAATCTACCTAAAAATAAAAAAATAAAAATTAGATTAATTTTAGAAAATTACTATTGTATAAATGCTCCTATGAATTTAGACTCTAACATATTCTGGGAATCTGAAGCTCTATTTAAATCCGATTATAATGGACAAATAGATTTAGCAAAAACTCCTGCTCTATCAGGTGCATATCAAGGGGTTGAAAGAATGGGACTATTTTTCAATGCCAAACCAAGCTCTTTAAAAAAGGAGAAATTACCAACAAATATAAAAGATATTCCATATTATAAAAATTTTAATATAAAAATAGAAGTTTATGATGAAAACGAAGAATTATTGGGAAACAAACTTTTTAAACGATATTTTCAATCACAAAATATCAAATCAAAGACGCTGTTTTTCAAACATTCACAATCAAGATTTTTCTACCATGATGACAATAAAAAAAGAGCAACTATAATGGTTATAAGCGGAAGTGAAGGAAGAATAGAAAAAGCACAAAATATCGCACAATTGTTGGCTAGTAGAGGATTTAATTCTTTAGCAATAGCTTATTTTTCTTTAGATGGTTTACCAAAAAATTTAGAAAAAATTCCTATTGAAGCTATCGAAGAGGGAATTGAATATTTAGAATCTTCTTTGTTTGTTGATATTGACAACATTGGTATTTATGGGAGATCAAAAGGAGCAGAGTTAGCTTTATTAGCTACGTCTAAATTAAATGGTATAAAATGTTTGGTTTTAAATTCTCCGTCCTATATAGCTTTAGAAGGCATACGTAGATGGAAAAATTCTCATTCTTCTTCTTGGTCTTTTCGAGGAAAAGAATTGCCTTATCAAAAATTCCGCTTAATAGATTTCTTTAAACGAATATGTTCTAAAAATACAATATTAAAACATATCAATCCTCAAAGTATCATAAACATAAAACATTGCGATATAGCCCTTTTGATGATAGCCTCTAAAACCGATGAAGTCTGGCAGGCAGAATTTTCAACCCATAAGATACAAGAAGCCTGTTCTAAAAATACCACTTGTAAAGTAAATTTGTATGAAGAAACTGGACACATGCTCACCATTGGATATCAACCCAATAATAGATATTCAAAGAAAAATAGTTCTGCATTACTTGAAGAAAGTGTTCATAGTTGGGAAGAGTCAATTAATTTTTTCAAAAAGCATCTAAAGTCAGAATTTGCAGATAAACAAAAAAACCAATGAATATCGGATTTTCATTGGTTTCATACAAACTAAGATAAATTAGTTTTTACACTTTCAACAATTTGTTGTAACAAGTCTTTATCTTTTAATTCTGTGACTTGAGCTACAACTTCTTCAACAGATTTGGTATCAAACAATTCTTTCAGCTTTACACTTTCATCATCTTTTTCATCACGATAAGTAAAAACATAACCAACCGTTTCTAAAAGATGTTCGTAGGATAGACCGCGATCCTTTAATTCTCGAATAGGGCGAATAAATCGTTCGTTGTAACCGAGTTTACGAATAGGTGTACGGGCTACACGACTAACGTCATCAACAATAAAGGGATTTTCAAAACGAGATAAAATCACTTCATGATAGTCTTCCAATTCTTTCTCATCAAAATTCCATTTTGAAATAAGAAGAGAACGAATCTCAGAAAGTACCGATTTCAGTTTTGTCTTGACTTGTGGATTTTGTAGGGCTTCAAGAATTGTTTTGGCACCGATATGTGCTCCAATATAAGCTGAAGTAGCATGTCCAGAATTAACAGAGAAAAGTTTGCGTTCAATAAAAGGTTCTAAATCTTTTTCATAATGAACCTTATTCAACTGAAGCTCCTTATTTTTCAAACGACTTGTTTCAACAACCCATTCACAAAACGGTTCTACGACCACAAAAAGTGGATCTTCATGTGATTGAGCGGGAACAATACGATCAACAGCTGCATTTGGAAAACCGATATACTCTTTTGTAAACTCTAAACCTTCTGGGCTTAAATATTTTTGAACTTCTTGATATAAAAATTGAGAACCACCAATCATATTTTCGCAAGCTAAAATATCTAAAGGTTGCTGATTTCCACTACTACGTCTAGCTTCAATCCCTTTTGCTATCAACTCTGCAATAAAAGGTAAGATATTCGGGCCAATAGCCGTTGTTAGCAAATCAGCCTGCTCAATTGCAGCCACTACTTGTTCTGGATTTTCCCTGCTATTAATACCTGTTACATGAGATATTGTCAGATGAGGTTGCCCTTCTTGGGCAATTTCTATCTCATATTGTCCTCGCTTGTTTAACTCATCAATGATTTTCTCATTGACATCAACAAAATGAATTTGGAAATCATTTTCATATAAGATTTCTCCAATAAAACCTCGACCAATGTTACCTGCACCAAAGTGTACCGCTTGTTTCATGTCTTGCCCTCCATACAATAGTATCTTTTATTCTACATTGTCCAATAAGCTAATAATTGTTTCTTCTGATTGTGCATCTGCCAATTTAATCACATTATCTACATCCGCACAAAAGATTGAAATTTTTTGAATCATCTCCAAATGTTCATCCCCGATTCCTGCAATTCCAAACAATACCGTAGCAACTTGGGGTTGTTCTTCTGTACCAAAATTCACTCCTTCTGGAACTTGTACCACAACAATACCTGATTTTAAAACTTCTTTTTTAGCAGCATCTGTTCCATGAGGAATAGCGATAAAGTTTCCCATGTAAACAGATACATCCTTATTGCGTTCTACCATAGCTTCTATATAGGCTTCATTAACAAACCCTGCATCACAAAGGATTTTCCCACAAAAACGAATGGCTTCTTCTTTGGAAGAAAATTGCTCATTTAGTTTAATTAAGTTTTTTTCTAGCTTCATTTTAGTTCTCCAATTTCTTGATTTTTTCATTAAAAATAGTATTCAATAATTGATAAATGATACTTTCAGTTCCTGTCTTATAAATTTCTGTATAAAGGTGATTTTCAATGATGGACTGGCTAATTGCCACCATCAAATCTCTCATTTCTTCTGTTGCATCTTTTGAAGTTAACATCAACAAGCAACGACTAACCAATTCCTTTTCATGTTTCATTGACACAGCTTGAATAGGAGATTCCAGCTCAAAAATAGTAAAACTACTCTGTTGAATTTGACTAGATTGAGTGTGAAGTAAGACAAGTCCTGTATTTGGAATCGCCATAGGGCTCATAGAAAAACGGAAAAGCAATTTTTCTACTAAGTATGCTTTGTCCTGAATATTTTCCTGTCTGGCTATTACTTTTTGAACCATATTTGTAAAATCACTCGGTTTATCCAAGGAATACAAAGAAAATTGTTTCAATAAATGGCTACTTGCTAAAAGATATTTTTGTAAATCATAACCTTGATCTGTAACCAACTCATTTCTGACCACAATGGTTCGATTTTCTTGTACTTTTTGTAGTTTTTCCTGTAAATCTAGTAATTCTTTTACACTTGGAAAGCTAGAAATAACATCTATTTGTTGGTTAGCCAGCGGTTTTGTTGTCAAAAGATAGTCGTATTGTTCTGTTTCAATGCCTAAATAGTCAGCTGGTGATTGAATATCAATCCATTCTACGAAAGGAGCTACACTTTTAATTTTTGTTATGAGCAACTCTCTGGTTAAACGTCGTTCATCTGTTATCAACAACATTCGAACAGGGTAAATATCTGGACTGCGTCTCAGACTGGCAATAAAATGCAAGGTAATCATCCCATATTCATAGTTGTTCTGAAGGTATTTAGGGAAAATATCCTGAACCAATAAACTGACAACTCGATGCAGAAATTCATTTTTTTCAACCAAGAGTTGAACCATCTTTGGTAAGGCATTATCTGGAAATAAAACTGGTATCCCAAGATTTAAACGAATATGGTGAAACAAAAATTTAAACAGAACCTTATCCTTAAAGAAATCAATTTTAGTATAAAGCGAGACAGTATCAATCAAATTTGAAATATTGTAGAAAAATTCACCGTCAAATTTTTCAGTAAAAAGAGGATTTTCTTGGCGCCTAATGATCAATTCATCCAACATACTCGCATAGAAAATAATCTCTTGAATACTGTATAAAGTCTTCGTCCTTTTAGCAAATTCTTGAAAAATTCCTTGTGAGATTTCAAGAGCCTGTTTGCTAACATTTGAACGAGAAGGTAAATTTGTTTCATTCCCTGCCAAAGAAAGTAAAACAATGAAAAACATCTTCATTTTGGCATCAATATCTTGATCTGCTATTGATGTTTCTTCAAAAACTTTTTTGGCAATCTCAGTTTTTTCTGTTTCTAAGATAGTAAATGGCTGGTAAATACAATGTGTAAAATCAGATACAGCTATTCCATTTGTTAACAGAAGTGCTAATAATCGTCTTCGGTTATCCACACTTCCTAGCAATTTATACCCTTTTTGTCTATCTAGAGTCAAATCAAAATCCAACAAACGTTTCTCAATTTGAGCAATATCTTGGATAATGGTTACATTACTAACCTTCAAATCATCTTGTAGACTTTCATTGGTAACAGATTCTTGGCTCGTCAATAAACGATAGACAATATTTATCAATCTTTCTTCTTGAGTAAATTCATCCAGTACCGCTATTTCTGAGATATTTTCTAAGTTTCCTGATAAGTAATATTTTTTCCCATCTTTTAGAATACTGATTTCTTGACTAGATAAACTATTGGTTAAGTCCGATAAGGTTCGATAAACTGTTCTAGATGAAACTTGTAAAAAGTCTGACATCTCCTTTAAGGAAAGCTTTCCTACATCTAGGAAAGCTTTTAATAATTGCTCTTCTCTTTTGGTTAATAGCATGTGATTCTAGCACATCCTCCATCATCCTTTATTTATGCATTCTAGCGACCATCCGATCATATTCAGGTGTTGTCACTAAACTATCTACAATTAAAAATTGAGCATTTGGGGCAACTTGTTGAACTTCTGCTTGTAGGGCAATCGGTGCAACAATCATAATATTTTTTGCATTTTGTTTGTCCAATTCTTTGATTGAAGCTGTTGACACCGGAATGCGAATATCATGATTTTTCAAAATTGCTCGAATCGTTTCACATCCCATGGTAGCAGAACCTTGTGCTTGACCATATGCCACTACAATCGCATCGATGTAATTCAAATCAATTTCTTGAACTGTTTCAACTGTTTCAGAAACTGTTGTATCAGAAACAGGATTAACCGCTCCAGCCAGTGAAGATACAATTTCATCATAACGTGGTGAAGCAAGGAAATTATCTACAGATACATGGATAGCACTTGGCGTTTTTCCTTTTGCTCTTGGTGTTAATTCTTCCTGCGTAACAATCAGCGTTTTTGGTGTATCAACTAAGTTAGAAATCGCTTGATTAGAAACTGGAATATCTAAACCTGCTTTTTTCACTTTATTTCGTAAAATACTAGCTCCCATTGCAGAACTTCCCATCCCTGCATCACAAGCAAAAATGATTTGTGCAACAGAATCAGTTGAAATATTTGTATCAGAAACAGGTGAAAGTGTTTGACCTTTAGAAGTAGCTTTAGCTTCTTTAGTTGCCATTACTGATTTTTCAAATGAATCATCCTCACTAGATTTATCAGATTTCAAAATGATTGACGCAACCAAGAAGGAAACAGCAGCCGCAACTAAAACTCCAAGAAGAACATTTACATGTGGCCAAACTCCCTTAGGTGCAGCAGCCATTACGGCGATGATAGATCCAGGTGAAGCTGGTGATTTCAATCCCGCATCAAGTGCTTGAAAGGTGAATGTTCCAGATACTCCACCTGCAATAACAGCGAAGAACAAAGCTGGTTTCATCATAACATAAGGGAAATAGATTTCATGAATTCCACCAAAGAAATGAATGACCATTGCTCCCCATGAAGAAGATTTTGCAGCTCCCTTACCGAATAAAGCAAAAGCTAGCAAGGTACCAAGCCCAGGTCCAGGATTTGCCTCTAACAAGAAGAGGACAGATTTACCAACTTTAGCTACTTGTTCAGCGCCTAGAGGAGTGAAAATTCCGTGATTTAAAGCATTATTCAAGAAAAGAATTTTAGCTGGTTCAATAATGACATTAGCAATTGGTAATAAACGAGCATTGACAATTGCTTCTACTCCATTCCCAACTGCTGTTGTTAAAACAGAAACAACTGGACCAATTGCATAAAAAGCTAGTAGAAGTAGGGCAAAACCAATCAAGCCTGCCGAAAAGTTGTTAACCAACATTTCAAAACCAGGGCGGATTTTTGATTGGAAAATTTGATCAAATTTCTTGATAGACCAACCACCAAGCGGTCCCATTATCATGGCACCAATAAACATTGGTACGCTAGAACCTGTAATTGCTCCAACTGTTGCAATAGCACCAACTACCGCTCCTCTTTGACCATGAACCACATAACCACCAGTATAGCCTATCAGTGTTGGTAATAAATAAGTTAACATAGGAGATACAATTGCTGCTAATTGTTTATTAGGCAAATAACCATCTGCTATAAACAGAGCTGTCAAAGCTCCCCAAGCTATAAATGCCCCGATATTGGGCATGACCATATTTGAAAGAGATGTTCCAAGTTTTTGAACTTTTACTTTTAATGATGATTTCGCTTCCATTAAAATAAGCCTCCTTTATTGATAATACCAGTATAGCTTTTCTTGGAAACGCTTTAAACTCAAAATTTGTCACAAAAAATATGACAGACTATATTAATAGTATACTCTATTCAATCTTTTTTTACATTATATAATATCATACTTAACTACAAACAAAAAAGTTAGTAATGAGATGAATCATCTCATTACTAACTTTATCTGTCTATTCCACCGTTACAGCTTTGGCTAGATTACGTGGTTTATCCACATCTAATCCACGATGAAGCGAAGCGTAATACGCAATTAATTGAGTTGGAATGACCATTGAAATACTGGTTAAGAAAGGATGAACTTTATTGACAATAATATCATCGCCGTCTTTTTCAACGCCCTCTTCCACTATTGTCAACGCCTTTGCTCCACGAGCCACAACCTCAGAAACATTTCCACGAGTATGCGACGAAATAACTGGGTTATCTGATATCAAAGCAAGAACAGGAGTTCCCTCCTCAATCAGAGAAATTGTTCCATGTTTTAATTCTCCTGCCGCAAAACCTTCACACTGAATGTAAGAAATTTCTTTTAATTTTAAACTCGCTTCCAAAACAACATGGTAGTCTTGTCCACGGCCGATGTAAAAAGCATTTCTAGTCGTTTCAAGAAGATCTTGGACTTTTTTCTCAATCAATTCTTTTTCAGAAAGACTAGATTCGATTGATTGGGCTACAATAGATAGTTCATGAACAAGATTAAAGGCTTTTGCTTTTTCGTTGTGATTCGCATCTCCAACTGCTTTGGCAAGAAAAGCTAAAGTAGCAACTTGACCTGTGTAAGCCTTTGTCGAAGCCACTGCAATTTCTGGACCTGCATGAAGTAGCATGGTATAAGTTGCTTCACGCGACAGAGTTGAGCCTGGAACATTGGTTACTGTCAAACTTGGAATTCCTAACTCATTTGCTTTAACTAGGACTTGTCGACTATCTGCGGTTTCCCCAGATTGGCTTAACAAAATAAACATAGGCTTTTTACTTAGCAGAGGCATCGCATAACCCCATTCTGAAGCAATTCCTAACTCAACTGGTGTATCCGTTAACTGCTCTAACATATTTTTAGATGCAAATCCAGCATTATAAGAAGTTCCAGCAGCAATAATGTACAGGCGGTCCGCTTCTTGAACAGATTTAACAATTTCTGGATCTACTACCATATTTTTTTCACCGTCTGAATAAGTGTTGATTAACTTTCTCATAACAGTTGGTTGTTCGTCAATTTCTTTTAACATATAGTAAGGATAGGTTCCCTTACCAATATCTGACAAGTCTAGCTCTGCAGTATAACTAGCTCGTTCAATAGAATGACCATTATAATCTTCTACTAATACGCTGTTAGCTGTCACGATAACCAATTCTTTATCATGGATTTCCATGTATTCGCTCGTTTCTCGAATCATGGCCATAGCGTCTGAACAAACCATGTTGTACCCTTCTCCTAATCCAATCAACAAAGGAGACTTGTTTTTAGCAACATAAATCACGTCTGGATTTTCAGCATCCATCAGAGCAAAAGCATATGAACCTTCAATGATTTGCAACGCTTTTTTGAATGCCTCTAACACTGGTAAATTTTCTTCTTCCACAAATTTTCCAATCAAATGGACAGCAATTTCAGTATCTGTTTGTCCCTTAAAATCGTGGTTAGATAGATAGGTATTCTGAATATCTAAATAATTTTCAATTACTCCATTATGAACAAGGACAAAACGTCCAGTTTGTGAACGATGTGGGTGTGCATTATCTTCACTTGGCTTTCCGTGTGTTGCCCAACGAGTATGTCCAATTCCTGCTGTTCCAGCGACATCAATGCCAATTTTAGAACGCAAATCTGCAATGCGACCAACTGATTTGATTAAATGCGATTGATTTCCAGTTGTAACATAGATTCCTGCTGAATCATAGCCACGGTATTCTAATTTTTCCAATCCTTGCATTAAAATATCCGTTGCATTACGATTGCCCACTACTCCAACGATTCCACACATAGTTTTACTTCTGATGTTTTAAAAACAATCAGTTCCTCCTTGTTTTTAAATTGGTATAGTCTAATGACCTACCTAATTATTCAATAAAAACAGTATACACACTATAAAATTCTTTGTCAAGCATAAAATTGGTATAGTTTTCTTTAAGGAACTTGTGCTTGTACTATCTATTTAAACAAACGAGTTTTGTTCCTACTGAGAAAAGGTATAAAAACCCTATCAGTAGCTTTATTTCCGGCAATAAAGTAGCTAACATAAAAAAGAAACTTGACTTTATCAAGTTTCTCTAAATTTTCACATTCACTAGAAATTTCCCAAAATTCTTTTAATTTCTGATTTCAAAGTCTCGCTAGGACGGTACATAGGAAATTGAGACTGTAGTTCTTCTAAAGCTGTCCAATCCGATCTCTCAATCATCTTCCCAAATTCTTTTATGATTTGTGCCATATTGTTTCTAGAAGCACGATAGGAAATTTGAGCGACTTTTCCTCTGATAGCGTAGTCTGCTTGGTCATAGTCATGAGGTAAAATAAGGGCAGGTTTGCCATATTTTATGCAATTATAGAAAATCCCAGCTCCACCATGATGGATAACATAGTCCATTTTAGGAATATAATAATTATAAGGAAGATAAGGAACAACCGTTACATTTTCAGCAACATTTTTTTGCTCTAGTTTATTTCCCTTGCTATTTCCAAGAGTAACAATAAAATGATAGTCACTATAAACGCAACCTAGTTCTTTTGCTATATCAATCAGATGTCCCTTACTCCAAGGAATTTGAGTGCCACAAGATACCAAAACTTTTTTCTTTTGTATCTTATCTAAGGCAAAAGGAAATTCTTCCTCTTTTTCAAAAGAAGAACAACAAGGACCTGCCCAAATATAGTGTTGTGGAAAGCCACTTTTTAGCTCCACTTCTTTCATCCCTAGACTCAAAATGGAATAAGGAGAATAAATGGTCTCTTCATTTTTTTGATTGTATACTTTAAAGTTATAGCGTTCTAACTTCTTACGCAATGAAAAGAAAATCATTCTTTTAATAAGACGTGTTAGTTTTCTTCCACAGGCGTTCAATATAGGGCGAGAATTGTCCCAACCACCAAAAAAGCAAGGCGGACCATCTGTTGACTCGATTGCAAATTGAGTTGCCATACTAGTAATCCATGGAATCTGCAACTGTTCACAAACTAAACCAGCAGATAGGGTAATAAAATCCGCTATCACTAAATCTGGACGATTTTTTTCCCATTCAACCAATAAAGCATCGGAAAACTCATTAGTGAGATCGATTCCATTTGAAAGTTGTTGGTAAGTACTGACCATCGTTAACTTGCCTGAAGCATTGGCTACATTTTCTATTTTGTTTCTATCATTAGGAAAAATAGTTACTGTACGAAAACCAACAGCTTGAGCAATTTCAATTTTATTGGCTCCTGTGAATAAACGAATTTCGTATTGGTCATCTTCTAGTAAAGGAGCTACCAAGTCCATAATAGGGTACAAGTGACCACTCAAAGGGACTGCTATAACATCTATTTTTATCTTTTTCATAAGCCACCTCACTCTCTCATTATACAACAATTTGTACCCGCTTTCTAAAAAAAGACAGAGACATTCTGATGTAAAATGTAACAGCGGATAGCGTTTACTAGGACATTATCCAAGTTGTTTTCTAGCTAAAGTAAAGGAAATATACAGTGCTGACAGCATGATTACAGTAAAAGTCGTAGTCAATAGAACCAGATACAAATGGCTATGTAGTAGCAAAGAGGCTGAGAAACCTAGTATAAACAAAGCAACTTGTCCTAAAAGGAAAGCTTTGGGATAACGGTATTTTTCCTTGTTATACTTCTTTTGGGCGTATATACCTAGATAAAATAAGAACAGCCCTAAATAGAGAAAGAAAACTAAAAATAAGGGATTGCTTTTTTGATTAAAAAATCCTAGAGAAACGGTGATAAAACTCAATCCAACAAAAATGGGATAATGCCAGTAAACAAGAGTGTAACCTGTTGCTTGTTCTTGATGATGATTCATATGGTGATCTAGCTCAACAATGTAGAACATAAAAAGAGCACCTACAATCAAAAATAGAAAAATAGAATCCAATCCCAATGTTTTAGCAGTAAAATATGGTGCAATCCCAATCAACATTTCTCCGAAAGTAATAATGACTAGAAGAGAAAAACGCTCTGCTAAATGAGGAAAATTAATGGGGCGAATCTTCGCACTTGAACGAATGAGAAAAGGAAAAAGCACTCCCGCAAATAGGCCGACAAAAAAGAGGATGATTCCTACACTAAAAGGTAGAAAGGCACTTAATAAAATCATAGCCGAACGAATCCCTAAAATAATCGTATAATGACGGGTATGAGTCTTATCTCCAGAGTTTGAAGATTTAAAATACTGCACAGCATATTGAATTGTTAGTACAATTGTTGTCAAGGCAGTCATCAATGCATAGGGATGAAAAACACTTTCCCAATTTTCCGTCGTAAAAGAATTAGACAGAAAAAGAATACACATCATATTTAATTGGAGAGCAATATTATCCCAAATGGTATTTTTCCCATAACGATTGATAAATACAGTCTGATAAATCCAAAGATTAATAACAACAAGCAAACAAGTCACAAAAGTGAAGATAGCAAATGGGCTAATCACTCCATGATGTAGATGGTGAATCAAACCAGTCATTTTAGAAATAGCATATACAAAGACCAAATCGTAAAATAACTCTGTTAACTCTACTTTTTTAGCTTTCAATAAATTCTCCTATCTGTTCTACTTAGAGATAACAACTCTCTAAAAATTATTTCTTTTTATTCTACCATATTCCTAATCATCTCAAAAAAATAGTGTTTTTATTCTTTTATTTGCGTTCGATACATGTGAGCATACTGTCCGTTCTGTTCCAGTAAGCTTTGGTGATTTCCTCGCTCTACAATTTTTCCAGAATCCAACACTAAAATCTGATCTGCATTCTGAATGGTTGAAAGACGATGCGCAATGATAAAGGTTGTCCTTCCTTGCCGCAAAACTTCCATAGCATTCTGGATAATTTCTTCTGTTTCGGTATCAATATGAGAAGTTGCCTCATCAAGAATTAAGATTTTAGGATTGGTAATCAGTGTGCGTGCAAAGGCGATTAATTGCCTTTCTCCACTCGAAAAACGACTTCCTTTTTCAGTGACTTCTTCATTTATCCCATTCGGTAGGTTTTCTAGCATTTTGCTGGCTCCAACCTGATAAAGAGCCGAGCGAATCATCTCATCTGTGTAGCCAACATTTCCCATAGAAACGTTACTTGCTAGAGTTCCTGTAAAGAGGTAAGGATCTTGCAATACAATTCCCATAGCATTGCGGACACTTTCTCGTTTATAGTCTTGAATATTTTGACCATCAATGGTAATACAGCCTGATTGCGGATCGTAAAAACGATACAATAAATTCATAATTGACGATTTACCTGAGCCCGTATGCCCAACTAGAGCAATCGTCTCGCCTTTTTCAGCGTGGATAGAAATAGAAGAAAGTACTAACTTATCCTTTTCATAACCAAAATTAACGTCTTGAAAATCAACAACCCCCTCTGATACCACTAATTCTTTTTCCTTATCTGTTTCAATAGTGGCATTCAAAAATTCAAACAAACGACTAGCCGTCGTAATCGTATGTTGTACATTTGAAAAATGTCGAATAAGGGCATTGAAGGTATCAAACAAAGAAATCATATAACCAATGTAAATAAAGAGTAAACCAGCTGTCACATGTGTATTACTAGATAGGAATTGCATCCCAACCATTGTCAAAACACCCGCTATGGTCATATGTTTTAGAAAATCTGCCAATGACCATGAAATAGTCGAATCTAGAAAAATAAAACGGTCTTCATCTGCAACCATTTGATTAACGGTTTGTTCAAATTCTTTTTGTATCTCTTTTTCTTTGTGGTACAACTGCAAAATATCAATTCCATTGATTGTTTCATTGACCAAACTGTTTAGTTGACTCCGTCCTTCATAGAAGCTTTTTAAAGGACCTTCTGACAATTTTTTATAAAAATATTGCCAAACCAGTACAATAGGAATAAGAAGTAAGAGGTACAAACCTAAGACAGGATTTAGACTAAAAACAATTCCGTAGATAAAGAGAATCTGTAATACAAATACAAAAACATCTGCAATAAGCGTTCCATAAAACTGAAAACGTAGAGTCTCCGTATCGTTCACAATTGTTGTTGCAATCTTTCCTGCAGGTTTGTCATCAAAATAAGAAATAGGAAGAGATTGCATTACTTGATAAGCACGATCTCGTAGAGATTTTGTTGTTCTATTTGCACAGCGTAATAACAGTTGTCTAGAAAAATAAGCAAGAGCAGTTGATAGTATTAGAAGCAGTAAATATTGTGCGATACCAGACAACAATGGGGCAGTTGAAGTCTGACCTTTTATAAATTTTTCTAGTGGCCCGTCAATAACACGCTGCAAGAGTAAAGGAGTTAGTTGTGTCCCTGCCACTGATAGAATCAGCAAGGTGATACCACATATAAACAAAGCCTTGACAACACGTATTTCCTTAAATAAACTTAGAATTAGCTTCATTCTTACTCCTCCTCTCTCACACTAATTTTTTGGCGTTCAAATTGTTCGGCGTACCAACCTCCTGCTCCTAGAAGTTCTTGTGGACTACCAGAAGCTACAATCTCTCCTTTATCAATCACTAGAGCTATATCTGCATGGGAAATAGCAGAAAGTCGGTGCGTGACAATTAGAGTTGTTTTCCCTTTTCTTTCCGTTTGGATATTTCGGATGATTTCTTGTTCTGTTTTTGCGTCTACCGCTGAGAGCGAATCATCTAAAATTAATAACTCTGGTTTTCTGACAAAAGCTCTTGCGATTGAAATTCGTTGTTTTTGACCACCAGATATAGAAACACCGTTTTCGCCGATTTGTGTTTCTAAGCCGTCTGACATGCCTTTCAAATCTTTGGCAAAAGAAGCTGTTTCAATAGCTTTCATCAATTCTTCTTGGGATACATCATTTCCACCCATAGCAATATTTTCCGCTACTGATTTTGAAAATAAGGTATGTTCTTGAGGAACATAGCCAATCAACTGCTCTAACGATTTTCTTGAAAAATCAGTGATTTGCTGACGATTGATGGTGAAACTACCTTGACCTTTTGGATACTGCCTGAGAAATTGTTTGACAAAAGTCGTTTTTCCAGATCCAGTAGGTCCCACAATGCCAACGGTTTGTCCAGATGAAATCCTAACAGAAATGTTCTTTAAACTAAGTCTACTATCTTGTGGATAAGCAAAATCATAATCTTTAAATTCTATCAAGTCTATATGAGATAGTAGCATTTCCCCATCTGTTTCTAAATCATCTTTTGTTTCTAGTAAAGTCGTTAACTTCCTAAAGCCGACTTTACCAGTTTGATAAATCAATATAAAGTCAGAAAGCATACCAAATGGTTGTAGCAAAGAAGTCACATAAAGTTGCAATGCTAGTAATTGTCCTAGGCTAATGCTCCCTTTTTGAACGGCTTCTGCCCCTAAATATAAAATAATCACAGTCGCTAGGCCAAGAGCAATCGTAAAGGCTGGAGCATAAAATGAACCAAAAATGGCAATTTTATTGCTCTCTGCCACTAATTTCTGTGTTTTTTCTTGAAATTGTTTTTTTAGAATGTTCTTTTTACTATAAGCTCTAATCACACGAACACCATCTACAATTTCCAGCACATTATCATTTAGTCTCCCCACCGACTCACGATTGGCTTCCAAGCTCTCCTCAAGGTACTTCCCAATGAAATAAATCGCAACGACCATTAACAGCAAAGGGATTAAGGCTAGTAACGAAATTTTCCAAGAAATTAACAGCATAGTTGGAACAACAAAAACAATCATTCCGCCTGCATAGATTACAATCGAAAAAGCATAACCAATTAGATCCTGAATACTATCAATATCTGTTGTAAATCGTGTTAAAATATCTCCTGACCGAAATTTTTCATAAAAGGGTTTGCGCATCTTAATCATTTTTGCAAATGTTCGACATTGCAATTCTGCTCGAAAGCGATTAGCTAATCTAAATAATAACAGTGACCAGATAAAAGCTGTACCATAATTTAGAAAGACAATGCCGACAAGAGCTAGTATGTTTTGAATGAGATGAGAACTTGTCAAGGATTGATGGGATATAGAGTCCATAATGACCTGAGAAATCTTAGTTGGCATCACCAATGTGATATCATAAACAACCAAGGTGATGAATGCAACTAGATAAAGCCACTTATGTTGTTTGATATAAGAAAAAATGAGCGAAAACATAAAAACCTCCTGAAACATAGCCTTTAGTTCTATCAAGAGGTTTATTCTTATAAATATGATTGCTCGTCACTCACATAAAAGAGTGCTTAAAAACTATTTTTAAGCATAAAAAACCCTATGATAGCCTCTATCATAGGGAGTATATAATCTAATGTCTATAAATTATTTTTCCGATGATAAAGGAGTTCTTTTTGATGATACAAACTTAGTAGTATATTTTTTATTGTTCATTTTGTAACTCCTTTCATAATTGTACTACTCATTCTACCCTAAATGAGAATGAAAGTCAATTCTTTTTTAAAATATTTTGTGGTCATTAACAAATAAAAATGATATATGATTGAAGACCACTTTGTGATAAGTATCCGAGGATTTTTAATTTTCCTAGTTTCAAATCTTGCTTTGCGCTCTAAAAAATATCTTTAATTTTTTAGCAGATTGCTCTACTTTTTTATAGTAATAGATTGGACAAGAAATATTTCATTGTTATCTTTATTTACACTTCTTATTTTAATAACATTTAGCTATCTATCTTGTTTCGTTTTAAATAAGTGAAATAAAGCATAGAGACATCTAAAATCATAAATAAGACACTTCCCACAACCACATCTGAAGCAAAGAAAGTTCCCAGTAAAATTATTGGAACAAGCAGATAAATGACCCAGCCTAATGTAAATAAAAATAAATACTTATTATCACCCATTTGGTTATTAAAAAAAGCTTTTGAATAGCGAATTCTAAAGACGATAGAAATTGTGTATAAAATAGCCAGTAATAGAATATTCAAAAAAATAGGAATATAAAGAACCCAACCTATCAATATAATCCCCCATCCAAAACCAACACTAGATGGGTCTCCAAAATCCTCCCTAAGCTTGTTATTTACGTTTGTAATCATTGAAGGCATAACAGATACTCCAAGTATAGTCGCACTCTCTGAACAAAGTGTAACTAGAAAAGCTGTTTTTAATTTTCCATTTTGAGACATTAGATAAACTCCTTCACATGTAACAATAATCTATACCCATTGATTATAAGTAAATTTTCACTAATTGTAAATACTGTGCCTGAATAGTTATGCCAAACTAAACAGAATTCAGAAAATGTTCTACACCTAAGGAAAAATATAAATGTATAGTTAGAAAGTCACGCCACATACCATTTAGTGAGATAGTAAGTTACCAATCATCCTAATATAGAAAAATAGCTAGTCAAAATTAACATGAAATAATCCCTCATGACTAATAAATACAACAATGGAGTCGCAACAAAGCAAAAGCCAGAGATTTTCCTAATATGAATCTCTGGCTTTTATATCTGAAAAACAACTTTCCTATCTCCGATTCATTAATCAATACGAAATCGTTGTCGAAGATTAGCAGCTTTTTCTCCAATAAAACGGTCCATCAAGCGCACACGTAATGAGAAACCACCGTAAATTCCAACACCAATTCCTCCTATGAGAACTAGGTAAATCAAACTAGAAATACGACCACTTGGATGAAAAACAAAACCAATCAATAATTGCACAACTAATATGATAAAGGTCATCAATAAAGTCAAAATACTAATTAATAGACTTCGTTTGATGAGATTTTTTGGGTTCAAACCTGTTACTTGGCGAATCTCTTGGAACATCAAGACAATCGGAATGAGCAAACCAATCGTCGTAGCAATTAACGGTCCATAGGCTTTAAAGAGGTAAATAAGTGGCACTTGTAATAACAGTTTCACTCCCACGCCATACAGGAAATAAAGAATAGCTTTACGATTTTGGAATAAAGCCTGAATCATTGGTGCCAAAACTGTATACAGGCTTAAGATAATCGTCTGTAACATGGCAAACACAAAGAGACCAATCGCAAGACTTTCAGATGGACCATAAAAAATAGTGTACAAAGGTTTCGCTACTAAGACTGAGCCAATCGTGGCTGGTAAAATAAAGAACAGCAACATACTGAGGTTATCTTGTACCAATCGTGCTGCAGACTTGAAATCACCTTTCACATAATTTTCAGTCAGAAGAGGAATCCCAACTCCTCCTATGGAAGTTGCTACAGCAATGAGTATCATCGTAATCTTGTTTGGATTAGCTGAGAAATAACTAAACATCACAACCAATTGAGAGTGGGTGTATTTACCAAATAAAGACATCACATTGATAAAGGTCCACTGGTCAATGATTTGAAAAAGCTGAATAGCAGAGCCTGTTATAATAAAAGGAATCGCCTCACGAATAGTGTCTACTAACAAAGCACGACTGTTAATGGCGTGACTGCTTTCTTTCTTATGTAAAATATGTTTAAGCATATCTGTTTTCATTAAGAAGTAAGCTAAAGTCAGCATGCTTGCCAACATACCAATAAAGGCCGCAAAGGTTGATTGAGTAACTGCTTCAATATAATTTCCTGAACCTATTTTCATGATGAAAAAGGCTGTTAAAAGCATCCAAATCACTCGAATCACTTGTTCAGCTATTTGACTAATCGCATAAGGTTTCAGATTATTAAAACCTTGAAAGAAACCACGGATAACGCTCATTGAAGGGAATATCAGTACCGCCCATGATAAACTTTGCATAACGGGAATCAAATCTTGACCTACACCAGACATCTTAGCAAAAAGCGGTGAGAGTAAGTACATGATCACTGCAAAAACAATCCCCAGTAAAAACATAAATTTTAAAAATTCTCTGATGAGAATAAAACTATGCTCTTCTTGATCAATAGTGTTATATTTGGCAACTTGTTTAGCTACTGCAACAGGGACTCCTGCGGTCGAAATCAAAAGAAACCAAGCATATATGTTATAACCCATCGAAAAGAGGCCATTAGCTTCTGCACCGTGTTTTCCCATCCAGATATACCACGGTATGATGTAGATGGCTCCCAATAGTCGACTGATAAAGTTGCTGGCTGTTAGCCAAGCTGTTCCTCTTAACATTTGTTGTTGTTGACTCGTCGTTTGTTGGCTCATAAGTACCCTCTTTGAATTATTCTTATTTTATTATAAACTTTTCCTTGCCTCTTGTAAAACCTAGTTATTAAGTTTACAATAGAAATATGATAAAAATTGAAACTATATTAAAAATATTAAAAAAAGACCATAATTTTAGAGAAATTATCCAAGCAGGTCAGTATTTTTATAATAAAACCAATCTGGTGTTTGAAAAAATCAGCTATGATAGTCGTGAAGTAGATGATACCACTCTCTTCTTTGTTAAGGGAGAACATTTTAAGAAGGAATTTTTGGAAAAAGCTATCGTTGCTGGCTTAACATTCTATGTGAGCGAAACTGATTTTGAAGTGGATATCCCAGTTCTTTTGGTTAATGATATCAAGCAGGCTATGAGTCTTCTAGCTATGGAATTCTACGGAAACCCTCAAAACAAAATCAAACTACTCGCTTTCACAGGGACAAAAGGTAAAACAACAGCTGCTTATTTTGCCTACAACATTCTAAAACAAAATCACAAACCAGCTTTATTATCCACTATGAATACTACATTAGATGGAAAGACCTTTTTCAAATCTGCTCTAACAACTCCTGAAAGTATGGATTTATTCCGCATGATGGCCACTGCGGTGGAAAATGAGCGAACTCATATCATCATGGAAGTTTCCAGTCAGGCTTACCTTAAAAAGAGAGTTTATGGTCTAACCTTTGACGTGGGTGTTTTCTTAAACATTAGCCCTGATCATATTGGACCCATTGAACATCCCAGTTTTGAAGACTATTTCTATCACAAACGACTTCTGATGGACAATAGCCGTGCAGTAGTTATAAATAGCGATATGGATCAGTTCCAAATTTTAGCGGAACAAGTCGCAGATATGGATCACGATTTTTATGGAAGCAATTCGGAAAATCAAATCTTAGAGTCAAGAGCTTTTTCTTTTAAAACAAGCGGAAAAATCACTAGCTCATTTGATATCCAGCTTATCGGTCGCTTCAACCAAGAAAATGCCTTAGCTGCAGGTCTTGCTTGCCTTCGTTTAGGGGCTAGCCCAACTGATATTCAAAATGGAATCGCAGCAACTCACGTCCCAGGTCGCATGGAAGTACTCATTCAAAAAAATGGAGCTAGAGTTTTTGTAGACTATGCACACAATGGAGTTAGTTTAGCCAATCTTCTGACCGTTGTGCAAGAACATCAAACTGGACAAATCATTCTTGTTCTAGGCGCTACTGGAAACAAAGGAGAAAGTCGTCGCAAAGATTTTGGACAACTACTCAATCATCACCCAGATCTCTCTGTTATTTTAACGG
Source organism: Streptococcus sp. (assembly GCA_030528055.1). Classification (GTDB taxonomy): domain Bacteria; phylum Bacillota; class Bacilli; order Lactobacillales; family Streptococcaceae; genus Streptococcus. The sequence continues at coordinate 154,014 of JAUMZQ010000002.1, forward strand.
CAGACGATCCAAACTATGAAGACCCACTTGCCATTGCGGATGAAATTGCTCAGTACATTTCTTATCCAGTCGAAAAAATAGCCGACCGAGAAAAAGCTATACAGCATGCCCTCAGTCTCACAACAAAAGAAGGAGATGCGGTTGTTATAGCTGGAAAAGGCGTTGACACCTATCAAATCGTTAATGGTCAAAAAACAAGCTATGATGGAGATTATAAAATAGCTCAAAAATATTTATAATAAAAGATAAAACCCTTGCTGTTGCAGTTGCTTTATTTACTGTAATAGCGAGATTTTTTTGATTTATTTTAAATAAAATTGATCATTTTAAGCATCATACCAATTCAAATCTCTTTTTCGTTTTATAGAGTTTTGGACTTCTCATTTTATTAAAAATTAAATTGTCAGAAAACTCTTTTTTTCTAATTCTTTCTGTGGTATAATAAATATCAGTTATTTTTAATTATCTAAACAGGAGGATAAAAGAGGAAGTAACGGAATAGATGATATGATAAGAGAAAATCGTCATCTTACTTATATATTCTGTTATTTCATCACTTCCGAGGAGTTTTATGTCTGATATTCGTGCTCAAAAGATACAAGTTGCCTATGATCAAAAAGTTATTATTCATCAGTTAAATTGTCAACTGAAACAAGGGAAAATAACGACTATCATCGGTAGCAATGGCTGTGGGAAATCCACTCTGCTAAAAGCTTTTACAAGAATTCTTCCAGTAAAGTCAGGTAGTGTTACTCTTGACGGAAAAGCGATTTCTAAACTTCCAACAAAAGAAGTTGCACAAAAAATTGCTCTCTTGCCACAAATCATGGAAGCTACAGATGGTATTACCGTAGGCGATTTAGTATCTTATGGTCGTTTTCCTCATCAATCTGGATTAGGACATTTGAATGAACAAGATAAAGAGAAAATTAATTGGGCAATGAAAGCCACTGGAGTTCTAGAATTTGCCGATTGGGCTATGGATGATTTGTCTGGAGGACAGAAACAAAGAGTTTGGATTGCCATGGCTCTAGCTCAAGATACAGAGACAATTTTTCTAGATGAGCCGACTACCTATCTTGATATGAATCATCAATTAGAAATTTTAGAATTGCTAGCAGAACTGAATCGACATCATGGAAAAACAATCATCATGGTATTACATGATATTAACCTAGCAGCTCGATTTTCTCATCATTTGATTGCCATGAAAGATGGACAAATCAAGCATGAAGGAAATATCCATGAGATAATGACTGCTGAGATTCTTAGAGAAATCTTTCAGATTGATGCCCAAATCATTGAAGATCCCATTCAGCAAAAACCACTTTGCCTCACTTATCAGTTAATTAAAAATAAATAATAAAAACGGAGAACCAACATGAAGAAATTTCTTTCTATCTTTACACTTACGCTACTAACTGTTTTTCTAGTTTCCTGTGGAAACTCTTCTAAAAAGAGTGATAGCTCAAGTACAGACAAAGTTGAACTATCTAGCAAGCCTAAAATTGATGGCTTCACTTACTATGGAGATATTCCCAAAAATCCTAAAAAAATTGCTAGCCTTTCATCCACCTATACTGGCTACCTCCTTCAATTAGGTTTTGATCCTATTTCTGTCACTTCCTATGATGCGAAAAATCCTGTGATTAAAGACAAGGTGAAAGACGCTAAAGTCGTTATGCCAGAAGATTTGGAAACTATTGCTAAACAAAAACCAGATTTGATTGTCGTTGATGCAAGTGATAAAAACATTGATGAGCTAAAGAAAATAGCTCCTACAATTACCATTGAATATGGAAAAAATGATTATTTAGAAATTCTCAATCGCTTTGGAAAAATATTTGGCAAAGAAGATGAAGCAGATAAATGGATTAAAGACTGGAAAAGCAAGACAGCCAAAATCGGAAAAGAATTAAAAGCAAAACTAGGTGAAAACGTAACCTTCACAGTAGTTGGTTTATTTGAAAAAGAAATCTATCTTTTCGGAAATAACTGGGGACGTGGCGGAGAAGTCATCTACCAAGCTCTTGGTTTTGATGCTCCACAAAAAGTGAAAGATGAAGTCTTTAAACCAGGATACCTAGCAGTCAGTCAAGAAACTGTGGGAAGCTATATTGGTGATTATGTTTTAGTAGCTGCTGAAAATGAAGAAACCGGAAGCTCTCTCTATGAAAGTGATGTCTGGAAATCTATCCCAGCCGTTCAACAAAATCACGTTCTAAAAGTTGATGCGAATGCTTTTTATTTCAATGATCCTCTTACATTAGAATACGAACTCAAGACAATTCAAGAAGGTCTTGAAAAAATGAATTAATTGATTGACGGGAATAATGAACTACATAAATGAAATTCTAAATCCGTAAATAGAATTCCCGCATGTTCTATTTCCCCGTTCAATAAAGGAGCCTGAATGATTCACCATCAAACTCTTGAACAAAAAAATAAGCCAAAAATATTTTGGCTTGTTTTTTTCACGCTATCTATTCTACTACTTTTCGGCATCTATGCTAATTTACGCTTTGGAAACCCAAGCTATTCACATAACCAAATAATTCAAACACTGAATCATCCATTTACAGAAAGTAAAATTCAAAATATTGTTATTGACTTGCGATTGCCTCGTAGCTTAGCTGCTATTTTAGTTGGTGTTGCTCTTGCTCTTTCCGGAGCTATGATGCAAGGAATCACACGAAATAGTATTGCTGACCCTGGCCTGTTAGGAATCAACTCTGGAGCTGGACTGGCTCTGGTTTGTGGTTATGCTTTTTTTAAAAATCTCCATTATAGTGCGATTCTTTTCTTGTCTCTTCTAGGAGCCTTGCTAGCTACTATTTTGGTATTTGCCTTATCGTATCATCCCAAAAAAGGATTTGAACAACTACGATTAATTTTATCTGGTGCTATGATTGCTACTCTATTAACAGCCATTGGGCAAGGATTAACACTTTATTTTAACTTATCAAATTCTGTTATTGGTTGGCAAGCGGGCGGATTGCTTGGCGTTAACTGGAAAATGCTACAAATCATTGCACCTTTCATTATTGTAGGAATGGTTTTAACTCAAATCTTTGCCTATCAACTGACGATTCTCAACCTTAATGAAACCCTCGCAAAGGGATTGGGACAGCGAACCACCCGAATTACTTTTTTACTGATGACCTTCGTTTTGATTTTATCTGCTGCTGCTGTTGCTCTAGCGGGTAGTCTGTCTCTTGTCGGATTGCTAATACCTCATTTTGTCAAAAGTATCAGTGGAAGAAATTATCAAAAAATCCTTCCTCTTTCTGCTGTATTAGGAGCTTGTTTTTTACTCAGTTGTAACTTGATATCTTCTTATTTTATAGGAATTCCTCTTAGTGCTATCATTAGTTTTCTAACTCTTCCAGCCTTTCTTTGGCTGATGCGAAAGGGGGCTTTTTATGAAAAATAAACGAAAAGTTTATTTTACTCTACTAGTCTTTCTTTTCATGATCCTACTAGCAACAATCCTTTCCTTGTCTTTCGGAGATGGTCAATTCAATCTCAACGAAAGTTTGCAGTTCATTTTGGGACAATCCGATTCTAGTAGTCAATTCATCATCGAACAAATACGCCTCCCTCGAATCTTTGTTTGCCTTATCGCTGGAGCTTCTTTAGGAATGAGTGGCCTGTTATTACAGACATTCACGAGAAATCCTCTAGCAGATTCTGGAACGCTAGGTATCAATGCTGGAGCAGGTGTTGTGATTACTCTTGCAATTAGCAAATTGGAACTCACAGACCCCTTCTACATTCGCTATCTCCCTTTTATCGCAATGATTGGAGGACTGCTCACAGTGGCACTCATCTATTTTGTCTCACATAAAAAAGGACAAAATATTAGCCCTGTCAAGATTATTATCTCAGGAGTTACCCTCTCTACAATCCTCTCATCCAGTATGATTGCTATTACTGATCGTGTCAATCAAAATAAATTAACCTATGTGGTCAACTGGCTAGCTGGAAAAATTACAGGGAACAACTGGGAAAGCCTGACTATTGCCACCCCTATTTTGATACTACTTTGGATACTGACTTACTTGCGTTCTTATCAATTAAATATCCTTAGTCTTAGTGGGGATGTTGCTGTAGGAATTGGTTTGAATTTAAAGAAAGAACGTCGGATTATCTTGTGCTTAGCTAGTGCAATGGTTGCCTTTAGCTTGTCTCTTGCAGGAAATATTACCTTTATTGGAATGCTAGCCAGCCATATCAGCAAGCGATTCTTACCACAGGATCATCGTTTGACATTACCAGCTGCTATGTTATGGGGAGCCTTTATCATGTTAATTGCCGACACTATTACCAGAACTTTCTTTGTCGGCAACTCCATTCCCACAGGAATACTAATTTCCATCATTGGCGCTCCTTACTTCCTTTATTTACTCTATCAAGTGCAAAAGTAAAATCTATCAAAGCTGACTGAATCTTAGCTCTATTATCAAAAAACAGAAACAAATCTTCTAATGAATAATTGAGGTTTGTCTCTGTTTTTTTATATTTTGTTTAACTAGCTCGAAAGGAAAAATCTTCTGGATTTAGTTTCATTGCCAACTCGTATTTGCCAGCTGGATTTACAACAAGATAGCCTAATAAAACGAGGCTATCTATAAAAATATCCTGTCGCTTTTGAAGGAGTTGATCCTTTCGGATATATTTTAAAAGAAAATTTGTCATATACTTGAGAGCATATTCTGGATTCACATCTCCTAAAATAGCATAAAGCTTTTGCTGTTCCTTTGATAAAGAATAATTTTTGCTTAACTTATAAAAATAATTAGATAAGGTCAATTTATCTCTCAAAAAATCTGTTTTCTCATACAATACACCTTGATTTGTTGTATTTGATAGAGAAGTTTCAAATTGCAAAACCATCAGTTCTTTAAATAGTGTGCTGTCTTTTCTTACAAAAATTTCTTGATCTAGTTGCAAGCCATCTGTGGTCTTCAACAATGGTAATTGTTGCCGATAGCGTTTGTTTTCTCTACTAATGTACCCAGCTTTAATATACTTTTCTATCAAACGGTCAATTTTTGTAACACTTGAAAATTTTCTTTTGATATCTCGTAAAGTAACAGAATCTTCTTTATCTAAGTAATTGACCAAATCTTGAAAGAATGGATGAGCTGTTAAGCGAGAGGGGTTGAGAATCATAATCATAAAGGGAGTCCTTATATCAGAAATTCCAATAAAAAATGAAGAAAAACCTAAGAATAGGCTTTCTCCAATTTTCAACAGAATGTTATCAATCTATTAGCTTGTAAAACTTTTTGTTAACTGTGGTACAACTTGTTTCTTACGTGAAACAGCTCCTGCTAGAAAGGCATGGTTGTTTTCTAAAACAAAATCAAAAGCAGCTTCAACTTTTTCGATATTGTTTCCAATGGCTAAAATTTCTGAATTTGAATTGACAATGTCTGTAATCATCAACACAAAATCTGAATAATTATTTTGAGAATTTGTTGTTCTAATAGCAGATTCTAGCTCTGCTTGTCTTTCCAATACTTCAGCAATATCAACCGTATTAACTTGTGCGACACGCACTGCATTCCCATTTAATTCAAAAGTCTTAGCATCAATATCAATCAATTCTTCGGCTGTTTTGTTAGCTAAATTTGTCCCAGCTTTTAGCATAGATAAACCATATTCTTCTAGTTGAACACCAGCTAATTTTGCCAACTCTGGTGCAATTACTAGATCTGTCGGATGTGTTGTGGGAGATTTAAGCAATAAGGTATCCGAAATCAAACCAGATAAAAGTAGTCCCGCAATCTCTTTTGGCACCTCAACGCCATGTTCTTTAAACAAACGGTATACAATTGATGAAGCTGATCCAACTGGCTCTAGGCGCATATAAAGAGGACTTGCTGTTTCAAAATTTCCTACTCTATGGTGATCCACAACACCATAGATTTCTACATCCGCAATATCTGAAATAGATTGTTGAAACTCATTATGGTCTGTTAGGATAACTTGTTCTGCACCTTCGGCTTTGGCAGATGTTACAACACGAGGAGCTGTAACCCCAAAATATTCCAAAACAAAAGCTGTTTCTTCATTTGGATTTCCCAAAGCAACTGCTTCTGCATCTAAACCATAGGCTTCACGTGATAGATAAGCAAAGGCATAGGATGATGCGATTGCATCTGTATCAGGATTTTGATGACCGAAAACTAATATTTTAGACATGATAAACCTCTTCTTTTTTATAGTATCAATTATTACAACCATTTTACCACATTTACAAATAATTCACAAAGTACAGAGTAGAGTTCAATTTATTTTTAGAAAGTTTCTGATTTACTTCTATTTGTAAAATAAAAAAGAAACAACATGTAGGTGTTATTTCTTCAAAATAAACTATTTAAGTTAAGACACACTAAGTATTGTGTACTCGATTCATGTATTCGGTATAAGATTCTGTTTGCATCAGTTCTTTAGCATTTTTTACACGATCAGCTGTCGGAGGTTTTACGCCCGCAAGAGGGTAAGGAATTCCCAACTCACGCCACTTAAATTCACCCATCGTATGGTAAGGAAGTACTTCAAATTTATCAACATTTTTTAAAGTTTTTACAAATTCACCCAAATTTTTCAAATCATCATCACGGTCGGTCAAGCCAGGAACCAATACATGGCGAATCCAAACAGGTTTTCCTTTTTCGGATAAATATTTGGCACAATCCAAGATATTTTTATTGGTATGTGCTGTTACAAACTTATGGCGTTCATCATCAATCTCTTTGATATCCAATAAAACCAAATCTGTCACTTCTAACAAACGATTAAAAACTTTTAAATACTCTGGGTTTCTACGAAAAGGCATAGCACACGTATCAAGAGTACAGTGGATTCCCAGTTCTTTTGCCTTTGTAAACAAAGCAATTACAAAATCTATCTGTAACAGAGCTTCTCCACCACTGACAGTGATGCCTCCTTTTTTGCCCCAAAAACCACGAAAACGAAGAGCCTCTTTCAGCACATCATCAACTGTTCTTAACTGAGAATGATTGGTTTCCATTTCCCAAGTATCTGGATTGTGGCAATACTGGCAACGCATTTTGCAACCTTGTAAAAAGATGATAAAACGAATACCTGGTCCATCAACTGTTCCAAAACTTTCAGTAGAGTGAACCATACCTGTAACTTGCCCATAATTTGTTGTTTCTTCTACCATCGTTCAACCTCATCAATCTGAAAACGTTTTATAGCTTAGCTACATTATAACATGTATTTACTAGAAATAGGATGAATTTTGCTATTTTTTAGAAAACAATCTGTTTTTCAGTTTCATTTTCATTGTGTTACAACAGTTTGAAAGCATGGTGATACAATAAAATACCGTAAAACAGATAGTAACTCAATCTATCGAAGTAAAATGGCAATTGTAGCATAAGGTGGAAGTTGTAGTGTTTCTGTTAGCTCTATATCTTCATAATTTGAAATCAAAACTTCTCCTTTTGCATAGCCAGATAAAATTGGTATAACTGTAGAAGTAGGGTAAAAATTATTGAGCACTAATAGTTTTTCTTTGCCTAGTTGACGCTCAAAAGCATAAACTTGTGGATGATTTTCATAAGCTGGCTGATAACTACCTTCAGCTATGATAGGCATTTTCTTTCTTAAAGCGATCAATTTTTGATAAAAAGTAAAAATCGATCCCTCTAGCTCTGACTCAACATTTATCTGTGAATAGGATTTTCCTACCTTTAACCAAGGAGTTCCTTTGGAGAACCCTGCATTGTCACTAGCATCCCATTGTATCGGTATACGAGCATTGTCTCGTGATTTCGATTTAATTATTTCAAAAGCCTCTTTGGAATTGATTCCTTTTGCTGTTAATGCTTGATAAGCATTGATAGATTCGATATCTACATAGTCCTCTATTACATCAAAATCTGGATCAAGCATCCCAATTTCTTCTCCCATATAAATATAAGGAGTTCCTCGAGATAAATGGATACTGGCTGCTAACATCGTCGCACCTTCAATGCGAAAATGTTTAACATCAACGAAACGATTGATAGCTCTTGGCTGGTCATGATTGTTCCAAAATAAAGCATTCCACCCCTCTCTTTCGCTCATTTCTTTGCCCCATGTATGAAAGAGACGCTTTAGCTCTTCAAAATCAAACTCTTTTTTCGTCCATTTCTGACCATCTTTGTAATCCACTTTTAAATGGTGAAAATTAAAAGTCATCGATAATTCTTGTCGTTCAGGAGCCGTATAAAGAATGCAATTTTCAATCGTTGTTGAACTCATCTCACCAACGGTCATAATTCCCCCAACTGGCCCAAAAGTTTCTTTATTCAACAGTTGCAAATACTGGTGAACAATTGGCTTGTCTGTATACTCTTCTTTGCCCTCATTATGAGAATTATTCTTCAAAACTTCATCTTTTCCGATAAGATTAATCACGTCAAAACGCAAGCCTTTTACGCCTTTATTGAGCCAAAAGTTGACAACTTTAAATAAGGCTTCTCGCACATGCGGATTGCGCCAGTTGAGATCTGCCTGACTTTTATCAAAAAGATGGAGATAATACTTCCCAGTATCCCCAAAAGGTGCCCAAGCACTTCCACCAAATTTGGAAGACCAATCTGTAGGCTCATCGCGTAAGATAAAAAAGTCTTGGTAATAAGGGTCTCCTGCTAGAGCTTTTTGAAACCATTCATGGTCTGTTGAGCAATGATTGAGTACCATATCCAACATAATCTCAATATCATATTGCTCAGCAACTGTAACCATTTTTTCAAAATCTTCCATTGTACCAAATAAAGGATTGATGGCTGTATAGTCAGAAACATCATAACCATTATCATGCTGAGGGCTCGGGTAACAAGGGCTTAACCAAATCATATCAATTCCTAATCTACTCAAATAAGGAATTTTCTCAATAATCCCTCCCAAGTCTCCTATACCATTTCCTGTTGTATCTTTAAAAGATTTTGGGTAAATCTGATAAACAACTTTACTCTTATCTATTGTCATATTCTTCCTTTTTTCCATTTAGAAAGGGATGGGACTTTTAAGCCACCATCCCATATATCTTTATTATTTTATTTGTCTTTCATCCGATGCCTAATGGCAGTTTAACTAGTACTTAAATCAGATATTCGTAGCAGACATTAACGTCTCACCTGCGGAAATAGCTCTAGGCAATTTACCAAATTGGTCTGCTTGAAATTGATCTTTGTTGGTAATAATAACTGGAGTCTCGGTCACGTAACCTGCTTCTTTAATGGATTGAATGTCAAAGGATATCAGCTTATCTCCCACTTTAACAGTATCTCCTTGAGAAACATGCGTTTCAAAGCCTTTTCCTTCAAGATTGACAGTGTCCATCCCAATATGCATCAACAACTCAACCCCTTCGTCCGATACAATTCCAATAGCATGTTTACTTGGGAAAAGAACAGTTACAGTACCATTTACTGGTGCTACCAATTCTCCTTGTTCTGGTTCAATCAACAAACCATCTCCCATAACTCCTTGGGCAAATACTGGATCAACCGCTTCAGAAAGTGGCTTAACTTCTCCTGTTAGCGGACTACTGATACTAACATAGCCTACTGTTACAGATGGAGTCGGTGATTTGGTTACTTCTTCAACTTTGTCAGTTCCTTTCCCTCCAGCTTTAGCTTTGGAAAACATTTGAGTTTTACGAAAGAAATAAGTCAACATCATAGGAATGATAATAGCAACAAGCATGGTAATGAAGAAAGGTAGCATGTATTTGGCTTGAATAGATAAAATACCTGGAATTCCACCGATACCAATGGCATTAGCTGTCACATTAAAAGTTACAGATAATAAACCAGCGACAGAAGAACCAATCATTCCTGCTACAAATGGATAAATATATTTTATATTGACACCAAAGAGAGCAGGCTCTGTTACTCCTAGGTAAGCAGAAATAGTTGCTGGTAATGATATTTGTGCTTCACGTTCGTTATGGCGATTCATTAAATAGTAGGCAAAAACAGCAGAACCTTGAGCAATATTAGATAGAGCAATCATCGGCCAAAGTGAAGTCCCCCCAGTATCTGCGACCAACTGTGTATCAATAGCATTGGTCATATGATGAAGTCCTGTAATTACAAACGGAGCATATAGCGCGCCAAACAAAGCACCAAAGAGCCATTTTACTGGTCCAGTCAATCCTAACAATACAACTTTAGATAGCCATTGTCCTAATGTCCAACCAATTGGTCCTAAAATTGTGTGTGCTAAAATCAGTGCTGGAATCAAGGATAAGAAAGGGACAAAAATCATAGAAATCACTTCTGGTATTCGTTTACGCCAGAAAATTTCTAAATAGGATAGGGATAAACCTGCCAACAATGCTGGAATAACTTGTGCTTGGTAACCAATTTTTCTTACTGTGAAAAATCCAAAATCCCACACCCAATTTTTTGCAATTTCTGCGGCAGGTGTACTTGCCACAGAATAGGCATTTAACAACTGAGGAGATACTAAACAGATCCCTAATACGATACCGAGAATCTGACTCGTTCCCATTTTACGAGAAACAGACCAAGTAATACCGACTGGCAAAAAGTGGAAAATAGCTTCACCCGGCAACCATAAGAATGAGTTGATTCCACTCCAAAATTGAGAAACATCAACGATTGTATTGTAAATCGGCTCGCCATCTTTTGCAAACTGGGCTACGCCGTCAATCATTTTTTGTCCTAAAGCCTGAATTTGAACTCCCTCTAAGATATTACGAAATCCTAGAATGAGACCACCAACAATAATAGCTGGAATAATGGGAGTAAAAATTTCAGCCAACATGGTCATCACACGCTGTATTGGATTTTGATTGCTCTTAGCAGCTGATTTAGCAGCTTCTTTGGATACTCCTTCGATTCCTGATACAGCCGTAAAATCGTTATAGAATATCGGAACATCATTACCAATAATCACTTGAAATTGACCAGCATTGGTAAAGGTTCCTTTGACAACTGGAATAGCTTCAATGGCTTGGATATCGGCTTTTGATTCATCTTTTAAGACAAAACGCATTCTTGTTGCACAATGTGTTACAGCTGTTATATTTTCTTTTCCGCCAATGGCGTTCAGTAACGTTTTGACTTCCTTATCAAATTTTCCCATTTGCTTGCTGGTTAGTCAAAGACTAACGCTCTCCTTTATTATATTTTTGAATAAAATAGAAAGTTTACAATTCTTTATTATTTTAATCTATTCATTCATAGTTGCAACTTCGTTAAATGAATGGTTAGTACATATTGTAAACGATACCAAAGTTGTATGCAAGTTGTTTGTTGAAAATAACTTGATTTTTTGCTAAAATTTTCAAAGTTGTATGCAAAAAGAAAGACAAGTAAGTGAAAAGTGAAAAAATATCAACAAATTTTCAATCAGTTAAAAAAAGAGATTTTAGAAGAAAGATACCAAACAGGAGATTTCTTACCTAGCGAGCACCAACTCGTGGAGAATTACCAAGTCAGTCGTGATACTATTCGCAAATCATTAGCTCTATTGCAAGAAGAAGGATTGATTCAAAAAGTTCGAGGACAGGGGTCAAAAATTATTCAACGCGAACAGGTTAATTTCCCTGTTTCCAACTTGACCAGCTACCAAGAACTCGTTGAACAGTATCACATGCACTCACTCACTCGCGTAGTTAGCCTAGAAAAAATCACTGTAGATAAAAAATTAGCAGATGTAACAGGCTTTCCTGAACAATTGCTCGTTTGGCGTCTCATTCGCCAGAGGATTGTTGACAACACTGCCTCCGTACTAGATATTGACTATTTAGACAAACAGTTGATGCCTGAGTTACAAGTGGAAATTGGGGAACATTCTATTTATGACTATTTAGAAAATGAGCTTGGTCTGGATATTGCTTTTGCTAAAAAGGAAATTACCATTGACCAAGTTGACAACCGCGATAAAATTCTGATGGATATTGGAAACGAACAACATGTTGTATCTGTCAAATCACAAGTTTTTCTAGCAAATGGTCACCAATTCCAGTATACTGAGAGCCGACATAAATTAGATAAATTTCGTTTTGTTGCTTCTGCTAGACGACAAAAAAAGAAAGAATAATGAATTGACACTTCTCATTGACAAATTAAAAACTCCGTTCCACGAACGGAGTTACTGTATATATTTTTCTTGTTTTTGGAGATGTTTATGAAAAAATTTTAATTCTATTTTTTAAATACTACTTACTAATAAGATACCTCTTTCTTTTTATCGGATGGAACACGGAATTTTTTTTGATAGTCTACTTTTACTTTAAATGTCATTGGACTGTCCTCATTTCTTATTTGATGGTATTAGTATAAATAAAAAAACTTAAGAGGAACTTATAGAATTCTTGAGAAAAACTTAAATGAGTTCATAAGAATTAAACTTTTTATTTATTATGATGCCAATCATAAACTGATTAACAGAAAACAAAAACACCTTCATTCTGTACAATTCAGAATGAAGGTATTTCTTTACTATTTTTAAGCTATTTTCATCAAATGCTTTTAAATTCTAAAAGATACAATATTATTTTTCACTTTCTTCTACTGGCTCAACCGCATCTGAAATTTCAACTTTTACTTTAGTAACACGACCGTTTTTCACCTTGTCATTTGTTAAAATCAAATGTTTGTCATTGCTATCAATAGTATAGGAAAGTCTTTCTTGCGGATTTGGAATCCTTCCGACACCTGTTAAGTAAAAGCCGGCGATTGTGTCTACATCATCGCTGTCTAACTCCACTTCAAAATGTTCATTAAAATCGTTCAGGTTCATCGCTCCATGAACAATATAGGTATTTTCACCAATTTCATGAACTTCAATAGCTGCTTTATCGGTCTCATCGTCGATTTCTCCAACAATTTCCTCCAACAAATCTTCCAGTGTTACCAGACCAGCCATTCCACCATATTCATCCAATAAAATAGCCATTTGATTTTGTGTGTTACGGAGTTCTTTTAATAGATCATCGACAAAGATCGTCTCCGGAACAAAAAGTGGTTCTTGAAGTATTTTTCTCAAAATAATATGATCAAAACCATTGATAAAGCCTTCATTTAGCAAACGTTTGGTATGAATCAAACCAATCACTTTATCTTTATCTCCATCATAAACGGGGATACGTGAAAAATTTTGCTTTAGAATACTTTCGATAATCTCCTTGGTATCATACTGGATATCAACCATAAAGGCGTCCGTCCTAGGTACCATCAACTCACGCGCCATCAGTTCATCTAATGAGAAAATACCTTGCAACATCTCAATTTCATCAGCATCTAAGGTCTCTTCACTATTCGTCAGCATGTACTCAATTTCATCACGAGTCATTTTTCCATCAGCATCATCAAAGGTCATTGGAGTTATTCGGCTTAGTAAGTTAGTAGAAGCCGATAATAACCAAACAAAAGGACTGACAATCTTTCCTAGGAAAATAATGACAGGTGCTGTTTGTACTGCTAAGGTATCTTTTAAATTCATAGCAATTCGCTTAGGGTAAAGTTCTCCCAAAACAATTGAGATATACGTTAAAAGAGCAAGAGCAAGGAATGTAGCAATAGCATGTGCTGTTTCAGAATTACCCATCCAAGAAGCAAAAAGATGACCAAGATTATTGGCAAAGCTTGCACCTGATAGGATATTGATAACGGTAATACCAACCTGAATAGTTGATAAAAAATTATTTGGATTTTCTAGTACATTTAATAAACGAATGTACTTTGCATCTCCCTCTTCAGCTTTTTGTTCCACTCGGGAACGATTGAGAGATACCATCGCCATCTCAGAGGCTGAGAAAAAGGCGTTCAATAAAGTCAGTACAATTAATAATAAAGCTTGCCATAATAAACTCTGACTGCTGGGGTCTTCCATAGATTGTTTCTCCTCAAAACTGTGATTAACCTTGATTATATCACAATTTTAGTTTTAATGCACAAAGAAATTTTGTATTTATTTTTCTGTCTTTTTAGTAAAAAATCATATAAAGAGACAGTGAAATATCTCAATCTCAACTGTCTCCTGTTTCCTATTTTTTTATAATACCATATTCTTCATTCTTCTTCTGCTGTTGAGCATCTTTGTGGTTTTCATAAAGATTGGCTAAAAATTTAATAATTTCCTTAATAATGGAATAGGTAGGAATCACCACAATCATTCCAATAATTCCATAAAGGTTACTGGATAAAAGAATCAGCACAGTAATTGTGATTGGATGGACTTTCATCACTCCTCCTACAATTCTTGGATAGAGGATATTTCCGTCAATTTGTTGAATAATCAACATATAAATAACCGCAAAAATCATTTTATTTGGATCTGTGAAAGCGTAAGTGATTACCATAGGAATCAAACCAATAGTAGGTCCAACATAAGGAATTAGATTTGCTAGGCTTGAAAAAATTGCAAAAATCAAGGCATATTTTAATCCAATCACACTATAGCCGATGTAAGCTAACAGTCCAATCAAAAGAGCATCAATCGAGACACCGCTAATGTAACGAGCCACCGTAGCATTTAAGTTGATTAATAGAGAAGAGATATTTAACTTATCTCGTTTGAGCACTGTTCTTTCCAACATAGGAAGAAGTTTGTGACCATCTAACAAGAAATATACTAAAAAGATAGGGGTCATCACTAAAATTAAAAGAGTATTAATAACTGCTGATACTACGCTACCTAAACTATTTGTTACACTGTTTAAAATATTTTGTAGAATATCCACATAGGATAAATTCAATTGTTGAACGGTTGCTTGAATATTCAAATTTTTAAAAGTTGGGTTTTTCGATAAACGGCTTACCAAACTTTGAACTTCCCAATATAAACCTTGAGTAGAATTAATTAAACTTGTAAGCTGATTGATTAGAATGGGTAAAAGATAGACTACTCCTAACGTAATCAAGCCAAATAAAAGAAGTAAGATTATTACAACTCCAAAAGGACGCTTAATTTTTAAATATTTTTCTAAAAACTTGACAATCGGATTTGTGATATAATAAAGAAACCCCCCTAAAATAAAAGGAATTAGAATAGTATTCACAACACTAACAATAGGTGTAATCATATCTCCCAATTGACGCCATATAAAGAAAATAATCGTCAATAAGAGAACTTCACTAGTCCAAAAAAACAATTTACTATTACGAAACATGTCTATTCTCCTTCCTGTTATTTTACCATAATTTACGATAAAAATAGAGATATTTTATAAAAGAAGGAGGAAAAATGAAAAATATTATTGAATTAAGAAATGTCTGGCTCATCAAAAACAATAAAACTATTTTAAAAGATTTGAACTGGCAAGTGAAAAAAGGAGAAAATTGGGCTATTCTTGGTTTGAATGGTTCAGGAAAATCCACCCTTCTTCGGCTCTTGATAGCTGAATACTGGAACACACAAGGACAAATGGAGGTTTTGGGAACAACTTTCGGAACAGGTGATATTACCCAGTTACGAAAAAAAATTGGAATTGTCGGCTCTTTTATTGCTGAACGATTGCCTAATCGATTATTAGCAGAAGAAGTTGTTTTAACAGGAAAATACAAGAGCAGTATCTTATATACCGCTTATGATGAAACAGACTTAAGTTCCGCAAAAAATATGCTCCGTTCTATCGGCGGAGAAGATTTGATTGGGCGTACTTATTTCAGCCTATCTCAAGGAGAAAAGCAATTACTGCTCATCGCCCGAAGTCTCATGGAAAATCCCGAATTGTTAATACTAGATGAAGCTACCAGTGGTCTAGATTTAATAGCAAGAGAACGGTTGCTAAAACAGATTGAGGGTATTTCAAAATTAAAAAATGCGCCAAGTATCCTTTATGTCACCCACCACGTTGAAGAAATCACTTCAACACTAGATCATGTACTATTGCTCAAAGATGGAGAAATCCTAGCTCAAGGAAAAAAAGAGACAATCCTGCAAAAAGAAGTTATGAATCGTTTTTATCCACTCCCAGTTGATTTGATTCGTTTAGGAAATGAACGCTATTTTGTCCAAGTAGAAAATCATTCAACAAAAACTAACTAAAAAGCCCTTTGACGGGCTTTTTTTATTTTTTTCTGGCATAATTGACCATATCATAGGGAAGAGTATTCACCGTTTCCTTTAGAGAATAATTCTCTAAGTTATTAACATTTTGACGAAGGCGCTTGGCATAGGCAGATGAGATTAATTTTTTGTTTTCATATTCAAAAATTGTCTTTCTCTCTAAATAATAGCCACGCATCATTTCATCAATATTATTTGGCTTAACTCGTGTAATAACCCGCTCAATAAATGCTCCACTATTAATAATCTCCGTTTCCCTCAGACGAGAATCTTGTAAAAAGGTAATAAGTGAACTTTGATATACTCCTTTTAAATGTTCTAGACTTTCAATTATTACCTCAGTATTAGCTAGATAAAGCTCTACTATTTCCTCAGTGTCTGAATTGCGTAACCGTTTTTCTTTCTTCTTCCAATTTCTTAAACGAGAACCAAAAGTAACCAATTCATGTATGGCGATTCTCAACATCCGAACGCTAATTAAAAAATAATAAGAAAGGTGGGTCGTCAAATTACGGTTGATCCCTTGTTCTATATTTTGCAAATATCGTTGATAAAGATGATAGTTCAAATTATTGATTCTACCCTCTTCAAAAGCCTGCTCTAAACCATCATTTTCAATACTTAAAATCAATAATTTCAAAGCAGTCCAATCCTGTTGAATATTCTTTCCTTCTTGTTCAAGAATAAGATTCTCCAAACGACCATGATAATTATCAATGGCTGCATAAAGAGGACCTTTTGTTTTTGTATGTTTTAACTCTGATTCTAACTCTACGATAACTTCATTTAGAATTGCAATATGCATCAAATGCTCTCCATTTTCTTCGCGATTATTGGATAAGCGTGGTAAAAATACAATTCCTGCTAAAAAGCTAAACAGAGTTACCCCAGCAACAAGAAATAACAGCAATGGGTTTTCCTGCTCCAATGTCGTTGGAATCAGTAAAATTGTGGCAATAGAAACGGTTCCCTTTACTCCAGAAAAAGTTAGCAAGAGCATCTCTTTCAGATAATTCTTCACTTTTTTCTTTAATTTTTTAGTTCTATAAAAATAGAAAGTAAAAAGCATGACAAAACGAATAGCAAAGAGGAGAATAGTGAGAATAATAATCCCAACCAAGAGAAAGAGATTGTCATAAATAGGATTTTTGATGATTGGTTCAGCAATCACCTCCAATTCCATTCCCAAGATAACAAAGACGGATCCATTGAGAATAAAATTAACAGTATTCCAAATAGTATCTGTCACAGAATCAACCTGTGCTTCTAATAAAGTGATTCGTTTAAAGCGACTTGCTTTGAAAATTCCAGCCACAACAACCGCAATAATTCCTGAAACATGAACTTCTTCTGCTACAAAGAAAGCCATTAAAGGCAAGCTAAGTTCCAATAATAACTCACTGGCAATATCCGATACACGAGCACTCATTAAAATTTTGTGTAACCAGCGATTTAAAGCGGCTGTTATTATACCTACTAAAAGCCCACCGATAATAGATAGTAAGAGAGAAACGCTAGCTTTTCCCAAGGAAAAAGTACCGGTTGTCCATGCTAATAAGGCAACTTGAAAAGCTACCAATCCGGAAGCGTCGTTCAGCAATCCCTCACCCTTTAAGATATTTTCAACCCGTTTGGGAAAGGAAAATCGATCGGATAGAGAAGAAAAAGCTACCAAATCAGTCGGACCTAGAGCCGCTCCTACAGCTACACAGGCCGCAAAAGGTAAACTACCCCAAAAAATATGCGAAACAAATCCAAGACTCAGAGTAGAAAAAAAGATAACTGGAAAAATCAAATAAATAATTATCCGCCAATGTTTAAATATGCTCGTAACATTACTCTCCTCAGCTTCACGAAAAAGAAGAGGCCCGATGACGAGCGCTAAAAACAACTCGGTGTCTAAATGAAAACTTTCTTGAGGAATGTAAAATCCGATAATAACTCCCAGAGCAATCTGAACTAAAGGAAGAGGAAGCTGCGGGAAAATACGATTGGTTACATTAGAAATAACCAGAACTAATAAAAAAATAATAATATAAAGGAGAATTTCCATACTGATTCTCCTTTATCTTTGTTTGCAACACTCTTCAAAAAGCATTTTTTGTTCAGAAATTTTTTGATCAATTTTAGACAAATCACGGTGTTCAATTTTTTTATGACAACGTTCTTTCTCAAGATTGACCAATTTTTTCTTGATTCGTATCATCTTTTTATTCATACAAGCTTCATCTAAAAAATTGTTAACCGCTTGTCCATTTGTCGATTCGATATACTTGCTACGAAGCACACTTAATTTATCTTGTAAATACTGTTTATCCATTCTGTTATTCTCTTATTTTTTCTATCATTAGTAAAAACGGTGGTTTGTTAATTTGATTCACTGTTTTATATAAGGCAACTGTAAAGTTCTGTTGTGGTAACTGACTAGCAAACTCCAACACCGACTCTCGTTCAACCTCTCCACCAGGATGACCATAATAAATCATCACAGCTACTCGTCCACCAACCTCCAATAGTTGGCAAATTTTCTCCAGTGCCTTTATGGTTGTTGGTGCTTGTGTGATAATTGTTTTATCTGCTGAGGGTAGGTAGCCAAGATTAAAGATAGCAGCTTTTAGTTTGTCTATATAGAGATCTACTTTCTCATGACTATCTAAAATTAAGTCTACATTATCGACTTTCGCTTCAGATAGCCGTTCTGCTGTTTTTTTAATAGCTTGTTCTTGAATGTCAAAAGCCAAAACTTTCTTGGATAGTTGCGCTAAAAAAAGGGTGTCGTGTCCGTTTCCCATAGTCGCATCAACTGTTATGTCTTCTGAACCAATCACTGCTGCTAAAAAACGATGACCCATTTCTAATGGCTTCAACATGCAAACTCCTGCCTTACTGCTTTACAACCTTGAGTACTTCCTCGACGCTTCATTTCATCATCAATAGCATTCAACACTTCCCACTTGTTGAGACTCCACATTGGGCCAATCAGCATATCTCTAGGAGCATCTCCTGTAATACGATGAATAATAATATGTTTTGGAATGACCTCTAGTTGATCACAAATAATCGTAACATATTCTTTTTGACTAAGCAACTGCAATCGCCCTTCGTGGTAGTCTCTTTGCATCCGAGTATTTTTCATCAAATGTAGCAAATGTAACTTAATGCCCTGAATGTCATTATCAGTAACACAACGCCGAACATTTTCAATCATCATATCATGAGTTTCTCCGGGTAGCCCATTGATTAAATGCGATACAATTTCAATTCTAGGAATTTGTCTTAATCGTCGAACTGTTTCCACATACAGTTCATAGGAATGTGCACGATTAATCAGTTCTGATGTGCTCTCATAAGTTGTCTGTAATCCCAACTCAACTGTCACATGCATCCGTTCTGATAGTTCTGCCAAGTATTCAAGTGTTTCGTCTGGTAAACAATCTGGACGAGTTCCAATATTAATCCCAACAACCCCCGGCTCATTAATAGCTTGTTCATAGCGTTCACGAAGAACTTCTACTCTCTCGTGAGTGTTGGTAAAATTTTGAAAGTAAACAAGGTATTTTTGAACATCAGGCCACTTGCGATGCATAAAATCGATCTCTTTGTAGAATTGTTCTCTAATCGGTGCATCTGGAGCTACAATCGCATCTCCAGAACCTGAAACTGTGCAAAAAGTACAACCACCATGTGCCACCGTTCCGTCACGATTTGGACAGTCAAAACCTGCATCAATTGGTACTTTGAAAATCTTTTCTCCAAAAATTTTTCTATAATAGTCATTTAGCGTATTATAAGATTTCATTTTTTTATTGTACCACAAAAAAAGAAAAAGAACCCCAGTTAGAGTTCTAAATTTTAATAGAAAAGGGATTCATTTCAAAAAGAATGTTTTCTGTTATTGAGAGCATTAACTACTATTTTTCCACACTCTCTATCTCTGTTTTCCTTTAAAGCGCCACTGAAAACGTAGTTGATCATAAAAAGGAAACTCAATACTTAAAATAGAAAAACCAAGAAGCATACTTGCCGTAACATCTGTGGGATAATGAACTCCTAGATAGACACGTGATGAAACAATCATCAAAATAGCAACTAAGAATAGTCCCTGTACAATCCGTTTCTTCACTTTGTTGTGAATATGTTGTCCAACAATGATAATGAGGCTACCAAATACTAAGGTAGATGCGAGTGCATGCCCACTAGGAAATGAAAAGCCACTTTCTTCCACTAAATGTTGAATAGCCGGTCGCGGTCTTTGGTAGATATTTTTTAAAATCAACACCAAAAGACCTGAAGCCACCAAATTTCCAAAGAGAAGTATAGCCTCACTTCGCCATTTTTTAAAAAGGAAAAAGACGATAACAAGAAGCACCCAAGAAACGATAACGGGTGTATTGATAAAACTGGTAATAGTAGAGAAGAATACCGTCAAACCTTGAGGTAAATCACCGCGTAACGCTGTTTGAATGCTTGTATCAAAGCCAGTTAATTGTTGCGAGTGAAACTTAACAGTATAGCCTAGAATCATAAAAAGTAAAAGGGCAAAAGAGCCCCTTGTTAGATAAAGTTGTTTATTTTTCATATTTTTTTAGAACGGGTTTCAAGCAACTATAAAGAAGCCAAAAAGCCAGAGAAAATGCCAATCCTTGTAAGATATTAAAAGGGGTAACGATTGCTAATAAATAGTTTACCAAACCTATATTTTTTGAAATATCAAAATTTGCAAACTTGGCATAGAGCGGCACCGCATAAATGTAATTCAAGATAATCATCACTAGTGTCATGCTCAGAGTTGCCAGACCAGAAGCAAGTAAGTAATTTCGTATATTTCTTTTCTTCTGCCAAACAAATGCAATGGCTAAGACGAAGACTGCAAAAGCAACAATATTCATCGGTAAACCGATGTAGGTATTCACACCTTGATTATTTAGAACTAATTTTAATAGAGAACGAAGCAGTAAGATATAAAAAGCTCCACTCAAATCCAGCATCACCAAGCCTAACAAGATAGGAAGAATACTAAATTCTAATTTTAAAAAATCAGTCCCCGGTAAAATAGGGAAATCAAAGAACATCAGCAAAAAAGATAATGCTGAAAGAATAGCAATGGTTGCTAATTTACGTGTGTTTGTCATAACAGGTTCCTCCAATTTTCAAAAAAATTAGAGAAGCTTGAAAGACAGCATCGAACTATTCTATTAAACAAAGAGGGGGTTTAAAATAGAAACTCACCCTAAAATATATTCTAACAAATATAATCACAACAGAATTTACAACTACTGTCTCTCGTCTTCTCCCATCCAGACTCTACTGTCGGTTGTGGAATCACACCACATCAGCTCGCGCTCGCGGACTTCAAGTAAACTTGTCACCGCCGGTCGGGAATTTCACCCTGCCCTGAAGACATTTATAGAATAACAAAAAAAACTTGCTAGAGCAAGTTTTTTATCTTTGGAAATTTTTACCAACAAGAAGCTGTGCCTTTGTTAGCTGATTGGCAGAACTATACACTACTTATTTATCTGACCTTTTAAAAGAGACACACAAAATTTGAAATAATTATTGTGCAGGCTAAACAAGACTAAAGTAAAATACCATTTGTAGCCCTTATAATGAGTTTCAAAATCTACCATATTTATTTTAATTTATCTTTTTCGTACTTGTGTACTAGGTCTAAACCTTCAAAATCTTGTTGTCTTAGTGCCTCATACACTATCATGCAAACAGTATTTGAAACATTCAAACTTCTAACATGTTGATCATTCATTGGAATACGAAGATTTTTTTCATGATGTTGGCGCATGAAGTCTTCTGGAAGCCCCTTATCTTCACGACCAAACATGAAATAATGATTACCGGTTTGAGTAAAATTTTCCTCTGAATAAACTGTTTCAGCAAACTTGGAAATCAGATAAAGTCTGCCATCTACTTGATTCATAAAATCTTCTAAGTTATCGTAATAATGAATATCCAATTTATCCCAATAATCCAAGCCTGCACGCTTCATTTTACGATCATCAATCGGAAAACCCATCGGTTTGATAATATGAAGAGAGGAATTGGTTGCGGCACAAGTGCGTGCTATATTTCCTGTATTTTGCGGAATTTGAGGTTCAAAAAGAACAATGTGATTTTTAAATGCCATATATTTTCCTAATTTAAAATCAATTTTATAATGATAAAAAAATAGCCACACTGCCCGGAGTTAAGCTCAGCAAACAGCGTGGTTAAGGCTTCATTAACTTACATCACAACAGGTTTGAGGTAAACCAATGAAGGTACTTTCTAAGTATATCACTTTATAGCGACAAGTCAATAGAAAATGCTTAAAAAATATAGATTTTTTTATATTTTGCTTGTTAAAAAATTTTTTTAACCAACTGCCAACCTAAATACATTAGATAAACTAGCTATCTGTTAGTATACCTAACGTTTACTATCTTTCATCCTCTCTCAACAATTCAGACTTTTATCAACAAAAGCCCGCATAGTTAAATAGCGAGCTTTTTATTATGAATTATCTTTCCGATTACGTTTTAAACTAAAATGATCTGGTACGGGATCATCACCCACTTCAGACCAAGGATGGCATCGTAAAATGCGTGCCACCCCCATCAATACTCCTTTTGCACCGTGTTTCTCAATCGCTTCAATCATATAGTTGGAACAAGTTGGTTTAAAGCGACAAGACGGTTGAAAAATAGGAGAAATAAATTTTTGATAAAAACGAACTGGAAAAATCAAACACTTTTTTATCATTTTTTCTTACCTAAAGTGACGGCTAAAGTATGCAACTGGCTGACTTCTTTTTTACTCAATTTCCGTGATTCTCCCGGACGAAGACCATTCAAATCTAAACAACCAAATCGCGTACGAGAAAGTTTATCTACCTTTAATCCAACTGCTTCAAACATTTTCTTCACTTGATGATTGCGTCCTTCATGAATAGTCAACTCAACAATGGAACGATCTTTTGCAGCATCTACTTTAATGATATTGTAAACTGCTGGTTTGGTCTTTTTTCCGTCTATTACAATTCCCTTAGTTAGAGGACGCAGTTTTTCTTTATTAGCAATTCCTTTAACACGCGCCACATAAACTTTATCAATCTCATTTCTTGGGTGAATCATCTCATCTGTAAAGTCTCCATCATTTGTCAAAATTAAGATACCAGAAGTATCCCAGTCAAGACGTCCAACAGGATAAATTCGTTCTTTAACTTGCGGTAGTAAATCAATTACTGTTTTGCGACCTTTATCGTCTGAAACACTCGAAATAACGCCTCTAGGTTTATTTAAAAGATAGTAGACCTTTTCTTCATTATAAATCGGTTGTCCTTCTACTTCCACCCTGTCACCAGATTTGACAGATGTTGCAAGTTCTCTTACTACCTGACCATTCACTGTAACCAAACCTTGCTTGATAAGATCTTCTGCTTTTCGACGACTTGCAACTCCTGCATGGGCAATATATTTATTGATTCTCATCTATTTCATTTGTCCTTTCAACAAAAAGCTGACCTTCCTCAGCTACCAATTCTAGATCATCCACAACTGGTAATTCTTCTAAACAGTTAATTCCCATATAGTCTAGGAAATATTCTGTCGTGATATACAAATTTGGGCGTCCAATCACTTCTTTTTTACCATTTTCACGAATCAATTCAAATGCTTGCAACTTAGAGATAGCGCCACTAGAATTAACACCCCTGATAGCATCTATTTCAATCCTAGTAATGGGTTGTTTATAAGCGATAATTGACAGGGTTTCTAACGATGCACGAGACAAACTTTGGTTGATTGGAGCTCGAGAGTATTCTCGCAAAACATCGGCGAATTCTGGTTTTGTAACCAATCTATAAGTATTGGAAGTCTGTAAAAGAGCCAAACTACTGTCCGGATTTGATTGATAATTTTCAGCTAATTTTTCTAAGCTCTGAATAACGCCGGTTGAAGGCAAAGAAAGAATTTCCGATAACTGATGAACTTTTAAACCATCCTCACCTGCTACAAACAGCAAAGCTTCCATTTCTGCTAACTTACTCATTTTTGTTTCCCACTAAATAAATATTTCCAAAGTTTTCTTCTTGAATTACTAATACTTCCTGTACTTTTACCAATTCCAAAGTTGCCAAAAAAAGAGTAATCACTTCATTCATATCTCTACTTTTTGAAAAGATGTCTTGCAAGTTAATTTTCTTTTGAAAAGAACATTGTTTTCGAACAATATCCATCATATCCTCAATTTTATACTCATCTTTTACAATGGTTGTGTGGCTTTTAGAAAATTCCTCTTGTTTTTTTGCAATCACTTTTGAAAAAGCGAGAAAAAGGTCAATTGTTGACTTATCGTGTAGTAATTCCGCATCTTCATAAACCAATTCTATTTTTGGTTTAGAATAGTAAAGTGCACGATTTTCATGTTGAGCAGACATCCTTTCTCCCAAGAGCTTAAATTTACGGTATTCTTCTATTTGAGAAAGTAAATCTTGTTCAAGATCGTCTTCTAAATCTGCATTTTCAACAATTTTAGGCAATAACTTACGACTCTTGATGAGCATCAATTGGCTAGCCATCACCATGTATTCTCCAGCTACTTCTAATTTCATAGCCTGCAAGGTTGATACATAAGTCAAATACTGCTCAATAACCTCTGTAATCGGCACATCGTAAATATCCACTTGGTATTTAGAAACCAAATGAAGTAATAAGTCCAGTGGCCCTTCAAAATCTTTTAATTTGATGTCCATTCTATTTATACTTTTCTAATGTAATCAATGTTTTTAACCCTAAATCCCGAGCAATATCATCAATTGTCATTCCTTTTTCTCTTTGTCTTAAAATAAATTGTTCTCGTAAACTCTGAGCGGATAATTTCTCTTGTCCTTGTTCTGACAAAAAAGCTTCTAATTGACGAAAACCCCATTGACGAGAATAAGATTTTCCATTTTTTTCAAACAAGTAGGTACCCGTTAGATAAGAGTCCATTTCTTTAACTAGTGTATCTGGAATCTTGATAATTCGCTTTTGACCCGATTTTTCAACTTTAAGAACTTGAAAATCCAAGTTCACATCTGCAACCTTAATTTGTAAAATTTCGCTTGGCAATAAACCAATTTCAAGAACCAACAAGGCTATCAACCGACCTTTTGGTACAATTGACTCATTCCAAAAAGCTGACAAATCCAATAGCTGACTTTCATGTTCTTTTGAAACTGGAACTTTAGGCAAGGTTAATCTATGATATTCTGTAAGTATCTGTTTTTGATACAAATAATATAAAAATTGATTTACAGCAGAGAGTTTTCTCTTCTGAACACTAGCTTTAAAATCTTTAATAGAAGCTTGATAAATTCGTAAATTCATTTCTGTTATTTTCCCATGAATTTCTTCTACGAATTGCTCTAAGTCATAAAAATAGGCAATCTTAGAATTCTCCGAAATATTTTTTTGTTCTAAAAAAAGTTCAATATATTCTTTCATTTTTTATGAATCTCATATTTACTGGTAAAATTATGCATTAGCGAGTTAACGATTTTTAAAATTGATTTTCTAGTAATAATCCCCAGAAAATATCCGTTCTCATCAACAACAGATAAGAATGGATCATCTACTAATTGGTGAAGAACTTCTGTAATCGTGTAGTCAGGAGAAAGCACACGAACATCTTTCTTTGTCATATGCACAATATCGGTTGACATAAACTCTTTTTCTGTTAATTCGTGTCGCAAACGATAAGCCATAATATCTGTTAAAGAAATCGTTCCAACGAATTTTTTCTCATCTGTCACAACCGGTACACGCGAGTAGGTCATCTGACTCAACAATAGCATTGCATGGTCTGCATTGTGACTATCAACTAAGACTGCTAAATTAGCTTCTGGTGTGAGAAATGTATCTTCATGTTCCAGAAGATAATCTTCAAATTCTTTAGCAATCATCTTACAAACTCCTTAGAAAGACTTGGATAAAGTTCGTGATTTCTCATGTAAAAATCTACATAAAAATGGTTCTCATCAATACCGACCTTTGCATATAAACGTTCACTGATTAAACCGCGTGGCTGACTAATTGAGCCCGGATTTAAAAATAACGTTTTTCCTTCCATTCTAGCTTCTGGAACATGTAAATGACCGTATAGACAAATATCAGCATGTTCTTCCTGTGCCCAAAAATCTAATTTTTGAAAGCCAAAATTAATTTGAAAAAGATGACCATGTGTCTGAGCAATAATTGTCCCATCTAAGTCTGTCACTAAACTTTCTGGATAACCACCATAAAAATCCATATTTCCTGCAACTACTTTTATTCCATCCCAAATAGCATCATCAAAAGGAAGCTCTGAATCCCCATTATGAAAAATAGCATCCACTTTTCCTAAATAATGGTTTTTTATTTCTTCGACAATCGCACGATCCCCATGGGAATCACTCATTACTATAATTGTTTGCTTTGCCATGTTGGAAACACCTCCACTAATTTTTTCACTGCTTGGGCACGATGAGATTGCATGTTCTTTTCTTCCATCGTCAGCTCAGCAGATGTTTTCCCCGTTTCACCCACCAAGAAAAGTGGGTCGTAACCAAATCCATTTTCTCCCTTTGGCTCATAAGCAATATAACCAAACCAATCGGCTTCTACCACTAAACTCTCTTGATCTGGTATTGCTACTACTAGTGTAGTATGAAAATGCGCTTTCCGATCTTTCATATC
Organism: Streptococcus sp.; assembly: GCA_030528055.1. Taxonomy (GTDB): domain Bacteria; phylum Bacillota; class Bacilli; order Lactobacillales; family Streptococcaceae; genus Streptococcus. Next base: position 180,794 of record JAUMZQ010000002.1, read on the forward strand.
AAAAACCATAGCCAATTCATGTAAAAGTTTAGCATTGTTCTCACTATCTGTCGCCTCACTTCCAGCAAAACGAGCAGACCACACTCCAGGAAGACCTCCTAAAACATCTACCTGTAAGCCCGAATCATCTGCCAATACCATTTTACCGGTTATTTTGGAAATTGTCTCAGCCTTCAAACGAGCATTTTCTTCAAATGTTGTTTCTGTTTCTTCAACTTCTGGCAGTTCTGGATAGTCAGTAAGATTTTCTACTTTATAGCCCATCTGTTCAAAAATAGTGCGAAATTCTGCTGTTTTTCCTTGATTACGAGTAGCTATTAAAATAGTATCTCCTATTGTCTGAGGTTCTTCCACTGTTTGTCCAAAAAAATCAGTCAGAGAAACTGCTTCTGAGTTAGGTAGAAAAATTTTCTTTATTTGTTCATTTTTTACTACCAAGATAGAGCCTTTATGAGAAATAGCCTTCAAATTTCTACCTTGATTTTCATTTATTATTTGTAGGATGAACTGAACAAAACGCATTGGAGAACGATACTTAACAGTGACAACAGAAAGATAACTTCCTTCTTCTAGTAGTGATTGTAATTCTCTTTGAATCTGTTCTACTTGCTTAGAAGGAACTTCAAAGAATTCATATCCTGACCGATACTTCGGAATCCATTCTCCAATATACCAATCATTTTCATCCTTGTATTCGTAAATTTTACTTGTCATAATGTCACATGCTCCACTTTCACCGCTTGATTCAGCCATGCTTCAGCAATCGTTGCAAAACTGTGAGCATTTGCTGTTGTGTAAAATTGATGTTCTAATAATTGCTTCTCTCGGCTAGTATTGATTTCAAAATAATTGAGTAAAACAGAGATGTCTCGAACACACTCTGCTCCACTATCAATTAACTTTACATTTGGTCCCATCATATTCTGAATGATAGGACGTAGCAATGGATAATGAGTACAACCCAGAACTAAAGTATCAATCTTTCCTGCCAGTGGATGTAGCGTTTCATAAACAACTTTTTTGGTAACACTAGAATGAAGTTCATTGGACTCCACCAAGGGTACAAACTTAGGACAAGGTAGGCTAATTACTTGCATTTCAGGTGAAAATGTTGCAATTTTTTTTGAGTAAATATCTGATTTTACTGTCATTAAGGTACCGATGACCCCAATTTTACCACTAACAGTAGATTTTATAGCAGCACTAGCACCCGGTAAAATAACTCCTAAAACAGGAATATCTAGTTGCTCTTTGATTTCTTCCCAAACAACTGCTGTCGCAGTATTACAAGCAATAACAATCATTTTCACATTTTTTGTAAGAAGAAAATTGACTAATTGCCATGTATAAGTACGAATTTGATTTGCAGGTCTTGGACCATAAGGGGCACGTGCAGAATCTCCAATGTAAACTACTTTTTCGTGAGGAAGTTGACGCATCAATTCGCGGACAACCGTCAAACCACCCACTCCTGAGTCTAGAAAACCAATTGGTCGATTATCCATAAAAACTTCTTTCTAAAATAAGGGATTGGGACTTATCGTAAGAATGATTCGTCCAAATCCCAATTTTCATATTCTATTTTTTGTAATTAATCTTTACGAAGTGAAATCATTTCTTTTTCTTATTTCTTTTCTCAAGCTCTGCTTTTTGTTGGTTGATAATTTGACGATAAACTTGTTGTACTTTTGCCTCACTTGGACGCTGACCAGCAGAACTGAGCATTGTACGAACCGCATCTGCATTTAAACGTGGATTATTTGCAATTTCTTTTTCAAATTGCTTGCGAAGCATATACATTCCTAAAATAACTCCTCCACCGAAAGCAAGAATAATTAGTAAAATAGCTAACAAAATATTCATAGTTAATTTTCTCCTCTTGTTGTTACATTCTTCTCATTATATCAAATATTGTTCATTTTTCAAAGTCAAATCCATAGAGAGTTGCAAAATAATCATCTGGCTTTTCCGCTCTACGTATCATACGTGCATCCCCATTTTCCTGTAGAAGAATCTCGCTAGAACGTAATTTAGCATTGTATTGATAGCCCATTGAAAAACCGTGTGCTCCTGTGTCGTGAATAATCAAAGTATCTCCAACAAAACTCTCTGGCAATTCTCTTTGAATCGCAAACTTATCATTGTTCTCACAAAGGCTACCGACCACATCTACTGTCTCCAATTTTCCATTTGGGTTGTCCATATTAGTGATGTGATGATAAGAACCGTACATGGCTGGACGAAGTAAGTTTACAGCAGAAGCATCTACTCCTAGATAAGTGCGATAGGTCTGTTTTTTACGGATTACCTTTGTTACAAGTAAACCATGTGGTGCCAACATAAATCGACCCAATTCTGTAAAAATTTTGACTTGATCCAAACCAGCTGGCGTCAAAATTTCTTCGTAAACTTGACGAACCTTATCCCCAATTAGCAAAATATCATTGGCTTCTTCTTCTGGCAGGTAATTGATTCCAATTCCACCTGAAAGATTGATAAAATCTAAGCGAACTCCTGTCTCTTTTACAATTTCCACCACTAGTTGAAATAATTGACGAGCCAATGCAGGATAGTAGTCATTGCTAACTGTATTGGATGCTAAGAGGGCATGAATTCCAAATTTTTCTGTTCCCAATTCTTTTAGTTGTTTGAAAGATTGGATGATTTGTTCTTTTGTCATCCCAAATTTTGATTCTTCAGGATGATCCATAATGCTCGTACCTAATTCAAATACACCACCAGGATTATAACGGCAGGAAATAACTTTAGGTATGCCAGCTGATTCTTTCAAAAAAGCTATATCTTCATAAGCGTCTAAATTAATAATGGCTCCTAATTCTCTTGCAAACTGGAACTCTTGAGCAGGTGTATTGTTGGAGGAAAACATAATGTCATCCCCTGAAAAACCAAGTTTTTGGCTCATCAATAACTCTACATAACTTGCACAATCCACACCGCACCCTTCTTCTTGTAAAATTTTGAGAATTGCTGGTGTTGGTGTCGCCTTAACTGCAAAATATTCTTTAAAACCTTTGTTCCATGAAAAAGCTTGATTAACCGCACGCGCCGTTTGACGAATACCTTTTTCATCATAAAGATGAAAAGGCGTTGGGAATTGTTCTATAATTCCAGTTAACTTTTCTGCACTAATAAAAGGAGTCTTCATTTTTTTCTACTTTCTATTTGGTTTACCAACACTATTATAACATAAAATGCACAGAGTCCCTATTCATACAAAAAACTCTGTGCATTTTTCTATCAAATAATTTGATTTCTATTAATTTCTTCTTCCAAAAAGTCTCAAAATATTAAGGAAAAGGTTGATAAAGTCTAAATAAAGATGTAAAGCCAATGATACAGCCCAGTTGTTTCCTGGATTACCATTGCTTTGTTCGTATACATAGCGGATCTTTTGATTATCCCAAGCAATTAAACCTGAGAAGATGACAACACCCACAATGCTAATAATAAAATCTAAAGTTCCACTTCCCAAAAAGATATTGACAACACTGGCAATAATGATACCAATGAGTACTCCTAAACAAGCTCTTCCTATACCAGATAAATCCTTTTTTGTCACCCGACCAACGATAGCCATTACAAAGAACATAATAGAAGATGTTACAAAAGCGGATACAACGGAAGAGTATGTATAGGTTGCTAAAACGATACTTAAAGTGAATCCGTTTACAGCAGAATATAGCAAGTAAACTGGAAACGCTGCTGGACTATTGTTGATTGCCAAACCATGAGCCCAGTAAACTAAAATTAGCTCCGCTGCGATAGCAACGTAAAAAATCATAGTGCTACCAGATAAAATTGAAACAATAGCCCCTGGAAATGCAACTATTGTTAAAAATGCTACAAGAGCAGAAACTCCGATACCTACTCCTACTAAAGAGTAAATCTTTGCGTAAAAGGAATTGATATCGCTTGTTTGATCATAAAAAACTGAATTTTTGTCCATATTTTTCTCCATTCTACAAATTAATGTTTCATCGTTTTGCGATGAAAATTCTTTCGATTACTAACTTTTCGTCTCCAAGGCGCTGTTGCCTCTTTAATGGCCCAATATTTATCAACCATGGTTACAATATAAGACTCCTTATATCGCGGCGGTGCAATAGTTGCTCCCCACATGTGTTTGATAATAATATCTTCTTCAACTTTATTAAGTTGAGTAATTTTTCGGGCATTTCGAACTGCTAGTCTTGGGTGCACCCATGCGTGACTTTTCTTGAATTTGGTTTCTCTCCAATCATAATAGAAAAGGTCGTGCAACAATGCTCCTCTTGCTGTGCTACTGGCATCCCAACCAAATTTTTTAGCAAGCTTGTAACTAGTATAACTCACATTAATAGAATGTTCAAGTCTATTTGAATAAATATGGTGTGGAATATCTTTCAAACGTTGAACACTTGGGTTTTCTATTAAATATCCTACATAATCCATAAACTCCTTGTCTTTTTGATAAGGCATAATATCACCTCTCTTATCACTTATTATAACATTTTTTTTATTTAGCATAAGGAAAAAATTAATATTCCTGTAGCCACTGCCACATTTAGGCTCTCAGACCTCCCCTTCATTGGGATATGAAGCAACTGATTGGCTTCTTTTTCCATCTGTTCACTAATTCCTTTTCCTTCATTTCCGACTACTAAAATAAATGAAGAGCTAGAATTTACCTCTTTATAATTCACTGATTTTTTTGATAGACTACTGGCTAAAATGGGAAGCTCATTTTTTTGGGCTAAATCAATTAATTCAGACGTTCCCAGACGATAAATAGGGATATGAAAATGACTACCTTGCATTGAACGCAAAGTCTTTAAATTATAAATATCTGCTGAACCAGTAGAAATAAACACCCCATCTAAACCAGCAGCATCTGCTGTACGGATAATCGTTCCAACATTTCCAGGGTCTTGAACATCTTCTAAAAAAAGATAAATTCCTGATAAGTTTTGAGGAAACGCTATCTCTTCATAGGCAATCTCGGCTACAATTCCTTGTGGTGTCTTGCTGTCTGCCAAATCTACCAAAATTTCTGAACTGACAAAACTGACCTGTGAAAAACCAATTAGTCTATCTGCAAACTTCTCTAACGCAAAGATTTGCAAAATAGTTGCACCACTAGTAACAGCTTCTTCAAATAAATGCCAACCTTCAATGAGATAGGAGTTTTGCCGATATTTTTTTTGGTGTAGTTTTTTAGCTTTTTTTACCACATTATTAGCTTTTGAGGTTATAATATTCATAAGAACATTATAACACAATGGAGAATAAAAGAACTCCTACTATAGTCCTAATAACTTTTAAAAGAACCAAAACAACGGAAATGTATTATTCTATCAGGCAGGAAACATTTCTCCCATTGTGATTTGTCGTCCATATTATTTACATAATAATTTCTACTTTTGAATAAATAATTGCAAATAGAAAGGAAGAAAGAACTATGCAAAAAGTTAAAATGATTGCTCAAGGTCGTGTACAAGGAGTTGGTTTTCGTTGGGGAGTTTACTCTCTAGCCACAGAGATTGGAGGTATTACGGGTCGCGTTTGGAACAAGGATGATGGTACTGTCGAAATCTTGGCTCAGGCTGAAACCTCCGAACTGATGGCTAAATTTATCCAAGAAATCAGAAAAGGGCCGACTCCTTTTTCAAAAGTTGATTATTTGGACGTAACAATGGCCAATTTCAAAACCTATACGGATTTTAAAATTTCAAATTAAGTCTAGAGAACTATTGTATAATTCTTGAAAAAACAGTAGAATAGATAAGTATTATTTTTTATATAAAAGGAAATTAAAAAACGTGAAAAAATTAAAATATTTAGTACTTTCTAGTATGAGCCTTGGAGCCCTCCTACTGTTAACAGGATGTGTTGGGCGAGATAAAAATGGTAATCCTGTTGGGGCTACTTGGGATATTATTGGTCGTCCTATGGGAGAAGCTATCAAATACTTTGCCAATGACGCTGGCCTTGGTTTTGGTATTGCTATCATTTTAGTGACTTTAATTGTCCGTCTATTTATTCTACCGCTCGGAATCTATCAATCTTGGAAAGCAACGCTTCACTCTGAAAAACTCAACTACCTGAGGCCTACTTTGGCTCCTTTTCAAGAACAAGTTGCAAAAGCAGAAACTCAAGAAGAAAAAATGATGGCTCAACAGCAATTAATGGCTGCTCAAAAAGAAATGGGAGTTAGCATATTTGGCGGTATTGGGTGTTTACCTCTAATAATTCAAACGCCATTCTTCTCTGCCCTCTTTTTTGCAGCCCAATATACTGAGGGAGTTTCTTCAAGTACATTCTTAGGTATAAACCTTGGAAAATCAAATCTCATCTTAACTGCTATTGTCGGCATCCTCTATTATCTTCAATCTCTTCTATCACTTCATGGTGTTGAAGATGCAGTTCAAAGAGAACAAATGAAAAGAGCTTCTTATCTGAGTCCTGTTGCGATTGTTGCCTTTTCATACGTCTCACCAGCAGCGGTAACACTGTACTGGGTGGTTGGTGGAGTTATCCAGATTATTCAACAATTCATTATTAATTTCTTAATTCGTCCACATTTGAGACAACGAGTTGCAGCTGAATTTGCAAAAAATCCACCAAAAGCATCAAATATTCCTACCGTTAAAAAAGATGTTACACCTAAATCTGACAAAGCTATTGAGGTAAAGCAAACTAATAAAAGACGTAACTCTGGCAAACAACGTTCAAGATAGTGAAAAGGTTAAACGCTTCAATATCTAATATTAAATTAAAAACCAAGTGATTAGATTCACTTGGTTTATACTTTTTAATTAAGGGGTTTCTACTATTTCAATGATAGGAATTCAAGTAAAACAAAAACAAACTTCATCTTCGAAGTTTGTTTTCTTATGTTTAAACAGTTTTCTCTACTTTCAAAATTTTAATATCATAGCTACCAGCAGGAGTTTGTACAGTTGCCACTTCACCTGTTTTTTTACCTATCAAAGCCTGTCCAATTGGACTCTCATTTGAAACTTTATTGGCGAAAGCATCAGCACCTGCTGAGCCAACTATAATATAAACTTCTTGTTCACTTTCTCCAACTTCTTGAATCGTTACTGTTTTTCCAATCGCAACTTCATCCTTTGCAACTGCATCACTATCCACAATTTCAGCATAACGAATTTTAGTCTCTAGGCTAGAAATTTGTCCTTCTACAAATGCTTGTTCATCTTTTGCAGCTTCATATTCGCTGTTTTCTGATAAGTCGCCATAAGAGCGAGCTATTTTGATGCGTTCTACCACTTCTGGACGACGAACTAATTTTAATTCTTCTAATTCAATTTCTAACTTTTCTTTCTCCGATAGAGTCATCGGATATGTTTTTTCAGCCATAAAAATTTTTTTCTCTCTTCTATATTATATATTTACTTTACTATGTTTTAAAGATAATAAAATTATGTGGATAAAACCACATAATTTAATTAGAACTACTACTTGATTGGGTGAGTTGACTATTTACATGCTCTTCCACGTTTTTACTATGTTCTTCGTAAGTGTTAGCAAAGAAGACTTCACCTGTTTTGACATTAGCCACAAAGTATAAATAATCCGTTTTACTTGGATCAATAGTCGCTTCAATAGCTGATAAACTTGGACTATCAACAGGCCCAGGCATCAAGCCTTCGTTTTTATAAACGTTATAAACTGAGTCAATATTGGTATCAATCTCTGTATCTTCCTTTAGAGTTGTTTTTTGTCCCAATTTTCCTTGTGCATAAAGGATTGCAATATTACTTTGAAGAGGCATCCCTTGGTTTAAACGATTGTAAAAAACACTAGCGATATCTTTTCGATCTTGGTCAGTTGAACCTTCTTTTTCTACCAGTGAAGCTATAGTCAGCACTTCATTCACTGTTAGATTTTTTGATTCTATCACAGCATAATAAGGAGACAAGTTACTGTTCATTGAAGCAACCATTTGTTCAATTAATGACTCAACCGTAGAATCCTTGCTATACTCATAAGTTGCAGGGAACAGATAACCCTCTAAGCGGTACTTGACACCCTTATCTTTATCTGGTAAATCTGCAAAAAGTTGAGGATATTTAGCCACTAACTTAGCAATAAAGGCTTCATCCTGCACTTTGGCTAGGAAATCTTCTTTACTGAAGGGTGATTTGGTTGTTTTACCAGAAGTATTAGTGGAATCAGCAGCAACTGTTTCTGCAATCTGCTCAAGTGTGTAACCTTCTGGAACAGTTATTTTCCCTAAAACAGGGGCTTGCGGAGTTTTTGTGCCACCATTCTGTAGTTCTTTAGCAATAGAGTCTAAACTCATGCTTTTTTGTAAGTTGTAATAACCTGATTGGTAATTTCCATAATTTTTAAATTTGGAATAATAGTTAAAGACTTGAGCATTTTTAATAAGCCCTTGCTTTTCAAGAATTTCACCAATCATTTTAGAGCTAGAACCTTCTGGAATTTCAACTGTAACGTATTCTGTTGCTTTTGCATTGACTGGTTGCAAGGCTGAAGAAACATAATTATAAAATACAAAACCAGTGATACCAATGGTAACCAACACAATGATCAAAACAGTTGTAACAATATTTCGAGCAACTTTATTCTGACGTTTTTTCTTAGCTGTATTTGAGGCACGGTTCGCCCGAGAGAGATTTCTCTTTGGCTCTTCTTGAACACGGCGACCGTAAACTACAGGTTTGGGTTCTTTTACTTCTGAAGTTTGATAAGATACATCAACAGCTGTTGGTTCTGTTGCCACATCCTCTTTAGAAGTTTCATTTTCTGAAACAGAAGCAACTTGGGCTTCGGTTACTTCTTCATTTGAAGGATCACCTTGGGCTTCTGCTAGGTCTCTTAAAATTTGGTCTTTAAAGCTCAAATTTTTTTCATTGTCTTGTGAATTTTCAGTCAAAAATTTGACCTCCTTCTTCATAATCTCTAACATTATATCTTAAAAGGCTAATAAATGCAATCAGATTACGTTTCTGTGTTTCTAATCTTGTTTTTCTGCACTCTCATTATGATTTTCTAGACTATATTTACCAGTTTTTATTGTACATTGCTAGTCAGATTGGATAAGAGTTGTTCGTAGGAGTATTCATAAGTTTGAATATCACCTGCACCCATGAAAACATAAACTGCATTGTCATGATCAAGAAGTGGGGAGACATTATCAACGCTAATCACTTGTGTCTTTTTGATAATTTTCTCTGCTAAGTCTTCTACTTTCACATCTCCATGATCCACTTCACGTGCAGAACCATAAATTTCTGCCAGATAAACGGAATCAGCCTGATTTAAAGCATCTGCAAAATCGTCTAAGAGAGCAATCGTTCTTGTGAAAGTATGAGGTTGAAAAATAGCTACAATCTCTTTGCTTGGATATTTTTGACGTGCTGCATCTAAGGTTGCAATGATTTCAGTTGGATGGTGTGCAAAGTCGTCAATAATAACTGTTCCATTCACAATTTTTTCAGTGAAACGGCGTTTGACACCACTAAAAGTTGTCAAATGCTCGCGAATAAGTTCTAAGTCAATTCCTGTAATATATAACAAGCCAATAACGGCTGTCGCATTCATAATGTTGTGTCGACCAAAACTTGGAATTTGGAATTCACCCAAATCTTCACCACGGAAAGAAACTCTAAAACCTGATCCAGTTGTGGAGCGCAAGAGATCATGTGCCACAAAATCATTATCTTCGGAAAAACCATAATAATAGATAGGAGCATTGGAGGTCAAACGACGCAAGTGTTCATCTTCACCATAGATAAATAGCCCCTTGCTAATTTGCTTGGCATAATCATTAAAAGCATTAAAAACATCTTCTAAACTTGTGAAATAATCTGGATGGTCAAAGTCAATATTTGTAATAATAGAATACTCTGGATGGTAAGGCATAAAATGACGTTCATATTCGTCAGATTCAAAAACAAGGTATTTTGCATTAGCTGATCCTCGCCCTGTTCCATCTCCAATCAAGTAACTTGTATCCGTTATGTTGGATAATACATGAGCCAAAATACCTGTTGTAGAGGTTTTTCCATGTGCTCCTGCTACACCCATACTGATAAAATCACGCATGAAACTTCCTAAAAACTCATGGTAGCGTTTATAAGGGATTCCTTTTTCATCAGCATAGGCAATTTCAACATTATTATCAGAACGAAAGGCATTGCCCGCAATAATCTCATAATCCGATTGAATATTTTTTTCATCAAAAGGAAGAATATGAATCCCTGCTTGTTCCAAACCACGCTGCGTAAAATAATATTTGTCTACATCACTTCCTTGCACATGATGTCCCATTTGGTGTAACATCAAGGCTAGAGCGCTCATTCCCGATCCTTTTATCCCGATAAAATGATAGTTAGATGGCATAATCTCTTTGCTCCTATTCTAATTTTGTTAAATTCAACTCTTGTGCGATGGCTTGTCGCTTAGCTTCTTCTAAAGACTTCCCTTTGTTGTAAATTTGACTTGTCTTTAGAAAATCATAATTGTTTTTCTTTGGTTTTTCTTCATCAACTTTTTGAACTGGAGGACTGTAGTCTGGCTTAATATCTGCCAAAATGTACTGTTCTTGTCTGAGTTTATTGCCAAATTCAGCAAGATCATTGCCTTCCGTCTTTTGAAAAAGAGCCGTTGGTTTTGGTTTTTCTGAATCTTGTTTAGAAGGAAGTTTTCGGTTACGATTTTTGTGTGGCAAATCGCTCGTCAAATAAGGTGCCGAACGCTTCTTTTTGAGATCTGCTCTAGCTTGTTCTCTTGCTTGTTCAGCGTAACGAATAGCTGGATCTTTTTTATCTATTGGTTTTTTAAAATCTCTGCTAATAACCTGTTGTTGCAGAATTCTGTTACCCGTTGTCAATGGAGCATGTTTTTTAGAATCAACAATAGGAGCCCACTCCAAATAGTTGCGGTCAGTATAATCTCCCATAATATTACTTATAAAATCTAGTTCGTCATATAAATTCATATGAGGCATTTCCGTCAACATAATTTCATCATCGGCAACCTGAGGAAAGTTTTTATCCGTCATAATTTACTCCTTTCAGTCTTTCATTATTATAAACTATTCAAGTTATTTTTCAAGAGATTCTAAAGAAATTCCTAGAATTTCTCTAATTTCTTCAACCGTCAAACTAGAACGAGACTCTGTTCCGTCTAAAATCGTAGAAACTAGGTTCTTTTTGTTTTCTTGTAGTTCTTGAATTTTTTCTTCAATCGTCCCACGAGTAATCAGACGATAAACTTCAACATTTTGCTTTTGACCAATCCGATGGGCTCGTCCAATAGCTTGTGCTTCAACAGCAGGATTCCACCAAAGGTCTACTAAAATCACTGTATCAGCTCCTGTTAGATTTAAACCAACTCCGCCTGCTTTCAGAGAAATAAGAAAGGCTGAACGCTCCCCATCATTAAAGGTTGTCGTCATATTCTGGCGTTCTTTTGCAGGAGTTGAACCTGTAATTTTGAAAGAAGGCATTTCCATCTTTTCCAATTCTGTTTCAATAATATCCAACATTCCACGAAATTGTGAAAAAATCAGAACACGATGATTTCCATCCTTTATTTGATACAGAAGTTGACGTAAACTTTCTAATTTACCACTTTCGCCACTATATTCTGGCATAAATAGTTTGGGAGTGTCACAAATTTGACGCAAACGCATCAATCCAGATAAAATCTCTATTTTACTACGATTGATTTCATCTTCTGATGCATTTAAAATCTTTTCCTGCATTTGTTTTAAAAGGGCTAAATAGATTGTCTTTTGGCTATCTGCCAATTCATTGCGGCAAACAACTTCGATTAGTTCTGGTAATTCTTGTAAAACATCTTCTTTTTTTCTTCGCATGATAAATGGTTTGATATATCTTGCGACTGTCTGTGTCGGCATTTTTAAAAATTCTTTTTTATTTGGTAATAGTCCTGGCAAAACAATTTGAAAAATAGACCATAATTCTCCTAAATGATTTTCAATCGGAGTTCCTGACAAAGCAAATGTACGTTTTACATCAAAATCTCTTAGATATTGAGCAATTTTAGTTTGATCATTCTTCATCACTTGTGCTTCATCTAAAATCAAATAGTCAAAATGGGTGTCTCGGTATTCTTCCACATCCTGTCTAAACGATGGATAGCTCGTAATCATAATTTGGTGATTTTCAGAAATCAAAGAATCCCGTATTTCTTTTGATCCATAAACAACGACTACATCTAAATGAGGGGCAAACTTAGAAAACTCGTCTTGCCAATTATAAATAAGACTGGAAGGTGCTAAAATCAATGTTTTTTGATCTTGGCTCAACTGTGAACTTAGAAAAGAAATCGTTTGTAGAGTCTTTCCCAATCCCATATCATCAGCTAAAATACCACCAAATCCATATTTATCTAGCATTGAAAACCACTTAACCCCTGTTTCTTGATAGTCTCGAAGAGTAGCTTTCACTTGTAAGGAAGGCATCGGAAAAGATTCTGGATGCGTCAAATCATAAGCCAAATTTTGAAATTCACTAGAAAATTGAACTTGCCCTTTATCTTTCAATAATTCCGATAAATGATAAGCTGTAATTGTTTGGGTTTGTATCGTTCCGCTGATTTGATTTTTTCTTAACTTCTGAAGAGTCTGGCTCACTTTTTTCGTTTCCTCATCAAATATCAAGACTTGCCCTGATTGACTGACAAAAAAATCCTTCTTCATAAACAATGACTGCAAGACTGCTTCGATTTCCAATTGGTTGATTCCAGCAAAATCAAAATGAATATCTAACAGTCCTCCATTGAGATTTACAGAAATTGTTGGACTAGCTTTTTGTGATAATGCCTCTAATTCTTCTGATAAGGTAACTTGCCCTAATAATTCAAACTGAGGAAGGGTTTTTGAAAAGAAATGATAGACTTCTTCTGCTTGAAGAGGAGGACGCTCACTAGAAAATAAGGGTTCAAATCCTGCTTCTAGCATTTGCTTAAACACTTTTTGTTCTTTTTCAAAATTACTAGCAAATGGAAGGGTTTCTAAATCTTGTCGGTTATTGATAGAAATATCTTCAAAATCAAAAGAAACTTTTAAATGAATGGCTTTATTTTCTGTAATCGAAAAATCAAATCGAGGTTTAAAATCATGAATGATTAATCTATCTGGAGCTAGCACTAAACCAACTTTTTGAAATTCAATTAAACTATTTGCTAGTTTTCCTTGCTCAGAAAAGTCAAACTGTAAACGTTTCGTTCGATCTTGTTCAATAGGAAGTTCACGAAGTTCATTTATCAATCGGATTTGCTCATCGTTTAGTTGATAAAAAGTATCTCCATAAAAGATAAACCGCCCATTGTAAAGAACTTTATAGTGTTTTTCAGAAATAATTAACTCAAAATATTCAGGATATTCTTCCACTTCAAAATGGTAAAGGTCTGCTTGATGGTGTAAATCTTGGAAAAAAACTTCTGAATAATCGTGAAAATTATATTCCAAGCGAAAAGAAGCCAGTTGAGTTAAACGACTCACTCCATCCTCAAATAAACTACTCGGAAAATAAAGATTTCGTCCCATATTTGGAAAAATAAATAAGCAATCTTGTCCTTGATAATCTACTACTAATCCACGTAAAAATTGAATGAGTTCTTGGCTTGCAAGATCAAAATATTCTATTTGAAGTGGTTCGTAGTAACTTTTACCAATCGGATAATGCTCCTTTTTTTCCAAGGTTCGTAAGAAAGAAAGAATATCACGAATGACATAAGAACGTTCATCTGGGAATCTAGAAATACGTAAACTCCACAAAAATTGACCTGTATAAGCATCTTCTTGTCCAGTAGCTGATAGTTGGTAAAGGAGTTGTTTTTCCGTTTTCTCTGATATTATTTTATCTAAAAATTGACTCCCAAAAGAAACCAACTTTTGCGTTTCATTAGTAGAAGTTTCCTTTTTTTCCATTGTTTCTAGCAATGTTTTCCCTGTCGTATCATTTTTTAGGAAATATTCTAAAGCCGCTAGATGAGCACAGTATTGTTTTTCTTGAAATACCTGACAGGGACAAAAAACAGCATCATCATCCAAACTATAACGAAGCTGATAATGATCAATATTACTATACAAAAAAGAGTCTTTATGTTCCAATATTTTTACTTTATTCTGTTCAAATAAAGCAATTCCTTCTGTCCTAATTTTACTAGGAATAAGTTTTGACATAGGCACCACCTTGCAATTATCTCTTCATTATACCATGTTTTACCTCAAAATAAAAAAAGCAAGATTTATCCTGCTTTTTAGAGAATGATTTTATAAAGATTAATCCTTCGTTTTAATTTGTTCTAGTAGAGTTTTTGAAGAAACACTCTCCATTAGTAAGGTATGAATAAATACAAGAAACTTGAACCAAAGAAATCTGCAAAAGCATGAGCTATAAAGAAAGGAAGCAAATTTTTTACTTTATATTTATATAGGATATAGTATAGCAAACCAGCAACTACTCCAATTGCGATAGAATACATAAACCCTTGATAAGTGTGAAAAGAGGTTCTCACTATCGTTGAAAAAAGTAATACTGGCCAACGATATTTTTCTTTTACACTTGTTAGTAAACCTAAAAAATAGAATTCTTCGTAGAAACCATTGAACAAACCATATATGACCGCACTTGCCATTAGATTACTGACATGCCCAAAAGTTGTTCCCAAACTAAAATCAAATAATTGCAAATCTGAAAAATTGAAATAGTTATAATCTCCAAAAATACTAATAAAAACATCGCTACTCAATCCTATAAAGAGAAAAATAGCAGGAGCTAACCAGATGACATTCCAACGGAAATAAATAGGCAATTGTTTGAAGTTATAACGACGGAACCACAAATAAAGCAAAGCGATGATTAAGAAAACTGATTGAATTTTTAAATTTCCCCAATCATCCGCACTAGTGAAATTTGTAGTGTCTAAAATCTCTTGGTTAAGATTAGAAGAACTATCTAAAGTAGATAAAAAATAGATACTGGACGCATAAATAAAATATCCAAATAAGATAGCTGTTACACTCAACAAATCAATCCAAGTTAAATGGTTTAATACTTCTTTTCTTCGCATTTTATTAATAAACAAGTTATCTTCCTCCTTCAATCAAATCCCCTCAAAATAGATACTTGGTTAAAATCATAAAAATGAGAAAATATTAGTTATATCTCTTATCGTTTTATTTAAAAGTTAACTTTAAATATATGTGCTGATATTATTTTCTCTTTCGTGCAATCAAATGAATCGGAGTCCCTTCAAAAACAAAGGCTTTTCGGATTTGATTTTCTAAAAATCGAAGATAAGAGAAATGCATCAATTCTTCTTCATTTACAAAAATAACAAAAGTTGGTGGTTTTACTGAAACTTGAGTAGCATAAAAAATTTTCAAGCGTTTCCCTTTGTCTGTTGGGGTAGGATTAATCGCAACAGCATCCATAATGACATCATTCAAAACAGCTGATGGAATTCTGGTGCTTTGACTTTGACTGATTTGCTTGATCATCTCAGGCAATTTGTTCAAACGTTGCTTCGTTACGGCAGACACAAAGATGATGGGAGCATAAGAAAGATATTGAAATTGATCTCGAATATCTGTTTCCCAAGCCTTCATAGTCTTATGATCTTTTTCCAAAGTATCCCATTTATTGACAACGATAATGATTCCTTTTCCGGCTTCATGAGCAAAACCGGCAATTCTCTTATCGTATTCACGGATACCTTCCTCTGCATTTAACACCATCAGTACAATATCCGAACGATCAATAGCTCTCATGGCACGCATTACAGAATATTTTTCCGTGTTTTCATAAATTTTTCCAGATTTACGCATACCAGCAGTATCAATCATGGTAAATTCTTGCCCATCACTATCTTCAAAGACCGTATCAATAGCATCACGAGTTGTTCCTGCAATGGGGCTAGCAATCACACGATCTTCTCCCAAAATAGCGTTAATCAAACTTGATTTTCCTACATTTGGTCGACCAATGAGACTAAATTTAATCATATCTGGATTTTCAACCGCTTGGTCTGTCGGCAGATTTTCTACAATGGCATCTAAAACATCTCCCGTTCCAATTCCGTGTACAGAAGATACTGGAAATGGCTCTCCCAACCCTAAAGCATAAAAATCAAAAATATCATTTCGCATCTCAGGATTATCTACTTTATTTACTGCTAAAATAATGGGTTTGTGAGTTTTATATAAGATACGAGCAACGTATTCATCAGCATCTGTAATCCCTTCTTTTCCAGATACTACAAATACAATGACATCTGCTTCATCCATAGCAATCTCTGCTTGATGCTTAATTTGTTCCATAAAAGGAGCATCAACGTCGTCGATTCCTCCCGTATCAATTATGCTAAATTTACGATTGAGCCACTCAGCGACAGCATAAATGCGGTCACGCGTTACTCCCTCTACATCCTCCACTATGGAAATTCTTTCTCCTGCTATTCGATTGAAAAGCGTTGATTTTCCAACGTTCGGTCTTCCAACAATAGCAATAGTTGGTAAAGCCATTTTTTCTCCTTGTCTAAAGTAGAATCCCCTGAAAGTCATATATGATTTCAGAGAACTACCTTAATCTAATAATTTTTTTTCTTTCAAATTTTCTTGGCTAGCAAGGCTGGGTTCCAAACCAAATTGGTTAGCTAGACGTTGACTCCAACTCTCTTGTGCACGCCCTGCAGCATAATTTAACTGGACTTGATCATAAGTTTGGATAACAGATGAATCTTGAATTTGATAATTTTCTTCAAAAACAACTGTCTCATAAGGCAAACGTGGCTTAACTGACGGTTTAGTCGCTGGCTTTCCAAGAGCCATCCCCATAACTGGGTAAGTATAATCTGGCAATTCAAATAGTTTGGCAACTTCTTTTGACACATCACGAAGAACACCAATCATTACTCCACCGTATCCCAAGCTCTCAGCAGCTAGTAGCGTGTTTTGTGCCACTAAGCTAGTGTCCACAGAGCTAATAAGAAGATTTTCAATCCCCTGAGGATAAAAGTTATCTGTGTGCTCTTTCACACCTTTTTCTGCTCGATTTAGGTCTCCTACAAAGAGCAAGAAAACGGACGATTGGCGAATCGCTTCCTGAGGAACTAGACGAAATAAAGCTTCTTTTTTTTCTTGATTGCGTACAACAATAATAGAATAAGATTGAAAATTCTTCCAACTGGAAGCACTGCGTCCAGCATCTAGAATACTTCTTAAGTCTTCGTCTGAAATTTTCTCATTCGTAAAGCTCCGAACAGAACTATGTTGTTTCATTAAGTCAATCATTTCTGTCATCTTCTATTCACTCCTTCCAATCGAACTTCTGTGGCTAAAAATTTGATTCTCTCCATAACACGTTTAGCTTGCCAAGTCTCATCTCCATTTTTTGAGGTGGCAAAATGCCGTTCTAAATCTGAAAAATTGAAATTAGAAGTGAAAAAAGTTGGTAGATTTTCTTGCATACGATGTTGCAAAATAACTTGTAAGATTTCATCTCTTATCCACGAACTAGATTGTTCTGCACCAATATCATCTAAAATTAAGATAGGAGCAAGCTTCACTGCCGTGACCTTTTCTTGGACTAAACCGGACGAAATAGAATTTTTTACATCCAAAACAAAGCTAGGATAGTGAAGTAAGGTGGTAGAGACTGAACGTTTCTCAGATAAATCATGGGCCAAAGCAGCCATCATATAACTCTTTCCAACTCCAAAGTCACCGTATAAATACACACCTTTTTGATAATTTGGATATTCTGCCACAAAATTCGTCAGCACTTCAAAGGCCTGATAACGTCCAACGTCATCTAAGTCCACTTGAGCCAAACTAGCTTCTTTCAAGCTAGTTGGTAAATGGAGTAAATTGAGACGTTTTTTAATAGCTTCTTGTCTTTCTTTTTCAATCAATTCCGGTGTTTCTTCATAAGAGACATCCGCATAGCCTTCATTCTTCACTAAAATCGGTTTATAGCCTTTAGCAATATAGGAGTCATCCTGCAATAAAAAACGATTGCGCTCTGTAATATACTGATTTAGCTTAGAAATACTTCGTTGAATTTCTATTGCCGTTAATTTTTCTTTGGCAATAAAAGCTGCTACATCTGGATCGGCTAAGATTTGTTCAACCAATTTTTGGTAATCAAATTTCTCCAGTTTATCCATATGAGGTATGTTGTTCCCAATTTTTTCCATTTAGTCACCTCCTTTATCTAGTTTTGCTAAAAGTTTTTGTTTTTGTTGTTCTAATTCTGCTTGTTTTTCTACGCTCGTATCATTCTTATAATCTGGCTGACTCCACTCAGGAATGTTATTTTTTTTCGTAGATGATGTTTTAGTAGCATGCTTATTTTGCCCACGTTCACGAATTTTTAGTACCGCTTCTTCTGCTGAATTTACCTGTTGATAAGCAAAATCATTGGCAACTTTCAAAGCATATTTCTCATTAAGATTAGCTGAGTCCACTTTATTAAAAGTTAGCAACAAAACGATGTTGATTACTTCATCTAACAATCCCAGTTTTTCCATATTTTGAATTGCTTTTTGCTCTGTTGGAGTAATCGTAGCTTGGCGAACACTTTTTATTTCAGCAAGGAACACTGATGGTTTCTTATTTTTAGCTGCTTGAATAATGGATTGTTCTTTTGGTGAAAAATGTTCTGTTGTCACTTTTTGAGCTAATTTCTTCTTCATTCGTTTAGTAGAAATCACATGAGAAACAGCAGTTTCTTTAGCTAAAATATAAGTTTCATACCAAGTCCATTTTTGTTGTTCAGCAATAGCAAATAAAGCAAATAAATCGTCACTTTCATTTGCAAAACGTAAATTGTCCCGTGCCATTTGTTGCTTAAAGTAATGAAGTTCAAAGTCATTTTTAGGTTGAACAGGTGACAACTCTCTATCTTCCACAGAAAAAATTTCTGAAAAAGAACGACTAACTAACTGACCATTTATCGGACTAGGTTTTAAGGAATCAGCTGCAACATCTCCAATTTTTTTCTCCAATAATTTACTATAAACATGGTGAGAAAAAAAGTTTTCTGCTGATATAGGCTCATACAATCGAATAAAATATTGTTCTTCTTTCTTATATACTGTTACCAAACGAATTGCGATTAAACGATCTAAACTGTTTTGAAAAGCTTCCATTCCAATATTTAGATGGTTTAAAATCTGACTAAAAAAGTGTGTGCGTTCTCCATTATCCCAAAAAGAAAGAAAGTAAAGATAAAGTGCTACAGCATCCTTCTCAATGATAGGAAGGTACAGTCTAGTTAGATTTCCTATATCCTGGCTTACATGATTGTTGGGTAAGAAAGAAAAATGAGTATTTGGTTTCATTTATTATTCCTTTTTCTTCTTAGATCCCTTGGTGATTTGTTTTAAAAGACTTTCCAATTCTCCCACGTCTTTAAAACTTCGGTATACACTAGCAAAACGGACATACGTAATTTCATCCAATTCAGCTAGTTCCTCCATCACCAAAGAACCGATGTATTCACTATCAATTTCATTATCACTCTGACTACGAATTTTTTGCTCAATACGAACAACGATAGCCTCAATTTGATCACTCGAAACAGGTCTTTTCTGTGCGGAACGAATAATCCCGTTAAATATCTTATCACGAGAAAACTGTTCTCTTGTACCATCTTTTTTTACTACAACAAGAGTTCTTTCTTCAACACGCTCATAAGTTGTAAAGCGATGACGACAACTTTCGCATTCTCGGCGTCGACGAATGGTATTGCCATCTTCTGCTTGACGACTATCAACTACACTGGATTTGCTAGCACCACATTTTGGACAACGCATGTCAGACCTCCTAGATTCTTAATACTTCATTATAACATGTTTTAAACAATAACAAAAGTTAACAACAGAGAAGCCAAGGACAACTTTTCAATCAATTATTTCGATTTAATCGTTTTCTACTTTCTTGCTAACGGTTTTATGTTTATAACTATTTATGACAACTACCTTCTAACAAAAACTAACGTGCCGTTACCGACACGCTAGCTTATTTTTAAGGATTATTCACCTATTTTTTAGTAAGAATTTTTACAGTTTAGACATCTGTAATTTTGACGAATGGTCTACCCAAACCGTTGACATCCCCACTTTGTGTACTTTGCTCATTCCAAAGCCTAGACAAAGGATACCAACCGTTATTAGAAGCATTGTATGGGTCATGAACATAGACTGAACCATTTGAATAATTTTTAAGAACAATTTCATGGCTTGTTCCTATTCCCCATGGAGAGAATTTATTTTGTTCTACTGCTGCCACTACATGATGTCCTTCTTGTAAAGTACTCGTTATAGAATCCAAAGAATTCAAAACTGTTGGTACCAAGCCCCATTGACGTGTAGCCATCAAGACTCCTCTACCAGTGGTTCCTTTTTCATTGCCTCTATTGAACTCAACTGTATTGTGATAAAGATAATCCGCAACCATAGTCGGAAGTACTTCTGTCCCTAGTAACGATGAAAAGACCATTGCCAAACTTGTTGGTACACATCCCGTTGCAGCCATTGAAGAATATCCGTAATAATTATTTCCCCAGCGACCATCTCTTTGATTGTAATAAGGAGTATCATAATTTGTCCGCTTCACATCAAAATCTGTTGAAGTAAGAAAATACATTTTACCATTATCTACTTGATACACATGGAGATGATAAACACCTGTATTGGAATGATTTGCGGCATTGAACAAACTAATTGCATTTGTACCATCTGTTACTGCATCGTACCATCTGATATCATCTTGACCATTTGTTTCTGACCAGACAGCATATTTTACCGCCCCATTAGAGTAAACACCCGCAACAGAAACAACATAGATACCAGTCCCTTTATAACTTGCGGAAACTGTTGCCGTTTTCTCAGTATTATTTAAAGCATACACTCCTACATTATAACCAACTGTATCTCCTTCTTTAGTCTTCACATAGGCATGAATAGTGTAATTACCTGAGATATTATGATGGTATTTTTCATCAACATTTATAATCGTTTTACCATCTACAACGCTAGAACTTGTATACCAATGAAGGTTTGCCTGCTTTTCATCCGACCAAACAGCAACTTGAACACTAGAAATATCTTTTGAAGTTTCCGTTTCAGCAATCACAACTTGTATCGTACCCTTTGAAGCATTGTGGTTTTGAACAGTTACTACTGGATTGGTTAAATTTTTTGAAAAAGCTAAATCAGCTCCATCAGTCACAGCTAAACCTACCAATGAATGAGTTACTTCACTTCGTCCGTAAACATGGACATTATAATGTCCGGTTTCAAAATGATGGTTTTTAGCATAGAATGTATAAGCATAAGTCCCATCCGTTTGTTTTTTTGCATGATACCACTGGATATCATCTTGATTGTTTGCACTTGTCCATGTTGGTAATATAATCTCTGTGATATAGACAGGAACATCGCTAACTGTCACTCGAACTGAGGTTTCACTGGCTTTAACTAATGCGACTTTTATATTTGGTTGTGGGACATCGACAGAAACAGCACTTAGTGCTTGCATCTTCCCTTTGACAACAGCATAAGTATGAATAAAGTACGTTCCGTAATCTCCTGTATAAAGTGCCGTTGTCTTGCCACTATCATCAACTTTATACCATTTGATATCATCTTGACCATTTTTGGTAGACCAGACTGCATGATAAACCGTTAATCCTTGACTAACATCACTTGGCATAGCAATTTGAATTCCTTTTTCATCCAATTTTGTCGTAACAGAGACATCGCCAAATGAATAATCGTTTTTAAAACTCGTAACCGCCAAACCTGTCAAATGGTTTGTTACCTTATTTTCACCATATACATGAACATTATAGATACCTGACTCAAGATTATGGTTTGCTTCACTAAATGTTACATAATAATTTCCATCCGTCGCTTTAGTGGCTTTATACCATCGAATATCATCTTGATCATTCGCACTTGTCCATATCGGAACTTGGATATTATCAATATAGATAGGAACGTCCGTCACTGCTACTTTATAGGTCGTTGCGCTGTCTTTTTTGATGGTTGTTTTCACATTTGGTGGAGCAACATCAATGGTTGTTCCATTTAAGGCCATCATTTTACCGTTTTGATTTTGGTAAGTATGAATATAGTATTTTCCATAAGAGCCTGTGTAGTTTGCTGTTGCTTTTCCATTAGGATCTGCAGTATACCATACTAAGTCATCTTGCCCTTTGATTTCCGACCAGACTGCAAACAAAATTTTTGAATCCTTAGATATTTCTTGATTGTATTGCAAATGAAAACCATTATTCCCTAATGTGACGCTGGTGACCTCTGCAACGCCACTTCCACTAGCAGATGATTTTCTTGTTTCTGCGTTGGTTTCACTGACAGCGGTTGACTGGTTAGTTTTTTGTTCTTGAGGTCCGTCTAAATGGTTTCTTTGTTCTTCATTTACATCATTATCTACTATCTTTTTCACTGTTGTATCATCAGCAATATTTGAAGTTTTCTCTGTTTCATCAGACAAAGTAGCAGATTCTGAATCGTTCTTGGGCAGAATTGTTTCAGGATTATTTGTATTATATGAGTTCTCGGTTATTTCACTAGCTTCATTAGATGATGTTTCAGATGAAACCTTGTTTTCATTCGTTTGAATCTGTGTATCTGGAACACGACTAGTTTCTTGATTGGCATCTATGTTGTTCGCATTTTCTATTGCAGTATCTGAGCTATCATTATTCTTCAAAACATTAACGATATTACTAGTATCATTGCTAGTTGCTTCGTCAGCACTTACTCCCGATGTACCAACTGTTGCAAATAAAATACCAAAAAGTAGCAATACTCCAACAACACCATATGCTTTTGACTTCTTAATTGTTCCGTGACCTTTTGTCTCCATTCCATTCTCCATATATTTATATTTTTTAATATTATAGCTTATTTTAAAAAGGCATCCAAAAATAGTCCACTATCTACTCAGTAGTCCTTAATCATGCTTTTCACAAATAAAATCCCTTATTTCTACAATGCGAAAAGCAACAGAATAAAAATTACTGCTGCTTTATTAATGCTTATTCTTGGATTTTATACCCAACTCCACGAACCGTCTTAATGTAACTAGGTTGTCCCGAAACATCAATCTTACTGCGAAGGTAACGAATATAAACATCTACCACATTTGTTTCAAGAGCATTTTCATATTTCCAGACACGTTCTAGTAACTGTTCACGGCTTAACGCTTTATTTCCATTTCCCATAAGAGTTACTAGTAAATCATATTCTCGTCTCGTTAAAGTAATCACCTCTTCGCCACGATAAACAATATGATTTTTCACATCTATTCGCAAATTTCGGTAAGAAGTTGGAATTTTTAATTGGCTACAATGTTGATCTATAAAATCACGACCTCGAAAAATAGCCGATATTTTTTCAACCAAATTACTGATAATAAATGGTTTTGTCATGTAGGAAACAGCAAAACGACAAATCTCTTCCGTATGTTCTACTATCTCTTCACGACTAGCCAGTACAATAATTACTGAAGCCGGTTTACTCACACTTAATTCTTCCGCAAAAGTCCAAGCTGTCATTTCTTGTAAAGAGTAGTTCAAAAGAAGTAAATCATAGTCATTTTCTTTAGCTAATTTCAGACCTTCTTTACCTGTATCAGCCACATCTACTGAAAAACCTTCATTTTGTAATTCTACACTTACAAACCGTGCAAGATTTTTTTCATTTTCAACTAATAAAATTCTCTTAGCCATTGATTTTCCTTATTTTTCATCATACCAAGAATAGTGATAGACTCCTTCTTTATCTTTCCGTTCATAGGTGTGAGCACCAAAGTAATCTCGTTGTGCTTGAATCAGATTGGCTGGCAAATCCGCTGCACGGTAGCTATCGAAGTAAGCAATCGCACTTGAGAATGTCGGTACAGGAATACCTTGTTGGACAGCTAAACTAACCACATCTCGAACAGCTTGTTGGTACTTGGCTGTAATCTCTATGAAGTATTCATCTAGTAAAAGATTAGCTAAATCCGCATCACGCTTATAAGCGTCTGTGATTTTTTGCAAGAAACGAGCACGGATGATACAGCCAGCACGCCAGATTGACGCAATTTCTCCAAATGGTAAATCCCAATTATTTTCTTTACTAGCTACACGCAACTGTGCAAAACCTTGTGCATAGGACATGATTTTAGAGAAATAAAGAGCTTGACGAATTTTTTCGATTAATTCTGCTTTTTCTCCTTCAAATGGAACCGTAGCTGGTTTTGGTAAAATTTGACTAGCATGGAGACGTTCATCTTTATAAGTTGAGATATAACGTGCAAAAACAGATTCTGTGATCAAAGGAAGAGGTACCCCTAAATCTAGAGAAGACTGACTTGTCCATTTCCCTGTTCCTTTATTTCCTGCTGCATCTAAAATGTAATCTACAATGAAACCATCTTGACCTTCATCATCTTTACGTGTCAAAATATCTGCTGTGATTTCAATTAAGTAGCTATCCAGCTCTCCCTTATTCCACTCAGTGAAAATACCCGCCATTTCAGCTGCTGAAAGTCCAAGTAGACGATGCATTAAGTCATAGCTCTCTGCAATTAATTGCATATCTCCATACTCAATACCATTATGCACCATTTTTACATAATGACCCGCACCATTTGGTCCAATATAAGTTACACAAGGCGCTCCGTCCTCAGGCGCTTTCGCAGAAATTTCTTCCAATACATCTGCCACCAATTCGTAAGCTTCTTTTTGTCCGCCTGGCATGATGGATGGTCCTTCTAAAGCCCCTTTTTCACCACCTGATACACCTGTTCCGATAAAGTTAATTCCTGAATTTGCTAACTCTTCGCTACGACGAATGGTATCTTTGTAAAAAGTATTTCCACCATCAATTAGAATATCTCCCTTATCCAAGTAAGGAAGTAGGGCTTGAATGGTCGCATCTGTTCCAGGACCTGCTTGAACCATTAACATTATACGACGTGGTTTTTCAATAGAAGAAACAAATGATTCTACATCATAACTTGGTAAAAATTTTTTCTCAGGGTGACTTGCAATCACATCTTCTGTTTTATTAGCCGAACGATTATAAATTGCTACCGTGTAACCGCGTGATTCTACGTTAAGGGCGAGGTTGCGACCCATAACAGCCATACCAACAACACCAAAGTTTGCTTTTGTCATTTTCTACTCCTATGTCCTGTCTTATATATTTTGTTCCATTTTACCATTTTTAGAGTCTAAAAGAAAGCATTAAGACAAGAGTATCATTCTAAAAGAACAAAAAGAACTGAGCTTCTGCTCAATTCTTTTCAGCTATTATTTACCAAATTCATTACTATGAATCCCCATCATCCACTAGAATAATTAAGATTCAGTAACCAAGATTTCTTCAACTAATCTTCAAACAGTCCTTGCAAACTCGCAAAAGGACTCTGCTCCTCTTTCTTGACTTCTTGACTTTTTTCATACTCTTCTTCTGTCATAACTTGCCAATCATTCCCAGATGGAAATTCCGTACCAGCTTCTTCTTCTGCTGTCAGAATCTTTAGCGGAATATTTAGCAAAATGTTGTCAGCTACACTTGATTTTAAGTCAATCATTCCCTCTTCAATTGGCATAATCAAGTCTTCGTCTAGTGAAGATTGTGAGTTTTTTTCGTTATGCAACTCTGCAAAGACTTCATTTACCAGATAGGATTCATTAATCTCAACAGGAAGCATGCTACGACTAGATGCTAGAGTAATCAAATAAGATAACTGATAATCCAGAAAATACAAACCGTCTTCATATTCTATTTTTCCAACCACAGAAATGTCTTTGACATCTAAAATTTCAGAATTTCGATCCATCAATTCTTTTGCCAAATCAAAAGTTTCTTCAATAGCCAGACCGTCGGAATTTTTGCGAATTTCTTGAATACTTAACATACAACTCTCTCATCTCATTTTTTATCTTTATTATATCATTTTTTTCATTTTGTTAACAAGTAAACATTCCATTTGACATGGTGAATAGATAGTGTTACCATAAAACAAAAAGGAGGGCATACTATGTCAGAAGAAAAATTAAAAGCAAAAGCTGAACAAGCAGCAGCTAGCGTAAAAGAAGGATTTGGCAAAGTAGTCGGTGACAAAAAAACAGAAACTGAAGGTTTCGTTGATAAAACAATTGCCAAAGGAAAAGAAGTGGTGGATGATGCCAAAGAAATCGTTGAAGGTGCTGTTGACAGTATTAAAGATAAACTAAAATAATCATTTCTTAGAAAACTCTATGTTACTTGTAATGAATTTTTTCATTCTGGAACATAGAGTTTTTTTTAACACTTCGTTGAGTGAGCCAAAAAAGCAAAAAAGCTGAGAAAATAATTTTCTCAGCTTTTTCTAGTCAGTGGTTTGATTAATACCAACCATAGTATTGTCCTCTACCGTAACGGTCAAAGAACATCCATGTTCCGTTTTCTAAACGAACCCATCTGTTACGAGTCAATTCACCACTGTTGGCATCGTAATAATACTTGATACCTTTTATAGTGACTGCCTTACCTTTTACTTGTTTGCCGTCTTTATCAAAGTAGAAATATTTCCCACCAATATGTTGTGCCCCAGTTACTGCTACTCCATTTTGGTTGAAGTAGTAACGTTCAGTTGGTGTTACACTTACGAAACGGTTTGTAGCAAGTTCACCAGAATTAGCGTCATAATAACGAGTACGACCTGATTCACTAACTAATTTCCCTTTAGCTTGTACACCATTATTGTCAAAATAAAGCTGTTGGTTATTTACTTTATGTGAACCAGTATAAGCTCTTCCATCGCTTCCGAAGTAATACCAAACATTTGGTGATACTTCAACAAAGCGATTAAATACTAGCTCACCTGAGTCTGCATCAAAGTAGTAGCGTTTGCCATCTGAACTCTTAACAATTTTGCCTTTTACTTGAGTTCCATCTTGGTTAAAGTAAAGCGTTTGATTGTTGATTGTTTGTAAACCAGTGACTGCTTTACCTAATTGGTTAAAGTAGTACCATACATTATTAGCTAAGCCAATAAATTTATTCACAGCCATTTCACCTGAATCGGCATCAAAGTAACGAATAGACTTATCTGCTAAGGTCACAATCTTACCTTTTACTTGTACACCGTTGTTGTCAAAGTAAAGGGTTTGATTGGCAATTTTTTGAATTCCTGTTACAGCGATACCATCTGCTCCAAAGTAGTACCAGTTGTCGCCATCTGGAGCAAAGCGGTTGAATACTAGCTCACCTGAATTTGCATCAAAGTAACGAAGTTTGCCGTCTTTTGCTTTAGCCACTTTTCCTTTGATTTGGTAACCATTTTGATCAAAGAATTTCACTTTTCCATCAATTGTAACTAGATCACGCGCCATAACGCCTTGAGCATCAAAGTAGCGCCACTTGCTTCCATCTTCAGAATAATATTGATTTAGGACTTGTTGACCAATCTTGTTGTAGTAATATTGATTTCCTTTTCTATCTTCACGGATAGCATCACGTAGTTCAATACCATTAACAAGGAAGTAGTATTTCTTACCATCAATTTCTCTAGCACCTGTTACAAGGTAACCATTGTTATCAAAGTAGTACCAGTTTCCTTTTTCATCTTGGATAAAGCTGTCCTTAGCTTGATAACCACTAGTTGAATAGTATTTGATACCTTTTGAATCACTAATAAATCCTGTTGAAGATTTTTGGTTGATTAATTGTTTTGGTAAGAATGTTTCATTTTGTTTGTTGGTTAGATAATGGTTGCTTGACCAATCTTTCAATACGTAATAAGCTCCACGTCCTAGAATGTTGGTACCATTAAAGTATTTCGCAGACCATTTCGTGATTTTCTCATTGGTTGTTATTTTTTGACCATTCGAAATTTGAACACGTTCAAAGATAGCTGGGTATTTTGCTTTCAATTCATCAAGGAAAGCTCCACCATATTTTCCTTGGTAGTCTGTTCCATCAGTTTTTGTTTTAGCAACATAGAGTTTGTTCTTGATTTCAGAACCTTCACGGTAAACACCGTAATTGTTAACACGTGTTGCTGTAACAACTTCTTGCCCTGGCAAGTTGTAGATTTGATCTGGAACCCAGTCCGCGATTGCTTGAATTCCTTCGGCATGTAGAGCACGTAAAACGTTTAATAAGTCATTTAAAGAACCATATTTGTTGTTCTTGCTCAAAGCCATATCATAACGGTCTTCAAAAGCGTATCCATTTTGAATAATAGAATCAAGGAAACTACCATCTGCACTAGAAACATATTGTGGTGGCAACTCAAATGATGTTACTCCCCATTGTTTGAAGAGATTAGCATTTTTAGCAATCACTTTGTTAGTATATTGCTCTTCTTTTTCCACAAAATCTTGGAAGTTAGAGAAACCTTCATAGATCAACTGTGAATCGAGTGCTGTACTTGAGTTATAGACTTGACCATCTTTGTTTTTAGCTGTACTTGCTGCTACACGAACATCTTGATCAGCTTTAGCCCCAACTGGAACCCAAACAGCTAGATATCCAGATACTTGAACATTGCTATATCCTGCAATATCATCCATTGTAAATGTTAGATTTCCATCTGCATCTGTTTCTTTCAGTAATTCTTTTGGTACTTCTTCATCTGTGAGGTAGCGAGCAATACCATCTTTAGTTGTCAATAACAATGGACGGTATTTTTGTAATTTATGGGCTGCACCCATATTTACTTTCAATGTATCCCACTTATTTAATTTCAAATCAGGATTATTGGAAGTAATAACTGCCATTCCCTCAGTACGAGTTTGTGCTGTACCAACATCTGTTGCTTCATTAGCTCCCGTACCATAACGAACAGAAGTTAAAATGCCGTTGTAAGACCACTTGTCACTTTCACGAGGAACTCCCATGTAAGTCACTTTCATATCTTGACCACCTGATACATACTTGATACGTGCACGCATCAAGGCATCTAGTGCATCATAATATGGAGATTTTTCAGCCATGTATTGTCCGTCATCAGTGTACAAGTCTCCATAGTAAACACGTGTAATAGAGTCCTTGTTAGACAACATTAGAGCGTAAGCTGAAGGGATATTGAATTGAGTGTACTTCTTATCTGCTTTGCGCATATCTGCATTGTAGATTTTGAAGGCTTGTTTCAACTCATCCATTGTAAATGTCAATCCATCTGTATTTGGGTTGATATTTTGTTTAATGATATCAGCAATAACTGTTTGTACTTCGCTATCATGCGCACGAACGAAGACATAGTTAGCCATACGTTCTGTATTCTTTTTATCTGTGCTACGATCATTTAAACTGTTATTGATGGTTGGTTCTAATCCACTTCTAACAGATAGAGGACGCATCAATGAGTAAAGTAATGATAAACGAAGTTTGTTATCGATTGGTAATTGTGCACCTTTTGTATCTTTATTGTAGGCAGGATCATTATCAGACCATGCTTCTAAGATAGATAAGTGGGCAATGGCTTTTGCTTCGCTATCTCCTACTTTATAGTATTCTTTGAAGTAATCTGAAGCAATTTGTAATAAATCTGCATTAACATTATCTACCGCATCAACACGAACACCATCAAAGTTAGCCGTTGGGTCATTGGCAACAATAGTTCCAAAATTCATCATGAAGTGCAACCAGTTTAATTGCTCCGCTTGTACTGCAGGATGTGAATTATCAATATCATTTGCCAATAAGAACTCGTAACCACCTGTAGAGTTATCTTCAAAGTATTTTGGTTTACCAGTTTGATTAGTTGGCGTGCGATTTAACAAACGATAACGAGAGTTAGCGTGTGATGTCTCTTTGTTATTATCATAAAGAAGGGCACCACCTTGTAAATGGTCTTTATTGCTACCAGTTGTTTCTGATTCAGTTGAAATATTCCAATTTGGTTGTGTAGAAACAAAATCACTAATAACTGTTCTCAACCATGTAGTATTTCCTTCACGAGCAATCTTAGCTTCAATATTTTTTTGAACAGTTTGTGCTGCAATATTGAGATTTGCTTGCCCATTAGTGATAACAGCAGTTGTTCCAGTTCCCAAACCTTGTTTATTCATATAATTGAGATAATTTACTTGGGTTTGTTTATCTGGCCACCATGCCATTAGCAACGGACGGAAATCTTTTTCTGTTGAAGCAGTCCAAGTTTTTCCAGCTTTTAAAATTTCTTTTGGACGATACCAAGTATCCGCAGTTAAGTAATTATCAACTGTTTCCACATCTTTATCGCTCGTTCCATAAAAACCGTTTTTTGTGCTGTATTCTGTATTTAAGCTAGTTAGACCTTGCTTAAATGCTGTTGTATTAGAATCCGCTAAAGCTCCTGTTTCAGCATCAAAATAATAAGTAGTTGTGCCGACTTGAAGAGCAAAGTTTTTCTTAACAGTTCCATCTTCTTCTACATAAAACTTTTTACCATTAATCGTTTTAATACGAGATAAAACTGCTTGTTCCTGTGCAGTAACTGCAGCCTTGTAACCTTCACTTAAAGTTTTTGGTTCAGGTACTAACTTACTGCTATTTTCTTTTTCAGTTTGCCCTTGCACTGGGGTTGTTGTAACATCCGTTGCAGTGGCTTTTTGATTATCAGTAGTAACAGTGGCTTGCTTCGTTGAAACAGTTTTGTCAGCCGTAGTAACTGCTTGTTTCTCATTAGAAGCATCCGCTTGAGGAGTTTTCTCCTCAGAACTTGTTTGTTCTGCTGATGTTGGCTCGTTTGCATTTACAGCTGAAGCGAGTACCGTTGAATCTAATTGATTCGTTTGATTCTCAGTTGCAACTGTTTGTGTTTCTGTCGTGGGAACAGCTGAAGCATCTGTCTCAGTTTTTTGAGTAGTTGCTGTTGCTTGTTCACTTGCATCTTGATTTGTTATCTGCTTATTATCAACAGTTGCCTGTTTAATATCATCAGCATGAACAATCTTTGTTTCAAGATTCAAAACCTTAGGGGCAACAAGAAGGGACAACGTCGTAACACCTACGGCAACCCAATTCTTCTTAACCTTGTGCAATTTGTAATGTATCTTTTTTTCCATAACAAAACCTCCTTCTGTATTTAGAAAAATAATATACTATCCTAGTATATCCTTTTTTTAGGAGGTCTTTTTATTATTTGCAAATCTGTAACTAGTAAGTTTCCACCTTGTCAATCTGATTTTTGATTTTTTGGGCAATACCATAGCATTCCAAAAATTCAGCTATTTTAAGGCATTCTTTCATATTTTTCAAGGCTTCTACATTACCTATCCTATAAGAATAATGTGCTTTTTGGTACTTAAAAAGTAGACGTTCATATACATTTATTTCTGGGATTGATGAATTTTCAATATAGTTTAGAAATTTCATAGCAATAGGAAACTGTTCTGCTTCTACAAAAACGTTGATAACATTGAGTAACATCTGTAAAATAAGTTTTCTATTTTCTGGTAATTTATTATAAAATTGAGTCCGATTTAGCATTTCATTGGTAAACATTTCTAAGGTCGAAACAGTTAACAATTCTACACTATTCGTAAACAACCATAATTCATAACGTCCCCACTCCTCAATCGAAAAGAGATAGTCTGTTAGAAAGTCTATGTCTTCCTTGCTAACTTGAACTTCTGCATCACAATAGGACAGCAAGCTTTTAACAACAATCGTATTTAATTTATAATACTTTTTGTTTGGTTTTCCTTGTTCTAATTTTTGACAATCATCTAGCATCATAGCTAGTTTGGTAATATTATTTTCTCTATACGCATCCAATAAGCTATTTGAAAAAGCCAATTCAAATGGTTCACTATAATTATGGTAGACATATTGAAATTCATCAATTGAAACCAACATATTTTTTAAGCACCTGTAAAATGCTTCTACTGAAATCCCACTAATACCACGCTCAAATCGAGATAGTTGAGCGACAGAAATATCCTCATCAGCCACTTCTTTTAGTGACATGTTTTTTGATTCTCGAATTATTTTAAAAATTTTTCCTGATGTTTTTATCATTTATTAACCACCGTTGCACATATGTAATAAAAAATTAAAGGGTTAATATATTAAAAATATCCTATTTCTTGACTTAAAACTTGGTGATATCTATCCTACTAACCTTAATTTACGATTGCATTAGAAACATGTAACAGTTTCTTTTCAACTAATACCATTATATCATGTAACCTTTATATTTCAAACTTTTTGAGGTAGCTAACTTCTTGAATTAGTGATAAATCATTAGTTTTCTAGTATCATCTCAATTATAAAAACTTAAGAACAACATTTTATTTTTTTGTAAATTATTTTTACCCTGTTTTTCATTTTACAATAGGCTTTATATTTTTTGTTGGATGATAAATTATTTATATTATTTTTCTTAATTTGACGCAAGATTATTCATATTATACAAAAAGATTTTCTCTAAATTTTCTGAAAAATTTGAATTTTGCAATTATTTGTAGTATGATAGTATAGTAGTAACAAAAGAAAGGAAGCTTGAAATGCTAGGTGTCATACTTTTATATGTCGGAATGGTTCTGATTAGTAACGGTCTATATCGCCTTGAGGGAATCAAAGATAAATCAAATGTTGTGATGAATCTCTTTACAGGAGGGTTAGGACTTATTTTAAACATTATTGCAATCGCTTATGGAAACAGTAGTGGACAAGAGGCAGTTTGGTTTTATGGCAGTGCTACTGGCCTTTTATTTGCTTTTACTTATCTCTATTCTGCTATTAATACCATTTTTAACTTTGACCAACGCCTTTTTGGTTGGTTTAGCCTCTTTGTTGCAATCAACTCAGTTCCCTGTGGATTACTTTGTATCACATCAGGATACGGTGGAAATGCCATTTATGGAATTATTTGGTGGTTATGGGGCTTATTGTGGTTGACTGGTTTCATCGAGATCAACTTAAAAAAAGATTTAGGAAAATTTGTCCCCTATCTCTCTATATTTGAAGGAATTTTTACAGCATGGATACCTGGTTTTCTCATGCTCATTGGTAAATGGTAAATTAATTTTTTGGAGGAAATCACATGCAATTAACAATGCGTGAACAAGAAAAAATGATGATTAGCCTTGCAGCTATGATTGCGCAACGTCGTAAAGACAAAGGGATTAAATTAAATCATCCTGAAAGTGTCGCTTTAATAACAGATTATGTATTAGAAGGAGCTCGCGAAGGTAAAACCGTTGCTCAACTAATGGATGAAGCAAGGAATATTTTAACACGTGAAGATGTTATGGAAGGGATTGCCGAGATGATTCCTATGATTCAAGTTGAAGCAACCTTTACAGACAGTACAAAATTAGTGACTGTACATGACCCTATTCAATAATAGAAATAAGGAGAACAACATGATTCCTGGTGAATATCATTTATCTAAAGACCCTATTGATTACAATGGCGGTTATGATGCAATTACTTTGGAAGTGAAAAATATTGGTGATCGAGCAGCACAAATCGGATCACATTTTCATTTTTATGAAGCTAATGAGGCAGGCTTACAATTCGACCGTGAAAAAGCACGCGGAAAACGTCTGGATATAGCAGCTGGAACTGCCATCCGTTTCGAGCCTGGTGAGAAAAAGTCTGTCAATCTCATTGATTTTGGTGGAAAAAGAAGAATTTTTGGTTTCAACAATAAAATCAACGGATACCTAGACTAGAAAGTAGGAATGCATGAGTTTTAAAATGGAACGTGCAGAATATGCACAACACTTTGGTCCAACAGTTGGAGATAGTGTCCGCTTAGGGGATACTAACCTATTTGCAGCAATCGAAAAAGATTATACAGTTTATGGTCAAGAGTCTAAGTTTGGTGGCGGTAAAGTTCTGCGCGACGGCATGGGGGTTAGTGCAACAGCTACTCGCCAAAATCCTGAAGTGGTAGACACCATTATTTCGGGAGCAACCATCATTGACTATACTGGAATTATTAAAGCCGATATTGGAATTCGTGATGGTAAAATCATTGCTATTGGTCGAGGTGGTAACCCAGATACAATGGATAATGTTGACTTTATCGTTGGAGCTAGTACGGAAGCCGTGTCTGCCGATGGATTAATTGTTACTGCTGGTGGAATTGACCTCCATGTTCACTATATTTCAGCCGATTTACCAGAATTTGGTTTGGATAATGGGATTACCACTTTATTTGGAGGAGGTACTGGTCCTGCAGAAGGAAGCAACGCTACTACTTGTACTCCGGGGAAATTTCATATCCAACGGATGTTACAAGCAGTCGATAATATGCCTACTAACTTTGGTTTTTTGGCGAAAGGTATCGGTGCAGATACAGAGGTTATTGAAGAGCAAGTTCGAGCAGGCGCTGGAGGTATCAAAACTCATGAGGACTGGGGAGCGACCTATGCCGGCATTGATAATTCTTTAAAAGTAGCAGATAAATACGATGTTTCCTTTGCAGTTCATACCGACTCTCTAAACGAGGGAGGATTTATGGAAAATACCTTAGAATCCTTCAAAGGTCGTACAGTTCATACTTTCCATACGGAAGGTTCAGGTGGAGGACACGCTCCCGATATTATGATTGTTGCAGGTAAAGAGAATATTCTTCCTTCTTCAACAAATCCAACCAACCCCTACACAACCAATGCTATTGGAGAATTGCTTGATATGGTAATGGTTTGTCACCATCTGGATTCAAAGATTCCCGAAGATGTTGCCTTTGCTGAATCACGAGTGAGAAAACAATCGGTTGCAGCTGAAGATGTTTTACACGACATGGGAGCATTAAGCGTAATGACTTCCGATGCTATGGCTATGGGAAGAATCGGTGAAGTGGCTATGCGTTGTTGGCAATTAGCAGATAAAATGAAGGCTCAACGTGGTCCAATAGACGGAGATACAGAGTTTAATGATAATAATCGCATCAAACGTTACGTGGCTAAATACACCATTAACCCAGCCATTATTAATGGTATATCAGATTATATTGGTTCGGTTGAAGTCGGGAAATATGCGGATCTTGTCATTTGGGAACCAGCACAGTTCGGTGCAAAACCAAAACTCGTCATGAAAGCAGGAATGCTTACTTATGGTGTTATGGGAGACGCTGGATCTAGTTTACCAACTCCACAACCTCGTATCATGCGCAAATTATATGGTGCCTATGGGAAAGCTGTCCACGAAACTAATCTAACATTTGTATCACAATATGCTTACGAACACGGTATTAAGGACGAACTTGGTCTAAACAAAATTGTTTTACCTGTCAAAAATACTCGGAATATTTCCAAGCGGGATATGAAACTCAATGACTACGCACCACAAACCATTCGCATTGACCCTCAAACATTTGACGTTTTCATAGACGACGAACTCATCACATGCGACCCGATACACACAACATCACTGTCACAACGTTACTTCTTGTTCTAAAAAAGATTCAACTGACTAGCGTAACTGCTTTCCATCAGTTACTTTACATTATCAAATATCTGTGAGGAAATTATGATTTTTACTAAAATTGATACCTACGTCAAAGACTTAGATTTGGATGCCTATCATGTAGAAACGGCTATTTTATCAAGTGATGACTTAAATAAAAAAATTATTCGTGTCAGCAGTGATCACGGAAATGAATTTGGAATCCGCTTGGACAAAGGACAACAACTAGAAAATGGAGCAGCGTTTTTCATTGATGATCACCATGTTTTAGCAATCGGTGTAGAGTCACAACATTTAATTGTTATTTCGCCGAAAGATATGGATGAAATGGGTACCACAGCTCATATTTTGGGAAACACTCACAAACCAGTTGTTGTTAAAGATGCCAAAATATACCTTGAAGTTGACCCAGTTGTTGAGCAGGTACTCACGCAAAAAAATATCGCTTATACCATTGAGGAAATTATTTTGGATAAGCCTCTCAGACATGTGAATTTAACCGCCCATGAACATTAATCATACGAATGCTTTTCAGTCCGTTTCAACTTGCGATTTTCTGGAAGTCATGCAGATTTGTGATTCAACCTTTCCTATTGGAACTTTTAACCATTCTTTTGGTATGGAAAACTACCTTAGAGAAGATAAAATTAAATCAGCTAAAGACTACGAAATATGGCAAGATACTTTTCTTAAAACCCAATATCAGTACGGAGAGGCATTGGTTATTTGCTTAACTTATCGTGCCCTAGAAAAGGGGCAATTCTCTCAAATATGGAAGTATGACCAAATAATAACCATGTCTTCGCAAGCCAGTGAAACACGCAATGGTACTAAGATGATTGCCAAACAAATGTTGAAACTCATTCAACACTTGCATGCCATAGATACTTTAAAAACATACCAAGAAAAAATCAAATCGGGAGACTGTTTTGGAAATCCAGGCATTGTATTTGCCTTGTATGCCTATGCCAAAAACATTACAGCTAAAGAAGCTCTTATGTTGTATGGTTATTCTATCGTCTCCACAATGGTTCAAAATGCAGTTCGTGCCATTCCTCTTGGTCAAATCGCTGGTCAAGATATTCTTCAAAATACCTATCCCATCTTAGAGGCTATTTATTATAAGGTTCATGAGGCAAATGAAAATCTGTTAGGAGCCAATACTCCCGGGATTGAATTGTCACAAGTAAAACACGAAACACAAATTTTTAGACTATTTATGTCATAGAAAGAAGGAAACAATGACCAAACGCACTGTAATTATAGGTGTTGGTGGTCCCGTAGGATCGGGGAAAACGCTACTAGTTGAACGCCTCACACGTCAAATGTCTGACCTAAATTTGGCAGTGATTACCAACGACATTTATACAAAAGAAGACGCCTTGTTCTTAGCCAAAAATTCAAATCTAAGTGAAGATAGAATTATTGGTGTTGAAACGGGTGGTTGCCCCCACACAGCTATCCGCGAAGATGCCTCTATGAACTTTGAAGCCATTGAAACACTACAAGAACGGTTTCATCATGATCTAGATCTTATTTTTCTTGAAAGTGGCGGAGATAATCTAGCAGCTACATTTAGTCCTGATCTTGTTGATTTCACAATTTACATTATCGATGTGGCGCAAGGTGAAAAAATTCCACGCAAGGCAGGACAAGGAATGATTAAAAGTGATTTGTTTTTAATCAATAAAACTGATTTAGCCCCTTATGTCGGAGCTAATTTAGAACGCATGAGAGAAGACACCCTTCATTTTCGAGATGAAAATTCATTTATCATGACCAATCTAAATGATGCAGATAGTGTGAAAACAGTCGAAACATGGATTCGAAAAAACTTTTTGCTAGAGGATCTCTAAAATGACTCAATCCTATGATGGCATTATTAACCTAGCCTTTTCAGAGCGAAATAGTCGAATTATCACATCCAAAAAATATTACGAGGGAAATTCTCGCATATCCGCAGACACATCAGCTATTCAAACAACCGTTCCTTACTATTTTTTGATCAATACAGGAGGAGGATTTTTAGAAGGTGAAAAGTACTTTGTCAGTATCGATTTACAGAAAAATACACAAGCACTTATCACCACTCAAGCTCCAACCTATGTGTATAAATGCGAAAAAGACAACCGTTTAACAAAGCAAGAAACGATTGCCAAATTAGAAGAAAATACTTATCTAGAATACTTAGCTGATGAAATCATCCCCTATGCTAAATCACGATTTTTTCAACACAATATTTTTCATCTTGATTCAACTAGTGAACTCGTCTATTCTGATGGT
This sequence comes from Streptococcus sp., assembly GCA_030528055.1. Taxonomy (GTDB): domain Bacteria; phylum Bacillota; class Bacilli; order Lactobacillales; family Streptococcaceae; genus Streptococcus. The sequence goes on from JAUMZQ010000002.1 coordinate 218,519, forward strand.
ATAACAGCTGGTTGATCCGAAGATGAACTCCCTTTCCAGTATAGTCATTTTCATTCATTAACTCAAATTTATCAAAATGGTCGATTGGTTTTTCATGATAATCTCTTGCTAGAACCTGAAAACGTTGATTTATTCGAATTGGGATATTTTGAAGGTGTTACAAATTATAATAATCTCGTCATTATTTCATCTGATATTGATACTAACTTCATTGAAGCGATGCGAAAATACTTAGCTGAATTAGAGTTTAATTCTGAGTTCGGCATCTCAAAGCTAGACTGTGCTGGACTAGCTGTTAAAATTCTAGGTCCTACTGCTGGGGATAATCATACTGTTTTGATGGCTTGTCTCAATTATTTCAGAGTCACCCTTAAACACTTACCCAAATTAAATTTACGCAAAAATGATCGGAGAGACTAATGCATATTCCAGAAAATTATTTAAGCCCTATAACTTGTGCTGCTATGGGAGCTGTCATGATTCCAATTTGGTATAAAGCAGTCAAAAAAGTTGAAATAGCAGTTCAACAAGATAAAGAAACAATTCCAATGCTAGCCATTACAACATCTTTATCGTTCTTGATTATGATGTTTAATCTGCCCGCTCCTGGAGGCACTACTGCGCATGCTGTTGGAGCTGTCTTAATTGCCCTTTTAATGGGACCTTGGGCCGCCACCTTATCAATTAGTATAGCGCTCGCCATGCAGGCACTCTTATTTGGAGATGGAGGCATATTAGCTTTTGGGGCAAACTGTTTTATGATGGGGGTTGTCATGCCCTTTAGTGGGTATGCCATCCATCAACTGCTAACTAAAAAATTTCAAGCTAAGAAATTTCAATTCTTTATTAATTTTTTATCAGGCTATGTTGGTATCCTTCTTGCCGCATTGGGTGTCGCTTTGCTATTAGGTATTCAACCTCTTTTATTTAAAGATAGTTCAGGGCAACCTCTCTACAATCCTTATCCTTTAAATGTTACGATACCAGCTATGGGGCTTACTCACCTTATTATTGGTATTGTTGAAGGTTTCTTCACAGCTGGTGTCTATCAGTTTATTCAACACTTTCACCTTAAAGAGAGTCTGACAACTTCTCAAACTAGCCCTAAAAATTCCTTGTTTAGTCGTTTCAAATCACTCTTTATTCTTCTAGGAGCCTTAATCATTTTAACTCCACTGGGCTTACTAGCTTCTGGGACTGCTTTTGCTGAATGGGATATTACAGAGCTAGTAGAAAATTTGTCCTCCTATCATCTAACTGTTTCAACTCCTAAGGGAATGATAAGTGGGTTTAATTTTAATGCCTTGATTCCAGACTATTCTATCAGCGGAATCCCTGAATCCCTAGCTTATATCTTGTCTGCTATTACTGCTGTTTTACTATTCTTTATTCTCTATCGATTAGTATTTGGGAGAAAATTGCTTAAATGAAACTTCCAGCTTGGTTTTTAGAAGAACAGAATGTTCCCATAAAAAAAGGAAAAGAACATTTTTTAATTAGAAATCGAAGTTCTCTCACTTCTATCTTAAAACAATTCCATGCTAAGACAGAGATTCCTTTTAGCCACTACTTTCATCCAACAACTTGGTTTTTACTATTAATAATATTATTACTAGGCATTTCATTAACAAAGCAAGTACTGTACTTATGGATTTTCAGTCTTACTCTGCTAAGTATAATATCGGTATTGCCATATCGTTCTATGATTCGAATTTTTAAAAAAACACTGCTATTTTGCATCTTCCCTTTCATAGTTTACCTGCCTTCATTATTCTGGCAGAATGGAAATTTCTTATTTATAGTACGAATCCCGTTGGTTTCTTTACTCTTTTCATTTTATACCGAACTAACCAGTCTTACTGACCTTTTAACCGCCTTAAAAAAATTAAAATTGCCAGATATCATTTTATTGCAATTTGATATTACTTTAAAATATATCTATGTTTTTGGTGATTTTTTAATGAATGTCTTAAAAGCAGTTGAAGCCAGAGCTCTTGGTAGGCATTTATCTTTTGCCATTGGGAATAATATTTGGGGCATTATCTATTTAAAGGCTCTGACTTACAGTAAAGATTTGCAAAAAGCAATGGAAGCTAGAGGATTTAACGGACATTATTACAACAGTGATATTCCTTTTACTTACAAAGATTACCTCATTTTACTAGTTACAATTCTAGTTTTATTGCTATTAATTTTCTAAGGATGTTTTATGCTATTCAAAATTGCTAATGTTACTTATGCCTATAACGATAATATTGTATTTGATAATATTTCGGTGGATATCCAAAAAGGGGAATTTCTTGTTTTAATGGGTGAGAACGGTCAAGGAAAGTCAACTTTTATTGACTTAATTACAGGCTTTAAGCATTCTAAAAACGGAGAAATCTATTTTAAAGAAGAAAAAATTGCCAAAATATTAAAAGATAATAAAAGAAAGCAAGCCTTCTACTCCAAAATAGGAATCCTCTTCCAAGACACCGATATACAACTGTTTAATCAAACGGTTTACGACGAAATTGCTTTTGGTTTACGCCAAATGAAAATGTCTGAAGCGGAGATTGCACAAAGAGTAGTAGATGTTTTAAAATTGTTAAAAATTGAATCATTAAGCCATCGAATCCCTTATCAACTATCCGGTGGGGAAAAAAAGAAAGTTGCTTTTGCAAGTATCATGGTGATGAATCCTGAAATCTACATTTTAGATGAACCCTTCAATAATCTTTCTAAAAAATCCGAAGAATTAATAAAAGAAATCTTACGAGAGTTGCATCACATCGGAAAAACAATTATTCTGTCTTCTCATCATTTCAAATCCATTCAAGAAGAAAAAGCGACTATCCTGTTATTTGAAAATGGAGAAACTCATTATTATACCCCAAAAGAAGTGCAGGAGCATCCAGCCATTCAAGAAAAATTATCTCAATATTAATAAAACAACACTCTATCTTCTCTGCAGTAGCCAAATCCTACTTGAGAGAAGATAGAGTGTTTACATTTCTGATGTACTTTTAAGAACCCAACCTATCGACCAAGTGTGATAGATTGAGCGCTTAAAAATCTTGAAAATTAATAGTTTTGCTCAATATTGCAGGACATCTTTTCAAGATTTATTTTTTCTACATTTTTCTTAATCTCTCCACACGCTCTGTGATAGGTGGGTGAGTATAGAATAATTTTTGAAAACCACTTTCTTTTTTGGGATTATTGATATAAAGTGCAGCACTTGCATCATCAACCGTATGTTGCATTGGCTCACTTTTTTCTAATTTTAACAAAGCATTGATCATTCCTTGAGGATTCCGAGTTAATTCAACGCTTGAAGCATCGGCTTGATACTCTCGTTGACGAGAGATAGCTAACTGTACCAAAGTGGCAGCTAGAGGTGCTAAAATAATCGTTATTATAGAGACTATCAACATAATGGCACCCAAGCCACCATCATTGCTATCTCGATCATTCTTGCTACTTCTACCTCTTCCTACAAATCCCATCATCCGACTAAGCACAGTTATTGCACTCGCTAAAGCTACCGCGATTGTTGAAATTTGAATGTCATAATTTCGAATGTGGCTCACTTCATGCCCGATAACTCCTTCTAGTTCCTCACGATTCATAATTTCCAACAGTCCAGTTGTCGCAGCGACTGCTGCATTCTTAGGATCTGATCCTGTCGCAAAAGCATTAGGAGAAGGATCTTTTATAATATAAACGCGTGGCATAGGAATTTGAGCGACCATTGCCATGTCTTCAACAACATGGTAGAGCTCAGGGGCTTCGTCTTCTTCCGTTATTTCCGTTGCGTGGTTCATTGACATCACTATTTCAGTAGATTGAAAAATCATACAAGAGGCATAAATCCCTCCAATAAGTATGGCTAACAAAACGCCATTTAATATGGAGGAAAACCAAATATAGCCAGCCGCTGCACCAACAAGTGCTAGAAGAGAAAAGAACACAATGAACAATAACCATGTTTTTCTATTATTACTAGCAATCTGTTCAAATAACATTTTAATCACCTAAACCATTGCTACCAAAATCTACTTTTGGTACCGCTTTTTCTTCTTCTGAGGTTTCTAAGAAAGTACTAGCTGTAAAGTTGAACATTCCTGCAATGATATTAGTTGGGAATGATTGTATTTTAATATTGTAACTGCTAACCACTGAATTATAAAGTTGGCGAGAATAAGAAATTTTATTTTCTGTATTTGTCAATTCTTCTTGTAGTTTCAAATAGTTCTCATTAGCTTTCAAATCAGGATAACTTTCTGCTACTGCAAAAATCCCTGAAATCTGACGAGTCAACGCATCACTAGCTTGCATCGCTTCTGATGGACTTTTAGCAGCTGAAACCTGATTTCTTAATTGAACAACCTTTTCAAGTGTTGCTTGTTCATATTTTCCATAACCTTTGACGGTTTCCAATAAGTTTGGAATTAAGTCGTTCCGACGTTTTAATTGAACATCAATTTGGCTCCATGCCTCTTGCGTACGAACACGACTTTGCACCAAGCCATTATAAAGATAGATAACAAAGAAAATCAAAGCGACGATAATAATCGATACAATAGCAAACATAATAAATATGCCTCTCTTTCATTTGATTAGTGCTATTGTACCAAAAAAACAGGTAGATGTTAACAAAGGACTACCATTTTTCCAAAGATTATGAAAATAGTTATTCTAAAATTTTTTCAATACTTAAAATATAAATTTCAAATATGGTTTACTAGTTAAGTATTTTGTGTTATAATTTAATGGTTTACATTAACAGGAGGGAACTATGGCTGAAAAAACTGACTTGGCATCTGCTTATCGTAGACTAAAAAGCCCAAACATCAAAACTAGAAAACGGGCTCTAAAGATTATTCATGAGTACAAGAGACATATCAAAAAATAAGTACTCTTAACAAAAAAAGCAATTACATTTTTCACAACAAAATGTAATTGCTTTTTTATTACTAATTCACTAAACTATTTCTTGTCAAAGTGGTTAGTTACTGCCAAGGATTATAGAAACGACCTTGACGAATGAATATTAAACTGATACTTGACAAAAAACAGATAATAGCTAAGGCAAATACGATATAATCCTTTTTACTAAAAGCTTGATAGGTATACCAAGTCCGTTTTTTATTTTTCCCAAAACGACGCAGTTCCATTGCTGTTGCAACCACATTGATACGATCCAAGGAAGAAAAAATGAGTGGTATAATAATTTGTAAATTTCCCTTAACCCGTTGACTTAATTTTGCCTTCTTAGATAGCTCTAAGCCACGTGCTTCTTGCGATATTTTAATCGTGTGAAACTCTTCTTGTAAATCTGGTATATAACGAAGCGTCAAACTAACCGCATAAGCGATTTTGTAAGAAATTCCAATATGGTTTAGACTAGAGGCAAATTGACTCGGATGCGTTGTCATCAGAAAGATAATAGCTAAAGGAATTGTACAGAAATATTTCAAGAAGAGATTAAAAAGGTAAAATAATTCTTGAGCTGTTAGATTATAATTCCCAATTCCCGACCACAAAACTGTCTTAGCATGATAAATCTCAACAGCATATTGAGGTGAAAAAAAGTAAACCATTACAATATTGAGACAGGCAAAGAAACCAGCAAATATTAAAACAAAAGAAACATCCCGAATACGAATAGCAGACAATCGAAACAAAATGAGTGAAGCAGTAGCTACAAAAATCAAAAAGAAGGTATCATAACTAATCATCGCAGCCACAGATACTAAAATAAAAAAGATTAATTTACTAGTTCCAGATAATTTGTGGAGGAAACTTGTCCCATCGTGATAGCCGATGAATTTTTCTTGACTAAACATGTTTATCCTCCGATTTCTTCTTACTGTTCATATAAAATTCTGTTAACTCAAGTGGATTGGCCCCTATTTTATTTGCCAAAGAAAAAATAGATGTTTCTTTTAGATTAGCAGCTTCAATCAATTTTTGATCAGTTAAAACTTCAGCTGGTGCTTTATCTGCTAAAATTTCCCCGCCCACTAAAACAATGGCACGATCAGAATAATCTAACATCAACTGCATATCATGAGTAATCATCACAATCGTATGCCCTTTTTGATTCAATTCATCTAGGAAATCCATAATTTCAGTATAATTATGCTGATCCTGACCAGCTGTTGGCTCATCTAATAGAATAATTTCTGGATTTAATACTAAAATAGATGCAATCGTTACCCGCTTCTTCTGACCAAAAGATAGAGCAGAAATCGGCCAATTACGGAACTCATACAAGCCACATGTCTTTAAGATAGCAAAAACTTTTTCTTTTATTTCTTCTTCTGCCACCCCACGTAAACGCAATCCCAAAGCCACTTCATCAAAAATCATTGTCGTTGAAATCATCTGATTTGGATTTTGCAGAACATAGCCAATCCGCTCCGCTCGCTCTTTCATAGAGTCTTGTTTAATATCTTGACCTTGCCAAGTATAGCTGCCAGCTGTTTCAATAAACCGACAAAGTGCTTTGGCCAAAGTTGACTTTCCTGCACCATTCTTTCCAATAATAGCCAGTCGTTCTCCTTTGTAAATATCCAAGTCAATATTTTTTAAAATAGTCTTGTCAGTGTATCCAAAATGGATATCTTTCAACTCCAAAAGTTTTTCCTTTTTAGCTACCTTCTTTGAAGGAACAGCTTCTTCTGTAAAGGAAAAATCTGAGAGTTCCAACTCCTCTACGTTTTCCAACTGACTTTCTTTTTTAATCGGATAACCTAAATAACGCAAAGTTGTAATGAAAAGTGGTTCTCGAATTCCATTTTCTGTCAAAAGAGAGGTCGCAAGAAGTTCCCTAGGACTGCCGTTATATAAAATGGTTCCATCTTGAACCAAAATAATTCGATCCACTGGACGATAAAGAACGTCTTCTAAACGGTGCTCAATAATGATAGTCGTTGCTGCTACTTCTTCATGAATTTGATCAATTAGATCAATCGTATCTTGACCAGACTTAGGATCTAAGTTTGCTAATGGCTCATCAAAAAGTAAAATAGGGCTTTCGTCAATTAAGACACCAGCCAAACTAACACGTTGTTTTTGTCCGCCGGATAAGTCTTGCGGACGATGATGTAGCAATTCATCCAACTGTAATTTTTTAGCCCATAATTGCACTTTCTCTCTCATAGTCGAAAGTGTTTCCATATCATTTTCAAGAGCAAAGGCTAAATCTTCTGCCACACTCAGTCCTATGAATTGACCATCCGTGTCTTGCAACACCGTACTAACAAGATTTGATTTTTCATAAATGCTGTTTTCAAAAGCATCTTGACCTTTAATCAAAAAACGACCACTTGCTTCTCCCTTATGAATATTTGGGATAATGCCATTTAGACATTGACCAAGTGTTGATTTTCCAGACCCTGATGGCCCAACGATTAGTACCTTTTCACCTTCATAAATACTTAAATTAATATTTTTAAGCGTCGGCTCACTTTGAGCTTGGTATTGAAAGGAAAAATTTTCAAATTGAATAATAGCTTGTTTCATTTTCTTCTCTCTATATCTCAAGAGCGATGGAAATCGCCAAATTTGCAATCTTATCTTTTTCATCTAAATCAGCATGATTCGATAGATTTCGTGCATCCCATTTTTCTTCTGATAAATGGTCAGCTGCATAGAAAAAATGACAAATAGGAATGTTTCTAAAAGCGGAGAGTGCTGCAACAGCAGATGCTTCCATGTCAACACAAATAGCACCTTCTTCTTTTCTTTGCAATAACTTCTTTACCGTCTCACGATAAATGCCATCTGTTGTCCAAACCTTCCCTAATAAATAAGAAATGTTTCTTTTTTCAAAAAATCGCAGCAGAAACTCTTGAACACCTTGATTGGTCTCAATTTCCCGACTCGCTGGAGCATAATGATAACTTGTTCCTTCGTCTCTTAAAGCGGAAGTTGGAATAATGATAGAAGTTTCTTCGATATTTTCATCTAGAATACCACATGTACCAAATAAAACAATTTTTTTAGCTCCTAAAGCAATCACGTCTTCTAAAATAGCAACACAGGTCGGAGCACCTACAGGAGCGTTGAAAACTGCAAGTGATTTTCCTTCTACTTCTATCTTATAAATGGGAATAACAATGTTAGCCATTGAAACCGAAGTCAGTAATTGAGAGTCAAAATCAGCCAACATACGAGCAAAAGTTTCTCTAGCAAAACAAGAAACTGCTACTTCAGGAAAATTTGGCAAAGGTAAGTTCAATTCCTCTGGATTGATGATAGCTTTTTTATTAGTATCAAATTCTTCTAAAATCATCTGTTCACTCCTTATTAGACTACTATTGTATCATAAAAAGGCTATCTTTCGAGTCTCTCTTAGCATAGTTTATAGATAGACTAAGCTATAAGTATCTCTTATACCCAAAATATGCAATAATCTATAAATATAAAAAAGATCAGCTTAGAGAAGCTCCAAAAGGAGATTCTCTAAAACTGATTCGTATGATTAAACTAAGCTAAAGCGGGAGATAATTCTTCACCGATTTGAGCTAAACGCTCTACCACTTCTTCTTTAGATAAGCCATGTTCAGCAACATAGCGATTTTTTTCATGAACTCGACATTCATGTGAACAACCACGAAGGTATTTATCTTCATTTTCCTCAGAAGCTAGAATACGACGATTACAGAAAGGATTCGCACAATTGACATAACGCTCACACGGTGTTCCATCAAACCAATCTTTTCCTACGACACACGGATTAACATGGTTGATATCAACAGAGATTCGTTCATCAAAGACATACATTTTACCATCCCAAAGCTCACCTTGAACTTCTGGATCTTTTCCATAAGTCGCAATACCTCCATGTAGCTGACCAACATCTTTGTATCCCTCACGAACCATCCAGCCAGAGAATTTCTCGCAACGAACACCACCTGTACAGTAAACAACGACTCGTTTATCCATGAATTTTTCTTTGTTGTCACGAACCCATTGTGGCAACTCACGAAAGTTCCGAATGTCTGGACGAACAGCTCCGCGGAAATGTCCTAAATCATACTCGTAGTCATTCCGTGTGTCAAGAACAACCGTATCTTCGTCTAACAGAGCTTCCTTAAACTCTTTTGGTGATAAATAAGCACCCGTTGTCTCTAGTGGATTGATATCGTGATCAAAATGATCGTCTTCTAACCCTAAATGTACAATCTCTTTTTTATAACGGACAAACATTTTTTTAAATGCTTGTTCATTTTCTTCATCAATTTTAAACCAAAGATCTTCCATATTAGGAAGTGTATGGACATAGTCCATGTATTTTTGGGTTGTTTCATAGTCTCCTGAAACTGTACCATTAATTCCTTCGTCTGCAACAAGGATTCTTCCTTTTAGTCCAATAGACTTACAAAAAGCTAAATGTTCTGCTGCAAATTGTTCTGCATTTTCAATGGGAACATATTTGTAGTAAAGTAGAACGCGAATATCTTTTGCCATAAGATTTCAACTCTCTTTTCTTTATATAATATTCTGAATTTTTAATTCATCCTCTTCATTATACCTTTATTAGCAAAGTGTCGCAATCTATTTGGCTAAATTTTTACTGTTCTTCCAGTTTTGATAGATAGTTATCAAAGCGTCTTTGCTGCCAATCTCCTACTATTTTTAGAAAAAGGTTAACAATCAGTGAAAAAAAGAAATAAATAATAAAAATAAAGAAAATTGCCATCAAAAAGAGTGGATGAAAAACATTATTTCGATAAAGCACATGATTAAAATGGTAATTTTGACAGGCTATCATAAAAGTTAAGAAGAAAGTCATGGCCAATACTCCCCACTTGGTCAAATAGAAACTATTATAAAAATTAACTCCTAACATGAAAGAACGCACCAAAAAATAAACAGCCAAAATAATATAGAAAATATTTAAAATATCAATACTGACTGTACGTTGTCCAAATAAATACAAACCTACCATAACTGGAATGAACATTATTTGAAACAATGTATAAGTCTCATAGCCTGCTTTATGAACCAATTCTCTTTCTCGCTCGTCTAAAATTTTTAATTTTACTAAATTCATTTTTTCTCCTTATCTAAATCAAATTAATAAGAATCACTATTTCCTCAGAAAGTCTTAGTTTTTTTAATCATTACTTTCTTCCCAAAATAATTGATCCAAGGTTTTATCCAAAGCATGACAAATGGCTAAACAAAGACTAAGGCTAGGATTGTATTTTCCAGCTTCAATTAAACCGATTGTCTGCCTTGTGACACCGATTTTTGTAGCCAAATCATCTTGTGTCATTTCATGCTCTACACGCGCTACTTTTAATTTAATATTTTTAATCACCTTATTTACCCTTTCCTGTATTTTTAAAAAACATCCAGAACAAACCTAAAGTAACAAAGGAAAATCCCATGACTGTGAATGTGAAATGGCTCTGTTCGTTCCCTAATATAATAAAGGTTATACCAATCAATAAATAAGCTAAACCAATTAGATAGTGATTCTTCATTTGTAACTCCTTTTTCCTATTTTCACTTTATATTATACATTATATTTTTCATAATGCAATATATATATTGCATTCTTTTGAGTAAAAAACAAAAAAATTGAAGAACTATCTAGGATAATTCTCCAATTTAATAAGATTGTTTCAAATTTCTTTACTGACTAATCCTTCTTCAGACTTCCTGACTTCATCTGTGTCTTAGAATAAGCAATCAAAAGCAACGTTCCAACAACCATTACCGTTAAACTATTTGCGATTGTTGCAACCAATCCCTGTGCATATACCTTATTTGCAGGCTCATGGTATAATAAAATATCTCCAGTTGGAGCAAGAAATCCCCAAGCCAAAAGATTGGCAACAAATTGAATAACGTTGAATCTAATAATATCTTGTAATTCAAAAACGCCTTTCGATGCACGAATACGGTTTTTAGCTAAGCCAACAATAAAACCAAATATACCACTTCCAAGAACCCATGACCACCACGGGGTTCCAGTTTGTGCATCTTTTAAAGTATGTCCTATAAAACCAACGAAAAAGCCAACAATAGGTCCAAAAATCACACTAAACAAAGATTGCACAGCATATTGTAGTTGAATACTGGTATTAGGAACAGGAGTAGGAATACTAATCATTGCAATAACAACAAAAAGTGCTGCTCCAATCCCTATTGCTACTACACTTTTAATATCAAATTCAAATATTGTTTTAAAATTTTTGTTCATTATACTACCTCATTTTTTACAAATCAATGCGTCTAATCTCAATGTGCCATTGTGCTCCAACACCAACATTATATGCCTTAGCAAAAGAGCCTTGGTTAATGGCCAACCCAACACGATAGAGCGAATTAATATAAATAATTGGCTGACCAATACGCACATCAGCAAACGATTTACCATAAGTAACCTGATTCTGATAGACTAGCATATCGTTATTATAAATGGTTACTTCAAAACGTTCATTAAATTCTGGATTCAATGTCTGAAATTCTTCTCTTGTAATAGAAGTCCAGAGTGATCCGAAACGAACATCCAATATATCAACTGCTCCACTAACAAAATCGTCAGATAATGTTGTTTCTACTACAGGGATTTCTACAATATCTTCCACTGCTAATTCTGGACCTACTTCTTCAAAAGCGATATGACCACTCGCAAGTTTGGCACCAGTATAAGCATAAACATCTCGACCATGGAAAGTATAAGAATGCTCTGTATTTTTTCTGCGATTCTTTACTTCCGAGATTTCTCTAATTTCCACGATTCCCACATGTTTTTTGATAAAGGAAAGAGTCCCATTATCTGGAGTTACGATATATTGATTTTTGCTAGTTTTTGCTACTACACTTTTTCGTTTTGAACCAACACCCGGGTCCACAACAGATACAAAGGTGGTACCCTCTGGCCAGTAGTTCACCGTTTGAAATAGACGGTAACTTCCCTCAAAGATATTGTAAGGGGTAATATCATGTGTTAAGTGATGTATTTTTAAAGTTGGTGACTCTTCTAGCGCAACTCCAATCATCGCGGATACAGCCCCATCAACCAAACCAAAATCCGATTGTAGTACGAGTAAATTATTCATGTGCTTATTCGCTCCTTAAGTTTAATAATAATTTTTATATTTCATCTGAAATGCAGACTTTCCCATCATACCAAAATTTAGCTTATTTCGCAAAATACTAATTTTCTTATTTTAACGATGACTGACTTTTCTAGTAATATAATCACCTAAAAATTGTATGAAGAAAATCAATAATAAAATTAACAAAGTCGCTAAGATTGTTACATCATTATTGTAGCGCTGGTAACCATAAGAGATTGCAACATTTCCCAAACCACCCGCACCAATGGCGCCGGCCATAGCTGTTTCACCAACAAGGGAAATCAACGTAACGGTGGTCACTCTTATTAAATCTGGCAGACCTTCTCTCAAATAAACTCCAACTATATCACCAAAAGTTGCACCACTAGCTTGAGCGGCCTCTATAACTCCTCGATCTAATTCAGATAAAACCACCTGTACTTGACGAGCAAAGAAAGGAAATACAGCTAGTGAAAGAGGAACTAGTGCAGCAGTCGGTCCGATTCCCGTTCCAACAAGAGCACGCGTAAAGGGATTGATTAAAGCAAGAAGAATGATGAAAGGAATAGCCCGAAAGATAGAGGTTATCTTATCTAAAATCCAGAACACAATTTTATTTTCTAAAATACCATCTGGACCTGTCAACACAAGAATCAGACCAGCAATCAAGCCCATTAACCCACCTATGATAAAAGAAATGACAGTCATATAAAGTGTTAAATAAATTGCAGTTCCCCAGCCTGCTTGACCAGACCAACCTAATTTATAAACATTTGGTAAGTAAGTACTTATCAGATTAATCATTAGCAACTCCTTTCTTCAGAATGGACAATTCTACTCCTGAATTTTTTAAATTTTGTTGTGCATCTAGTAGATTGTTGGTTTCTCCCGATAAAATAACCACCATCTCACCCACTGGAGTATGATCCAAAATTTCAATATTCCCATATAAAATATTAGCCGAAATGTGATATTGTTTGTAGATATCATTGATGATAGCTGTATCGGTTACCGCACCTGAATATTTCAAATGTGCTAAAATCGAGTCTTCAGGTAATTTGCGGACAATTTTTTGCTGATAAATTTTAACCAGTGCTTCGTTAATTCCGGTCGCAGTTGTAATAAAATCACGAGTCAGTTCTTTTTGAGGATTAGAAAAAATATCTAAAACAGTTCCTTCTTCAATCAACTCACCATTTTGCATAACAGCTACTCGGTTGGCAATATCTTTAACAATTTGCATTTCATGCGTGATTAATATAATAGTTAAATTGAGCTTTTGATTCAAATCTTGTAATAGTGCTAAAATCTGCTTAGTCGTCTTAGGATCAAGAGCTGAAGTCGCTTCATCTGAAATCAAAATCTTTGGATCATTGGCTAAAGCACGCGCAATAGCTACACGCTGTTTTTGTCCACCAGATAATTGTGCAGGATAATTTTCAGCACGATCTGCTAACCCAACTAATTCCAATAATTTTTTAACCTTTTCCGATTTTTCCTTCTTAGAAAGTGAAGAGTGTTTCAGAGCAAAAGCTACATTTTCTTCAGCCGTTAGTTGAGCCATCAAATTGAAATGTTGAAAAATCATACCAATGTCCTTACGTTTTTGACGTAATTTGGCTGCATTTAGTTGAACACTGTTTTTATCATATAGTATATCTTCATCGACAGTCACTTTTCCAGATGATGGTTTTTGTAAGAGATTGACAACTCGAACAAGAGTGGATTTACCAGCTCCAGAATAGCCAACAATCCCATAAATGTCTCCACGATTAATGTGAATGGTGACATCCTTAACCGCTTGAATTTGTTTTTTCTTTTGATGAAACGTTACATCGATATTGTCTAATTTAATAATTTCATTCGTCATAACTTGCAATCAACTCCTTGATTAGTTCAATATGGGTATAGTAGTCAGCTAAGCGTACATTTTCATCGCCACCATGATCACGACTATTCACATTCCCAATTCCAAAAGCAAGAATTGGTACGTTTAAGGCGTGAAAAACGGTGTGCATCGGTCCTGTACCAGCAGTTGTAGGAAGAACTGATACTCCTTCTGGATAAAACTCTTTTGCTAACTTCACAACATTTAAAATAGCTGGATCACTCATATCACTTCGGTAACTCTTCTCTCCTAAGGTATAAGTCAATTCTATCTGTTCATATCCATTCTTCTTTAACTGCTTGTTAATTTTATCCAAAACATCATGTGGTTCTAAACCTGGAACTAGTCTAACTTCCATTTTAGCAGTTGCTTGGGCAGGTAAAATAGTCTTCACTCCTTGACCTTGGTAACCAGAGTAAATCCCCTCAATGTTGATAGCTGGCTCAAAATAGAAACGACGCAATAATTGTTCTCGTTCTTCCTTTAACAGAGGTGTTGTCAAGCCATATATTTCCACTAATTCCTCAGAAGATTTTAGAGCATATTTTTCCACCAAAGCCAATTCTCGCTCATTGGGTTCCTGAATACAATCATAAATCCCATCTACCAAGATATGACCATCTTGGGAACGCAAACTAGTGATAGCATTTAAAAGATACCATGATGCTGAGTCAATCACACCGCCATAACTAGAATGAATATCAACATCCGCACTCTTAACAGACATATCAAAGGTTACAATTCCTTTATTCCCACCAGATATTTCCAGTTGCCCTAACTGATTTCGAGTTCCTTGCTCCCACACCAATAGATCAGCATGTCGAAAACGATGTCCATGTTCTGCTAAATATTGATCCAAATCCGTAGAAGCAGATTCTTCAGCACCTTCCATTATAAAAGTAATATTAACAGGCAATTCTCCATATTCACGAATATACTTTCTGACAGCCGTCAATCGTGCTGTTATATGCCCTTTATCATCATCGACTCCTCGTCCATACATTACTCCATAATGAACAGATAATGTGAACGGATCATTGCTCCATACCTGATCATTATCTGCTGGAACGGTATCATAATGATTATAAAAAATAATGGTCTTAGCATCTGGATTTGGTGATTTAAAGTCTGCTATAACAAAGGGAGCAGTATAGCGGTCATCAATCGTCACCTTAGCTCCTGCTGCAGTAAAAATTTCTCCTAGATAATTGGCAACTTCTTTGAGCCCAATTTGTTGAGCAAAAATAGATTTTTTTGAAATCAAGGTTCTCAGCACTTCAAAATAATGTTGAGCCACTTCATCATTTTCAAATTTTTCAATTTGTTCTATCTCAGTCGAGAAAGGCATATATATCTCCCACTATCTTGAATCATATTGTAATGATTCGTATTCTTATCTTACAACTATTAATAAAGCCATCCACTTAAAGAGCAGATAAAGGGCTGGAAACGAGTTCCCGCCCTACTTTCTGAATTATTGTTATTTCCAAACTGGTTGGTCCAAACCATCTGATGATTCTTCAATAACTTTCTTCACTTCATCTGTGTGATAAGCCTTGACAATTTTCTCAATAGCTTCTGCCTTATCTGATTTTTTCCAATCTTTATTTGCAGCAATCAAATTATACCATAGTTTTGAATTTTCACCTGGTTCTTCTTTAAACAGAGCTTTTTCATAATCAACTTTAGCTTCACGAACAAAATTATTGTTAATGACTGCAGCATCAACTGATGTTAAAGAAGCAGCCGTTTGAGAAGCATCTAACTCAGATATTTTTAAATTCTTAGGATTTTCTTTAATATTTGCTATTGTAGCCAGTTCATTATCTTTCGAATCTAATGTAATCAGACCAGCTTCCTCAAGCAGATTTAAAGCACGACTTTCATTCGTTGCATCATTCGGAACAGCTATTGTACCGTTTTTAGGGATATCTTTCACATCCGTGTATTTGTTTTTGCCATCCTTGGTTCCTGAATAAAGACGAATTGGAGAAATGTACGTATCTGCAACAGCTACTACATCTGCATTGTTCTCTTTGTTCCAATTTTCAAGGAAATAATAATGTTGGAATGCATTGATATCGACATCTTTATCAACTAGAGCTTTATTTGGTTGACTATAATCAGTAAATTGACTAAATTCCAATTTCACTCCTGATTTTTCCTTGTCAAGAATTTCCTGAACTTTGTCCCAACGTGCTTGTTCTGTATCGCTCAAGCTCATTGTTCCAATTTTAACAGTTACCGTATCCCCACTTGATTTACTATCTTTAGAAGATGAAGATGAGCAAGCTGCTAGACCAAACACAGTAATAGCTGCCAACGTTGTTAAACCAAACCATTTTTTCAATTTCATTTTGAAGTCTCCTTATTATTTAATATCTTTCTCATCTGGTAGATAACTTCCACCTAGATATTTTTGAGAAAGTTTTTCCAATGTTCCATCATCGTATAATTCTTTGATTCGCTTATTAACAAACTTTTGAAGATCCTTTTCGTCTTTAGCAATGATTGGATAAACATAGGGTTGTTGATCACTTGGTAGTTCAATTACTTCAAGATTGTCTAACTTTTGATCTTTAATAATTGTTTCAACCGTCAATCTTTCAAAAATTTTATAATCCGTCCGACCATCATTCAAATTCGCTAAAATCTGTTGAATGGTTCCGTCTGTATAGTTAACCTTCGTTGGATTATCTGTATGCTCTTTGTTATAGTCCTCTAATTGTTTAGCAGTAGAAGTTCCTTGCACCACTTCTGTTGATTTTCCACCAATATCATCTAGAGATTTGATACCTTCTCCCTTACGTACGACTAAAACAGTTGGATTTTTAGCGTAAGGACTAGTATAAAGATATTTATCAGCACGTTCATCAGAATAACTAATATTGTTGGCACCAATTTGATAACGATCGCTATCTAAACCTGCAAAAATGGAAGCCCATTTTGTTTTATTGAAATTCAATTCATATTCATCTGAACCTTTAAAAATTTCACGTAAAACTTCAATTTCATATCCAGTTAAATTACCTTCTTTATCATCATAAGAAAAAGGTTTTGTTGTTCCAACCGTTCCAACTTCTATTGTTTTTTTGCTGCTCTTTTTATCTGTATTAGATGACGAGCAAGCTACCAAAGCTCCTAGAGCAAGAATGCCGACTGTCGCTATTGTAGCGGACTTCAATATTTTCTTTAAGTTCATTATTTTTTCCTCCTGAAAAAGTCTTTTTTATCATATCAAATATCTAATTGTTTGCCCATTATATATTTTTTATAAAGGTGATAACTTTTTCTTATTGCTGATTTTATCTTCACAGTTCAAATCAGAGGCTATTTTTCTATTGTTCTATCATATCAAAAGAAAGGCTACTTGCCTATTATCAAATTTCTATACGTGTTCATAGTTATTTCTTATAATACAAATAAAATATTTACTAAACAAACTAAAAAACTCTTGAGTTTTTTATAAACTCAAGAGTTCAAATTATCTTATTTTTTGTTATTTGTCGACTAACAACAAATTTATTTTTCAGTAAGTGCTGCAAGACCTGGCAAGACTTTACCTTCAAGAAGTTCCATAGAAGCTCCACCACCTGTTGAAATCCATGAGAATTTATCTGCACGGCCAAGGTTGATCGCTGCTGCTGCTGAATCTCCACCACCAATGATTGATTTCACACCTGGTTGTTTAACGATTGAGTCCATCACTCCGATTGTACCTGCTTGGAAATCTGGGTTTTCAAAGACACCCATTGGTCCGTTCCAAACAACTGTCTTAGCACCTTCAAGGGCTTTGTCAAATTCTGCAATAGATTTTGGTCCGATATCAAGTCCTAAGAATCCAGCATCAACTGCTTCACCGTCAGTATCCTTCACTTCAGTGTAGTCAGCAAATGCATTAGCTTCTTTTGAGTCAACTGGTAAAATTAATTTACCATCAGCTTTTGCCAATAAATCTTTTGCAATGTCTAATTTATCTTCTTCAACAAGTGAGTTACCAATTTCGATACCTTGAGCTTTATAGAATGTATAAGTCATTCCACCACCGATAAGGACCTTATCTGCTTTTTTAAGAAGGTTTTCGATAACACCAATCTTGTCAGAAACCTTAGAACCACCAAGAATCGCTACAAATGGACGAACTGGGTTATCAACAGCTTCTTGGATATAAGCAATTTCATTTTCAAGAAGGAAACCTGCAACAGCTTTATCAACATTAGCAGAAATTCCAACGTTTGAAGCATGTGCGCGGTGAGCAGTACCAAATGCGTCATTTACAAAGATACCATCTCCAAGACTTGCCCAGTATTGACCCAATTCAGTATCATTTTTAGATTCTTTTTTACCATCAACATCTTCAAAACGAGTATTTTCCACCAAAAGAACTTGTCCGTCTTCTAAAGCATTGATTGCTGCTTCAAGTTCAGCACCACGAGTAGCTCCTGGAATGAAGACAACATCTTGACCCAATTTTTCAGCTAAATTAGCTGCAACTGGTGCTAAAGATTTTCCATCTTTGTCAGCTTCTTCTTTTACACGTCCTAAGTGAGAGAACAAAATAGCACGTCCACCTTTTTCTAAAATATATTTGATTGTTGGTAATGCTGCAGAAATACGATTATCATTTGTAATCACACCATCTTTAAGTGGCACATTAAAATCAACACGAACAAGGATTTTCTTTCCTTTTAAATCAACGTCTTTAACAGTCAGTTTTGCCATGTTATGTAAACTCCTTTTTCTATTTATACTGGACTATTATATCATATTTTCTAAAACTTTTCTTTATATAAAGAAAGTTTTCACAATTCTCATTTCTAAATTAATTCAGGCACACAGTCCAAAAGAACAATTTATTAAAATTTTATTTTTAAATCAAAAAAATATCCAAGTATCTCATAACCTTTTTATAAAATGGTATTTCGTTATTCCCTTCTTAGGAACATCTTCAAGCGTAGCATAAATTTCATAACCCATTTTTAAATAAAAATCTTTTGCTTGATAGGATTTTGTTGAAAGTGTTATAGAGGAAACTGTCTTGGATTTTAGAAGTTCTTCTAATTCACTAATCAAGCTACTTCCGATGCCCTTTCCTTGACATCTTTCTGATACAACCAAAGCTTTTATGTGGATATTCTCTAATATTTTTTGAGCATGTAAAATTCCAACTAGCCCCTGATTATCTTTTCTTGTTAAGTAAATATCTTCAGGTTCTAAATCTAGCGAGGTAGACTTTGGAAAATATTTACTGTACTGCTTTGCGAAAATATCTTGAATAAAGGTTTCCATATCTTCCGTAGTATTCTCCAAAACTTTCTATTGTAAAATATTTTAGCTATAAAAAAATAAGAAAGAGAGTCAAACTCTCTTTCTCATACATTCAATTATTTTGCAATTTTTGCAAAGTACTCAAGAGTACGAACAAGTTGTGAAGTGTAAGACATTTCATTGTCATACCAAGAAACAACCTTAACTAATTGTTTACCATCAACATCAAGGACTTTAGTTTGAGTTGCATCAAACAATGAACCAAATGACATACCAACGATATCTGATGATACGATTGGATCTTCAGTGTAGCCATATGATTCGTTAGCTGCAGCTTTCATAGCAGCATTCACTTCGTCAACAGTAACATTTTTATCAAGAACAGCTACCAATTCAGTAACAGAACCTGTTGGAACTGGAACACGTTGTGCAGCACCGTCAAGTTTTCCGTTCAATTCTGGAATTACAAGACCGATTGCTTTAGCAGCACCTGTTGAGTTAGGTACAATGTTTGCTGCAGCAGCACGGGCACGACGAAGATCTCCACCACGGTGAGGTCCATCAAGTACCATTTGGTCTCCAGTATAAGCATGAATTGTAGTCATCAATCCTTCAACTACTCCAAAATTATCATGAAGAGCTTTAGCCATTGGTGCTAAACAGTTTGTAGTACATGAAGCTCCTGAAATAACTGTTTCAGTTCCATCAAGTACATCATGGTTTGTGTTAAATACAACTGTTTTAACATCGTTTCCACCAGGTGCAGTGATAACAACTTTCTTAGCTCCACCGTTAGCATGTAAATGTTTTTCAGCAGCAGCTTTTGTAGCAAAGAATCCAGTTGCTTCAAGTACGATTTCTACTCCATCAGCAGCCCAATCAATTTGTTCTGGGTCGCGTTCAGCAGAAACTTTGATGAATTTACCATTAACTTCAAATCCGCCTTCTTTAACTTCTACAGTTCCGTCAAAACGTCCTTGAGTTGTATCGTATTTCAACAAATGAGCAAGCATGTTTGGATCAGTAAGGTCGTTAATACGAGTCACTTCAACACCTTCAACATTTTGAATACGACGGAATGCAAGACGACCGATACGACCGAAACCGTTAATACCAACTTTAACTACCATTCGTGATTTCCTCCTTATGAAAATCAATTAAATTTTTTATGTGAAAAGAGTAACTTGAGTTGCTACAAATCACCTTTCAACATCTTCTATTATATACCTATTCAAGTAAAATTGCAACTGATTTCATTCTCATTAGTAAGTGTTAACATCTTTTTCATACTCTTTCATTTCTTTTCATTGGCGCTATCATACTTATACCAACAAGAGTCACTTTATCTGATAAAATTTTAATTTTCATACTTTACAGTTGAAAATTTTTGAATAAAAAAAGCATCCGAAAAACGGATGCCAAGTGAGACTTAATTAAGCTTCACCATGATTTTTTTTGATAATTTCTTCTTGAACTGATTTAGGAACATCTTCATAGTGGTCAAATACCATCATGAAAGTACCACGTCCTTGTGAAGCAGAACGAAGAACAGTTGCATAACCAAACATTTCAGCAAGTGGAACATAAGCACGAACGATTTGGCTGTTACCATGTGCTTCCATTCCATCTACGCGTCCACGACGAGCTGTTACATGCCCCATAACATCTCCAAGATTTTCTTCTGGAACTGTAATGGTTACAAGCATCATTGGCTCAAGAATAGCTGGTTGAGCTGTTTTTGCCGCTTCTTTAAGAGCTAAAGAGGCCGCTACTTTAAAGGCTGTTTCAGATGAGTCTACATCGTGGTAAGAACCATCGTAAAGTTTTGCTTTCACATCTACAATTGGATATCCAGCAAGAACCCCATTGGCCATTGATTCAACCAATCCCTTTTCAACGGCTGGTACGAATTCACGTGGAACGACACCACCGACGATAGCATTTTCAAACTCAAATCCTTTACCTTCTTCATTTGGAGTAAATTCAATCCAAACATCACCGAATTGACCTTTACCACCAGATTGGCGTTTGAAGAATCCACGCGCCTGAGTTGAAGCACGGAAAGTTTCACGATAAGATACTTGAGGAGCTCCAACATTAGCTTCTACCTTAAATTCACGACGCATACGGTCAACAAGGACATCTAAGTGAAGTTCTCCCATACCTGAAATAATTGTTTCTCCTGTTTCAACGTTTGTTTCAACACGGAAAGTTGGATCTTCTTCAGCTAATTTTTGAAGTGCAATACCCATTTTATCTTGGTCTGCCTTAGATTTAGGCTCAACCATTAATTGAATAACTGGTTCTGGAACATCGATTGATTCAAGAATGATTTTTGATTTTTCATCCGTCAATGAATCTCCAGTTGTTGTATCTTTCAATCCAACCGCTGCAGCGATATCACCTGAGTAAACTGTTTCAATTTCATTTCGGCTGTTCGCGTGCATTTGAAGAATACGTCCAATACGTTCACGTTTTCCTTTAGAAGTGTTTAATACATATGAACCACTGTTCAAGACACCCGAGTAAACACGGAAGAAAGTCAAGCGTCCCACAAATGGGTCAGTCATAATTTTGAAAGCCAAAGCTGCAAATGGTTCTTCATCTGAAGCTGGACGAGTTTCTTCTTCTTCAGTATCTGGATTGATTCCTTTAATTGCAGGGATATCTAGCGGACTTGGAAGATAGTCAATAACCGCGTCAAGCATCAACTGAACTCCTTTATTCTTGAAGGCAGAACCTGCAAGAACTGGGAAAAATTCAACATTGATTGTTGCACGACGAATAGCTTGTTTCAACTCTTCTTCTTCGATTTCTTCACCTTCAAGGTATTTCATCATCAAGTCTTCATCAGTATCCGCTACAGCTTCTACTAATTTTTCACGCCATTCTTGAGCTTGTTCAAGGTATTCAGCAGGAATGTCCGTTTCTTGAATATCTGTACCAAGGTCGTTGGTGTAGATTTCAGCTTTCATTTTCACAAGGTCAATAATCCCTGTGAAGTCATCTTCAGCTCCAATTGGTAACTGAATTGGATGAGCATTTGCTTGCAAGCGGTCATGAAGAGTTCCTACTGAGTAAAGGAAGTCAGCTCCAATCTTATCCATTTTGTTAGCAAATACGATACGAGGAACTCCGTATTCAGTTGCTTGGCGCCATACAGTTTCTGTTTGGGGCTCAACTCCTGATTGAGCATCAAGAACAGTTACAGCACCATCAAGAACACGAAGAGAACGTTGTACTTCAATCGTGAAGTCCACGTGTCCTGGTGTGTCAATGATGTTAACACGGTAATCCTTCCATTGAGCAGTTGTCGCCGCAGATGTAATTGTGATACCACGCTCTTGTTCTTGCTCCATCCAGTCCATTTGAGAAGCCCCTTCATGGGTTTCACCAATTTTATGGATTTTACCAGTATAGTACAGGATACGTTCAGTCGTTGTTGTTTTACCAGCATCGACGTGAGCCATGATACCGATGTTACGAGTTTTTTCGAGTGAAAATTCGCGAGCCATTTGGTTAGTTCTCCTATTAATTTATTTTACAGTTATTATAACATATTTTAAGAAAAGCGGGTAGGCATCACCTACCCGTCTTACGTTTGTTTTATTTAGATCTATCTAATCTAAATGACCGTTTGGATTGAAAAATACAAAATGATATCTTTATATAAATAAACCATCAATTTGAAATTCCCAACTTTATCTTACCAACGGAAGTGTGCAAAGGCACGGTTAGCCTCAGCCATACGGTGAGTATCTTCACGTTTCTTAACAGCTGCACCTGTATTGTTTGCAGCATCCATAATTTCTTTTGCAAGACGATCTTGCATAGTGTGTTCACCACGTTGACGCGCGATAGTTACCAACCAACGAAGTCCAAGTGTTGTACGACGTTCAGGACGAACTTCAACTGGAACTTGATAGTTAGATCCACCGACACGGCGTGCACGTACTTCAAGAACAGGCATGATATTTTCCATAGCTGTTTCAAATACTTCAAGTGAATCATTTCCAGTAGCTTCTTTGATTTGTTCAAATGCTCCGTATACAATAGAAGCAGCTGTTCCACGTTTTCCATCAAGCATAACTCGGTTGATAAGACGTGTCACTATTTTTGAATTATAAAGTGGATCTGGCAATACTTCGCGTTTAGGCGCTTGGTTTTTACGACTCATTTATCTTTATCCCCTTTCCTTATGCTTTTGGTTTCTTAGTACCGTATTTAGAACGGCCTTGCTTACGGTCTGTAACACCAGCAGTATCTAGTGCTCCACGAACGATATGGTAACGTACCCCTGGAAGGTCTTTTACACGCCCACCACGAAGAAGAACCACGCTGTGTTCTTGTAGGTTGTGTCCGATACCTGGGATGTAAGCTGTTACTTCAATCAAGTTGCTCAAACGAACACGAGCAAACTTACGAAGGGCTGAGTTAGGTTTTTTAGGTGTCATGGTTCCCACACGCGTTGCAACTCCACGCTTTTGAGGTGAATTTTCTTGAGTTGGAACACGTTTCAAGCTGTTATAACCGGCATTCAAAGCTGGTGATTTAGATTTTTCTACTTTTGACTTACGTGGTTTGCGAACCAATTGATTAATTGTAGGCATCTACATTCTCCTGTATTTTTTTAATTTTGGTGATGATACACTTGGTGACAGCTATCATCTGTGTGTACTTTTGCAACATTTGTCAGCACGTCTCTGTACACTTTTGAGAGACCAAAAGTAAAAAGTACCGTCTTTCATTATAGCATGTCTACACTATTCGGTCAATAGATTTTGATTATTTACAAGTGAAGAAATTTCTTAAAAATTATAATATTTATTAATTAGGAATAAAAAATGATATTTTATAATATATTAAATAAAAAAAACCAAGTCGTAAGAACTTGATTTTTTCTTTAGTCAAAAATATTTCCAACTTCAACATTGATGGTATTTGCTTTGACATCGATATTGGTTACTTTTAGTAGTGATTTATAATCTAGATAGTCACGCGTGGTCTGGGCATTGTCTGCAAAAACGGCGACTCCTGCCAATTCTGAGTCGAATTCTGCTAATAGGCTAATCATACCATTTATTGTGCCTCCACCTTTTAGGAAATCATCTACAATTAGGACTCTACTACCTGCTTTTAGACTTCGTTTGGATAGAAACATTTTTTCAATGCGATCACCACTTGAACCAGATACATAATTTACACTTACGGTGGATCCTTCTGTGATTTTAAGATCTCGGCGCACTATAACAAATGGTACATTTAAAACATTTGCAACAGCATTTGCTAACGGAACACCCTTTGTTGCAACGGTCATCACTGCATCAATTTTTTGATCCCTAAAAGCCTTCGCAATAATGCGACCAATGTTATTTAAAATAGAGGGAGTACTTAATAAATCTGATAAATAGATATATCCACCGGGTAAAATTCGTTTATTTTCTGATAGTTGCTGGCATAAGTCTTGAACAATAGTCTTTGCATCGATATCGGAAATAGAAGGAGTAAAGATAATTCCTCCTCCTGCACCTGTAATCGTTTCAATAGTGCCGATTTCTATTTCCTCAAAAGCTCGTTTAATAATCACGATATCTTCAGAAATAGAAGATTTTGCAGATTCGTATTTTTCTGCGAAAGTATTCAAACTTGTCAATTTATACGGATGATTGATCAAATAGTTAGATATAACAACCATCCGTTCACTTCGTCTTAGTTTCATCTTGTCACCAATTAAAATTTTATTTTTTCAATTATAACATATTGTTAGTAAAAAAACGAACATTATTTAGTAAATAATGCCCGTTTTTCGTGTTCTGCTAATCAAGGTCTGGCTTATAAAATGAGCGATTTTCCAAAGCAAAAATTTTATTCGTCATCTCCCCTGGAGAAGCTAGATTCAATGCGGATGTCATCATCATCATTTCAGCATCTAGGTTATCAATCATATGAATAATCTCAGCTTCCATAATTTTTGGTCTCACTGGACTTCCATACTCTAACAAACCATGATGACTCAATATAACATGACGCAAGACGATAACATCTTCCTTATTGTCATCAATTTTTAATTCTGTTAACGCTTTGGTTATCTCTTCATCAATCAGAGCAATATGACCTATCAAATTACCACGTACGGTGTATTCTGTATTTTCAGGACCACTTAATTCGATAACTTTCGCTAAATCATGGAGCATAATACCAGCAAAAAGTAAACTTTTATTGAGTTGCGGATAAATAGTTCCAATAGCATCCGCTAGTTTGACCATTGTTGCTGTATGGAAAGCTAAACCCGTTTCAAAAGCATGGTGATTGGTTTTAGCAGCTGGATATGTATAAAATTCCTTATCGTATTTACCATAAAGCGAACGAACCAAGCGTTGCCAAGTAGGATTTTCAATTTTAAAAATCATTTGAGATAAATAATCTCTAATTTCTTGCTGATTGACTGGTGATTTTTCTTTGAAGTTGCTAGGATCATTGGGTTCTCCAGCTTGAGGCAATCGAAGAGTTAATTGATTCACTTGAGGCGTATTGTTATAAACTTCACGGCGACCTTGCATATGAACAACTTTTCCAGCGGTAAACTCTTTAACATTGTGCGGTTGCGCATCCCAAAGTTTCCCTTCAATAACACCTGTATCGTCTTGAAAAACAAAGGCTAGATAGTTTTTCCCTGCTCTCGTTTGACGAACTTCTGCCGATTTTATCAAGTAGAATCCTTCAAAGGTTTCGTCTTTTTTCATTTGGTTAATTTTCATCATTTTCCCCTTCTTCTGGAATATCTAAAAATAGGTCTTGATCTGAAATTTCAATGTTACGAAGAGTTCGTTCTATGGCATTGGTTCTACGATTTAACAGTTCATCAATATTTGTCGAAGCATTATTGAGATGTTTTCTAGTCTTTGCTAAAATACCACTAAACTTAGTAAATTCTAATTTCACACTGCCCAAGATTTTACTGATATTATCTGCGCTTTTTTGAATATTGAGAGTTTTAAATCCAACAGATAGAGAATTGAGAAGGGCTGATAGTGTGGAAGGCCCTGCCACTATAACCTGTTCGTCTCGTCTCAAACTATCAAAAAATTCTGGATTGCGAACAACTTCTGAATAGAGACCTTCTGTCGGCAAAAACATAATCCCAAAATTAGTCGTTGTTGGAGGTACAATGTATTTTTTATGGATATCTTTTGCGAAGCGTCTAATACTAGTAAATAAAGCCTTTCGATACAGTTCAATTTCTTCCTTATTTCCTGAATCATAAGCATCCTCCAAACGATAATAATCTGCTAATGGAAACTTGGAATCAATCGGTAGATATACATACTCGTGTTCAACTTGACCTGGTAGCTTAATCGCATACTCCACTCGCTCACTAGAAGTTGATTTCAATGCAAACTCTCGTTCATACTGACTCGGCGTCATAATATCTTCAATAATTTGCCCTAATTGCAATTCTCCTAAAATTCCACGAGTTTTTGTATTTGACAATACTTTATTAAGATTTCCTACATCACGTGCAACATTTTGCATTTCACCTAAGCCACGATTGACGGACTCTAGTTGCTTAGATACCGTTTCAAATGAAGTTTGCAAGCGGGTTTGTAAGGTCTTTTCTAGTTTCTCCTCTACTGTTTGCCTCATTTGCTCTAAACGCATTTCATTAGATTCCTGTATCTGCTTCATGCGTTCATCTGTCTTATCTCGATTCTTAGTCAGATTATCACTGATTTCTGAACGTAGCTCCGTCAAATTTTTATGTAGGTCAGATTGTACGGCGTTCAACCGATCACTCAATGTAATTTCTAATTGCTGTTGATTGATAACATTTTGTTTCTGCTCTTGTTTAAATTGGTAATTCAACTGTTCGCGTATTTTGTTATCAAAACTTTTTGCTATTTCATCTGTCTGTTGATTAGTTTGTTGCCATATCAAAAAAACAAAAATCAAATTTCCTAAAAGCAATAAAACGATAAACCATTCCATATTAATCTCCATCTTTACTATAAATAATAACTACATAACCTGAAGTACATTCCAAAAAAACAGGCTTATCTATAAATTCGTTGGAACCATATACTTTTTTGAAAAAAAAGTTTGTTTTATTTAAAGGATATTTGGCACCTTCTATTTTCAATTCATCATTTCCAACTGGCATGAAACCAAGATAATTCATACCTTCAACCGGCTTCACTTCATGGCGCCCTTGCGGACAATAGATAACCTTATTTGATGAATTCACTAAGCAGATTTGTTTCATGTAAGGAGCAATTTCCGAATTGCTGGGTAAAAATATGTTGGACAATGTATGATCTAAACGACCTCCCAAAGCTCCAAAAATCGTTACGGTCGCATCTGGATAGTATTCAAACGCCATCTTTACAGCCAATTCCATGTCCGTATCATTTTTCTCAGATGCTACTTGAATCACTTTTTTAGCTTTCAATCGGATCCCATCCAATTCTTCTGAAGAGACGGAATCAAAATCTCCAACAGCCATATCTGGTTGTATTCCTTGTTGAAGGAGAAAAAAACTACCTCTGTCAACCCCAATGAAAACATCAAAATCCAGATGAAATGAATCTATAACACCCCCAGCAAAAAGGGCAACTTTAGTCATATAAAGCATTCCTCAAATTCTGAACCTGCTGATTCATATCTTCTTTAAAAACATAGCTTCCTGCTACGAACACATTGGCACCAGCTTCTCTCGCTATGCTGATGGTTTGATCATCGATACCACCATCTACTTCTATATCAAAATTCAAATCATTTACTTCTCGTAAAACAACCAACTCACGAATTTTATCCATTGTTTCTGGCAAGAACGCTTGTCCGCCAAACCCTGGATTAACAGTCATTACTAAAACCTGATCGACTAGATTCAAAACATTTTTAACAGCTTCAACTGGTGTTCCGGGATTTATCACAACACTAGCTTTAACTCCATTGGCACGAATTTTTTGTAATGCTCCATGAATGTGAGGAGTTGCTTCAGCGTGAATACTGATAATATCCGCTCCTGCACGCGCAAATTCTTCAATGTGTGACTCGGGATTAGAAACCATTAAATGGCAATCAAATACTAGTTTGCTATGAGGACGCATACTTGCAACCACTCCCGCTCCAAAACTAATTGGCGGTACAAAATGCCCATCCATAATATCAATGTGGACATATTCGGCTCCTGTTAGTTCAATTTGCTTGAGCTCTTTTTCAAAGTTTGCATAGTCAGCACTTAGAATAGAAGGGGCGATTTTTATAGGTTTCATTGTGGTTCTCCTTTATTTTGAAGATTTAGTTGTCTTTTTATAGACTTCACGACGATTTTCAATTTCACTTAAAAATTGTAGATAATTTTCAAAGCGAAAAGATGCGATTTCTCCTAATTCAACCGCAGTTCTCACTGCACAGATTGGTTCGTGAGTATGGGTGCAAGTACGAAATTTACAATTTTTACTAACTGTTGCTATTTCTGGAAAGGACTGATTAAGGTCTTCTGCATTATCTACTTCATAATCGAGCGAAGAAAAACCGGGTGTATCAGCAATCTTCCCTTGATTGATATCATAGAAACTAACTGCACGAGTCGTATGTCGACCACGACCCAAACTTTCTGAAATCTCTCCTGTCTCTAATTGTAGTTCTGGAGCAATTTTATTGAGCAAAGTCGATTTTCCGACACCCGTTTGCCCCATAAAAACGGTCGTTTTATGAGATAACAAAGGCAACAACTCGTCAATGCTGGTCAACACCTCATAACCAATTTCTTGATAGACTTGGCTATAAGCTATTAGCTCATCCTCTTGGGATAACAAATCTAATTTACTAAAATAGATGATGGGATGAATCCCTTTGTATTCTAATAAAACTAAAAATCGATCCAAAAGATTTGGGTTGAAATTTGGCTCTTTCACACTCATGATCACAACTGCTTGGTCGATATTTACAATGGGAGGTCGAACCAGACTGTTTCTCCTCTGCTCAATTTTTAGAATATAGCCTTCTGAATTGTTAGCAGCAGAAAATTCAACATTGTCTCCTACATAGGGAGTTTGTCCTTTTTTTCGAAAATTTCCTCGTGCTCTAGTTTGGTAAATAAGACCATCCGTAGACTCTACATAATAAAAACCAGCCAGAGATTTTATAATTTTTCCTCGCAAGATTTCTCCTTTAAAATGAATACACTTATTATATCAAAAAAAACGATATTTAGCTTACTTATTCTTTAGTTTATATAGCCTGCTATTCATTATTTCTTATGGATATTTATAAGAAAAATAGGCTTTTTTGACAAATAGAACGAAAGCGTATATTATAAATATAGCAACCATTAGCGGAAATGGCGGAACGGCAGACGCGCATGCTTCAGGCGCATGTATCCACTAGGATGTGAGGGTTCAAATCCCTTTTTCCGCATAAAAACCATGTCTTTGAACATGGTTTTTTCATTTAGTACAAAACTTCTTCACTAATCAACTCGCTTCATTCATCTTGATTCTAAAATTTATTTGTTTTTAATGATAATAAAGCATCTGTTAATCTGGCAAATTGTTCCAAGGAAAGAGTTTCTCCTCGAAGTGATGGGGCGATTTCTGCTTGGTCTAGGGCTGTTTCTAGAGCTTGTTTAACCTCATCTGATTTTCCAAAATAAGCTGTAAGGTTGTTCCAAAGCGTTTTTCTACGATGGACAAAACAGGCTTTTGATACTTTAAAGAAGAAATCTTCATCGGATACGCTAACAGCTGGTTGGTCTCGTCTCACCATTTTCAGTATAGCTGAATCAACATTCGGAGCTGGGACAAAAACTGTTCTTGGTACAATAAAGCTAACTTTAGCTGTCATATAGTATTGAACAGCAATGGATAGACTGCCATAAGATTTGGTATTTGGTACTGCTGAGATACGGTCTGCAACCTCTTTTTGCATCATGACGACAAACTCTGCAAATGGAATTTTACTCTCAATTAGATGCATCAATATTGGAGTTGTGATGTAATAAGGAAGATTTGCAACAACTTTAATGGGTAAATCAGGATTTTTAAAAGATTGAATACGAGTTTGTAAGTCAGATTTTAAAATATCTTCATTAACCACTGTCACATTATCAAAATCTCTGAGAGTATCGGCTAAAATCGGAATCAAGCGGTCATCAATCTCAAAGGCCATCACTTCCGCCGCACTTTCTGCTAAAAATTCAGTCAATGCTCCAATTCCTGGTCCAATCTCAATGACATTAACTGTTTTGTCAATCTCTGCTGTATGGACTATTTTTTGTAAAATATTGGTATCCGTTAAAAAATTTTGCCCAAATGATTTTTTAAACGTAAAATTGTGACGCTCTAAAATAGCGCGTGTCACACTATAATCTGCAATTCTCATTTTTTCTCACTTTCATACGCAGTCATTGCATTTTCAATATCTGCTAATTGTAGACCAAATAATTCTAAACGGTTTAAGAGTTGCTTACCATTTGAATAACCGATACGAAGGGTTTCTCCTAAAAATTCACGACGTTTCCGACTATCCTTTCCCATAAGAAGTCCTAATCGGAGCAAATCCATTTTTGTAATGTCGCACGTTTTCGCTTCTTGATTCGTTCCGAATACACCCTTCAAAGCGCGCTGTAAATTTTCAAAACTGGCATGTTCCACTCCCAACGAACGCCCTTTTGTCTTTGATTTTGGGGATGCCTCACTTGGATTGAGAAAGGCATGCTGCACACTAGGAATACTCGCCGTGATGATTTTTCGAATCCTCTCTCCATTAAAATCTGGATCAGTAAAAACAATGACCCCATAGCGCTCATGCAACCGTTTTATTCGTTCAATATCTTTTTCATCAATGGCAGAACCTCTTGTTTCATAGGTTTTGACATCATAAAATCGTTGCAATTGACTTGTATCATCTCTGCCTTCCACAACGATTACTTTTGAAATTTTGAGTTTATTCTTCAATTTTAAAAATCCTCATTGCATTGTCATAAGTAGCACTCGCTACTTCTTTTACTGATAAACCTCGAAGTTCTGCAATTTTTTCGACAACGTAGCGCGTGTAGGCAGGATGGTTTTGCTTGCCACGTTTTGGAACAGGAGCTAGATATGGTGCATCTGTCTCTACTAATATTTTATCTAAAGGAAGCTTGGTTGCAGCTTCTTGAATGTCCAAGGCTTTTTTAAAGGTTACAACTCCTGAAAATGAAATCATCATCCCTAACTCAACAAACTGTTCAGCCATCTCTAGCGAACCAGAATAAGAATGCATAATTCCACCTGCTAGACCAACACCTTCACTCTTAATAATAGCCAATGTGTCTTCTAGGGCATCTCTAGTATGTACCACAAAGGGTAAGTCATATTCTTTTGAGAGTGCAATCTGACGTTTAAAGACTTCTTCTTGTTTTTCTTTTGGTGCTGTCATCCAGTGGTAATCAAGTCCAATCTCACCAAGAGCAACTACTTTTTTATCCCTTAGATGAGAGACAAGCATCTGCTCTACTTCAGGAGTGTAATCTGCTGCCTCCGTTGGATGCCAACCAATTGTACTATAGATATTACTGTATTTTTCAGACAAGACCAAACTCTCTGCAATGGTTGGTTTATCAAAACCAACCACATTCATCCTTGTCACGCCAAGCTCTGATGCTAGATCTAATTCATCTTGTGTTTTGCCCTCAAATTCTTCAACATTTAAGTGTGTATGAGTATCAAAAATTTTTAGCATCTTCTCTTCACCTTTTTATTCTAATTGTATGCTTTTATAAATATTCTGCTTTACATATCTAGTCTTATTATATCAAAAACTACTCTAGATAAAAATGAACTTCATAAATCGTTTAATACTATTCATCTAATATTACAATAAATTTTTGTAAAATAAAAATCAGTGGTCTCGAGTTTCCACTGACTTTTAATTTTATCATCATTCATTAAGCAGCCAAAACTTTGCGTCCTTTACGACGACGGCTTGCAAGTACACGACGACCATTTTTAGTGGACATGCGATGGCGGAAACCATGCTTACGTGCACGACGGATTTTACTTGGTTGATAAGTACGTTTCACGATGAATACCTCCTGATAGATTTTCGTATTCGTTTAGCCGGCTAGTTGTGATCAGTTACTAAACATACCTTACTATTCTATCTGATTCTCCTTTTTTTGTCAATATAAATTATTACGTATGCCCAATATCTATCCAATTTCCCATATTGCTTAAACAATCTTCTAAGCTTAAAATGATAACATCATTTCTTTGGAATTATTCTAACTATTTAATTAGTTAGAATAATTCCGAACCCAAAACAATTTTAGCAAATTTTTGATTTAATGAAGCCATGTACGTCTTCTGAACCAATTCTGCTGAAAGAGTTGAATTATCCCATTCTAAATCTTTAGTTGCACATGCATCCGATACCAGTGTCACCTTATAACCATAGTCTTTAGCAGCTCTTACAGTTGTATCAACGCACATATGCGTCATCATCCCACAAACAACCAATTCTGTCACCTCATTCTCCACTAATTTATTCTGTAAATCAGTTTTATAAAAGCTATTTGGATAATGCTTAGTAACGATTATTTCCTTACTTAATGGTTCAATATCATGATGAATTTTGATTCCTTCCGTATCTGGATTAAAGAATGTTCCTTGTATAGATTCATGTTGGATGTAGATAATTGGTAATTTTCTCTTTCTAAATTCCTGCAACAAATTCTTTATTGTATCCAATGCCAAGTCTGGTTTATATAATTGACATTTCCCACCAGGAAAATAATCATTTTGTACATCGATAATAAGTAATGCTTTTTTCATATTCTTATATCCTTTCTCAATTCTAATAAAATGATATAATGCAATAAGTTTTAAGTCAATTACTTACTTTTTTGTACATACAATAAATATTCAAATTTAGTAGCTGATTCTTTTTTCATCCAGAATATCCGTCATGCCGTTTTTTACCATGTAGTCAATACCAATTTCTTGCATTATTTTGATTGCCATCAACATTTTTTCTCCCTGTAACGTTAAAAAGTATTCTACTTTTAAAGGATAACCATCATATACCTTTTTATCGATTAAATCATACTTTTTTAATTCATGTAATTGTTCCAACAACATTTTTTGAGTAATTCCATTAATGCTACGAAAAAGTTCCGAAAAAGAGCATTTACCGTTTCTGAGTTGAAAAATAATTATTGTTTTCCATTTTCCTCTCACAATATCATGAACAAGCTCTAGAGGACAGGTATAGTCTTTTCTAAATTTCATTTCACATAACCTCCTTCAATAAGCAATAAACTCTTCTAACTTGCTTTCTATCTTCTAAAAATTCTTTGACCAATATAAAGTATTAAATACAACCAACAGCAATTGCTATTTCATTCAAACTTATCTTAATGAAAAAAACCAAATTAATTGGTTTTTTTCTTCCTATTCTGGCTCTATAATATCTGTAGTGGGTAAAACCACTCTGGATTTTATGGAGCTTTTT
>JAUMZQ010000030.1 GCA_030528055.1 Streptococcus sp.
CTCCATAAAATCCAGAGTGGTTTTACCCACTACAGATATTATAGAGCCGTTTTTTGTTTAAAGAAATATTAATAGGAAAAAATAAAAAAATTTGTTATAATATTTTAAAGTTTTCAGGAGGATTAGATGTCTACTTCATTAGAAATTTTAAAAGAGCGTTATTTAAAAAATATTAAAAAAGACCCCGAGCTATATATTGGTATTGAGTTGGAATTTCCCATTGTCAATCAAAATGGAGGAGCAACGGATGTTGAAGTAAGCAAAGCACTTTTAAAACAATTAAGCGAGAGTTCTGCTTTTATTGTAGAACGTTATGATAGTGACCATTATCCTATTCAATTAAAATCTCGAGCAACAGAAGATAGAATTCTTTTTGAAGTATCGTATAATACATTAGAATTTGCTTTTGAAAAATGCCGTAAAATTCAAGAGGTTGAGGTGAGATTTAACAAGTATATGGAAACGATTCAAGAGTTTCTGAGAAAGCACCACCATGAAATTCAAGGATGTGGACTGCACCCTTTTTGGTATGAAAATGATAATAGCCCTGTAAAATATCCTAGATATGAAATGCTTATCAACTATCTCTCATTAAGTGAGAAGTTAAATGAGGAACAATTGCACCATTTCCCAAAATACGGTTCCTTCATTTGTGGCAATCAGGTACAATTAGATGTTTCACGAGACAATTATTTAGAAGTTATCAATGTTTTTAATCAGATTGAGGCTGCAAAGGCTTATCTTTTTGCCAATTCTAGCCTAACCATACAAGACTTGGATTCCAAAATTTCACGTGATATTTTTTGGGAAAATTCTATGCATGGAATTTTAGCAGAAAATGTTGGTGTAAATCCCCATGATTTCACAACAGAAGAGGATTTTTTTGATTATTTGAACAAGACAGCTATTTTTACAGCTGTCAGAAATGGAGAAACTCTTTATTTTTACCCAATAGCAGCGGATTCTTACCTAAATCATGGAGAAATAAAAGCCTATCGTTTAAATGGCGAGCAAGTAATACTCAAACCTAAAGAAGAAGATTTTCAATCTCATCGAAGCTATCAATATCAAGATTTGACGACTAGGGGAACGGTTGAATTTCGTAGTACCTGTACGCAACCACTAGAGAAAACTTTTGCCCCCACTGCTTTTCATATAGGAATTTTGATGAATCTTGTTAAGGTGAAATCCTATTTAAAAAACTGCCAATTTTTCAAAGAAGAAGGCAGAGATTACAAAAAATTAAGAAGAAAATTTTCTAAAACTCACCTAAGTAAGCATGAAAATGAAGAAATTAAAAAATTTGCAAGAAATCTCCTTGAATTAGCCATTGAAGGCTTAAAACTCCGAAAGGAAGGAGAGGAGAAATACTTGCAAACAATTTAAGTAATTTTATAAAAGTTTATTTCTATCAGCATAGCTTGAGAAGAAAATTTTTAGGTTATTAATAAAAGTCCTGTTTTATGGCTTGTACCATTTATAAGACTTTGAAATATTATTAAAATTAGATAGATTGGTATTACTCATATAAATCTTCTCCTATATTAAATGGTTGAATTAAAATCATAGAATCCAAATCTGGATAAGAATTACGGTCCTCTAAATCAAAGGTAAGTACAAAACTAGAATCTTCAATGTGATTAAACCCACCTTCAATGTTTAACTTTAATTCTCCACCTTGAGGAGTTCCATTCCCAACTTCTC
Source organism: Streptococcus sp. (assembly GCA_030528055.1). Taxonomy (GTDB): domain Bacteria; phylum Bacillota; class Bacilli; order Lactobacillales; family Streptococcaceae; genus Streptococcus. The sequence goes on from JAUMZQ010000030.1 coordinate 1,705, forward strand.
CGACTCTCACACTATCCCAATTCTATTGGATGCTAGTTATTTTATCATCTAGCATAGCATCTGTTATTTCCTTTTCATGTTTTTTAAGATAGTTGATGTAGTCTTGTTCGGTTAGTGCAGCAGGAGGGCTAGAAAACAAGGTGTTGTATAATTTCTTAGGTTGTTTAGTAATGCCAATACTGCTGATACCTCCAACGACAAAAAGAGCAATGATGAGCGACCATTTATATTTTAATTTCTTTGTCTTGTTCATTTATTATCCCTCTTACAAACAAAATATTTTCTATCTTCTCCGAATTTGATGTTCAAAACTCTAGATGCTTACAGATAAATTATAGACAATTTAGTTAGTCCGATTTCTTTGTTGTCGATTATTTTTTATTACAAAGTAATTTTAGCAACTATTCTAAAAAATGTCAATTTAATCCTTATTTATAGATTAGATTGTTTTTTAAATTTTTTATTTAATAAAACTCCCATTCCTATATAAATGTTAAAAAGGTCCACAATTTATAAAAAAAGCAAAAAAAGGGTTGACAGTGGAG
>JAUMZQ010000015.1:0-61572 GCA_030528055.1 Streptococcus sp.
AGTAAATCCTCTCTCCGTCGGAGTAAAGTCCCCTTCAAAGTCACATTGATAACAACGATCGATTGGAGTATTGGTTCCTAGATAACCTACGCGATCATAAGCATAATCCCAAACTGCCTCTAATGCCTTAGGATTTTGTTGAAGAACAGGATACTCACAATAGTGAATAAAACCACCAGAGGCTCCTGCTTCTGGGTAAGCTTTTTCAAAATCCAATTTTTCAAAAGGTGTCGGATTTTTTCGGATGTCGTAGTGGAAAGAATTTGTATAATATTCTTTGTCTGTGATATCTGCAACAAGACCAAATTTTTCTGTGTCTAGACGACAAAAGCGATCTGTTAAACTTTCAGACGGTGTTGAATAAAGAGAGAAGTGGTAATCATATTGTTCAGACCATTCTTCTACCCGACGTTTCATATCCTTGACAATAGCTAGAGTAAAGGCTTTAGCTGCTGGATTTTTCTCCCAGTTTCCACCATAAAATACTGTGGCTACCTCATACAGACCAATGAAACCTAATGAGACTGTTGCTCTCCTATGAGTAAAGAGCTGATCTACCTGATCATATTTTCCCAAACGTTTCCCAAAAGCTCCATATTGGTAAAGAATTGGAGCATTGGTAGGACTAGCTTCTTTGGTTCTTTCGACTCGATAGACTAGAGCGTCCTCTGCAATATTCATTCGTTCATTAAAGATACTCCAAAACTTATCAACATCTCCTTCAGATTCTAAAGCAATTCTTGGAAGATTGACTGTTACAACTCCTAGATTCATTCTGCCTGCATTCACTTCTCTACCATCAGCATCTTTCCAACCTTGTAGAAAAGAACGGCATCCCATCGGAACTTTAAAAGAACCTGTTAAATCAATGATTTTATCATAAGACAAAACATCTGGATACATTCGTTTGGTTGCGCACTCCAGTGCCAATTCTTTGATATCGTAATTAGGACTGTCAGCTTCTAAATTTAAACCACGTTTCAACGTAAATATTAACTTTGGAAAAATAGCTGTGCGATGCTCGCTTCCCAACCCTTTAATCCGAATTTGCAAAATGGCCTTTTGAATTTCCCTTTCAAAACGGTTGGTTCCTAGACCAAATCCAAGTGAAGTAAACGGTGTTTGCCCATTAGAAGTAAATAAAGTATTAATTTCATACTCCAATGATTGCATGGCATCATAGATGTCTTTTTTTGTTTTTTTCCATGCATATTCTTCTTGTTTACCGTCTACGACCCATTCTTTCGCTTCCTTAAGATGTTTTTTATAGTTGATTTCTGCATAAGGAGCTAACACCTGATCAATACGATCGGCAGAGCAACCACCATACTGGCTAGAAGCAACATTCGCAATTATCTGCGAAATTTGAGCTGTCGCAGTTTGAATGGATTTTGGACTCTCCACTTCGGCATTTCCTATTTTAAAACCATTTGCTAGCATATTTTCAAAATCAATGAGACAACAATTGGTCATGGGACTATAAGGGCTATAGTCCAAGTCATGGTAGTGAATATCTCCTTTTTGGTGTGCATTCGCCACATGAGCTGGCAACATCTTCAGTCCTATCGCTTTCCCTACAATCCCTGCCGTCAAATCTCGTTGCGTGTTAAACACATCACTATCTTTATTAGCATTCTCATGAACAAGAGTCTGATCTTTACTAAGGAGCTTATCAATCGTAACGTTAATATCAGTTGCTTTTGAACGTTCAAAATCTCTATTTGTACGGTAAGCAATGTAGTGTTCGGCAATTGCATATTCTTTAGCATTCAACAACTCGTGCTCTACGATATTTTGAATTTCGTAAATTTTGACGTATTTGCTAAAACGATTCGAAATCTCAGCTACAACCCTATTTGTAACGTTCTCTAATTTTGATTCTAATATAGGATTAAGACTTTCAACTTCTTGAGCAGCTCTCAAGAGTGCTTTGTAGATTTTTGTAACATCAAAATTCACTCTACGACCATCGCGTTTTTCTACATAGATAGTTAGAGTTCTTTCAAATTGTTTTTCTTGTAAAATCATCATTCCACATCCTCTTCTCAAACTATTTTGTCTAAGAAACATTATATCACTCACATAAAAAAAATCAATATGTTGTGTAAAATTTATAAAAATTTTATTTCATACACAACATATTGATTTATTACTTAAGTTGATATAACTTGAAATGAGTTAGTTTTAAATCTGTTTCCTGATAATCGGATGATAATTTTTGTTTGACTTCTGATGAGACGGACACTTGGTTATTAACCAAAATAAATTTCGGTTTAGCTGTCGCTAAATTATCTTGTAAACGAATCTGGTTTTCCTTTGTTCCTTTATAAAGAGTTGGAGACAAAAGTGGGACTGCTGACAAACGGTTGCTTTCTTTATATAAGCTACTAGTCGTATCCCAAGCGTAAATTTTTTCTTTTTCTGTACTATTTTTTTGAATATACTGAGCAGCTTGATTTCTCTCGCTTGAAACACTATTTGATAAGATATACTCTTGAACCAATGGATAGCCTATGAGGTAAACCATCGCTATAATCGGTAAAAAGAATTGACCAGTCAAGTAGCGTGACCATATAGAAATTTCACGACGATTCCTACGATGGCGCCCTGCTGATTTTCCTTCTCCTTTATTGAACCATAATGCTAAGAGAATAATGATATAAGGTAGCATTGGTAATAATTGATAACTTCCTTGCTCTGGCAAAGCAATCGCTAAAACAAAACTAGTCAATACTCCAAAAAAACTAATGAAACGTAAAATGGGGGTGACCATATTTTTTTCTTTTGACGAAAAATTAGCAATAAAAGCTGTTCCAAATCCTAAGCCGATAAACAAAAGACCGTAATAGAGCAAATTGCTCAACCAGTAGCTTCCAGTTAAATTGAAGGCACTAATAGCATAGGTCACTTGATTGATGGCACGATCAAATGTAGCATTCCAAACAGCATAATAGCCTAAAGGATAAAAGATTAGAGAAAAACCCAGTAGAGAGGCTAAAAATTGATACAATCCTCGAGCAATATGTTTAGAAATAATGTTATAAACGAAGAGCATAAGTGTTGTCAAAATATAAAACACCACACTAAAAAGTGGCTCAATCATAAAAGATAGAGCTGCGAACATTCCAAATGCTACAAAAAGACCATCATTGATATCTCCTTTTAAGTAACGCACTAAGAAGTTCATACTCCAAAAAATAAGTGGGAAAGCAAATAAAATCGAATAAAAACCACCAAAACCGATTAGAAATACTAATAGATAAAAAAGATGGAGAACATTTCCTATCACATTAGTTTTTATCTCTAATTGATTTAAGGTTTTGCAAAGAAAAACTCCAGACAAGTAAAATAAGATAGCCTGAAAGAGAAGCAATAGCACTGAACCAAACACTAAGCTTCCGAGCCAACTAATAAAATAAAATAATAAACCACTATTGGCATAAAAATGATAATAAGGAACTTGTCCTTGTGGCATTACCCAAGCAGCATAAAGATTCTGTGACTGCACGTTTGTTGATAAATGGGCCAAAAAAGGATTTAATACGCTAAAAGCACTTAGAATGATACTCCAGATAAGCAATAGAAAAATGGGAGTCGGATAAGATTTCAACTTTTTCCTATCCCTCTCTGAAATTCTTCCAGAATGTTCTATTTCTTTTTCATTTTCCACATCATACATAAATAAGATTCTCCTTGAATTCAGTCTTATATAGTATATCAAAATCCTTTCTTTCTGTCAGCTTTATCCTTTATTCTCTCTATTTTTTTACAATTTTTCGCTACTTGCTCCAATTCTCGAAAACGCAAATATTTCTTCTGATGATAAAAGGGATTTTTAGTTAACCTTTGTTGCAAACCTTCCATAAAAATATCCTTTATTTTTATTATTCGCATTTTTCTCCTATTAATCTAGTCTTTTCAACATTTAAGAAAGCTCTAAAGGGAAATGATGAACTTTACAAAAAAGCCTGAGAAATTCTCAGACTTTTTATAACATAGGAGCAAACATCTGCATTATTTCTTTGATCAAGCGGGTATACCAGGTACTTTTGATGGTTTCTGATGAAATTTCTTTTGAAACACTAAAGATATTATCAAAATCCTTTTTAATTTCAGGTATTACTTCTGTCTGATACATCAATACAGCATTTTCATAATGGTGAACTAAACTGCGATAATCAAAATTAATAGTTCCCACTACCGCAAATTCATCATCTGCTATAACATGCTTGCTGTGGATAAATCCCGGAGTATATTCATAGATTTTAACTCCTGCCTCCATCAAGTCGGGATAGGCTCCACGAGTGACAATTTGAATTAATTTTTTATCAGGAATAAAAGGGGTAACAATACGAACATCCACACCGCGCATAGCAGCGTTCTTAATGTCTTCTGTTAAATCATAATCAATAATCAAATAAGGTGTCGTGATATAAACATAGTCAGTCGCTTGATTTAGAATGTTCTGATAAACAGCCTTTCCAACTGGGGCCTTATACATTGGTTTTGGACCGCTCCCATAAGGAATACAAAGACCTTTTGCCTCGACAGGTTTATTTTCTAAATGATAACGATCAAAATCACGAATTTCACCACGATTAATATACCAGTTCAAAAGAAAGAGCCGGGTCAGAGATTTCACCGCGCGACCATCTAAACGTACTCCTCCATCTTTCCAATGTCCAAAACGAACAACTTGATTGATATACTCATCTGCCAAATTCACTCCACCAGTATAGCCGATTTGTCCGTCAATCACTAGGATTTTACGGTGATCACGATTATTATAAGTTACAGTCATTCGAGGAATCACTTTGTTGAATTTATGAGCATTGATTCCCAACTGATGTAACTTTCTGGTATAATCTCCTGGTAAAGTAGCCATACAACCAATATCGTCATATAATAATTTTATTTCAACACCTTGAGCAACTTTTTCAATTAAAATATCCAAAATGCTATTCCATAGCAATCCCTCTTCAATGATATAAAATTCTAAGAAAATAAATTTCTGAGCTGACCGTAAATCTTTCAACATCTCAGCATACATGTCTTCGCCCAAGGGAAAGTAGCGACATGATGTACCGTCATAAACATCTGCATTATGATCCATAGTAAGTAGAGACTTGACAATACCAAACGCAGATTTATTATCTTTTTTGAGTTGAAGTCTGAGCTCATAGCTATTATCCTCTCGAAATTTCATAGAATCCATCTTTTTTAATTGATTCATTTCTTTCTTAGATAATCGCCGTTCTCCCAACATCAAATAAAGTAAAAAACCAAAAATAGGAATAACCGCAATCAAAATCCATGTTACTTTACTTTCTGGTGGCATATTTCTATTGACGATGGCCAAAATAGTAGCAAAATAGAAAAATAAAATGAGTAAGACAGAGAGCCAGTTAGGAGCAAAGCTATTAAAATAGAAAAAGGCTACAAAAACAAAACAAAATTCTAGCAACATGATAATGATGCTAAATCCATATTTTGACATCAATAAACGAAGTTTTCTGAAATTCATCCTCTCTCCTAACTTATTTTTCTATTTTTAGTATAACATAACTCGAAACGAAGTCCAATCCTACCTTAAAAAACAAGAATGAAATCTATCATAAGAGAAGGATTTCATTCTTTACATCAAGTTTTATTGCTTCGTAAAAACAATCGTATCATTCTCATCAGATTCTTGAGAAATATCCTCAATAGTTAGCTGATTCCCATCAATCCGATAGCGCTCTACATCATCCCCTATCACAATCGTTTGATTCGTTGGGTCAATTTCTACCTTCTCTACTTCTTTTTCTCCATCATTTTCTTCTTTAGTTAGAGTTCCTTTGTTTTCTGATAGAGTCAGGGTCAATTTTTCATCTTCATGAACAGCAGTATACGTTCCATCTAATTCAGACGCTTTCATTTCCTCGCTAGAATTACTTGCATTTCCTGAACTCATGCTATCTGAAGTCGATGAGCCTGAACTAGAAGACATTTTGCTAGTGCTAGAGCTCATTTGTTCTTTACTAGATTCTTTTGTGTTATTTTGATTGGAAGAACCACAAGCTGTCAGGGCAATAACTGACAAAACTCCTACCAATAAAATAGATATTTTTTTGAAATTAGTCATTTTTTCTCCTTTTATCAACAAGTTATCATAAAATATTCACTAAAATTAAAAGACATCTTCTAAATTTATCAAATATTTTATAGTATGATTATATCATACTTGTTTTATATCGTCTCTCTGTCTTATTCTTTTCTGGCTTTTTCTCTTTTCATTAGGTAATCACGCGCTTCAGCGATAAAGTAAAGAGAACCTGTAATAAATAAAAGCTCCGCTGGATTTTTACGGGATTGAAATTCCTTCATAAAGGAGCGATAGTCATCAGTATAAGGTAGGGAACCTGCCTCTGCTTCTTCTAGAGAGGAGGGATCGTCAAACCTTGTAACAAGCAAGTGAGCACTAGGCAACTCCTTTTGTAAATAGTCAAGCATTTGAGAGTAATCTTTTCGTTTTAAAGCTCCAAATAAAATAGTCGACTGGCAATTTTTTTGTTCTTTGATAAACTCTACCAATCGCTCCAAAGCAGGTAAATTGTGAGCTCCATCTAGATAAATCCCTTTTTTAATTTCTTCCAGTCTTCCTGCCCAATGCGTCCGACTTAAAGCTAGAGAGATTTGTTCTGGATTTATTTCCCAATGTTGCTCTAACATCATTAAATAAAATGCTTGTAACGCAACTCCCGCATTCTCTTCCTGGTATTTTCCTTTCAAACCTAAATTTATTTCGTGTAATACTAGATCATGATTGGTAAAACAATTTGATTGGAAGGAAAAGTCCCGTCCATACTCATATATCATTACTCCCAACTCTTGTGCTTTTTCTTGACAAATAGGTAGCGCTATAGTTGGTAAAGGCCCAATAACAGCTTTCTTTCCTGTTTTAAAAATCCCTGTCTTTTGTTCTGTAATAGCTGCTATAGAATTGCCTAAGGTCTCTTGATGATCTAGTCCGACAGAAGTTATGACAGCAATATCACCTGTAACAATATTTGTCGTATCTAAAAGACCACCAATACCAACTTCAATTAAAGCAAGGTCAATCTGTTGTTCTTTAAAATACAGAAGAGCCAGCAAGGTTAGGATTTCAAAGTAAGAGAGTTGATCTTGTGTTTTTAATAAATCGATTTCCATACTCTGAATAATCTGACCAATACGGATAAAATCTTCCTCTGATATGGGAACACTATTAATGCAGATTCGATCACGTACATTTACCATATGAGGAGAGGTAAAACTTCCTACTCTTTTCCCTTGTCCACTGAACAAACAAGACATGAAAGCAATGGTCGAACCTTTGCCATTTGTTCCTGTAACATGAATACTAGGAAAACTATCCTCAGGATTGTCTAATAATCGAGTCGCTTGTTTGATTCTATCTAAGCCTGAACGGAAATTTAGACCAATCCGACTAGTTAACCACTTTTCAATTTCATTCATCTTTTTCACCTAATAAAAAAGGAGATGAGCTAAATTCTTCTTGAATCATAACTCTCTCCTCTCTACTTTTTAGGACTTTTCAGTCCCTCTACATTAATTACTCATACTTGAAAGTTCTAACCTTTAATTAGAATAGAATATCATTTCTTCACTCTGGAATGTTTTATAGATTTTAAATAACGCTGCTACTATCGTTCACAGTTTATTAGAAGCTATCTACTCTTCCATGAAACTGTTAAAAACTTCTTCAATCATATTCCACTCAGAATCGGAATCTTCTGGAATCGGCTGCAAATCACCTTCTGTGCCATCTTCATTTTCAGTAAATGAGTAGGCTTGGATTTCTACCTCACCATTTTCGTCTTCTTCCACATTTGCCGGAATAAGAAGTACATAATTTTTACCAAATTCTTCTTTTCCGTCAATGGTCAAAAGAATTTCAAAGAGAGTCTCGTTTCCTTGGTCATCTACCAAAGTAATCAATTCTCGTTCTTCGTGCTCATGTTCATGATCATGTGTCATTTTGTTTCTTCCTCTACTGCTTTCTAAATTGTCTTCTAAAAATTTCGATCTAAATAGTTTTGTAAAATCAACTGTGCCGCCAATTTATCAATAACTTTTTTTCTCTTATTTCGACTGATATCTGCCTGTTCAATTAACATCCTCTCTGCAGCAACGGTCGTTAACCGTTCATCTTGATATTCCACAGGAAGCTGAAAAAGTTTAGCAATCTTTTCACCGTAAAACTGGCTAGCCTCTACTCGAGGGCCACTTGTATTGTTCATGTTTTTAGGCAACCCAACTACGAACTTATCTACATTGTATTGTTCAACAAGCTCTCCTAATCGTTTCAGACCGAATTCGTTCTTTTCTTCGTCAATCTTGATAATTTCAAGACCTTGTGCGGTAAAACCAAGGGGATCGCTAATCGCTACACCCACAGTTTTGGAACCCACATCCAATCCCATAATTCTCATTAAAGGTCAATACCTTGCCCTTTCAAATAGTAACGAACCAACTCTTCAACGATTTCATCACGCTCATACTTCCGAATTTGATTTCTGGCATTGTTGTAGCGAGGTACATACGCAGGATCACCACTGAGTACGTATCCTACGATTTGATTGATCGGATTGTAACCTTTTTCGTTGAGCGAGTTGTATACATCTGTCAGAGTCTCGCTAATTTCCTTTTTATTTGAATCATCAAGATTAAAACGTACTGTTTCATCTGTAAATCCCACAATTACACCCTCTTTCCTTAGAATAGGACTATTATAGCATATTTAAAGGCTTTTCACAAATTTAAGCCTCCTTAAAAGCTTGTTTTCTTTAGAAAAATAAAGCTCCTAAATTTCCAATATAATCTTCAAAAAACGGTCTCTCAACACGAATGAAAAACGATTACCATTCTTTTTTATTACAATTTTTTGAAAATATTAATGTACCTTGCAAACAAGAAAAGCTAAGAAGCTATCCTTATAGAGATAACTTCTTAATCTTATTCTTCTATTGCTCCATTGATTAACAAATTGTTGATGTATTCTTCTGGTGTTAATTTAACCAATTCTTTTAATTTCATATCCTTAAAGTAGGCATAAGAATCAGCCTTATTAACATCTAATTGCTGAAAATCATAGGTAGAGACAATCAGCAGTTCATTTTCATTTGGAAGAGTGACAGAACTAGTAAATCCTTTCAGAGTCTTAGCTTGTGCATACTCCTCATCTTCTAAGAAAGATGTTTCTATGGCTTTTTGAACTTCTTCAATCCCATTTTCTTTAATCGCTTCTTTCAAATCGTCTTCTGTCTGACTAGTTTTTTCAATCACTAATTTTTGGAAATGTTTCCCTTGATAAGTCACAATTTGTTTTTGTTGAGATCCTTGACTATCTTTTGGAAATACTAACGTTTTGGTAATTACTTCTTTTTCTTTAGCATTTTTCAAAGCAGGTAATTCTGTATCAATCTCTTTCTTATTATTCTTACTACTTGATGAGGTTGATTTTTTATGTCCGCAGGCTGTTAATACTACTATTGACAATATCAGAACAAGCGTTATTTTCTTCATGGCGTACCCTCCTAAGATAATTGTAACATAGTTACTCAACTTGTCAAACCATTTTCAAGGAGCTTTCATATATCTCTATTTGAATAAAATTTTTTAGAAAAATAAAATATAAAAACAGCTTGACAGCTGTTTTTATTGATATTTTTTAAAGTGCTGCACGAAGACGTGCTTCAGCATTTTCGACATTCCGAACCGAACGCGGTAGAAAAGCCCGTATATCATCTTCTTTATAGCCAACTTGTAGACGCTTGTCATCTACTAGAATCGGACTCTTCAAAATACGAGGGGTCTCCATAATAATATTAATTACTTCACTGACGCTGAGTTCTTCAATGTCAACACCTAAGCCTTTTGCATAACGGTTCTTAGATGAAACAATGCTTGCAATACCATTTTCTGTTTTCGTTAAAATGTCTAGTAATTCTTGTTTACTGATACCTTCTTTACCAAGGTTTTGTTCTTTATAGGTTAGCTGATGAGCGTTTAGCCAAGTCTTTGCTTTTTTACAACTAGTACAACTTGAAACAGTATAAATTGTAATCATGTAAGTACTCCTTTCGCTACACGATAGTACTATCGTAGTACATTATAACACAAAAACCATCAGTCTTGCGACCTATTTTGAAAAATTATTCTTCAATTTCAATGGCATCATCCAACTCAAGTGTCACTATCTCATCATTTTGAGCGATTTTTCCATCTTGAACTTCAGTATCTTCGTCCTCTCCCTCAATCAAATCAAAACGAACGCGAACTTTTCGATCTATTTCGTCAAATATTTCAGGATGATCCGCTAAGTATTTCTTAGCATTTTCAGAACCTTGACCAATTTTTTCATCATTATAAGAGTACCAAGCACCTGCTTTTTTAATGATATCTAAATCTGTTGCGATCTTGATCAATTCTCCTGTTTTAGAAATTCCTTCTCCATACATGATTTCTACGAAAGCCTCTTTAAACGGTGGAGCTACTTTATTTTTTACAACTTTAATCTTCGTTTCTTTACCGACATTGGTGTCTTTCGCTTCGCCTGTACCTTTAATTTGAGTATTTCCACGAACATCCAAACGAACAGAAGCATAGAATTTTAGAGCGCGTCCACCTGGTGTTGTTTCTGGGTTTCCAAACATAACACCAACTTTTTCACGTAATTGATTAATAAAAATTGCAATAGTTTTGGTTTTATTGATAGAAGCTGATAACTTACGCATAGCTTGGCTCATCATCCGAGCTTGTAGACCAACATGGCTATCTCCGATGTCTCCATCGATTTCTGCGCGTGGTACCAAGGCTGCAACAGAGTCCACTACGACTAAATCAACTGCTCCTGAATCAATTAATTTTCCTGCAATTTCAAGACCTTGCTCACCCGAATCAGGTTGTGATAAAAGAAGCTCATCAATATTTACACCTAAAGCTGCTGCATAAGCTGGATCTAAAGCATGCTCCGCATCAATGAAAGCTGCAATGCCTCCTTCTTTTTGTGCTTGTGCTACCGCGTGTAGCGCAACTGTTGTCTTCCCTGATGATTCTGGTCCATAAATTTCAATGATACGTCCTTTAGGATAGCCACCAGCTCCCAAAGCAATGTCCAAAGCCAAACTACCTGAACTCATTACTTGAACTTTTTGTTCTGCTCTTTCTCCTAAACGCATGATTGCACCTTTACCGAAATCTTTTTCGATTGTTTTTAGTGCATTATCCAAAGCTTTTTGGCGTTCATCGCCAAATTTTTTAGAAATTTCGTCTAACTTTTTTTGTTTCTTTGCCATTTCAAACTCCTATTTCATTCAATTATATTCTGTATATCGTTTCATTATACCAAAATTCAATGCCTTAATAAAGCCCGGCGCACTAAATTAAAAGCGTGCAATACTGCAATTTCTCTAATATCCTCACGACTACGACCAGCAATGTTGACTTCAATACTTTCGGTTCCTTCTTTGCTAGCTAAACCGATGTAAACAGTCCCAGCAGGATGTCCTTCCAAATCATCTGGACCCGCAACACCAGTCAAACTAATTGCAAAGTCGCTGGCTGTCAATTTTCTAGATTGTTCTGCCATCTTCTTTGCGGTAAAATGTGACACAACTCCATGCTGTTTCAAATCTGACAGAGATATTTCTAGCATCTTGCTTTTTTCCTCTATGCTGTAGGTTACAAAACCACCATTAAAGACTGCTGAAATTCCAGAAAAGCGTGCTAATGTTGCTTGAAAAAGACCAGCAGTCAAGCTTTCCGCAGCTGTAATCGTACAGTCTTTCTCTCTCAATAATGTAAAAACTGTTTGAGCCAGAGAATTATCATCACCATAGGCATAAAAAAGGTTAGATAAGGGTTCTCCTTGGAAGGTTTTTTGTGCTAATATCTTTGTTTCCAGTAAGTCAAATTTTTTATTGGCTTCATGTAAATCGGTTGCTTTGGTGGATAAACGCAAAGTAACTTCTCCAGTTTTTGCATACGGTGCGATAGTAGGGTCTGTTTGTTGGCTAATTAAATCACCTAAAAGTGTAACTAATTGACTTTCTCCAATTCCAAAAAAACGAAGTACACGAGAGTATAATTGCTGTCCTGTAACCAGTAGAGGAACAAGCTCGTTATTAACCATTTGCTGTAATTCACTCGGTGGTCCAGGAAGAACAATATAGGTCACACTGTCAGCCTGAATGAAACCTCCTACCGCTAACCCAGTGGCATTAGCTAGAGGAATCGCCCCTTCCACCAATTGAGCTTGGCGTTCATTATTTGGTGTTCGTGCATAATCTGGACGGCTAGCAAAGAAAAGATCTAATTTTTCAACTGCTTTTGAATCAAAAATTAATCTTTTCCCCAAAAACTGAGCCAAAGTTTGTTTGGTTAAATCATCCTCTGTTGGACCTAACCCTCCTGTTAAAACAACTAAATCACTACGTTGTTTAGCAATTTCCAAAACGGATAGCAGACGGTCTTTATTGTCTCCTACTGCTGTTTGAAAATAAACATCTAGTCCCATACTAGCAAATTTTTCTGACAAAAATTGAGCATTGGTATTGACGATTTGTCCTGTTAAAATTTCTGTACCTACGGCAATAATTTCTGCTTTCATGCGACCTCCTATTTTACTATTCGTAATTGAGCTTGAATATTAAAAGATAAAACTATTTTTTGTCATCTCATAACTCTACATTCTTTAATGTATAGTGCAAATTATAAAGAAAGAGTAAGTTAGTCCTTATCTAAAAGAACAGCTTTCTTCATGATCGTTTACCATGCCAGCAGCTTGAAGAAAAGAATAGACACAGACGGGTCCGACAAATTTGAAGCCTCGTTTTTTTAAATCCTTAGATAGTTTTTCTGATAATGGTGTTTTAGTCGGTGCTTCTTTATAATCAACAATCTGATTTTCAATCGTTTTATAAGAAACAAAAGACCAAAGATAAGCATCAAAGCTCTCAAATTCCGATTGTATGTTTAAAAAAGCTTGAGCATTGCTCCTCGTTGCATAGATTTTCATTTTATTTCGAACAATCGCAGGATTGCCCAACAAACTATCCAGTTCTTTGTCCGTCATTTTGGAGATTGCTACGGCATCATAATTGTGAAATGCTTCTCTAAATCCTTGACGTTTTGAAAGAATCGTTTCCCATGACAGACCAGATTGGTAGGTCTCTAAACATAAAAGTTCAAATAATTTTTGGTCGTCATGAAGAGGCTTTCCCCATTCGTTATCATGATAACGAACATATAAAGGGTTGTTTTCTTTAACCCAACCACATCGTTTCATAGAGTTTTCCTCCGCCTATTTGAGTGAAGATGTTAGTAAGACAATACCTTATTTCACTAACATTTTAAGTGCTGATTTGATATAGTTTTCTGCCGTATCAGTAGTTCCTTCAAAAAATTTCTTTAATTTCTTTAATTCAGCAGCCTTATATCCTAAAGCTAATAGAGCTTCCATAGCCTCTTCTAGTTCGTAATTACCGTCAGAAGAATTAGGGTGCTTCTGCTCTATTGGCTGTCCTACCATCGCTACTTTTCCTTCTAGATCCAACAACATTTGTTGGGCAGTTTTTTTCCCAATTTTTGGAAATTTAGTCAGATAAGTAACATTTTTTTGTTCAATGGCTTGAACTAATCCAGCATTATCATCAGCTGCAATAATGGCTAAGGCTGAAACGGGGCCAATCCCCGATACTGAGATTAAATTAAGAAATAACGTTTTTTCCTCTTCTGTTTGAAAACCATAGAGCAGATGCGCATCTTCTCGCACCACTTGATGAGTAAAAACTTGAACTTCTTGATTGACTTGACCTGAATAGGCATAAGGATTGGCTACATGAAGAATATAGCCGATAGAGTTGACTTCCAATACAATGTATTTGGCTGTGATTTTACTGATGATTCCTTTAAAATATTCGTACATTATCTTCCTTCTTTTTGTATCATTTTGCCTATCTAGTATATCATATTTTCTGTCTAGAAACTGCAAACAGAAGTGCAACCAGTGGTTGACAAAACGTACAGGAAGCTGTATTCTCAAGATAACTAAAAGCTGTTAGGATAGAGTTAGCAAAGAAAAAGGCGCTAAAACCGAAATATTATAATTTCTTTGTTCTATTTTTTGCTATATAGACGAGTAAGCCGATTCCAAGTATCGAGTTCAAGCTAAACATTATTTGTACTCCAAAGAGTCCTACAAGATGGTACAAAGATACTAAAAAGCCAGCTAAAACTGTTCCCAAAGGTTGTGAAATGGCCAAAAATCCTGAATAAGATCCTACTTTGTTATCATCCATCATCTCAACTCTTAATAACTGACCAGCAGGCACCGAAATCATCTCCCCAATCGTATACAGAATAGCAGAAAAAACCAAGAAATAAAATTGATTAAAGCTAAATGCTAGTAACATTCCTATAGTCAGAATAGAAAAGCCAAGGAGCAATTGTGGAATCAGTTTCATTGATTTTGTTAGTTTGTTGACACTGGTCATAAATATAATAATCAAAAAAGTATTGATAAAAACCATAACGCTCAAAATTTTAGAACTTGACACCGAAAAACCAACAAATGATGCTGTTTTAAAGTGTAAAGATAAGTTGACAGGTATTAAGGTATCGACTTGTAGCCAAATAACTGTGATAAAAACATAAGCAACGCTATAGAGAATAAATAATTTGTCTTGAAGCACTTCACCATAATTTTTCAATGTTGACAAAATCCCTATACCGTGTTCAAAAACCATTGTAGCAGGCTTTGTTTCATCAAAATAAAAATAGATAAAAATCCCGCTAATTAAGATTAAGAAGCACATGGCTATCATAAGCTGTAAAAAGAATCGGTCATAAAAAAGCCCAGAAATACCTGCACCCAACATGACAGCAATATTGATAAACCAATAGCTGATAGTATAAACATAGCGTCTATTAGACTCATCTGTTAAATCAATAATCATAGCTTCATAAGCTGGCCCATAAAGAGCCGAAAACGTTTCAATGACTAAAAATCCAACAAATGTTATCCAAGGCATGATATGACCAGGAAGATTTGCAAAAATACTAATCATCCAACCCACAACCACACCAACTAAGCCCAGTAGTATCGTTTTTTTGCGCCCTAATGAATCTGATAAATGTCCTCCATACAAAGTTGCAAGAAATCCTGATAAGCTAACAATAATCGTCAATATTCCAGTTATAAAAGTTCCAAAATGCTTGACATAATAAATAGCCATAAAAGGAAAAATCGAGCTTCCAATAATTATGGATACAAATCTTAAAAACTCCCCTAATTTAATCTGTCTAGGTAAGGCAAAAAATTCTTTCATTCATTCTCCTAATATTTTCCTAAATTACGTAAATTAGTGTGATTTTCTTGAATTCTACGAAACATTTTTTCCATATCTCCGTTAGAAAAATGGACTAAAACGGGTCTACCATGTGGGCAATTATATGGGTTATCACATTGAGATAATTGATAAATAAGATCACGCGCAGAATAGTCATCCAGTGTATGATTAGCTTTTATAGATCGCTTGCAACTCATCATAATAGCCAACTCCGCTCGGTAGCGCTTGACCGAAACTTCTTTTGTAAGGAGCAACATATCACACATCTCATAGACACCTGACTCGATTTCTTCTTCCTTAAACCAAATTGGATGCTCCCGAAGAATAAATTGGTTTGCCCCATACTCTTCCAGAAAAATACCTACTTCTTCTAACAAAGATTGTCTTTGCTTAATGCGCAACACATCATCTGCTGTAAATTCAAAAATATAGGGTACCAAAAGTTGCTGTTGGCTACTGTCCACTTCACCAATTTTTTCCCGATAATATTCATATTTTACACGCTCCTGAGCTGCGTGCTGGTCAATGATATACAATCCCGTTTTCCCTTGAGCAAATAGATAGGTTCCATGCATTTGACCAAAATATTCTAACTCAGGAAAAGTAGAGGTTTCTTCCTTGTCCAATTTATGCAAAGCACGTTCTAAACTAGCTATGTCTAATTCTGGGTGATCTAGTTGATCATCAGATGAGCCTTTTCTTGCTGCAAAGCGAACGGAGGCTGTAGTATCTGTTTTTTCCTCTGGATTCTCTTTAACTTCTAATTCTTCTCCAAAAGGAAGCTGCTCTTCTGCTACTTGAGGTTTAACAAAGAAATCGTTTTTTTCTTTATCGTAATACAGTTTATTTTCCTTTAAAGACAAACTTGTTTGTTCCGGTTTGGCCACTCGATTGATGGTCGTTTTTGCCAAATTTTCTAAGGCATCTGGAATCAAATCTTGATTTTTCAAACTGGAAGAGATGGCTTGCGAAATCAAGGTCATTAACTCTCGCTCTTTGGAAATTCGGACTTCTTGCTTGGTTGGATGAACATTGACATCAGCAAGATAGGGGTCAATCTGAATAGCAAGCACAGCAATCGGAAAACGCCCCACCATTAATTTACTCCCATAACCATCTAAAATAGCTCGGTTGAGCAAAAAATTCTTAATATAGCGACCATTTATCAAAATAGTGATATAGTTCCGATTGGCCCTTGTTAACTCGGGTAAACTGACGTAACCTGTCACTTCAAAATCTAAATCAGAAGCAGATATTTCGACCATTTTTTTAGCTGTAGCAAGACCATAAATCCCTGCAATAGCCTGTCGTAAATTTCCAACTCCCGCAGTTTGCGTCAGTTGTCTCCCATCGCTAATGAGACTGAAAGAAACTTCTGGATGCGCTAGTCCCAGACGATTCACAACGTCTATAATATGAGATAGCTCTGCCTGTTGACTTTTCATATATTTTAATCGTGCAGGTGTGTTGAAAAAAAGATCCTCCACAGTAATCTTAGTCCCAACTGGACAAGAGACTTCCTCGGTTTTTTCTATTTTTCCTCCTCGAGATACTAACTTTATGCCATGATTTCCCTGCTCTGTCATAGTTAAAATGGTCACTACACTCACCGAAGCAATGGAGGGTAAGGCTTCTCCACGAAAACCCAATGTCCGAATTCGAAACAAGTCAGACTGGTTTTTTATCTTACTGGTTGCGTGTCGACGAAGAGCAAGTGCAACTTCATCAGGAGCAATTCCTTCTCCATTATCTGTGATTTGAATGCTTTTTAAGCCAGATTCTTCGATTTCTATGATAATTTGGCTGGCTCCTGCATCCAAGGAATTTTCAATCAGTTCTTTTACTACACTACTAGGGCGTTCAATCACTTCTCCTGCCGCAATTTGATTGGCAAGAATTTCAGGCAATTCGATAATTTTTGTCATGCTTTTCTCCATAATTGTTCTGAAATTATAATTTCTCTTTTATTTTCGCCACCGCCGTCATCACTTCTAAAGGTGTCATATTGTAAAGATTTAAAGATTTCAATTCTTCCAAAACAGCTTCCGTACTTGTCTCTGAAAAAAGAGAAATCTGTTGACTAGTTGGTTGTTCTTCTTTTTTTGTAGTCGTTTGTTCTGAAATCTCTTCCGTTCCGATAGATGACTGGCTCTGGTTTTCCAAATGTTGTAAAATGTTATCCGCTCGAACAAGTAAATCATCTGGTAGTCCAGCAATTTTAGCTACGTGAATCCCGTAAGACTTATCTGCTGGACCCTCTTCAATCTTATGCAAAAAGGTAACCTGTCCATTTTTTTCAAGTGTAGCTACATGAACATTTTTTAAATGAGACAACGAATTTTCCAAGTCAGTCAACTCGTGATAATGGGTAGCAAATAAGGTTTTGGCTTTTGTTCGATTATGAATGTATTCAATAATGGCTTGAGCAAGAGCCATCCCATCATAAGTTGCAGTCCCACGTCCCAATTCATCAAAAAGAATCAGTGAACGTTCCGTTGCCTGCCGAATAGCACGATTGGCTTCCATCATCTCTATCATAAAAGTCGATTGACCTGAAACCAAGTCATCTGCCGCACCAATACGAGTAAAGATTGCATCAAAAATAGGAAGTTGAGCAGCTTCTGCCGGAACATAAGACCCCAGTTGAGCCATGATTACGATAATGGCTAATTGACGCATATAAGTCGATTTCCCACTCATATTTGGACCAGTGATTAATTGGATATCGTTCTCTTTATCCAAAAAGATGCTATTTGGAATATAAGTTTGAGCTCCCATGACTTTTTCAACAACTGCGTGTCGCCCTTTATCAACAAGAACTTTTCTCTCCTCGCTAAATACAGGACAAACCAAGCGTTGCTTTTCAGCCACAGTAGCAAAACTTTGCAAGACATCAACAGTGGCTAAAGTGTGAGCCAAAGTTTGTAAGCGTTGAATGTATTTCCCAACTTCCTCACGGATTCGTAGAAAAATCTCATATTCTAAACTGGCTGATTTTTCTTTAGCCTCTAGCATTTCTCCTTCAATTCTAGCTAATTCTTCTGTACCAAAACGCTCCGAATTTTTCAGTGTCGCCTTACGGAAGAAGTGGCTTGGTACATGTTCTAATTGAGAATTTGTCACGTGAAAATAGTAACCATCTTTTCGATTGTAATCAATCTTGAGCGTACTAATTCCACTAGCTTTTCGCTCTCTATTTTCAATGTCTGCTATCCACCCTGTCCCATCACGTAGAATCAATCGGTACTTGTCTAGCGTTTCATCAAAACCATCTTGAATAATATTTCCTTCTGTAATCACGTGAAGAGCTTCTGGTGAAATCGCTGAGCGAATGAGATTCGCCAACTCTGGAAGAGGATCCAATCGATGAATCAAACTGTGTAAAACTGGACTTCCAATTCCTTCTAAGACGGCTTTAATTTGTGGAACATTTTCTAAAGTTGACGCTAGTTGCAATAAATCCTTGGGATTCGTTTTACCGAAAGAAACACGACTAGCCAAGCGTTCAATATCATAAACACCTTTAAGATACTCTATCAAGTCATTCCGTTCAAAAAAGTAATCTAGAAAAATTTGAACAACATTTTGTCGACTCTCAATTCTTTTTTGATCAATCAAAGGACGCTGTATCCACGAACGCAACATTCTAGCTCCCATGGCTGTTTTTGTTTCATCCAACAGCCAATACAGACTACCGTGTTTTTTACCAGTACGGGCATTCTCCGTTAAATCCAAACTACTTTTAGTTGCAAAGTCCATCTGTAGAAAGTCTTTAATCTCATAATGATGAGCTTTTTTTAAATGATGTAGTTCTCTCATTTGAGTCGTGTGGACATATTGTAGCAATTTCCCAGCGACTGTTCTTTCTAATTGAGATAAATCTTGACCTAGTAATTGAACATCATCAAAAACTGTATCAATCGGAGATAAGAGCAAATTCATTTGACTAGTTAGTATTGTTTTTTCATTTTCGGGCAAATCATAACCTAGAACCACTTCAGAAGCTCGTAAATTCTTTATTTCTCCACAAATAACAGTGAAGTCATGGAGGGTTGTCACTTGGAATTCTCCAGTTCCCAAATCCATATAAGCCAATCCATAGCTACCTTCTTGATAGTCCAAGGCTACTAAAAAGTTGTTCGCATTGTCCGATTTCATTGAATCAACCACAGTTCCCGGAGTGATAACTTGCACAACTTCTCTTTTTACAACACCAACCGCCTGTTTTGGATCTTCCATCTGTTCAGCAATAGCAACCTTATAACCCGACTCCACCAAGGTATCGATATATTGCTGTGCCGAATGATAGGGAACTCCTGCCATAGGGATTGGGTTTTCAGCATTCTTATTGCGACTGGTCAGAGAAATTTCTAAAATCTGCGCTGCATTCGTTGCATCTTCATAAAACAATTCATAAAAATCACCCATGCGAAAAAGTAAAAAAGCATCTGGGTAAGATTTTTTAATATCTAAATATTGTTGCATACCTGGTGATAGTTTCTCTTTTGTCATCTTTTTCCTTTCTAAACAATCCACATTCACTAACTATTTTACGATTGTACTCTTCCTCTAAAAACAAAGGAGGTTAGGACTTGCGTCTCAAACCTCATCAGTATTTTCTAACGTTCTTTTATTAGGGCATTAATGCTTTTACTTGATGTTCAATATCGTGTGCCACTGCCTGATTTCGACAAATAACCAACAAAGTATTGGCACCGGCGACCGTTCCTAAAATCCGATCATCATAGGTATTATCTACTACATTGGCCAAAACCGTTGCTTCGCCTAGACCTGTCCGGAAAACTAAAGTAAATTCAGCACTGGCAACACTTTGGACATGCTTTGCCAAAAATTCTATCAAATCAACTTTCTCTGTTTCTTGTGCTAAAACATAGTAAGTGAAGCCATTCTTTTTGACTTTTGTCAAACCGATTTCACGCAAATCACGCGATAATGTAGTCTGGGTTACAAATATTCCTTGTTCTTCCAAACGATCCTGAATTTCTTTTTGCGTTCCCAACTTTTCATCTTTAATCATGTTTTTAACTAATTGATGACGCTCTCCTTTTTTCATTCCAACCTCATTCCTGAATATTTATACTTTAAATTATACCAAAAAATTCATTCTATACCAAAAAAATTGAAGATTTCCTATCAAATGTGATAAAATAGTAACAAAAGACTCAAAGGAGCAATTATGGATACTAAACAATTGATCGCTAACGAATTATCAAAGGTTGTTGAAAACCTTGATCAACAAACCATTTTAAATTTATTGGAACAACCAAAAAGTTCGGATTTAGGTGATATCGCTTTTCCTGCTTTTTCTTTGGCAAAGGTTAAACGCAAAGCTCCTCAAATAATAGCTTCTGAAATTGCTGAAAAGATTGATGCGAAGCATTTTGATAAAGTGGTTGCAACAGGTCCTTATGTCAATTTCTTTCTAAATAAAGCTGAAATTTCTAATCAGGTCATTAAAGATGTCATTCAAAAAGGCAGTGACTATGGACAACAAGATGAAGGCAAAGGCAAAAATGTCACGGTTGATCTTTCTGGTCCAAACATTGCTAAGCCATTCTCAGTTGGGCACTTACGTTCAACTGTTATCGGAGATGCCCTTTCTAATATTTTCCAAAAAGTTGGTTACAACACCATTAAAATCAATCACTTGGGAGATTGGGGAAAACAGTTTGGCTTGCTCATGGTCGCCTATAAAAAATGGAGTACTAAAGAAATTGTTGAGGCCAATCCAATTGATGAATTACTAAAATTGTATATTCGTATCAATGCTGAAATTGAAAAAGATCCTGCTTTAGATGAGGAAGGTCGTCTATGGTTCAAAAAATTAGAAGACGGTGACCCTGAAGCAACAGAGTTATGGCAATGGTTCCGTGATGAAAGTTTAGTTGAATTCAACCGTATTTATCAACTTCTCGGTGTGGAATTTGACAGTTTCAATGGTGAAGCTTTCTACAATGACAAAATGGATGAAACAATTGATATCCTTGAAGATAAAGGTTTGCTCGAAGAGTCTAAAGGAGCAAGTATTGTCAACCTAGATGATGTTAATCTGCCACCAGCTATGATTAAAAAGTCAGACGGTGCTACTCTCTATATTACTCGAGATATTGCTACAGCAATATACCGAGCACGCACTTATAATTTTGCAAAGAACATCTATGTTGTTGGTCAAGAACAGTCCAATCACTTTAGACAACTAAAAGCTGTTTTGAAGAAAATGGGGTTTGATTGGGTTGATGATATGACGCACATAGCTTTCGGTTTAGTAACTAAAAATCGTCAAAAATTATCTACTCGTAAAGGGAACATTATCCTCCTTGAACCAACTCTTCAAGAAGCTATCAATCGAGCTAAATCTCAAATTGAAGCTAAAAACCCTGACTTAGAAAATAAAGAAGCCGTTGCACATGCTGTTGGTGTTGGTGCCGTTAAATTTTACGATTTGAAAACCGATCGACGCAATGGTTACGACTTTGACCTTGAAGCAATGGTTTCCTTTGAAGGAGAAACTGGACCATATATCCAATATGCCTATGCCCGCATTCAATCTATTTTACGAAAAGCAAAATTTGAGCCTAATTTGGATACCACATACAGCCTAAATGATGCGGAAAGTTGGGAAATTATCAAACTTCTTCAAGACTTTGCTCGCGTTATCAAACGAGCTTCTGATAACTACGATCCTTCTCTTATCGCGAAATATGCGATTAGTTTAGCCCAAGCTTTTAATAAATACTACGCTCATACTCGTATTTTAGATGATAGCCCTGAACGAGACAGCAGACTAGCTCTTAGTTATTCTACTGCTATCGTTCTTAAAGAGTCTCTCCGTATCCTCGGTGTAGACACCCCAGAAAAAATGTAAAACTTTCAGTTTAAGTCTTAGAGAGAACAGGATCTGTTCTCTCTTTTTTGTTGTTCAAGTTTATCCTAATGAGATAAGAGAAATTGCTTCAATCTTTATCATAAAATTATCTAATCACGCTGATAAAAAATATGTATTAGTCAAAAAACTGGGGACATGATATGATTAAAAACATCAAATCAAGGAGAATGCAATGGAATACAGTACAAAAGCAATTCATGGACAAATTGATGACACAGGAAAAGGGGCCGTTACTTATCCCATTTATCTCTCATCTACTTTTTTACAAGAAGAAGTCAACCAATTTGGTGATTTTGTTTACAGTCGGAGTGCCAATCCAACCCGAGCAGCTCTTGAAAAGCAAATTGCTGATTTGGAAGGGGCTACCTACGCTTTAGCCACTTCCACTGGAATGGCAGCAACTGCAATCGCCTTTGAATTGTTAGATAGTGGTGATTCCATCCTTCTATCCGACAATGTTTACGGAGGAACTTGGCAGTTTGTTACGGAACTATTCAGAAGCCGAAATCTTTCCTATGAACTCGTTCATGATTTTAATCAGTACAATTTTTCGCAAGTGAGTCAGAAAGTCAAAGCAATTTTTATTGAAACTCCAACGAACCCACTACTTCATGTAACCGATTTGGAAGACGTTATCAGAAGAGCAAAAGCTCAAGGACTGCTTGTAATCGTTGATAATACTTTCATGACCTCTTATTTACAAAGACCTTTGGATTTTGGAGCGGATGTTGTCGTTTACTCTGCTACTAAGTATTATGCAGGGCATTCAGATATTCTGGCTGGTTTGATTGCAACAAACCGTGAGAGCCTCTACCCTAGAATCAAAACAGCTCATAAATTACTGGGAGCTATTCTCAGTCCCTTTGATGCCTTTCTCTTATCCAGAGGAATTAAAACACTTCCCTTACGACTAGAACAACACCAAGAAAATGCCCAACTAATAGCAGAATACTTAGACCAACAGGATGGTGTTCAAGTTTATTATACAGGGCTTTCTCACCATCCCGGACATACCATTCAGAAGCGACAAGCAAAAGGGCATGGAGGAGTCGTATCTTTACTACTAGACCAACAGGTTTATGATTTGGAAATTTTTATTCAATCATTACAATTTTTTGGCTTCGCAGTCAGTCTAGGTGGAGTCGAATCACTCATTTGCCGTCCAGCCACCATGACTCACGAATCCTATAACAAAGAGTTACAATAAAGTATCGGAATTCGTGACAATCTACTGCGACTAGCGGTCGGTATTGAATCTAGTAAAGACTTGATTGATGACTTAGAGCAAGCCTTTCATAAAGCAAGAAAATAAAGGAGAATCTATATGAAAAAATTAACACTATGGACAATAACTATTATCGCCAGTATTTTACTGGTAGCTTGTGCCTCAACTCAAAAAAAGGAAACAAATAGCACAAGCTCATTATTAACAAAAATCAAGAAAAAGGGAGTTCTCAAAATCGGAACAGAAGGTACCTATGCTCCTTACACCTATCATGATGCTAGCGGTAAGTTAGTTGGCTACGATGTGGAAGTCGCAGAAAAAGTAGCGGAAAAACTTGGAGTAAAAGCTGAATTTATTGAAACTGAATGGGATTCCATTATAGCTGGACTGGATGCTGGTCGATTTGATGTCATTGCCAATCAAGTAGGTATTACAGATGAACGAAACGAAAAATATGATTTTTCAACACCTTACACTTACATCTACGGAGCAGTCATCACTTCTAAAGATAATACTGACATCAAAACATTTAGTGATGCGAATGGGAAAAAGTCTGCCAACAGTTTAACAAGTAATTGGGCAGAAATTGCTAAAGAAAAAGGAGCAGAAATTGTTGGAGTGGATGGTTTTCAGCAAGCAATTGAATTAATTGCCTCAAAACGTGCCGATTTAACCATCAATGATAATGTGGCTTATCTAGATTATGTGAAGCAACATCCAGATGCACCTATTAAGGTAGTTACCTTGTCAGAAGAGGCACAAGGAACAGCTCTCCCAGTTGTTAAAGGCAATGAAGATTT
This sequence comes from Streptococcus sp., assembly GCA_030528055.1. Classification (GTDB taxonomy): domain Bacteria; phylum Bacillota; class Bacilli; order Lactobacillales; family Streptococcaceae; genus Streptococcus. Next base: position 24,325 of record JAUMZQ010000015.1, read on the forward strand.
GGTTAAAGCTATTAATCAAGCCTTAAAAGAATTAGATGAAGAGGGGACACTAACCGAACTATCAAAGAAATACTTTGGTGAAGATGTTTCACATCCTAAAAAGTAGGAGTTGTTATGACAGACAGATTATGGCAAATTATTTTTGATTCCTTTAGTCAGATACTGATACCCGGACTATTAGTGACCATTCCATTAACAATTCTTGCTTTTACATTCGGTTTGATGATTGCCGTTTTCACTGCTCTGATACAAATTGCGCAGATTCCTATTTTAAAAACTGCAGCACGATTTTATATTTGGCTAATTCGAGGAACTCCTCTTCTAGTTCAACTCTATGTTATTTTTTATGGCTTACCGAGTTTGGGCATTGTACTAGATGCTTTCCCATCAGCTGTTTTCGTATTTTCTATCAACACTGGAGCGTATGCAGCTGAAACAATCCGAGCATCCATTGAATCCGTTCCAAAGGGACAATTGGAAGCCAGCTATTGTATCGGACTAACCTTTTCACAAGCCATGCGACGAATCATTCTTCCTCAAGCTTTCCGTGTAGCTTTTCCTCCTTTGTCTAATTCTTTGATTAGCTTGGTAAAAGACACTTCATTAGCAGCCAACATCACCGTTTTAGAGATGTTCATGACCACCCAACAAATCGCTGCAAGAACCTATGAACCCTTTGCCTTATATTGTGAAGTGGGGTTGATTTACTTACTATTTTCAACTGTTCTTACCAAACTACAGGCTTACGGAGAACAAAAGTTAAAGACCTATTAATTATCCATTAAAAAACTCCGCCCAATAAAAAGGACGGAGTTTTTTGAACATATCTATGATAAACTTCATAATCTCTGTTGAAACAAGCACACAATTCATCCAAATAAAAGGAGAAATTTACTTGGTATAGATTGCTTTCTTTTTGGCTGAAAAAAGAGAGCTTTTCTCTATTAAAAATGCCTCCAAGCCATCGCTAGCATGTTGTTTTTCTATAATATAAAACTGCTTGGGAGTAATCTTCAAATAGATGATTTCTGGTGTTAGAATAACTTGATGGCATTCATCATAGACGATCGTTATAGTCGAACTAGAAGTTGTAACAACAACAGTGTCTTCGTAAAATTGATAATGACAAATCTGGTTAGCAAACTGTTTTGATTGTTCGTAATATTTTTTTACACTTCTCATCAAAAAATAATGCATCGCTACAGGAATTAAAGCACTGATCAATAGCCACAGTATTCCTAAAATAACCGGATTAATCTCCAGAGACATATTGACTAGTATAGCTACTAAAACACAAGATATTTCAACTAGGGCTATAATTTCCAGTTTTATTTTCCTAGATATCGTTAACGTTGTTTTCTTGCAGATATCCAATGTTATTATCGTTTTAGCAGTGTATAAAGGGACTATTTTGTTCATTTTACTCCTTGATAGAATGTGTTTATATTATTGTACATGAATAATTTTCTTTTTGGCTGAAAAAAGAGAGCTTTTCTCTATTAAAAATTTCTCCAAACCCTCGCTAGAGTGTTGTTTTTCTATAGTATAAAACTGTTTAGAATTAATCATCAGATAAATGGCTTCAGGCGTTAAAACGACTTGATAGAATTCTTCATAAGCTATTGTTGCAGTTGAACTTGAAAGCGTAATAACTGTATTATCTTCATAAAATTGATAGTAATAGGTTTTCCCCGCAATTATTTTTGAATACTTGTATTGTTTTTTTATATCTCTTATAGAAGAATAATAGATTAGTATCGGAAAAATAACACTGAGGATTAAAGAAATCAAACCTAATATTAGTTGATCAGTTCTTATCAATGTGAGGGATAATCCGACAAACATAAGTCCTATAGCAATCAACAATCTACACAGCTTCTTTTTAGATAACGCTAAAGCTGATTTTTTATAAATATCTAGCGTCATTGTTGTTTCAGCAGTATATAGTGGTTGTGTTTCATTCATCTCTGTTCTCCATATAATATCTTACTATTTAGTATAACAAATTTTTGTGCATTATTCTTCTAAAAATATATTTTTTCTATAAAAAAGACTGCCTGATTGGGCAGCCTTTTGGGAGATTATTATGAAAAAGTTTAGGATTCGCTGTCTATCCGACAGCTACACCAAATAAAGTTAGGAGGTCTTTATTTGATGAAATCAGTATAACGCTCCTAACTTAAAATTTACTTAAAGAAAAACTATTTCTAAATAATTTTTTTCACTAATCTCTCCATCGTCTAAAAAATTTTATCTATCTTATTCTTTAACTACGGCATGATAAATAGTTTGACTCTTAAATATTTGATTAGCTTTTAAAATAACACTTTCTTTTTGATCGCTATGGATAGCATCTGGCAAGGCTTGAGTCTCTAGCGCCAAACCATTATGTCGTTTCATGGTTTGACCATTTAATTTTACCTTTTCATCTAAGAAGTTAGCTGAATACACTACTAAACAAGGGGCATCTGTCTGAACAGTAAGGAGACGACCTGATTTTTCCTCAAAAAGTGTGGTTGCATTTTCACAATCTTTTTTCAATTCAAACGGATGATCCAATCCTGACACCAAGCGAATTTGTTCATCATCTGATTCAAATAAATCCTTTAAAAGAACCCCTTGGCGTAACTTTTGTGCAAAAGAAGCTTCTTTATCAATTGTTTTTGAAGGAACCCCATCCGCAGCGATTGAGTAAACTCCTTCATTATTTAGTTGAAACATATGTTGGTCAATAGGAGTGTTCCAGTCACCAGTTAGATTGAAATAACTATGATTGGTTGGATTGACTAAAGTGTCTTGATCCGTTTCAATTACGTAGGATACCTTCACCTGTCCTTTTTCTGTTAAGACATAAGATATCCAGATTTTGAGATTTGCAGGAAAACCTCCCGCACCATCTGAACGTTCCGTATAAAAAGTTATTCCTTGATTGCTCACAGTTTCCACTTGAAAGAGAGCACTATCCCAACCTGTCGAACCACTGTGATTGCAGTTTCTTCCATTGTTTTGCTCAAGCTGATAGGATAAACCATTTAACTCAAAAGTAGCTCCTGCAATACGACCTGCAACAGGGCCAATACTAGCACCATATTTAGGGCTGTTGTCTGGATAAGACTCAAATTTTTCAAAACCAAGAACAATATTTGTGAAATTTCCCTTTTTATCTGGTGTTACATATTCTAATATCGTAGCACCATAATTCATTACTTTTAATTGATAGCCTATTTCATTTTCAAAAGTATAGGCTAAAACGTCCTGCCCATTTATACTTCCAAAAGAGTTTTCTTTATACGTTTTCATGCAAACCCCTATCTATAATTTAAAAGTCTCGAACCTGCCATTTGCGATCTTCAAAAGGAAGATCAATTTTATTTACCCAAGAAACTGCTGTCTCACTCAAAACTTGATTCAGATTTTCAATATTTTGACATCCTTCTGTATCAAGCCATGATTTAGCCGCTTCAATTCCTTGATTAGCAAAAATAGTGACAGCTTCCTTCCAAGTAGCTCGTCCACAAAGTACCCCGTTAAATTGTGACTCTGATTCATGTGCTAGCTTTAAAGTTTCTTGGAAAAGCTCTGCACTCACACCTGCACTGAGAAAGATAAATGGAAGATAAGTTGCTTCAGACTGTTCTTTAAAGAATGATTTAGCTTCCTCCACAGTATAAACTGGGTCTACACCTTCTTTTGTATAGCCTTGGACAAAATTCATATTAACTGGTACTTCCACTTTCAATACATCAACATGATAGCGAGGGTTAGAAAACAACTTCATTGCTTCATTTACCTTATGTGGTTTTAGTTTAGCATAATCTGCATCCAATACGCTAGTACTTTTTGCATCGTAAGTTAAAATTTCAAGAAAGAATGGAATATCTTCTGCTAGGCACTCGCTACCAACTCGCTCCACCCAAGCATGTTTTATATCATTGATTTCTGTACTATCATCAATATCATAATAAATTAAAACCTTTACTGCATCCCCTCCTAGCTCTTTCACTCGTTTGGCTGACCAATTAGGTAACAAATCTGGTAGACGTCCTTCTGATGATGCATCATATCCTGTCTTCTCATAAGCAACAATCAATCCACAATCTTTGGAACGTAACTTACTAGCTGAAATTCCATACTCTGGATCCAATAAAATAGAGCTAGCTTTCGGTGTCAACTGGCTGGATATCAATTCTTTGAATTGAATCAAGGCTTGATCCCCAGAAAGTGCGTGTTCTCCACTTGCCAACATTTTTTTCAATGAGCCTCTTTGGTCAATAGCCAAGGCACCAATAATTCCTTGCTCATTTGATAAATTTTTTAAGTGAGCAACCTTTCCATGACTGATTTTTAATTTTTCCATTAGTTTTTCTCCTCTATCTCTATAAATGGGTGAATCACAACACCTTGAACAACACGGTTTACAGTTCCTGTAGGGGACGGAGTATCTGGACGATTTTTTACTTTCAGAGAAGTCAACAAAGCAAACAGCTGAGCGTAAACAATATATGGGAAAACACGATAAACATCATCCGCCAGAACTTCACCAGATAACTCTACTTCCTTAACAGTATCAATATTTTCTTTTTGATGTGTGATATAAACCGTTTTACGTGCAATCTGATCTCCCGCCACCTCACGCAACAAATCCAAATCATAAAGTTTAGTATAAGTATCTGTAGAGCCAAATAACAAAACAATTGTATCTGGATCAATCAATGATTTTGGTCCATGACGGAAACCAACAGGGCTTTCATACATTGTTGCAATTTGTCCTGCTGTCAACTCAAGGATTTTCAACTGAGCTTCGTGCGCCAAGCCAAAGAAAGGTCCTGCTCCCAGATAAATAACACGGTTATAATCTATATCCACCAATTCTTGAATGTCAGATGCCTGTTTCAATACTTCTTGAGTCAAAGAAATAAGCCCTGAAACTCTTGACTCTTTCTCCTCAATTGACTTTTTATCAAAGACTAACAGAGCTGTCAGCATCATAGAACTAAAACTAGAAGTCATTGCAAAACCAACATCATTTGAAGCAGAAGGTTGAAGCAAAAGTAAATTTCGTTCATCATCTTTAGCTTGTTGGGCTAATTTCCCTTCAGCTGCACAAGTAATAGTCACTTGATACAGGTTATCAACTATTTTTTTTGCAAGATCCACTGCTGCAACACTCTCAGGTGAATTCCCACTTCGTGCAAAAGAGACCAATACTGTTGGAACTTCTTTGTGTAAGTACGCGTTTGGATCAGCAACTAAATCTGTTGTAGCTATCGCATTAATATTCCATTGACGCTCGTCATATATCTTTTTAAAATACGGAACCAAAGCATCTCCTACATATGCTGAAGAACCCGCTCCAGTAAAAATCAATTTCACATATGTATGTGCTTCTTCAATTTTATTTAAAAATGAATGAATTTCTTCTTCTCTTTTTTTGTAGCTGTCAAATGCTTCTTGCCAGACTTCTGGTTGCTGGTAAATTTCTCTAGCAGTATGAATAGCTCCTAATTCAACTAATGTTTCCTCACTATAATTTAACATCATACTATTTTTCCTTTTCCTATATAAAATAGTTTACAATCTTTAATTAAACAAATCACTATCTAAGGCATTCTTCTATATCAATAACAAATGAACACATTATAGATTAAAAGAGTGGAACATCTCCCACTCTCCTAATCGTATGTCACGATACTTTTATGACCACTTTACTGACGAATAACATTCAGATATATCAGTCAAAAGAAAGTAGCTATTATTTCAAATAATGATACTATCGCCAAAATCTTTTATCAATCCTCATCCTCTACCAGTTCAGACAAAACATCGTTCACTTTAACAATAGCAGTGCGCGATTGTTCCACATAATTCACTTCTGAACCAATCAAGGAAGCATTGATAAACTCTATGACCATTGGTAAATTCATCCCTGCATAAAGCTCAATTTCCTTACCTTCTAGAATGAAACGACTAATAACATTGCATGGTGTTCCACCTAAAAGATCTGAAAAGACGAGATAGTCATCTAGATCTTGAACTGTATCCAAAAATTTCTTAGAAAACTCCTCTGGTCCTTCTTCTGGTAAAAGAGGAACAGCATGAATATTTTCTTGGGGACCCATAATCATCTCTGCTGTATTTTTTAACTCTTCACAAAAGCGACCATGGCTAACGAGTAATAATTGTTTAGACATGTTTCTCCTTTTTTATACGCCCAAAACTGGGATTTTAGTAAAGAATGAAAAAGCAGATATTCCTATAGCAATTGCAATCACTATAAAAATTGCTTTAGTAGAATTCATGCCCTTTCTACCAAGTAAGTAGTAAATAAGCCCGGTAAATAAAGCTGGAACCAAACGTGGGAAGATTTTATCTAAAGTTTCTTGAAGATTAAATGTTACACCACCAAAATTTTGAGCAAAAGTAAATTTGAAGTTAATCATATTTGCCACTAAAGCACCAACCATGAATACCCCCAATACAGAAGCTGCATCTGTTAATGCTGAGAGTCTATCCTGCATGGTTGTAACTAAATTTACCCCTTGTTTATGAGCAAATTCCAATTGTAGCCAACGAAATGAGTTGATAACAAAAGCACTTACAAATACCCAGAGAAAAATCCCTGCAGGATTTCCGTTTTGAGCTAGTCCTGCTGCTACACCCCCCATAATTGCAGGTACAGTTGAACCAAACAATGCATCACCGATTGCGGCAAAAGGTCCCATTAAACCGGTCTTTATACTCATAACAGCATTTTTAGATTCAATCCCTTCTTTTTCTTCAAGAGCCAAATCAATACCTGTGATTAGAGTATGGAAGAAATTAGAAGTATTGAAAAACTGTGTGTGAGTTTTCATTATTTCTTTCAGTTCTGGAGTTCCATCACCGTACAATTTTCTTAATTGTGGCAAAATCATATAAAGATAGCCTGATGCTTGCATCCGCTCATAGTTCCATCCCCATTGAAAAGTAAATAAACTACGACGGTTAATTTGCTTAAAATCTTCTTTTGTTAACTTATACTTAGAGTTCGTCATCATCAATCTCCCCGCTTTCTTCATTAGCTGTAACAGTGACTACCTGTCTGTTTGTTGCATTTTTATAACTAATAGCAGCTAAACCGAATCCTATTACTGCAATCCCAATCATTGGAAGTCCTTCAAACTTAGCACCTCCTAAAGCTTCTGCTACTTTTTTAACAGTTCCGACACCACCTGCTAGTGTAGAGATATAATCGAAAAGAACTTTCAATATTGCTGTAATAACGAATCCCATTCCTAAATAATGAAGGTTTTTCTTAACTGGAAGATAGCGAAGTAAAATTGCAAAACCGACACCTGGAAGCATCTTTCCAGCCAAAATTAAGCCATCTGCCAACCATTGTGCATTAGTTGAAATCCATTTTGTGAAAACATCTACAGCTCCACCACCAAGTGCTAACGCAAGAAATACTGGAAGTGCACGTGACAATGCCCAAGGAAGAGCACCTAAAAGATAATTACGTTCAATTCCTTTGTAATCAAATCGTTCAATAGCTGCATCGACACGATGTGCAAAGAAAGTAGTAGAGAAGCGTCCTAAAACATCAGTATAGACAAGAAGTGCTGCCACTGGAACTGCGATTGAAGAAATAGCCAGTTCAGGTTTCATACCTACAGCCACCGAAAAAGCTGTTGCTAATACTGCACCAGAAGTTGCGTCAATCCGAGAAGCTCCTCCAAAAGTTCCTACTCCAAGAACTACTAATTGTAAGCTACCACCAATCAGTAAGCCCGCCTTCATATCTCCCATTACTAATCCAGTAATGAATCCTGCAAAGACCGGAGATCCTGCAGACGAGTTAATAGTTAATTCGTCTAATATTTGATACGCTGAATAAAGCGTAAGCAAAAGAATTTGCCACCATTGTATCATAACAATGTCCTCCTAAAATTTTTTCTTATTTTAATAAATCCATGAAGTTCTCAACAGGATCGTTGGGAACCATTTGAGCAGTTAATTTCACGCCTTTGTCATGTAGTTTTTTGAATACTTCTACATCTTCATCCACAACATTGATAGAGCGAGTAATAGAGTGAGTTTCTGGTGTTTGCGACATATTGCCTACATTCAAGACATCAATCGAAACACCGGCTTCTACCAATTTCAAAAAACGGTCTGGCTTGCGTGCTACAATAAAGAGACGCTGACTATCATACTTACCAGCTAAGATATTTTCTGCTGCCCTAGCTACAGGTAACACACTTAATTTCACACCGGGTGGGGTGGCTAATTTTAAACCACTTTTTTCAATAGCATTTTCTGCTACTTCATCATCCACTACCATGATACGAGAAATTCCTAGTTTAGTTGCCCATAAATTTGCTACTTGTCCATGTATCAGACGTCCATCTATACGATTACCTATGATTGTCATAAGTTTTCCCCCTTTATTGTTTTAAATGTTGGTTGACTAACTAAGCTAATGGAGTTTTTATATTCTCCTTCAGTTTCAAAAATAATAATTCGATTGGACCCTTCTTTTAACAAGCTATGTGGAACATAGAGAGATAAAGTTGGACCAACTTTCCAAAAACGACCAATGTTTACATTATTCACAAAGGCGATTCCTTTTCCAAAACCTGATAAATCAAGATAAGTGTCACTTGCTGTTTCAACTTCAAAGTCAAAAGCATAAAAAGCAGGTTGACCTTCATACCATTGTTTAGAAAAATCAATTTTTTCTGGATTATCTAGTGGTAAAGGATACTGTTTCCAATTAAGTAAAAAATGTAAATCTTTGCAAACCCCTGTTCGAATTCCTTTCCGTTGAGTATCTGCTAAAAATTTGTGACCATAATTCACTCGTCCCATATTTTCTACTAAAATATCTAACTGATGTTTTTCCTTTTTCTGACCAGCAACGAAAATATCCTGTCCAATATCCGTTTGATATTGAGTTGTGACATGTTGTTTATCTATAAAAAGTTGTACTCGATCTCGTCCATCAATAATGCGGATCTTTTCTTCATTCGCATCCCATTCTGTTTCTATTTGGTACAGAAGATAGCCAACATTTTGACCAAGCTCTTCCATACTCATTGGATAGAGACTCTCTATTGGATCTGATAAACTATCCAACGTCTCAAACAAACTAACTTGCTGGCTTAAAGGAATATCATTTTGTACCCTTGTTTCTTTTATCAGCGGTTCCATTTGAGTATATTCCGGATAGTAGGTTTTCATCATTTTTTGAACGGCATAATACTTTTCTGTAGGATTTCCAGCTTCATTTAAGAGAGCGTCATAATCATAAGAAGTTACTTGTGGTAAATCAATCGTTCCACGTGCAGAACAACCGTTCATAAATCCAAAGTTCGTTCCTCCATGAAACATATAAAGATTAATGGAGCCAAGTTCTAGAACTTCATGAACAGCTTCAGCCAACTCTTCTGGATCTCTGGTAATAATAGGTTCTTTCCAACGATTAAACCAACCGTCCCAGAATTCCATACACATAAGTGGCCATTTCTTGTCGTACTCATCAAAGAATTCTTGCATCTGACCAAAATTATAAGCGGCCTTAGACCCAAAATTTCCTGTCACAAATACATCGTCTTCAATCAGAGTCCCTGCTCTCAGCGTTGCTCGCCACGGTCCATCTGATGTAAAGAGTGGACAAGTAACGCCTCTATCCAATAATTGTTTTTTTACTGCTCGTAGATAGGCTTTGTCTTCTCCGTAAGAACCATATTCATTTTCCACCTGCATCATAAGAATATTGCCACCATTGTCCAAAAGTCTTGGAACCAATCTAGGAAGCAATTCATCATAATACTCCGCAAGCGCTTCTAGATAAGAAGGATCTGATGAGCGAATCCGCATCTTCTCGTTCAAAAGCCAAGCGGGTTGACCTCCAAATTCCCATTCTGCACAAATGAAAGGCGAGGGACGCACAATAGCATATAATCCCAAATCTTGAGCGAGTTGCAAAAACTTTTCAATATCTAAAATACCCTTAAAGTCAAATTGCCCTTTTTGAGGTTCATGCATGTTCCAAGGAACATAAGTTTCAACCGTATTAAAACCAAGAGCTTTTAAATTATATAATGAGTGATACCAATCTTCAGGTTGAATTCTGAAGTAATGAATAGCCCCTGATAAAATTTTAAAATCTTGACCATCTAGGCAGAAAGAATGACCAATTTTAAATCTTGCCATCTCATTTCCTCTCCGTTTGTAAACCTTTTCATATTTTATATTATTAATATAATAAATTTTTGTATAAATGTCAACATTTTTTTAAAAAATATGTTAAAATCTTAATAGAGAGGGATAAAAAAAGAGAGGTGAAATACAATGGCTATTCCTAAGTATCAACAGATTAAAGATGAATTAAAGCAACAAATCATTTCTGGAGGCTTTGAGAACGGCGATAAATTTTATACAGAAGCTGAGTTAATTAAAATGTTCAATGTTAGCTCTATTACTGTCGTTCGTGCTTTGAATGAATTAGCTGCTGATGGATACATTATTCGTCAACAAGGAAAAGGAACATTTGTTTCACGTGCTAGAAAACACAAACTAGTAGAATTTTCAGACGTTGAAACATTTCCTATCCAAAAAGACAAGGTGAGCGTTTTATCTATTAAACGTGGCAACGATTTGCGAATACTAGATAAATTAGAATTGGCACCAACTCAATTCTACTATAAAGTTGATCGTATCCGAAAAACTAGTGATAAAATCTATATTTATCATCAAACCTATATTCCTGAACAATATATCAACCCCAACTATCCAGATTTAAACTATTATAGTTCCATCTATACTCGCTTTAAATTGGATTATCATATCCACATGAATGATGAACCGTTTGAAGAAATCAATGAAATAGTCTTTCCAACACCAAAGGCTATTGCTGAAACTCTAAAAATTGATACAAATTTCCCAACTGTTCATCAGGTGAAAGTGACAAGGCTGGAAAATACAGGACAAGTTCTTGAATATAGCGAAACTTATAAGAGAGGCGACTTCTTCAAGATTAAATTTATATCTTCTAATCGCGAATATTAAAAAAACAAGCTTAGGGCAGATGCTCTGAGCTTGTTTTTTTTTAATAAATATTCTTACAATTTCTTTTTTTGGAGACTGTTGAAATCTACAAATTTACTCTAAACCTACACGGCTAAAAATATCATCCACACGTTTTGTGTAGTAAACTGGATTAAACAACTCATCAATCTCTTCTTGAGTCAATCGTGAAGTCACTTCTTTATCTGCTTCAAGTAGAGGTTTGAAATCAACTTGGTTATCCCAAGAATAAGCTGTTTTAGGTTGAACCAAATCATAGGCTTGCTCACGGGTCATCCCTTTTTCAATCAGTTTCAACATCACACGTTGACTAAAGATTAGTCCAAAGGTAGAGTCCATATTGCGTAGCATATTCTCTGGAAATACCGTTAAGTTTTTGACGATATTACCAAAACGATTCAACATATAGTCAATTAAGATGGTCGTATCTGGTGTAATGATGCGTTCTGCTGATGAATGGGAAATGTCGCGCTCATGCCAAAGGGCAACATTTTCATAAGCTGTTACCATATGTCCACGAACAACACGAGCTAGCCCAGTCATGTTTTCCGAACCAATTGGATTGCGTTTATGTGGCATAGCAGAGCTTCCTTTTTGCCCTTTAGCAAAAAATTCTTCGACTTCACGTTGTTCTGATTTTTGCAAACCACGAATCTCTGTTGCCATCCGCTCGATAGATGTCGCAATACATGCTAACACAGCAAAGTACTCAGCATGTAAATCACGTGGAAGTACTTGGGTAGAAATTTCTTGTGGTCTGATGCCTAATTTACCACATACATATTCTTCAACAAATGGTGGAATATTGGCAAAGTTCCCCACGGCACCTGAGATTTTACCAGCTTCTACACCCGCAGCGACTCTCTCAAAACGCTCAACATTCCGTTTCATCTCACTATACCAAGTTGCTAACTTCAAACCAAATGTTGTTGGCTCAGCATGAACACCATGTGTACGTCCCATCATGATGGTCATTTTGTGTTCACGCGCCTTATTGGCAACAATCTCTGTGAAATTAGCAAGGTCACGACGGATAATGTCATTAGCTTGCTTGTAAAGGTAACCATAGGCTGTATCTACAACGTCTGTTGATGTCAAACCATAGTGAACCCATTTGCGTTCTTCACCGAGCGTCTCTGATACTGCACGTGTAAAGGCAACCACATCATGACGTGTTTCTTCTTCAATTTCTAAAATACGGTCAATATTAAAATCAGCCTTTTCACGAATTTTAGCCACATCTTCTTCAGGGATTTCCCCCAACTCAGCCCATGCCTCGTCAGCTAGAATCTCAACTTCTAACCAAGCACGGTACTTGTTTTCTTCGCTCCAGATGTTCGCCATCTCAGGGCGGGAATAACGTTCAATCATTTTTTTCTCCTTAATCGATTAAATAATAACTCTTCTGTATTTTCCCATTTAAAAACTCCTATTCCATCCGAGTCAATATAACTCTCTCCCTCTCTTTGTTCGTATTCATAAAATTCAACTTTATTGTAATGGTCTGTATTTAAATGTCGTTTATCAATGCCTAGTAAATGGTATTCATTAAGAAAAACTATATAATCAAACATGATAAATTCGATTTTACCTATTTTTTCAACAAGAGGATCATCCAGAACTTGTGATTGCCAAATTTCATAATATTTAGTAACTAAACCATCTAGACTAATACCTTCTGGCACTCCATCAACCGGAGGGTCAATATAATCAATATCTATTTTATCAAAAAGATTTGATGACACTACCGCTATACTAGAAACTTGTCCTATATTTACTGATAATGCTTGTTGTACCGCTTTAAATTTAGCTGGATTACCTTTGTTCTTCTTCCATCCTTTTGATTCTAACGAAAAGTATTTATTGTTTCTATCCACTCCAACTAAATCAGGTCTACTGCCTGTTAAAGTCTTGCTATTCATTTTAGCCCATCCTTCGTAATTAAACGTTATGATACCACCAGACAACCTTTTAAACATGATATTAGTATGTATTTTTCCTATAATATTTGAAAATTGAGCGATATATGTAGGATCATACGCATATGCTTGTGGTTCACTAAAACTCTCCGCTTGAAGAAAATTTCCAACATCAAAGAAATCTTCATAATATGTTAGAAATGCTTGTCCCTTTCTCACAAGATTATTAGGGGAATATTGTCCCATCCCAACCTTAACAGCATTCAAAATATACTCCATTTTAGTAACATTTATCGCATTTGGGCCTACTGTTGTTAACTTTGAAATCAAACTCTTAAAATTTTGTGCATTTGTTTTATTAAAGTTCGCTTTATTCTTATACTCTGTATAGGTTATCTTCACTTTTACATTCCTTTTATACTTATTCCACTGTCTTCTACTTTAAGTGAAACCATTCATCAGATTTAAACTAGATTATCGTCAGTATGACCACCCAATATGTTAATAGCTTATCAATTACCTTCTTAAATCTTCTATATTTTTTGACTATATCCTCCAATGATGTAGCTCTAACAACTGACCAAGAAAATTTTTACTTACTTTCAATAGTCCAATATTTGTTAAAATGATTTTCACAACCATTATCCTTAAAAATCTGATAGAATAATTTTTTCATATCTTCTTTATTTTCTGTAAAAGTTTCTGCTGAGTAAGTCTCAATTGAGTGTGAATGAACATTAAATAGTTTTAAATATTGCTCATTACCTCTATAAAAATCTTCCTGCTTCAAACAATTAAACTGCATGTAAGTTTCTATTATTCTTCTCATAGAATTGAGCATTGAATTTTCATGTCCACATTCGTACAAATTCTTTAATTCGATCCACAGCGCCTCATAACTTGTTTTAAAATCTTCTTTTTCACTCAGTACTTGTACAAATTTATGGTTGTCAATTCTATAAAAATTATTTTTATCATACTTTGTTCTACCCTTCTCATCTTTGAAACTTCCATGAGGTTGCACATTTAAATAAAAATGGACATTATGAGTTAGAATAACTATAATATCTTTATTTACATCAAATTTGTTTTGTTCTTTTCCCTGATATAATCGTTGTAACTCACAAATAATAAGATACTGCATGGTATCGTCATTTGAACTCATCGGATCATCAAATACAATTAGCTTGGATTTTCTATCCTGATTTTCTCGTATTTCTTCTAGTTTTTCAATGAAATATAAAAAAGCAATAATATTCTTTTCACCTGTAGATAACTTCTTTACACTTCTTGTTCTATTTCCTTCTTTAACTAAATAGTACCCAGATTCTTCGTTCTCGTAAAAATCTAATTGCCAACTCACCTTCAGTCTCAACTTCTTATTAATTCGCTCTATCGCTTGTTTTTCAGCTTTTGGTTTGAGACCTTCTATAGTTTTTTCTAAACTATCTATTTCTTGACTGAACACTTTAAAACTATTTTCTTCATTATCGAATTCTTTTTGTCTTTCCGACTGTTGGGCTATCAAATGATTTAACTCTGCTATTTCTATATCATATTGGAAGTCTTCCAATATCTTTTTTATTTTATGAAGTCTTAAGTTCTTTCTGGCTTTGTCTTTTTCAACTTCTAAATTAGATGAAAATTGATTATTTTCTTCTATTAGCTTATTTAATTGAGTAAAATCAATATCATTTGGAACAGCAATATCTAGTATTTCACTTTCCAAAAAAAGGTTTCTTTCTTTATTCTCAAGTACAGAATAAAGTTTATCTAGAAATTCTTTCTGACTTTGTTTCGCCCTTTCTATATCATTAATTTCACTCTCCGCTTTGTCAATAAGATTAGGATAAAAATTTCTTGCAGATATTTGAAGTGTTTCCAAAGTCTCAAGCTGTTTTTGAATCGCTAATTTTCCTTTACCAATTCTATCTTGGAGTATTTTAACTTCATCAACTGAGAAATAGCTTTCCAACTCTTCAAAAATCTCATCTGAAATTTTATTCCCACAAAAAGAACAGACATCTCCTTTATCATGGATATGCAAACCATTTTCTGCAAAATTTATCTTCTGTTGGTTATCCAATCGTCTAATCGTGATATGTTCTTCAACTTTACTAGATAATATTTCATTTACTGAAGTTAAATATTTAAGTAAGTCTATATTTTTAAAGCTCGGACTAGTAATATCATATGAACTAGACTCCAATATCTCATGTAGCTGAGTAATTTCAACATCTTGTAACAACTCCTTAGTTTTTGATTCTTTAATTTCCTCCTTAAAAGATTTTTTATTATAGGTTCTAGCATTTTTAACCAAATTAGGATTAGTAGAATTAGCAATATCTCTGGCAGAATTAGTATAAAACTTATCTAATTTGGACTCCTGAGTAACACGAGAAGCTTTAGATTTCTCTAGTTTGCTAAAAAGATTTTCATCTTCATCTATTGGTTTAGAAATCTTCTTCTCAGATTGTAATCTCTCAACCCTTTTTTGATTTAATTGCTTTTCTAACTGTCGAATCTCAGCCTCTTTTTCTCCAGCATCAACTGCTAAAGAAAATGCATCAAAGTTATCTTTTTCTCCAATTATTCCGTCAAATCCTTTGAAAATCTGTACATCAAACTCTTCATTTTTTTGATTAGCTATAGCATTACTTAATGTAGATTTCCCAGAACCATTTTTTGCAAAAATAAAATTTTTACTACTCAATAGTAGTTCTTTTCCGTCAAAGAGAGGCCTATCTGAATCCAAGAATTGGATAGCAGTTAAATCAATTACAATTTCAACCATAACATATTTTCCCATCAATTTTGATTGTTTACTGAAAACTCTTCCGCATCCCCAAACAGGGTCACATGACCCATTTTACGATTTTGCTTCGCTTCTAGTTTACCATATAAATGAAGGTAGGCGGTAGGATTTTCTTGAACAAAGGCTTGTGCGGATTCCATGTGCTGTCCAAGGACATTAAGCATGACTGCTGGGGCATGGAGATGAATTGGTGGCAAAGGTTGACCCAAAACACCCAAGATATGCGTGTCAAACTGCGAAAAATTACATGCCTCAATACTATAATGTCCAGAGTTATGTGGGCGTGGTGCAATTTCATTGACAATAATCTCTTCACCTGCTACAAACATTTCCACACACAAGGTTCCAGATAAGTGCAGTTGCTCTGCTATTTTTAAAGCCATTTCTTGAGCTTTTTGAGCAAGTTGGTCTGAAATTCTAGCAGGAACAATGGTTTTTGATAAGATATTATTTCTGTGAATATTTTCTTGCACTGGAAAGACTGTAAATTCTTTTCCATTCCCTGAGACAATGACTGAAATTTCTAAATCAAAGGAAACAAACTCTTCCAACACACATTCTGATGTCTGAACCAATTTTTTAGCTTCTTCTAAATCTGACGGAGATGTTATGACAACCTGACCATGACCGTCATAGCCACCTGTTACCGTTTTTAAGACATATTTTTTTAAAAAATTAATCTGGCTCAAATCAGATTCTGTACGGATAACATGATAAGGTGCAACAGAGACACCTGCTTTTTTTGAGAGAAAATCTTTTTCAGTAATACGATTCTGTGAAATTCTGAGTAAATCTGTACCTTGAGGAAGTTGCCCTTCTTTAATCACAGCGTCCAAACTATCCGCATCAACGTTTTCAAATTCGTAAGTCAGGACATCACATCTATCTGCCAATTCACGAAGAGCATCCACATCATCATATGATGCTACAATCACTTCACTCACTCTAGAAGCTGGACAGTCTGCTGATGGGTCTAACGTCACCACACGATAGCCACGATAAATAGCTGAAATAGCCATCATCTGTCCCAGTTGTCCACCACCGATAATTCCAATTGTTTTAATTAAGCTCATCTGTAGAAGCCTCCGCAATTTGTGCTTGTTCTTCGACATAGTTGGTCAATGCTTTTTCAATCACTTCGTCTTCTATGGATAAAATTCGTAGTGCCATCAATGCAGCATTGGTTGCACCAGCCTCTCCAATAGCCATGGTAGCTACTGGAACACCACCTGGCATTTGTACGATTGAATAAAGCGAGTCTACTCCGCTTAGAGCTCTGGATTTGACAGGCACACCAATAACAGGAAGGGTTGTTTTTGATGCTACCATTCCTGGTAAATGTGCTGCCCCACCTGCTCCAGCGATAATAACTTTGATACCGCGTGCACGTGCTTCTTCTGCGTGTTTGAACATGAGGTCTGGTGTGCGATGAGCAGAAACAACTTTTTTCTCATAAGCCACTCCGAACTTATCTAAGACTTGGGCGGTTTTTTTCATGGTTTCCCAATCAGACTTGGAACCCATTATGATTGAAACTACTGGTTTCATAGTGCTTTACTCCCGATATCTCTTCTGTAAAATAAACCTTCGGTTTGTTGCTCTTCTAATGTCTTATATAGAGTTTCTTGACATTTAGCTACCGATTCTTTAGTCGTCACAAGCATATATACTCGACCTCCATTTGACAGTAAATTCTTCTTAGCATCATACTTTGCGCCAGCATAATAAGTAAGGATATCACCACTGGTTTTCTCTGGCAGACGAATGCCCTTTTCATAGGCTAATGGATAACCTTCGCTAGCCACAACAACTCCTAAAGTCACGCCTTTTTCTTGCCATTTCATTTCTGTTGGAATATTATCCAAAATATCTGAAATATTTTGAGCAAAATCCGACTGTAAGCGTGGTAAAATAACTTGAGTTTCAGGGTCTCCAAAGCGAGCATTAAATTCAATCACCTTAGGTCCTGATTTTGTCAAGATAAGACCTGCATAAAGGACGCCTGTATAAGGTCTTCCTTCTTTTTTCATAGCAGACAATATCGGTTTGATAATTGTTTCAATAGATTCTGTCACCACTGACTCTGGTAAATGTGGAACAGGTGAATAGGCACCCATACCGCCTGTATTGGGTCCTTTGTCTCCATCAAAGGCTCGCTTATGATCCTGAGCCGTAGGCATAATATAGAAAGTTTCTCCATTTGCAAAAGCAAATAGTGAAAACTCTTCACCCTCTAAAAATTCTTCAATAACGACGCGAGCACCCGAATGGCCAAATTTATTTTCTAGCAACATTTCTTGCGTTGCTTCAATAGCTTGTTCAGTTGTCTCGGCAACAACAACGCCTTTCCCAAGAGCCAATCCATCTGCTTTAATAACAATAGGAGCGCCTTTTTCTAAGATATAAGACTTAGCCAATTCAAAATCGGTAAATGTTTCATAATCAGCAGTAGGGATATTGTACTTAGACATGATGGACTTCGCAAAATCTTTTGACCATTCTAATTCCGAAGCTAATTTTGTCGGGCCAAAAGCTTTTAAACCTGCCACCGTAAAATCATCAACAATACCAGCTGCCAATGCATCGTCTGGACCTATAAATGTCCAAGCAATTTCATTTTTTCTAGCAAAATCAATCAAAGAAGTATGATCAGAAATTTCAATAGGGACTAGTTGTAGATTATCTAACAACATACCATCATTCCCCGGAGCAACAAAGACTGTCTCCACCTGAGATGATTCTAATAACTTTTTTGCAATAGCATGTTCACGTCCACCTGAACCAACAACTAAAAGTTTCATGAGTTACTCCATTTACGAATTATTCAACTAAATTATACCATAATTGTTCGTTTTATTCTATCTTAAACCTAAA
Organism: Streptococcus sp.; assembly: GCA_030528055.1. Taxonomy (GTDB): domain Bacteria; phylum Bacillota; class Bacilli; order Lactobacillales; family Streptococcaceae; genus Streptococcus. The sequence continues at coordinate 43,003 of JAUMZQ010000015.1, forward strand.
AATTTATGAGTCTCTTTAAAATAAAAAAGTAATTTATTCATAAGAAAAGAAACATGCAAAACTCACATGTTTCCTTCACTAATTATTTTAAGAATTAACAATTTCAGCAAACTTATTTTGTAGCTCAGCATTTTCACTTGGCCATACATATAAAGCATTTCGTTCATTTCCTTGTGTTTGATTAGATACTAAGACCACAGGCTGGCCATTATGAATAGCAAATAAATAAAAATTAACTCCCACATGACCACTATACCAAATATAAGAATCTACTATATTGTACTCAGAGTTCCCCTCACCATTTATAGACCATTCTACAGATTTAAATTCTTGTCCATTATCTTTAGAGTCTGTATTGACAACAACATGATTGTTATTGACAAAACGGATAAAATCAACATCGGAATCTTTCGTTAGTCTCCTGTAACCAGGTTGTCCCATTCTATTTCCCCAATCAACCATAAAAGTTGCTAATTGTGACTGCTTATCAGCATTCCAAAGAGATGTAATTGTAGCTGCTGAATCAGATGAGGTAGAAGGAGTGGAAGGAGTGGAAGATGTAGACGACGATGAGGAAGAGGAAGAGGAAGATTTTTTTGTACTTTCTACAGTACTGGTTACTGTTTGAGAATTTTTACTATTATTCTCATTCATTTTATAGTAAAAACTTTGAATTGGCTTATATAAAATTACTGACAATAAAACAACGACAACAATAGCTATAATTATTTTTTTATTCATAAAATCACCCTATTTTATTATAGATTAGAATCATCTATCTCTAAAATTCCTTATACCTATTATATCAAATTTATAAAAAATACTCCACTATTAATGTAAATAAATATTTAAATACGAATAATAAAATGAGTGTTTTTTATATCCCTTTTATTGAAAGCACCCTATTTAAAAATCTATTCATCACAAAGGAGAATTATGAAACAATGTAAAAAAATATTATTTTTTTCAGCTATTATATTGAGCATCTTGTTTATTAACACCAAAATTTCAGCAAATGAAATAACCAACGATGCATCGAATTTATCTTCCATGATACAAGCTAATCATTTTTCGCTAAAGGTGTCTGAAGATTTAGCTACTATCAGTTGGAAACCATTGAAAATTCAACAATCCTATTCTATGTTCCATGCTGTATGGTCCGATGAAAATGGACAGGACGACCTAAAATGGTATACTGCAGGGCAAAACAGCACTGAAATCTCTCTTAACAACCACAAAAATTATGGAACCTATCATGTTCACACCTATATAAATCTAGCAGGAAAAATGGTTCTTGCTCACCAAACACACTGTTATTTAGAAAAACCTAAAGCGACACTTACTACTGATATAAAAGGACAAACTGCCCTCATCCATTTCAATCGCAATAAAGACCAAACTGGTACCAACATCTACCATGCTATTTGGTCGGACGATAAAGGACAAGATGATTTAAAATGGTATACTGCTAGTCAGACCGTCACAGAAATAGCTCTAACTAATCACAAAGGGTACGGAATCTATCATATTCATACTTATGAAAATAGACAGGGAAAAATGGAACTCTTACATATCTCCACCTTTCAACTGGAAAAACCAAATCCCAGTATTCAAGTAACTTTCCCTGAAACAGGAATAGCAAGTATTTCCATCCATAATCTACCAAATACTATCCATAAAGTTCTTGTTCCAGTATGGTCAGATAAAAACGGACAAGATGACTTGATATGGTATCCTGCCACTAAAAATACCGACGGCAGTTATCAGGTACAGATTGAACTAAAAAAGCACCATTACGATACTGGCATTTATCACATTCACCTCTACGGAGAAAGTTATGTGCAGCCTGAATTAACCGGTTTGATAGGAAATACAGTTGATATTGATAATAGTAAACTACCTTCTATTGAGGAGCAAAAGCCCCTCTTTTCAATAGAAAATTTTAATCAGGAAGAAGGAACCTATACTTTAAAAGTAAGAGAGACAAACAAGTCAAAGAATATTCAATCTGTTTATGTCCCGATTTGGAGCAACACTGACCAAAGCAATATTAAATGGTATCAAGCATCTAATGATGGTTTAGGAAATTATCAAATCTCTTTTGATGTTCGTCATCATCACGCAGTATCTGGGAATTATCATAATCATATCTATGTCACTTATACAGATGGTAGTGAGCAAGCCTATGTCTATGACAGCCTTGCTATATCTGTAGAAAATATCAAACCTAAATTAGATATTAAAAAGATAACAACAAATACATATGAAGTAATCGTAACAGATTTCTACAGAAACGGAGAGGTCCTGTTGCCAACTTGGTCCGATGAAAATGGACAAGATGATATTCAGTGGTATGCTGCTAAAAAAATTCAAAAGGGAACTTACAAAGCAACCATTAATATACTGAATCACGTAGGAAATGGACTGTTTCACACCCACGCTTACCAACGACTTGATGGGAAAATGATAGGATTAACTACTACAACTTTCTCAGTTTATAAACAGACTAAGGGCGACACTGTATTGCTAGCAGCAGATTATGCAGGTGCAAGCTCCTATCCCATTGGGCAATGTACTTGGGGTGCTAAGGTCCTTGCTCCTTGGGCGGGAAATTATTGGGGAAATGGTGGACAATGGTCTACGAGCGCTCGTGCTTTAGGATTTCAAGTTGGAACCATTCCCAAAGTTGGTGCTATTGCTTGTTGGGATGACGGAGGTTATGGACATGTTGGGGTTGTAACCCATGTTGAATCTTCCACACGAATTCAAATAAAAGAAGCGAATTATCTCGGGAAACAATATATTGACAACTTTCGTGGTTGGTTCAACCCAACATCTCCTCAGTTGGGAAAGGTTTCCTACATCTATCCTAAATAAAAAGACGATTGTGTAATCGTCTTTTTAATTTATTGTGTCTTGATGGTGTAGTGTTAAACACTTACCTTTGTCTCAATGCCTAAAATGTCTAACACCAGTAAATACCATTGCGATTCCGTACTTATCTGCCACATCTATTGACTCTTGATCACGAACTGAACCACCCGGTTGGATAATAGCCTTAATTCCTGCTTTGGCAATTTCTTCAACATTATCTGCAAATGGGAAGAAAGCATCACTCGCTAAGACCGCTCCGTCTAATCTGTCTTTGGCTTGCTCAATAGCAATTCTGACTGACGCAACACGATTGGTTTGTCCAGGTCCAACCCCTAAAGTCATATGGTCATTAGTAATGATAATACCATTTGATTTAACATATTTTATAGCTTTCCAGGCAAATTCCAAGGCTGTTTGCTCCACTTCACTTGGTTGACGTTTAGTAACAATCTCCCATTTTTCTGATGATTCTTCAATAACATCCTGATTTTGAACAAGCAAACCACCGACAACTCCTGTATACTCTGCTTCAATCTCGCTTGCATCCTGTGCATCAAAAGGTAACTCTAAAATACGAAGATTTTTCTTTTTCGTTGTTAAAATGGTTAAAGCTTCGGCAGAATAGCTAGGTGCAATGATGATCTCTAAAAAGACACCATGCATTTTTTGAGCAGTTGCTGCGTCTACTTCACGGTTTAAAACAACGATACCACCAAATATGGAAACTGGGTCCGCTTCATAAGCATAATCCCAAGCAGATTCAATCGTATCAGCCTGTCCAATACCACATGGATTCATGTGTTTCAATGCAACAACTGTTGGATTGGTTTTGAAATCTCTGATGATTCGAATAGCAGCATCTGCATCACGAATGTTATTAAATGACAATTCTTTCCCATTTAATTGCTTAGCTGAAGCGATTGAATAGTCAGTTGGCAGAGCTTTTTGATAAAAGTCCGCATCTTGTTGAGGATTTTCTCCGTAGCGCATAGCTTGGTTCAAATCATAAGTTAGAGTCAATTTTTCAGGTTTTGTTTCACCGACTTGAGCTGTAAAGTATTCTGCAATTAAAGCATCATAAGCTGCTGTATGACGAAAAACCTTGGCAGCAAGAGCTTGTCGTGTCGTGTAGCTTGTTTCACCGTCAGCTTCAAGTTCAGAAAACACCTTTGCATAATCAGATGGATCTACAATAACCGTTACACTCGCATGATTTTTTGCTGCTGAACGTAGCATTGAAGGACCACCAATGTCAATATTTTCAACCGCTTCGGCATAAGTAACATCAGGCTTTAAAATGGTTTCTTTAAAAGGATAAAGATTGACCACAACCAAATCAATCAAGCTAATCTCATGTCCTTTTGCTGCGTCAAGATGATCCTGACTATCTCTACGGGCTAATAAGCCACCATGAATTTTTGGATGTAGCGTTTTAACACGCCCATCCATCATTTCAGGAAAACCCGTCACATCGTCAATCGCAATAGTTTCTAGACCTGCCTTATCTAAAGCAATCTTAGTACCACCTGTTGAAACAACTTCCCAACCTAAAGCAATTAATTTTGTCGCAAATTCTATAATGCCCGTCTTATCCGACACGCTAATTAACGCACGTTTTGTCATTTTTTCTCCTTTTATTAAATGGATAATCTAGTAAAATTCTCTCGACTATCCGACCCAATTTGTTCAAAACCAAGACTTTTTAGCAGTCTTTCCATTCGATGATTTTCTTTTACGTAGTCCACTTGGACATAAGGATAAACTGCTTCATCACTAGCCATTTTGATGATTGATTTCAAAGCTGATTTCCCAAAACCTTGCCCTTGAAACTTTTTATCAATCATTAACCGCCAAACTAAAAAATGCTGTTCTTCTTTATCCTTTTCAAGTAAAGCAAAACCGACAACATGCTCAGAAGTTAAAATAGCATAAGGAAAAACATCTTCATTTTCTCTGTATAACCATGCTTCAGCTAAAGAACGAAGATTAGAAGCAACAAAATTCTTATCAGATACTTCGACCTCTAATCTAATGACTTCTTCAAAACACGACTCGTCTACTAATTTTAAAACAACCATTACCAATTTACCTCATAAGCAATATACTCATGTGAAAAAGCATACCCTAATTTTTCTGCTAAATAGAGAGAAGCAAGATTATGAGCATCCCAGCTAGGATAGAGATTTTGCTCTAGGCAAGATAAAATTAACTTAGCAGCTACAATCGTTGCCAATCCTTGCTTTCGATACGCTTCACGCGTATCAATCTCAATTTCTATTCCCCCATCGTAGTAAGAAAACGATGAGGCTCCTGAAATAATTTTATCTCCATCAAGAATAAGATATCCTAACCCATTTTGTTCATAGTCTTCATAATTTTTGTAGTTCGCCACTAAATCCCTTAACCATTCTTCTCCCAAACATTTGTGGTAATAATCTTGGTTGATTCTAATAAGTTTATATTTCTGAGACAAATTGTTAACAAATGATTCTAATTTTAATTTATCAAACTTCGTATCTTTTTTTGTGGCATAACGCAGAAATTTTTTCACTCGTCCTAGTCCTGGGTAGTGATTTTCAATTAGTAGAGACCAGCCTTTATCTTGTGGCACCAAAATAATATCTTCACCTTGATAATATTTGATTAACGTTTCATCAGGTTTACCAGCAAGAAAACCAAAGCAACCATATCGACCGATTTTAGCAATGGCTGACTTGGGTGAAGCCAGATTATCTGTTTTGATTTCTCCCATTTTTTCTTGCAAACATGACCAAATCAATGTTTCTTCCCAGTCAGCAAATAATTGGCAAACTCTTTCGTCGGTCATAGTAAACTCCTAATGACTTCAGGAAAAAGTTGATATTCTGCTTCATGAATTCGCATCTCAAAACTTTCAATGGTATCTGTTTCTAGTCGTGGCACGCGCACCTGTTTAATCACCGCACCTGTATCAATACCAGAGTCCACCCAATGAACAGTCACTCCAGATTCTGAAACACCGGCTTCCCAGGCATCTTCCACTCCGTGTGCTCCTGGAAATTCTGGCAAATAGGCTGGATGAATATTGATAATACGTCCTTCATAAGCTTGTAAAAAAGTCGGTCCAACAATCTTCATATAACCAGCTAAGCAGACCAAATCAATCTTGTGTTCATCAAGTAATTTGACAACCTCAGTCTCATAGGCAACTTTACCATCAAACTCTTTCAACTCAAAACTATAACTTGGAACCTGTAAATTTTGAGCCCGTTCCAAAACATAAGCATCATGGTGATCCGAAATAAGCAATTCAACCGAAAACTGTTCTGCTATCACTTGAAAATTTGACCCATTACCACTTGCTAGTACCGCAATTTTTTTTGTCATTTTATAACCACACTCTTGTCTTTTTTAGCTATAATTTGACCCATTTCATAGACCTCTTCTGAGAGTAGTTTCTTGACTTGATCCACATTTTCAGGACTCACAGCTAACATCAAGCCGATCCCCATATTAAAGATTTCAAACATCTCTTCGTGAGGGATATTGCCATATTTTTCCAAAGCTTTAAAAATCGGTAAGACAGGAACTTTTTCTTCGCTGATTTCTGCAGCCAAATTATCTGCGAACATGCGAGGTACATTTTCAATGAAACCACCGCCAGTGATGTGAGCGACTCCGTTAATTAAACCTGCCTTAATCAAAGGAAGAACTGCTTTCACATAGATACGAGTTGGCTCTAGTAAAACATCTTTCAAAGCTTTACCTTCCAGTTCTGGTAAAATTGTATCCCCCTCAAAATCTGCAAAAACGCGACGAACAAGCGAATAACCATTGGAATGAATACCACTAGATGCTAGACCGAGCAAAACATCCCCTGCTTTGACCTTACTACCATCAATGATTTGAGATTTTTCAGCAATACCAACAGCAAAACCTGCCAAATCGTAATCTTCTTCACTATACATATCTGGCATTTCCGCTGTTTCACCACCAATGAGTGATGCTCCAGCTTGAACACAGCCCTCCGCAACTCCAGCGACCACTTGTTCCAATTTAGCTGGATTATTTTTCCCCGTTGCAATATAGTCTAAAAAATAAAGTGGTTCTGCACCAGCAGCTATAATATCATTGACACACATGGCTACACAATCTTGGCCAATCGTATCATGTTTATTATATTTGATGGCAAGCATTAGTTTAGTACCCACTCCATCTGTTCCTGATATCAGTACTGGTTCTTTAACATTTAACTGCGACAAATCAAACATTCCACCAAAACCACCGAGAGCCCCCATGACACCTGCTCTCTCTGTTCTAGCTACATGTTTTTTAATTCTTTCAACAACTTCATATCCTGCCTCAACATCTACTCCAGATTGGGCATAAGCATTTTTAGACATAAATCTTTTCCTTTTTATTGATAAACTGTGCAATGAGATAAAAAATCAATTCCAATCTCACTTATTCACAAATAATTCTTATACTACGAAAAATTGAAAGCAGTACGAATTAACTTGATGACTGTTTAATAAAAACTTGTTTTTTCTTTTAAGCTTTCTACATAACGTTCTTCGTAATCATAGAGCGAAGTTGGGTAATTTCCATCAAAGTAAGCAACACAAAGACCACCGTTTGGAGCATCTGTTTTCAAACCAACTGACTCTATCAAACCTTCCAATGATAGATAAGTCAAGCTATCTGCACCAATAATTTCACAAACTTCCTCAACCGTATGGTTGGCCGAAATCAATTCTCTTCGATTTTGAATATCAATTCCATAAAAACAAGGATATTTTAATTCTGGACTTCCAATTGCCACATGTACTTCTGCTGCTCCTGCATCCCGTAGCAACTGTACAATGCGACGACTGGTTGTTCCTCGAACAATAGAATCATCAACCATGACTACTCGTTTGCCTTTAACAATACTAGAAACCGCCGATAATTTCATACGAACACCTTGTTCTCGCAACTCTTGTGTTGGTTGAATGAACGTCCGTTGGATATATTGATTTTTTATAAGGCCCATTTCATTGGGCAAACCAGATTCTTCAGAAAAACCAGAAGCTGCCGAAAGTGATGAATTGGGAACTCCAACTACAATATCAGCCTTGTGTTTAAATTCTTTAGCTAGACGGCGCCCCATACGTTTACGAGCAGCATGAACATTTACTCCATGAATTACACTATCAGGACGTGAGAAATAGACATACTCCATTGAACAAATAGCTAATTGTGTATCTGTTGTGAAGTGCTCGTAAGATATTCCGTTGTCATCAATAATAACAATCTCACCAGGCTCTACATCTCGAATCCATTCGGCTCCTACCACTTCAAAAGCACAGGTTTCACTTGAAACTACCCAAGCACCATTTTTCATACGCCCAATAGAGAGCGGACGAAAACCATTGGGATCAAGAGCGGCATACAATTTATCTTCAGCCATCACTAAATAGGCAAATCCTCCCTTAACTTTATTAAGAGATTCTTTGAACTTGTCAAGGAAAGTTTCTTGTTGACTATGACGGATGAGGTGCATTAAAATTTCTGTATCTGAAGAACTAGCAAAAATAGAACCTTTTGCTTCCAATTCTTTTTTCAGTGATTCTGTATTCGTTAGGTTGCCATTGTGAGCCAAGCCCATTTTCATATCAAAAAATTCAAATAAGAAAGGCTGAACATTATTGATGGAAGCTCCTCCAGCTGTTGCGTATCGAACATGCCCAATCGCTGCTTCACCTGTCAATTCTTCTAAATCTGCTGGATTTTTAAACACTTCAGCTACCAACCCTAAATCACGATGGCGTTTTAATTCTCCTTGATCATTAGAAAGAATACCTGCTCCCTCTTGACCGCGGTGTTGTAAACTTTGAAGTCCAAAATAAGTTACTTGCGAAGCCTGTGGATGACCCCAAATTCCAAAAATTCCACATTCTTCATTGAGTGATTTTACTTCGTATGTCATTCCATTTTCCCACTATTCTTTTATCGTTCAACAATTCTTCATTCTCCTGTAAAATATCTAACAGCACTCTCAAATAACTTTTGATCTTTCTGCCCAGGAATGTTTTTAAAGAGTCCATTCTCATAACGTTCTGAATGTCCCATTTTCCCAATAATTTGACCGTTTTTACTATGAATGCCTTCAATGGCATAAACTGAACCATTTGGATTGTAGCGACTATCCATACTTGGTCGTCCATCAAAATCAACATATTGGCTCCAAATCTGACCATTGTCGCGCAAATCTACGAATTCTTCTTTTGTTACAACAAACTTTCCTTCTCCATGTGATACAGGAATGGAATGAATGTCTCCTACTTCTACACCCTTCAACCAAGGCGAATTTGTGTTAGCAATACGAGTTTCAACCATTTTTGCCACGTGCTGATTCGCATCATTGTAGAAAAGAGTTGGGCTCGTTTCATTGCTATCTTCAAAATTACCATATGGAAGCAGACCAGATTTGACAAGTGCTTGGAATCCATTACAAATTCCAATAATCAAACCACCATCCTTGATAAACAGAGACAGAGCTTTCTTGACCTTTTCATTTAAAAGAATATTTACAATAAATTTAGCTGATCCATCTGGCTCATCCGCTGCCGAGAAACCTCCAGCAAAGAAAATAATATTCGCTTTACTAATATTTTCAACCATCGTATCAACAGAATTTTCGATAGCTTTTTCATTTAAAGTTACAAAAGGAACAAGAGTAACCGTTGCTCCTGCTTGTTCAAAAGCCTTGGCAGAATCATATTCAGAATTAGTTCCCGGAAAAATAGGTATATAAACTAAAGGTTTTTTGATTATTGGCTTAGGTTGGATTTGTTGAGTTCCTCTCACAACTGGTACTTCATCAATTAATGTTTCTTGGGTAAATTCTGTCGGATAGATATCCTCTAGTGTCTCTTCAAAACTAGAAAGCAACTCAAACCCAGAAAGTTTTATATCATTTACTTGCATCTCAAAAGTCTCTATTGTTTGACCAATCTTGAGCGCGCCTTTGATTTCTTCTGGACTCGTAAAGAGGAAACCACCTAATTGTGCTGTTGTTACAGTTTCTATATCTTCAACTGTAACGTGAGCCCCAATACGATTTCCAAAACTCATTAAAGCTAAACTTTCAATCAAACCACCATATTTAATAGCCGAAGCTGCTGTGATAGAATGTGTTTTTTGAAGTTTAGAAAAAGTAGAAAATGAGTCTTTTATAGAAGCAAAATCAATTTCTTGCGTTATAAACTGTCCTGGTAAATAATAGATGTTTTCACCAACCGTTTTAAATTCAGGAGAAAGAATACGATCTGTTGTTGAAGTTGTTACCCCAAAGGCCACCAAAGTCGGCGGAACAGTCAGCTCCTCGAATGTACCTGACATGGAGTCTTTTCCTCCAATAGAAGGAAGACCCAACTGAATTTGTGCTTCAATTGAACCAAGCAAGGCTGATACAGGCTTCCCAAATCTCTCTGCTTGTTTGTCCATTCGTTCAAAATATTCTTGATAAGAAAAACGAGCTTTTTCCCAATTGGTTCCCGTCGCTACTAGGCGAGCTGTCGCTTCAATGACAGCATAAGCAGCACCATGATAAGGAGACCACTCCGCCAAATAAGGATTGTAACCTTGAGCTATAGCTGACACGGTATTGGTCACTCCATTTTGAACTGGTAATTTTTGTACTGAGCTTTCCGTTGGTGTTATTTGATAACGACCACCAATCGGGTGATTTACCGTTGAACGACCAACCGAACTATCAAAAATAGTCTGTAACCCCTTTTGACTAGTATGGTTCAAATCTGACAAGATTTTTTTCGTATCTTCCAACAAAGTTTTCTCAGAAGTTCTTACTTGATAAGGTATGCTAAGGTCCCCATCTACAACTTTTGCATCTACTACAACACGCACTCCATTCGTATCTAAAAAGCTACGTTCAATATCAACAATTTTCTCATCATTCCAATACATCACAAGATTTGGTTTTTCTGTAACAGTCGCTACCACTACCGCAAGAATATTTTCTTTTTCAGCAGCAGAGATAAATGTTTCCACATCTTTTGGACGAACGACCACAGCCATTCGTTCTTGTGATTCAGAAATAGCAATTTCTGTACCATTTAATCCTTGATATTTGAGTGGGACCTTATCCAGATTTATTTCTAAACCATCTGCCAACTCTCCGATTGCCACGCAAACTCCTCCGGCACCGAAGTCATTTGATTTTTTGATTAAGCGTGTAACGGCTTTATCACGGAAAAGACGTTGAATTTTTCGTTCTTCAATAGCATTCCCTTTTTGCACTTCCGCTCCAGCAGTTTCAACAGAGGTAACCGTTTGAACTTTGGAAGAACCAGTCGCTCCTCCAACTCCATCACGACCTGTTTTCCCACCTAATAAAATGACCACATCACCTGCTACAGGTTTTTCTCTCACTACATTTTCTTTTGGAGCAGCGCCTACTACAGCACCTAATTCCATCCGTTTAGCTACAAAACCTGAGTGAAAATACTCTTTTACATAGGTTGTTGCTAAGCCGATTTGATTTCCGTAGGAAGAATAACCATGTGCCGCTGTTTTTGAAATCACTTGTTGTGGTAACTTACCAGAACGAGTAGCCGCTATTGATTGAGTAATGTCTCCCGCACCTGATATCCGCATTGCTTGATACACATAAGAGCGACCAGATAAGGGATCACGAATAGCACCACCAATACAAGTAGCCGCACCACCAAACGGTTCAATTTCAGTAGGGTGGTTATGGGTTTCATTTTTAAACATCAAAAGCCAAGGTTCTTTAACACCATTGACATCAACTTCTATTTCAACCGAACAAGCATTGATTTCATCTGATACTTCCATATCATCCAATCGACCATTAGCACGCTCGTAACGACCAAATATAGTTGCCATATCCATTAAGGTTTGTGGTTTTTGATTTCGTCCCAATTCCTCTCTCATAGCAAGATACTTACTGTAAGTAGCTTGTAGTTGTTGACGAAATTGAGAAGCAGAAAAGTCAATTTTTCGTAATTCTGTTTCAAAGGTTGTATGACGGCAATGGTCAGACCAATAGGTATCCAAAACTTTTAATTCTGTTTCTGTCGGAAAACGTTGGATAGACTTGAAATATTCTTGGATAAAGAGTAAATCTGCCACTTCCATGGCTAAGCCATGTTCTTTCTTATAAAGAGCAAAATCTTTTTCTGTATAATCTTTGAAAAAATTTAATACAGGGATTGTTTTCGCGGATTCAGTATAAGAACCAACTTCTATTTCTTTTTCAATGTCCTTAAAACGAGAATCTACTGGATTTAGTAAATATTTTTTTATCTCTTGTAAATCTGATTGACTAATATCTTGGTTTATCAGATATAATTGAGCTGTTCTTACCAGTGTATCTGTTCCTGAACCCAATAAAAATAAAGCTTCTTGGGCACTGGCTGCACGCTGATCAAACTGACCCGGAAGAGCTTCAATAGCAAAGAAAGCAGAAGTATTTAAACTGGTAACCACTTCTTCTTCAGATAAAATGTTATCTGTTACAAGTTCAGAAAACACATGCTTTTTAGCACGTTCCCAAAGAGATTCTGACAAATTAAAGACATCATAAACCTGTACAATACGAATATTTTTTAGACTAGTTAATTGCAATTGATGTTGCAACTCTTGAGTCAAACTAGTTGATTTGATTTGAAAATCTGATTTTTTCTCAACAAAGATACGCTTATTCATTCCTTATTTCCCCACAGCCTCTTGCAATTTCTTCAAAACAATTTCATAAACGTCCGTAATACTTCCTAAATTACGACGAAAAACATCCTTATCCATGTGGTTTCCTTTTGAATCCCACAAGCGACTTGTATCTGGCGATATTTCATCAGCCAAGATAATATTTCCATCCTTATCTCGACCAAATTCTAGTTTGTAATCAATTAATGTTAAACCAATTTTAGCAAATAAATCTTTAAGAACAACATTGATACGACGAGTTTCTTCTTTCAAAAAGGCAATTTCCTTTTTAGTAGCAATTTTTAAAAATTCAACATGTTCATCATTGATAAATGGATCATCCAAATCATCATTTTTGTAATAAAATTCTACAATTGGATTGTCCAATTTCATTCCTTCTTCCACACCAAATCTTTTAGAGAAAGAACCTGCTGTGTAATTACGCAAAACCACTTCTAAAGGAATAATTTCCACCTTATAGTTGGTTTGTTCTGTTTCTGAAAGTTGCTTAATAAAATGAGTAGCAATCCCTGCTTTATTTAACTCCTCAAAAATCAAAGAAGAAATTTGATTATTCAGACGTCCTTTACCTTCTATCGTCTCCTTACGAGCACCGTTAAGCATTGTTGCTTGATCTTTGTAGCGTGCAATAATAATATCTTTGTCATCCGTAGAAAAAATATCTTTCGCTTTTCCCGAATATAACAAGCTGTTAGTCATTTTAATATTCGCCTTTCGTACTTTTATACCTTTAGTCTACCATGTTAAAAGATATTTATCAAGAAATATCCGTATGAGTTACCAAATTCCGTTTAAGATCAATAACAAGAAATAGAGCAAAAATAAAAAACTGGACAATGCCCAGTTTCTAGTAGGTTATTTTTGTACTTTTCCATGAATATAAGTGACCACATCTGATAAAGTTGTAAAATGATCAATTGTTTCATCAGATATTTCAATCTTAAAAGTGTCTTCCAAGCTGATAATAAACTCCATTAAGTCTACTGAATCAACACTCAAATCTTCTTTTAATTTCAGTTGTGGACTAATAATAAAATCTGTTGTTTGACGCTCTTTGATAATCTCTACAATTTTTGAATAAATTTCTTTTTCGCTCATTTTGATTCCTCTTTATCTGAAAATTCAATAACTGATTTTCCCACAACATCCGTTTCTAACATCGTACGAATTTGACAAATAGTACTATAGACTGCCTTTGCATCACTCGAACCATGAGTTTTGATAACTGGAGCTTTCAATCCAAATAAAACAGCGCCACCTGCACTAGAATAATCTAAGCTATCTTTCATGGAACGTAAACTATCTTTTAAAAATAAAGCTCCTAATTTTGCCTTCAATCCACCAGCAACAACCGACGATTTCAGTTGGCTCATGATTCCCATAGCAGTTCCTTCCATTGTTTTCAAAACTGCATTTCCCGTAAAACCATCAGTCACCACTACGTCTGCAACATCTGACATTAAATCACGCGCCTCTACATTTCCGATAAAATTAAGAGTAGAATCCTCTGATAATAATTCATAGGTTTCTTTTCTCAAAGGATCCCCCTTGCTACTTTCTGTTCCATTATTGAGCAAGCCCACACGTGGAGATTTTATACCACGGACATTTTCAGCATAAAAGGATCCTAAAATAGCATATTGGTGTAAATGATGAGCTGTATTTTCTGCATTGGCACCCAAATCTAGCATATCAAATCCTTTTCCACTCACTGATGGAAGAGTAGACATCAGACCTGGACGATCAATATTTTTTATTCTTCCAACAATAAAGAAACCCGCAGCAAGTAAGGCACCCGTATTCCCCGCAGAAAGCATTGCATCTGCTTCACCTGTTTTAACTGCTTTAGCTGCCAAAACCATACTAGACTTCTTTTTTTGTCGAATAGCTTTTGTAGGCTCGTCATCTGATTGGATTTTTTCATCTGTATGGACAATATGTACTCGATCTCTAACTTTCAAATAGGGTTCAATCTTATTTTCATCTCCATACAAATAGATTTCAATATCCGAAAACTCATTTATGGCACGATTGGCACCTTCTACTAAAGCCTCTGGTGCGTGATCTCCGCCCATAGCATCAATGGCTATTTTTTTCATCTTGATTCCTTCTATCCTTATCTTTTAGAATATCTCCCCAAATATCTAGAGAGTCTATAAATTTTTTCGATTTGAGGTGGATTCCCACATATTCTTCGTAAAGTTGATCTATAATAATACGTAATTCTTTTTTTATATCTTTGCTCAGTGATATTGTTTCTATCTCACTCACTTGGATTTCTTGAAACTTACCTAATAAATAAGAAATATTAGGATGCAGATGACAACGATGTTCGTCTCGCGAATAATGATCGGGACAAAGAACACTCCCATATTTAAAAGAAAAATCAAAGGCTTGATTCACCTTATGGCAGAAAGTACATTCATGAAAATTTAAAGAAACCCCAAAACGAGATAAAATTTGGATTTCAAAAATATTGGTCAAAATTTCATAATCTAAGCCAGCATTCATTAATTCCAACGTTTTTTGTAAAAAGGCAAAAAGATTTGGATCTGGCTGATTGTCATGGATACTTGCATCAGCTAGAGCAGCAATGTAAGTTGCATAACTCATAGTAAAGAGGTCCTCGTTGATATGATTATATACTGTCACATCCTGATAGTCCTCAATATAGCTCAGTGCTTCATCATTAATTTTCATTAACAAATCTGCCATCGTTAACGGTTGAATAATTGGAGCTAACTTTGAATTTCTCGCATGTTTAATGAAAAACATATGTTTCCCAGATTTTTCAGTAAAAATTTTAACTAGCTTATCATCTTCTCGAAAATTACGATTATAGAGAATTAATCCTTTACTATTAATGGACTTCAGCATGTTTCTCCATATATTCTTTCAGCCTTTTCATAGCTTCCTTAATTGTTTCCATGCTAGCAGCATAAGACAAACGAATATAGCCTTCTCCATATTGACCAAACGCTGCACCTGGAATGAGTGCAACAGCCTTTTTCTTTGCAAAATCTTGTAAAAAAGCAAAAGAATTTTGATGATATCCCTGAGGAATTTTAGCAAAAATGTAAAAAGCTCCATCTGGTTTAATAATCTTAAACCCAAGTTCCGCCATTTTCTGCATAATATAATCTCTGCGTTGTATATATTCCACTTTCATCGCTTCTGCATCATTTTTCCCTGCCGTCAAAGCCTCTATTCCAGCAAATTGTACCATTGTAGCTGCCGCTGTTACCAAATATTGATGACTTTTTATCAATTGAGCTGTTAAAATGGCTGGAGCAAAGATAAAACCAAGACGCCAACCCGTCATAGCGTGTGATTTAGACAAGCCATTAATCACAATGGTTTGGTCAGGAAGATATTCTGCTATCGACACATGAGCATGATCAGTATAAGTTAGTTCTGAATAAACTTCATCGGAAACCACAAAAATTTCGTACCTTTTTAGTACTTCAGCAAATGCTGCAATCTGTTCTCTTGAGTAAGTAACTCCTGTTGGATTGGCAGGATAATTTAAGATAACAGCTTTTAATTTATCTCCTTGCTCCACAATTGCTTTTTCCAACATTTCAGGTGTCAAGATAAAATCATTTTCTGTTGTATCAATTTCAACAACCTGAGCTCCCACTAAATTTACAATCGGCTCATACCCAGGGTAGGCCGGAGCTGGCAGAAGCACTACATCATCTTCTTCTAAAATGGCTGTCAAGGTCGCTGATAGAGCTTCTGTTGCCCCAATTGTTACTAAAATTTCATTTTCAGGATTATAGATTAGATTATATTTTTCTTTTACAAAATCACTGGCAGCTTGTCGCAAATCAAGTAAACCACTCATGCCCGTGTAATGACTTTGATTGTTATCAATTGCTTTTTTAGCAGCTTCTTTGATATGCTCTGGAGTAGTAAAATCAGGTTCTCCCAAAGTTAAGCGAAGAATTCCCGGAATCGTTGAGATAGATTGGTCAAACTGACGAATCAACGAAACTTCTATTTTTTCTAAATTTTTATTAAACTTTTTTGTTAAATCCATGCTAGCCTCCGATTTCTCAATGGAACTATTATACTACAAATGCTAAGCCTTAGCAAAATCTTCATCCCTTGAATAACAATCCAAAGAAATACAACAGTCGAATTCTCATCAATTAAAAATAGATGAGCATTTTACCCATCTATCAATAGTGTTTTTTCTCAACTCCAAATAAAGAAGAAAGAGGACGTTTTTCATGTGTTCGAATAATTGCTTCTGATAATAGCTTAGCAATTGAAATTTGTTTAATTTTATCAATCAATCGTCCCTCTGGAAGATAGATAGTATCTAAAACAACGAGTTTTTTAATAGCTGATTTTTCAATATTTTCCATAGCTGGACCAGATAAAACAGGATGAGTACAACTAGCATAAACTTCCTTAGCACCCGCCTCTTTTAAAGCATCCGCTGCATGACAAATTGTCCCAGCTGTATCAATCATATCATCAATTAAAATACAAGTTTTTCCCTCTACTTTACCAATGATGTTCATCACTTCACTCGTATTCATTTTATCTACATTACGACGTTTATCAATAATGGCAATCGGAGTCTTTAAAAATTCAGCTAACTTGCGCGCTCTAGTAACACCACCATGGTCTGGACTCACAACAACACAATCACTACCGACCATTCCCAAACGTTCAAAATAGTCTGCAATCAAAGGAGCTCCCATTAAATGATCCACTGGAATATCGAAAAATCCTTGAATTTGAGCAGCATGTAAATCGATTGTCAACATCCGATCAACCCCTGCAATCTCCAACATATTAGCCACAAGTTTAGAGGTAATTGGTTCACGCGCACGAGCTTTGCGATCCTGTCTCGCATAACCATAATACGGCATAACAACATTAACAGATTCAGCACTTGCACGCTTTAAAGCATCTACCATAATCAAGATTTCCATTAGATTATCATTAACTGGCGAACTAGTAGATTGCAAGATGTAAACATCTTTTCCTCGAATAGACTCTTCAATATTTACCTGAATTTCACCATCTGAGAATTGACGAACCGTTGATTTCCCAAGTGGCAACCCAATCTCTTGAGCAACTCGCTGAGCTAGCTCCTGATTCGAAGAAAGAGCGAAAAGCTTTAAATCAGAAAATGACATGATTTCCTCCAGATTCTAAATCATCATTTATTTCACTAATATAATATTTCACACCTACCATTGTAACGTTTTTTGGGTCTTTTTTCAATAAAAATGAAAAGCAATTATCCAAATAAACAACTCTCCCCATCTTACTTTTAATCTTTTTGGTAAATATATAGAAAACCGTTCACAATAGTCAGGTGAATTTATCAAAACAAACTAAAAAGATTGAAGAAAAACGTTATTTTCTTCAATCTGATTATGTATTTTAACTATTAATTTGGATAAATGTAAGTTACAGGTCCTTGTGCATTTACTGGGTTAAACCATCCGCGGTAATTTCCAATAGATTGTTGTCCTAAGTAGTTAGCTTCTGAAACTTGGATGCTTGTAGTAGATTGAACAGCTGTTACTACCGCAACGTGTCCATAACCACCATCGTTCCAACATGCAATTGCACCTACTTGAGGCTGTGATCCAGTACGGAATCCTGCCGCTGCTGCACTTGCAGCCCATTGTCCACCATTACCCCAGTAGTCTCCAGCCCAAGGTGCTAATGTTTTAGCTCCCCAAGTACATTGACCAACAGGATAAGTTGAGGCAGTTGAACTATATGAAGGTGTTGCAGCACGTTGACTTGAAGTCGTAGCTGTGCTAGTAGATGCTGTTGACGGTTGTGAAACAGTCGCAACTACTTCTACGTTTGATGCACCAGTGTTAACTGCTTGAACTTGCGCTTGCAAATCTGTATTAGCAGATGAACGAACAGCTTCTTGTTGTGCTTGTTGTTGTGCTTTGTACGCCGCTTCAGCCGCTGCCGCTTCAGCCG
>JAUMZQ010000015.1:61582-63807 GCA_030528055.1 Streptococcus sp.
TTTGTTCTAAAAGACTGTTCTTTTCATTTTCAGCAGAAGATTTTTCAGCCGCAAGATTTAGTTGAGCAACCTTCAACTCCGCTTGTTTTGTAGACAATGCTTGTTCATCATCAGCAAGTTGTTGTTGGTTTGCAATAACAGTATTGATTGCTTGGTTATTTTCTTGTTGCTTTTCAGCAATCGCTTCTTTATCTTTCTTTTGTTGTTCTAACATTTTATTGTTAGCTGAAAAAATTTCGTTCATTGCAGCTACACGAGAGATAGCCTCAGTTATAGAACCAGAATTGATAACAGTATTGATATAACTTGTAGCAGAACCACTTGTTTGTGCACTACGTGCTTGATTTGCGAGTGAATCATTACGCGCTACAATATTTTTAGATAACTCTTCAATTTCACCTGATAATTTTTTAGATTCAGTATTTAATTTATCATTTTCTGCTTGCAAGTCTGTTTGTTGTTGCTGAAGAGCAGTAACTTGACTTTGAATAGCATCAACTTGTGATTGTGCTGTTTGTTGTTGAGCAGTAATATTATTAATTTTACTGTCTTGGGCAGCAATTTTATCATCAGTTGAATCAGCTTTAACATTAATAAATGCAGCTCCTTGCGAAAGTACAACTGTACTTAATAAAATTGATGTTAATAATCTTTTTTTCATAAAAATTTTTACACTCCTTCTTGTAAGACAATAACTAGTATATCAAAAAAAATCTCAATTTATGTTACGCATGTATTACATTTTTATTTCTTGTTTATCATAAATAAAATTTTTCGAATAAAGGTTGAAAAATCAGTAAAACTAAACTGTTTAAAACAAGAGTTGGCACTAAATCATATACAATAAAGTCCGAAAAAGGTAAGGTAGTTAAGTTTAAAAAATGTGCTAGTGTAAAACTAATTATTTCAAATAGAAACACTAAAGTTACCACTGATAGCAAGCGTGTCCATCTATTCATTAACATAACCGTATTTATCGAACAAACTAGCAAACTAAGAAGTGGTAATAAAACAACAGCTATTCCAATAATATGAAAATAATAAACATCATAACATAACCCTAGTAAGAAAAAAAGAAGAAGATTATACTGTTTAGAAAGTGATATTGAAACAAAAATCATAAAAATCAATAAAAAATGACTTGTCGCATGCCACTCTATTGAAAAAAAGTTATTAAATAGGTTGGATAATTGACCATCTAGGAATAAAAATAAAAATAAAACAAGTGGAGTAATACTATATTCTTTTATACTTTTCATACTAATTTCTCACTAATAATACCGCACGAATATCTGATAAGTCAGCGGTAGTTTGTACTAGAACTTCTTTATTCAATTGATCTTTACTTTCTGAAACTGAAAGAACTGTTCCAACCGATAGACTCTCAGCATTATAAGTTCCCAAACCACTCGTTACAACTGTATTTCCTTTTTTGATATTATCAGTACTATTTAATTGACTAATCACAAAAGTCGATTTATTTGCATTGTATCCAGTGATAATTCCATAAACAAAGCCCGAATCAGTCTGAATTCTTACAGAAATTTTAGCAGAATTCTTTTTATTAGATAAAAGAGTAATTACACTAGAGTCAGAGGAAACTTTAGAAACATTCCCAATTAAACCACCATTTGCAACAACTAACATATTTTCTGTAACTCCATCCTTAGAACCTTTATCAATAGTCAATTGATCATTCCATGAGGTAGGAGTTCGTGAAATAACTTCTGAAGCAATTTTAATTTCGTTTTTATCTGTATTTTTTAGTTCTAAAAGTCCTCGGAGTTGCTTATTTTCATCTAAAAGCGTATCTGCGGTACGTGACTTTTCATTCATATCATACAAAGAAGATTTTAATGTTTCGTTTTCTTTATAAGTATTCATCAAAGATAAAACATTTTCCTTCTCTTCTGAAAAAAAGCGAAAAGGAAAAGAAACAATTCTCCCCACTTCAGAAAGAAAATTGGATGATGATGAAACAAACCAACTAGATGATGTAGACCACACCAATACAATAATGGTCAAAATTAAAATAAAAAAAGTAATGATAAACTTAGATGTTTTAAACTTATTCATAACAACCTCAAACTATAGAGAAAAAAATACAAGAAAAGGAGATAGCTAAAAGCTACGCTCCTTATGTTACGGAGAATGGGGGATTCGAACCCCCGCGCCAGTTACCCGACCTAACGATTTAGCAAACCGTCCTCTTCAGCCTCTTGAGT
>JAUMZQ010000016.1 GCA_030528055.1 Streptococcus sp.
CTGTTCTCCCTCATAGGGCTATATTTGATTAAATCTAAAAACTCTTACCACTTACTTTATCAATCTCAACTCATATCCAATTTTTAGGAAATTTATTGCACTTTATAGCCCCAATATCTGAAGAATTTGTTGTTTATATGCTAATTTCTGCAATTCTTTTTCTTTCTCTTCGTTCCATTCCAACTTGATTTCTGCCACAAGTTGACCTGGTTTATTCTTCAAAATATAAATACGATTGCTAAGCGCCAAAGCTTCTTCAATACTATGAGTAATGATAAGAGTTGTCAATTCTAGTTGTTCATGAATGGATAAATACCATTTATGCAACTCCATTTTGGTCATCTCATCTAAAGCACTAAAAGCTTCATCCAGTAAAAAAAGGTTGTGACCAAACATATAAGTCCTAAGAAGAGCCACCCGTTGTCTCATTCCTCCACTCAGCTCATGTGGGTATTTATCTCGAATACCCTCTAATTGAAAGGTTCTAAGCAATTTCTCTGCTCGATGAATTGCTTCCTTCTTAGGAATTTTCTTGATAATAAGTGGCATCATCACATTTTCCAAAGCTGTTTTGTGAGCCAAGAGTAAATCTTTTTGTAGCATATAGCTGACTTGTCCTCTTAACTCTTCTTGCCCATTCAATAAAATCTTTCCTGATTGGATATCCAAAATCCCTGCAATCAAATTGAACAGCGTTGTTTTTCCTACGCCACTTGGACCTAAAATGGATACAATTTCTCCAGAATGAACTTGCATGTTAATATTCTTTAAAATCTCTTGATTTGTATAAGTATAACTAATATTTTTTAATATAATTTCTGTCATGATTATTTTATAAAATTATTACTAAATCCTTTGCCTTTTAAATCATTGGTAATCAATTGATTATCTTGTGCCCACTGATGAAAAGCGTTCCAACGTTTTTCGTCAAATTGCCCCCATTTATCCTTGTCAGTGGCATATTGTTTGGAAAGATATTTCTGTGATTCTATTACAAAATCTCGCTCATTTTTCAGTTCGGGAGCATTTTTAATTAAAATTTCTGCCGCTTCCTCAGGGTGTTCCATAGCATATTGATAGCCTTTTTTTATGGCCTGAAGAACTTTTTTAGCTTCTTCTTTGTTGTTTTTTAAATAATCATTATTTGCAATAATGACTGGCGAATAATAATCAAAAGCGGGTACATAATCTTTCATATAGAAAAAATTGGTGTCAATCCCTTTGCTCTTAGCTAATATCCCATCCCAACCATAATAAATCCACGCTGCTTCAAAAAGATTATTTTCAATAGGTGTGATAGAGTTAGAATCATTATTAGGCACTTTTTTGATTTTATCAAACTGAGCATGCTGTGACTCAACCAAAGTTTTTAACATCCCCAATTCAACAGGATCATTCCAAGTACCGTATGTTTTACCAACCAAGTCTTTAGGTTGTTGAATCTCATCTGATTTTTTAGAAATAATTCCAGAAGTGTTGTGCTCAACAATTGCCGCAACAGCTGTAATTTCTGCACCTTTATCTAATTTAGCAGCCATGGAATCTTGAAAATAGATGCCAAAAGGTGCTTTTCCATTAATAATCAAATCTGAAGAACTGTCTTCTGGTGGTAATTTAATATCCACATCAACACCCGCATCTTGAAAATATCCCTTTTCCTTAGCTACATAAATTCCTGTATGGTTTGTATTAGGCGACCAATCCAAAATAAAGTCAATTTTTTTATTCTTAGACGAACCGCCTGTTTGATGACCACAAGCAGTTAAAAGAAAAAGAATAATAATACTGAGGGCATAAAAATAATTTTTATTTTTTTTCATAAAAATTTCCTTCTTTCTATCTATACAAAACAGGTAGATGAAAATCCAATGTATCTTATTTCCATCTAATCACATATTTTTCACTGATACCTACTAATTTTATGCTCACCAAACTAATCGTAGAAATCAAGAAAATAATTGCAAACATTGTATCGTATTGAAAAAGTTTTTTAGACTGAATCATATAAACTCCTAAACCCTCAAAACCACCTAACCATTCAGAAATCACAGTTGTGATAAAAGCGTATGAAACACTGACTCGTAGACCAGCATAAAAATAAGGTAGACTACTAGGAATTTTAAAATGCCAAAGAGTTTGCCAACGACTAGCTTGCATTAGTCGAAATAGGGTCAAGATATCTTTATCGCAGTTTCTAAAACCATCCAAAATACTAATGATGATAGGGAAAGTTGTGGTTAAAACAATCAGAACAAGCTTAGGTAAAATCCCATATCCCAACCATAGAACCAAAATAGGTGCTAAAGCAATAGTTGGTACCGTCTGAATGATGACCATAATAGGATAAATCAAGTCGTTTAATAAAGAAAAACTATCCATCAATATAGCTAAAAAAACCGCTAGAATTATCCCTAAAAACAAGCCTAGCATTGATACTTTTAGAGTAGCTAATGAATGAAAAGCTAAAAGAGACGCATCTCTAAAAATAGCTCCTAGAATTTCAAGAGGTGTCGGTAAAATATACTTAGGCAATAGATGAAAAAATCCCATTATCTGCCAAAAAAATAAAATAGCAAGCATCCCCAGAATACCGATGTATTTTCTAGATAACGTCTGAATTATTTTCAACTAATACCTCCTTATCAAAAACAAAAAATGCCCTTTTCAATATGAAAAAGGCACACAACATCTCCATTATACTGAATAGATTGTTCCCTACGCTGGCATTACCCAGATCAGGTGCGGTCGAAGATTACACTTCCTCTCAGACTGTACACAGACTCCCATATCAACTTCATGATAACGCAATCATTTGTAAAAGTCAAGATTATTGACTATTTTGCTAATCATCACGCTAATAATATTTTTTATTAAACTATAGTTTATTATTCTTCGTCAAAATAACGAATCAAATTTTTCTCTGTCAAAATATCAGAATAGGTATACGATTCAACATAAGTGTTAGAGATTTCACCCGGTTGTCCCCCATTATTTGAGTACTCAACAATGAATAAAGAAGAATAAACTTCAATAAGTCGACCCTGTTTGTTTTTCTGACGTTTCCGTCCATTCTCCAAAGTCATTTCAACGATTTGACCTTCGTGAGCTTTTATATCTTCTTTAATTTTTTTCATTTTTGCAACATCTGTGAATGCATCACTCATATTTTACGATTCCTCTCTTTTGGAAATACTTGAAAATTTATTATATTCTTTTTGGAAAATTAGTTCAACAGTTCCACGCGCACCGCTACGGTTTTTCTCAATGATAACCTCAATTTTGTTATTGGGCATCCCATCTTCCTCTTCTGAACGACTATAATAATCATCACGATAAAGGAAAGCAACAATATCAGCATCTTGCTCAATAGAACCAGACTCACGAATGTCAGACAAAACTGGTCGCTTGTCTTGACGTTGTTCCACACCACGAGAAAGCTGACTAAGAGCAATAACGGGTACCCTTAATTCTTTGGCTAAAATTTTAAGCTGACGTGAAATTTCAGATACTTCTTGTTGTCGATTCTCACGTCCTGTACCTGTAATCAACTGCAAATAGTCGATCAAAATCAATCCTAGATTTCCTGTTTCTTTGGCTAATTTCCTAGCTCTAGAACGAATTTCTGTAATTCGAATCCCCGGAGTATCATCAATATAGATACTAGAATCAGCTAGATTGGCCATTGCGATAGCATATTTACTCCAGTCTTCATCTGTCAGCTGTCCTGTACGGATAGAATGAGAATTGATAACTCCTTCTGAAGCTACCATACGGTCCACTAAACTTTCAGCCCCCATTTCCAAAGAAAAGATAGCCACCGTCTTATCCAATTTTGTTCCAATATTTTGAGCAATATTTAGTGCAAAAGCAGTTTTACCAACTGCAGGACGTGCCGCTAAAATGATTAATTCTTCCTCATGCAAACCAGTTGTCATTCTATCTAGCTCTGTATAACCAGTGGCAATTCCTGTAATGTCAGAAGTCTGTTTTGCACGTTCTTCAAGATTCGCAAAGTTAAGATTCAGGATATCTTTAATCATCTTAAAACCACTGCGATTTGCTGTTTCACTAACATCTATGAGGGCTTTTTCTGCTCCAGCGATAATTTCTTCTGCTTGACGTTCCCCATCATAAGCTTGATTAATAGACTCCGTCAAGCGAGATATCAAACGACGCAAAATGGCTTTTTCTGCAACAATTTTGGCATAATATTCAGCATTGGCAGAAGTCGGAACAGAATTAACAATCTCAACTAAGTACGAAAGCCCACCAATATTTTGCAAATCTCCTTGGCTATCTAAAATATTACGCACAGTGGTCGCATCAATAGCATCTCCACGATCTGCCAGATCAATCATAGCTTTAAAAATCAAACGATTTGCATATTTGAAAAAATCAGTTGGCTCGATATACTCGCGAACAAAAACTAACTTGCTCTCATCAATGAAAATAGCCCCTAAAACAGACTGTTCCGCCAAAATATCTTGAGGCTGAGTTCGTAATTCATCAATCTCTGCCATAGACAAATCTCTCTTTCAACATCAAACTCTTATCCTTCTTTAATTCGTAAACGAATCAAACCAGTAACTTCTTGGTAAATTTTCACAGGCACATCAATCAGACCTAAAGAACGGATCGGTGAGTCCACTTTAATATGTCGCTTGTCTATTTTGATACCAAATTGTTTTTGCAATTCTTCTGCAATTTTTTTACTTGTGATAGAACCAAAAGTACGACCATCTGGGCCTACTTTTTCCGTAAATTCAACAACGGTTTCTTTTTCTTCCAATTTATTCTTGATTCGTTCTGCATCAGCTACCAATTCTGCATGTGCTTTTTCAACAGATTTTTGTTTTCCACGTATTTCACTAATAGCTTGATTAGTTGCTTCCTTGGCAAGATTTTTTTTAATTAAAAAGTTTTGGGCATAACCAGTAGGAACTTCTTTTATCTCTCCCTTTTTGCCTTTACCTTTAACATCGGCTAAAAAAATTACTTTCATTCCTTTTTCTCCTTACTGCTTATTATTTGGTCTTTAATGACCTCTTCTACAATCTGTTGGTTCAATTCTTGTACAACTTCTGAGACAGATTTATCAGCTATCTGAGCAGCCGCCAAATTGAAGTGACCGCCACCACCCATTTTTTCCATAATACGTTGCACATTTACTTTGCTTCTACTTCTTGCCGAAACAGACACATATCCTTGTATGTTTTTACTAACCACAAAGGTTGCTTCGATTCCTGACATAGAAAGCATGGTATCTGCTGCTTTACTAATAACGACTGTATCATAAAGGGCGCTTTCTGATGCTGCAGCAACAATCACATTTGGTAGAATTTTCTTACCATTCAAAATCAATTCATTAATAGCCCGATACTCTTCAAAGTTTGTAGCTGAGATGTCCTGAATCACCACACTGTCGCTTCCTCTAGTTCGAAGGTAGCTTGCTACATCAAAGGTTCTGCTTGTAACCCGAGCAGTAAAATTCTTGGTATCCAACATGATTCCTGCCATTAAAATACTAGCAGAAATTTTGTTTAAGCGATTGATATTCGAATTTTGGAACTGGATAAGTTCTGTAACCAATTCACTAGCACTACTAGCACCACTTTCGATATAGACAATAACCGCATTGTCAGGAAAGTCTTCATCACGACGATGGTGATCAATAACAATGGTTTGGTTAAATTGCTCATAAAATTCTTTGGAAAGAGTAAGGCTTGTTTTTGAGTGATCCACCATAATCAAAAGTGAATGTTTGGTCATCATACTCATCGCTTCTGGAACTGTCACTAAATGCGTCACTTCTTCCTCGAGCTTCAACTTTTTTATGGCTCTTTCAATATCGTTAGACATTTGAGAAGGGTCATACACTACATAAGCATCATTAATCAGATTGCTAGCAAAAAGTTGCATTCCTAGTGATGCCCCTAAAGCATCCATATCTAGGTTTCTGTGACCAACTATAAAGACTTGATCCACATTTTTAATTTTATCTGAAATAGCTGTCATCATCGCACGAGTACGGGTACGGGTACGTTTAACTGCTGAAGCTGTTCCTCCACCAAAATAAACTGGATTTTTGGAATCATCATTTTCTTTGACCACTGCCTGATCTCCACCCCTAACTTCTGCTAAGTTAAGATTTTGGAGAGCAATTTTCCCAATTTCATCATGATGCCCATCTCCGTAAGAGAAGCCCATACTCAATGTCAAGGCTAATTCTCTATTTTTGGCTTCTGTTCTAAACTGATCGATAATTGAAAATTTATTATTCATCAACTGTTCTAAAACTGTATAATCTGTGAAAAGATAGAAACGATCCATTCCAACTCTTCGATAGAACATCTGATATTTCTCAGAAAATTCCGCTACAAAATTCGCTACAAAACTATTGATATTACTAATATCTGTATCAGAAACGGTATCCTCTAAATCGGTGTAATTATCAACTGAAATAATTCCTATAACTGGACGCGTAGTGACTAAACCAACTGTTGCCTCGTATTCATTTGAAGCATCAAAAAAATAAAAAACATTAGAATTTTTATCTAAATAAACTGAATATTTTTTGTCTCCAACTGTTGCATAATGTCCTGTACTTGAATGAGCAGCCTGCATGATCGTTTGCAATAATTCTGTACTAAAATTGCCATCCTCTGTTGTGAAAATAAGTTCTGCATAGGGATTGAACCATTCTACATCACCAGTTTTTTCATTCATTTTGATAACACCAACAGGCATTTTATCTAAAAGAGAAGCCAAACTTCCCTCAGCTTGATGATTGACATAATGAATTTGTTCAATTTCATCTAACTCTGATATTCTTTGTTGTTGAATGAAAAAGAGAATTAAGCAAGCAAGCACAACAAAAAGTGCTACCAACATTGGAAGACCTTCTCCAAACATTCGTAAACAAATAGCTAATATGATAAAAGAAATAATACCTATCATTATTAGATGAATAGGGGCGAAACGGAATTTTTTCATCACAAACCTCTTATTTCGCCATTTTAACATAATTTCAGCAAAAAAGCGAATTTCTCCCCAATATTCACCAAACTTTAACAAGTAATCAATTCAATTATTTTTTGAAAATAAGGGCAATGATTAACTATACCTAAAAAATAGTTTTATAAACTATTCATTTTAAGTTGTAAACCAATTGTAAAGCAATCAAATATGAATTAATTGCCTTACAAAACACACTTCCATTAGTTTACAAAGTTGTAAAGAATGTTGATAACTTATTTACAACTCTTTTTGTTTCTTTGAGATACTGCGTGATTTTCCTTCTAAATAAACCATTAAAATAGAGATGTCAGCTGGATTAACTCCTGAAATACGACTAGCTTGACCAATTGTCTCTGGATTGATCTGTTTAAATTTCTGACGTGCTTCAGTAGCAATAGAATCAATATCATCCCAGTCAATAGTTGACGGAATTCTTTTTTCCTCCATTCGCTTCATTTTTTCTACCTGATCTAGTGCTTTTGAAATGTATCCTTCATACTTCACTTCTGTTTCAATCAATTCTATTATTTTTTCATCCAATTCAACTGCTGCTGGTCCAATAAATTTAACTACATCTTGATAAGAAATATCAGGGCGTCTCATAAATTCTTTTGCAGTTACTGCATCTGTCAAAGGTTTAAATCCTAATTTTTTCACTTGCTCATTCGTTTCCTTGACTGGCTTTAATTTAATAGAATTTAAGCGTTGCATTTCCTCTTCAAATTGACTTTTTTTCGTTTCAAAACGCAACCAACGCTCATCATCTACTAAACCAATCGCCCGCCCAATTTCTGTTAAACGCATATCCGCATTATCATGACGCAAAATTAAACGATATTCAGCACGACTCGTCAACAAACGATAAGGTTCTATCGTTCCCTTGGTCACCAAATCATCAATCATAACTCCGATATACCCATCACTTCTTTTTAAAATGAGCTCAGGTTCACCCTTAATTTTAAGCGCAGCATTGATTCCAGCTATAATTCCTTGTCCTGCTGCTTCCTCGTATCCAGAAGTTCCATTTGTTTGTCCAGCTGTAAAAAGTCCTGATACTTTCTTTGTTTCCAAAGTTGCACGTAATTGATGAGGCAGAACAACATCGTATTCTATCGCATAACCTGTCCGCATCATCTCTGCATTTTCCAAGCCTTTGATGGAATGAACCAATTCTTTTTGAACATCTTCAGGAAGACTAGTAGATAAGCCCTGTACATAGACTTCTTCTGTCTCTCGACCTTCTGGTTCAAGGAATAGTTGGTGGCGTTCCTTGTCAGCAAAACGAACAATCTTATCTTCAATAGAAGGACAATAACGCGGACCTACTCCTTTAACAATCCCTGAAAACATAGGAGCTCGATGAAGATTTTTTTGTATAATTTCATGGCTATTTGCATTTGTGTAAGTTAGCCAACATGGAATCTGATCTTGAATATAATCCTCATCACGTGAATTATAAGAAAAATGATTTGCTTTTTTATCACCAGGCTGAATTTCAGTCGCTTCATAGTTAATTGAAGAAGCCTTTACACGTGGTGGTGTTCCAGTTTTAAAACGTCCAATTTCAAAACCAAGACTTCTTAGATTATCTGCTAAAGGAATAGCTGCTAAGCTATGGTTAGGTCCAGATGAATATTTTAAATCGCCAATGATAATTTCACCACGCAAGGCTGTTCCCGTCGTGATGATGACCGCTTTAGCCCCATATTCTTGATTTGTTGCTGTTTTAACCCCAATGACCTTGCCATCTTCTACTAATACTTCATTAATCATAGTTTGACGTAATGTTAAATTATCCTGATTCTCAACCGTTTTTCGCATCTCTTTAGAGTAGAGTTCCTTATCTGCTTGCGCTCTCAATGCACGTACAGCTGGTCCCTTTCCAGTATTTAACATTTTCATTTGTATGTAAGTTTTATCAATGTTTTTGGCCATTTCTCCACCAAGTGCGTCCACCTCACGAACAACAATCCCCTTAGCAGAACCTCCGATGGAAGGATTACAAGGCATAAAAGCCAACATTTCTATATTAATAGTTGCAAGTAATACCTTACAGCCCATACGACTTGCTGCCAGTGAAGCCTCAACGCCTGCATGCCCTGCACCAATTACAATAATATCATAACATTCAGTAAAATTATGTGCCATTTTTATCTTCCTTATAAACTATTTATTCCACAAAAAAAGGCCAATTCACGAGAAGTGCAAGACAAAAAGCCTGCAACATCCATGAGCTTTGACCATCATAGTTATTACTAACCATATTGTAACAAATTAAGAAAAATTGTCAATTTATATGTATTGTCGAACCTTACCATTTTGATAAGCATTGTCAATTATGCCACCACCCAAACATTCCTCTTTATCATAGAACACGACAGCTTGTCCAGGAGTAATTGCTCTTTGAGGTTGTTCAAATTCAACACTAGCTTTATCTCCCTTTACAGTAACTGTAACCTTAGCATCTGGTTGACGATAACGAAACTTTGCAGTACAACTCATTGTAAACTCTTCTGGCATATCTCTTGTAAAGTGAACTTGACTAGCTTTAAGGCTAGTTGACATTAAGTTGTCATGGTAAAATCCTTGTCCTACATATAAAATATTTTTAGATAAGTCTTTACCAATAACAAACCATGGTTGATTATCTCCTCCATTTTGCCCTCCTATGCCGAGTCCACCACGCTGACCAATGGTATAATACATTAGCCCATCGTGTTTACCCATATCTTTTCCATCAAGAGTAAGCATCCTTCCAGCTTGAGCAGGCAAATATTCACTAAGGAATGATTTGAAATTTTTTTCACCAATAAAACAAATACCAGTAGAATCCTTCTTTTTGGCAGTTGCTAAACCATATTTTTCTGCGATAGCACGGACTTCTTTTTTCTCCAAATGCCCGAGAGGAAACAGCGTTTTCTGCAACTGTTCTTGTGATAATTGATTCAAAAAATACGTCTGGTCTTTGTTCTCATCTTTACCACGTAACATGTGAACAATGCCATTTTCGTCCTTCATTACTTGTGCATAATGACCTGTCGCTACATAGTCTGCCCCCAAACTCAAAGCATAGTCCAAAAAGGCTTTAAATTTTATTTCTTTATTACACATAACATCTGGGTTGGGTGTTCGACCCGCACGATATTCCGCTAAAAAATATTCAAAAACAGAATCCCAGTATTCTTTTTCAAAATTAATCGAATAATAAGGAATGCCAATTTGATCAGCTACTGCTGCAACATCTTTATAGTCTTCCGTTGCAGTACAGACACCAAACTCATCTGTGTCATCCCAATTTTTCATAAAAATACCGATGACATCATATCCTTGTTCTTTTAAGAGTAAAGCAGCAACTGATGAATCAACACCACCACTCATGCCAACAACAATGCGTATCTTAGAGTGTTCTTTCATAGGTTTCTCCCATCTTTTCGCAATTCACGATTGAAGGTCGTGTTTTACTCTTTGTATATCAGTTTCAAAGAGCAAGCTCTATTATAGCACGAAAGAAACATAAGAACAAATAAGACAATCACACAAAATAATACAGTCGAATTATGCTTTACATTGTTGTCAAGATAGTTGTTTGCCAATGCACAATATTTTGTATAGAACTGCTGACAAAAAATAAAGCCAACTTGACAAAGTTGACTTTACCTGTAAATAAGATTATTGCTTTTTAATACCAACCATTTGCTAACCAGAAGTTTTTGGCTACAGACCATGAACCATAACGTTCTGTTACATAAGCATTGGCTACTTTTTCTTGATTTTCTGCAGACAAATCACCATTTAAGTAAGAAATCGTTAGTTGGTAACGACCATAATACTGTCCATTTTGTGCAGTATAGCTACCACCCGATTCTTTTTGTGCAATCCATTCTTTAGCTTCTACTTCTTCAGATGATAAACCTGAACTTGCATTGGTTGTTTCTGAAGCTGTTGAACTCTCTACACTTGTTTCTGGATTCGTCGCTACAGGATTAGTAGCTTCTGGTGCTTTTTGTTCTGCATTTGGGGTGTCAATTTCTAAAATCTGCCCAATACTAATAAAATTAATGTTGCTAATATTATTTTTTTGTGCAATTTCACTAACAGTAGTTCCATGTGTATGTGCAATAGCAGACAGGGTGTCTCCTGATTTTACAGTATAACTGTCCGCATCAACAAGTTTTGGAGTTAAAAAGATAGCTGCTGTAGCTAAACCAATTAAGCCTACTTTCATTGTTTTTTTCTTATTTTGTTTTGCTTTTAAATTCATTTTTGAATTCTCCTTTTCTGTGATGTATCTATCTTATCGTTAGATTGTTACGCGTTTTTGTTGTTTTGATGAAATATGTTACATGAATATTGATATAAGAATAAAGTTACCTAATATATGTATGTTTTAAGTTAATTGTAAGAAAACCGCTTAAAATGGCTATATTATAATATTTTAGCCTATTATATAAAGAATATTTTTATCACTTTTGACGAAAAAATAAACAGAAATTCTTTAGTTTTGTTATAATGAATGTAATTAACAAGGAGGGTTTATGACTTCACTAAGATTTCAATCGGTTTTCGATATTATTGGACCAGTTATGATTGGACCATCCAGTAGTCATACTGCTGGTGCTGTTCGAATTGGGAAAATTGTTGCGTCTATTTTTAACGATAAACCAACAGAAGTAGAGTTTCAACTATTCAATTCTTTTGCAAAAACTTATCGTGGTCACGGAACTGATTTAGCACTTGTTGCAGGTATTTTAGGAATGGATACAGATGATCCTAATATTCCTAAGAGTCTTGAAATTGCACATCAAAGAGGTATAAAAATTGTCTGGACCATTCAAAAAGATAGCAATGCCCCACATCCCAATACGACCAAAATTACCATTAAAAATGAATTCAAAACAATTAGTGTCACTGGAATATCAATAGGTGGGGGAAACATTCAGGTGACTGAATTAAATGGTTTCTCTGTTTCGCTCAGTATGAATACACCAACCATTATCATCGTCCATCAAGATATTCCTGGTATGATTGCCCATGTCACAGATTCTCTTTCTCGTTACGACATCAATATCGCACAAATGAATGTTACTCGAGAAAAAGCAGGAGAAAAAGCAATTATGATTATCGAAGTTGACAGCCGAAATTGTGAAGAAGCTATTGAAGAAATTAAAAAAATTCCTCATCTTCACAACGTCAACTTTTTCAAATAGGAGACAATATGTTTTATTCAATAAAAGAACTGGTAGAGCAAGCTACCCTAGACTTTCATGGCAATGTCGCAGAACTAATGATTGCTACAGAATATCAATTAACTGGTCGTGAAAGAGATGAAGTTCTACGATTGATGACTCGAAATTTAGAAGTAATGAAAGCATCAGTTATTTTGGGCTTAGATGAAAGTCAATCTCGAAGTGGCTTAACAGGCGGTGATGCCGCTAAACTTAATCAATATATCCAAAAAGGAAAAACTTTATCTGACTACACAATCCTAACAGCGGCAAAAAATGCTATTGCTGTAAATGAGCACAATGCTAAAATGGGATTAGTTTGTGCCACTCCAACAGCTGGTAGTGCGGGGTGCCTTCCTGCAGTATTAACAGCTATAATCCACAAGCTCAAATTGACAAAAGAACAACAATTGGAATTTTTATTATCTGCTGGAGCTTTTGGACTAGTTATTGCTAACAATGCATCTATTTCAGGAGCAGAAGGTGGTTGTCAAGCAGAGGTAGGATCTGCTGCTGCTATGAGTTCTGCCGCCCTTGTTCTTGCTGCTGGAGGTTCTCCCTTTCAAGCTAGTCAAGCCATTGCTTTTGTTATCAAAAACATGCTCGGTTTAATTTGTGATCCTGTTGCAGGACTAGTGGAAGTTCCTTGTGTTAAGCGAAATGCTATGGGAGCTAGTTATGCTTTTGTAGCAGCTGATATGGCTTTAGCAGGAATCGAATCTAAAATTCCTGTTGACGAGGTGATTGATGCTATGTATCAAGTTGGTTCAAGTTTACCAACAGCTTTTCGAGAAACTGCAGAAGGTGGACTAGCTATGACTCCTACAGGAAGAAGGCTTTCAAAAGAAATTTTTGGTGAATAGCTTGACACTCTTGTCAATATACTTTACAGATGTATCAACTACTAATTAAAATTGCAAAATAAAAAAGCTACAGTTAAAACTGTAGCTTTTAAAATTTACTAATTAATAACCCCAAGCTGAAAGCCCTTGTGCATTATAAGCACTGTAAGCTGATTGAATTTGATCATCTACGGTAGCTGTAGATCCCCAACCTGGCATTGTTTGGAATAAACCGCTAGCTCCTGAAGGATTGTAAGCATCGACTTGACCATTTGATTCACGTGCAATGATATACTCCCAAGTAGAAGCTGACACTCCTGTCAACTCTGCCATACGTGCTGCTGCATAAGAACCAGTTTCTCCTGCAGTGTTCCCATTACTAAGCGTTCCAGAATAAGTAGTAGCGGGTGCTGCTGGAGCTTGATAGGTATTGTCTTGTGCTGCAGGCGCTACTTCTGTTGTTGTAACAGCTGTTTCAACTTCCGCAGGTGCAGAATCTACAGATTCTGAATCTAATTCAAGTATTTGCCCAACATTGATATGATTAGGATCTGCAATCTTATTTAACTCAATCAATTTTTCAAGAGTTGTGTTTTTCTCTTTAGCGATAGCTGATAGGGTATCTCCTGACTCAACAGTATAGGTTTCAGCATTTATAACACCAATACTCAATAAACTACTTGCCGCAACCAATCCTGTCAAAGACCATTTTACTGATTTTTTATTCATTTAAAAAATAGTTCTCCTTTCAGTAATAACACTATATTACACATAAGTTATTACAAAAAGATTACATAACAGAGACAAATATTACAACTATATTGAGTTTGTACATTAAAAATCTTATTTTTGGGGTTTTATTGATAAATATTTTTTTTATTAAGTGAAAAAGTAACAATGTAAACTTATACTATTCTCTAAAATAGATAAATAAGTTAAGATTTTAAAAAGAAAAGTATCAAACCAAAAATAATAAAAGTTACAATAGCTAAACTATC
Organism: Streptococcus sp.; assembly: GCA_030528055.1. Lineage (GTDB taxonomy): Bacteria > Bacillota > Bacilli > Lactobacillales > Streptococcaceae > Streptococcus. The sequence goes on from JAUMZQ010000016.1 coordinate 14,083, forward strand.
TGCTTTCTTCCAATCCAACTGCCGATAACGACTACGTCCTTCTCCTCCACTGTATCCACGCGCTTCCATTGCAATTGCCAGTGCGTCTGCTCGCTTAAAACTAGAAGCAAAGAGAGGAATTAAAATAGGAATAATTGATTTAATTTTCTGTACAATATTCCCTTCGCCAAAATCAACTCCTCGTGCTTTTTGAGCATTCATAATACGTGTGGTATCATCCATCAGTGTTGGTACAAAACGCAAACTCATAGAAAGCATCAAACCAATTTCATGGACAGGAACTTTAAAAATTTTTAAGGGCTTTAACATAGACTCTATCGCATCTGACAAACTCAAAGGAGTAGTGGTTACACTTAAAAGTGTTGATAAAAAAATAATGAGCACAAAACGACTAAAGATGATACCCGCTTGCTCTAATCCAACTTCTGTAATTTTTATGAATAAAAATTGGAACAAAACCTTCCCACCAGAAATAAAAAATAGCTGAAACAGCGTTGTAAATCCAATGATAAAAATCATTGAACGGATGCCTTTTAGAAAAAAAACAAAAGAAATTCTTGAGAGAAATAACAAAAGAAAAACAAAAATAAAAGTCAAAGAATTAGTAACCAAATTATTTGCCCAAAAAATAATAATGATAAATAGAAACATGGCTAATAATTTGCTACGAGGGTCTAGACGATGAATAATTGAATTTCCTGAAATATAACGTCCTAAAATGAATTTATCCATGAAGCATCTCCTTAAATTCATCTATGGTAACTGGATAACGAGCAAAATTGACCCCTTTTACAGCTAACTCTTGTGCAAATTTAGTTATTTTTGGAACACCCAACTGTATACTTTCCATAAATTCAATATCTTGAAAAACTTGTTTAGGAGTTCCTGTTTTAATAACTCTTCCAGCTTCTAGCACATATACTGTATCCGCAAAATTCGCCACATCATCCATAAGATGAGTTACTAATACAATCGTCATACCTGATTGATGTAACTCTTTAAAAATAGCCATCAACTCTTTGCGTCCTGCTGGATCTAGACCCGCTGTCGGTTCATCTAATACTAAAACATCTGGTTCCATCGCTAAAATGCCAGCAATGGCTACTCTACGCATTTGTCCACCAGACAATTCAAAAGGATTATGATTAAACAAGTCTTCAGAAATTCCTACTAAGTGTAATTTTTTTCGTGCGGTGTCCTCTGCTTCTTCTCTGGAAACCCCAAAATTTTGAGGTCCAAATGCTACATCTTTTAACACTGTTTCCTCAAAAACTTGGTTCTCTGCAAATTGAAAAACAAGTCCAACTTTTTTTCGTACTTTTTTTATATCTTTATTAGCTGATGTAGGAGTGATTTGAATGTCATCAATCTGCACACTTCCTTGACTCGGTATTAATAAACCGTTGAGTAGTTGCAAAAGTGTTGATTTGCCACTGCCTGTATGACCAATTAGCGCTGTATAGCTTCCCTCTTTGATTTCCGCATTTACTTCAAAAAGAGCTGATTCTGAAAAAGGGGTTCCCGCTTGATAGACGTAGTTAATGTTTTCTAAAGTAATGCCCATAGTTCTTCCTGTAGTTCCTGTTCGGTTACATAGTGTTTAGGTAGTGAAAAACCCATCTGATTCAAAGCAAATTTAACCTGATTCACAAAGGGTTGATCTAAGCCCAATTCCTCCAAATCTTCTCGAGAAAATAGTTCTCTCGGATGACTAATTGATTCAATCTGACCTTTTTTCATTACCAAAACGCGATCACTTAATGAAATTTCCTCTAAATCATGAGTAATAGAAATAACTGTCAGTCGGTGTTGATTCTTAATATTTTTAACCGTTTGGATTAGCTCCAAGCGTCCTTCTGGATCAAGCATGCTAGTCGCTTCATCAAGGATAATAATGTTTGGTCTTAAAGCGATGACTCCCGCAATAGCGACTCTTTGTTTCTGTCCGCCGGAAAGACGTGCTGGTTCTTTTTCCTTAAACTTCTCCATTCCAACTAGTTCTAGGGCTTGATGAATTCTTTCCTTCATCTCTGAATAAGGAATTCCTTGATTTTCCAATCCAAAGGCAACATCATCTTCTACAGTCGCTCCAACAAATTGATTATCTGGATTTTGGAAAACCATCCCAATCTGACGGCGCTTTTCCCAAACATTTTCAGCTGTCAAGGAATCACCAGATATAATAATATCCCCGCTCTCTGCTTTCAACAAGCCATCCATTAAACGAACCATGGTGGATTTTCCACTCCCATTGTGTCCGACAATAGATAGCCACTCGCCTTCTTTAATCTGGAAAGAAACGTCATTTAAAATATAATTCTCTGAATCATTTGTATATTTGTATTTAAGGTTTTTTATTTCAATAATATTGTTCATAATTATTTAAATGTATCTTTGAAAAGATAGGCACTCCCTTTAAAATACTCATAGCCCGAATAAATAGTAAACAGTAATGAAATGTATAGAAAAATTTTTCCAATAATAAAGAAATGGCATAATAATAAAGTGATAGCTAACATTTGTGTAGCTGTTTTTATTTTTCCTGGCATCGCCGCTGCAAGAACTGTTCCACCTTTTTCAACGAGTAGTAATCGCAGACCTGTAACTGCTAGTTCACGGCAAATAATAATTGCTACAACCCATGCAGGTGCAAATCTCAACTCAACTAACATAATCAAAGCTGTCATGACCAATAGTTTATCTGCCATCGGATCTGCAAATTTTCCAAAATTAGTAACAACTTGACATTTACGAGCAAGGTAGCCATCTATGTAGTCGGTCAAACTTGCAATAACAAAAATGATTCCTGCTATAACATGAAGATTACTATTCTTTATAGTTAGTAAAATGACAAAAATAGGGATAAATGCAATTCGAATTAACGTTAAGGCATTGGGGATATTTTCTTTTTTCATGGTTCATCCTTTATATTATTGGGTAATTATCAAAGTGATTGTTCCACTTTCACTAGTTAGAGTAGAGGTATCTATTTTTTGATCGTCCACCATAACAGATACATTTGATGTCACTCCTAAAGTAATCGTTGTGGTAGTTCCTGAAGAGAGCGTTACAGTCTGACTCGGATTGTCAGCAGACAAAGTTGTACCATCTGCTAAACTTGTGTCAGATACACTGATCCAACTAGAAGAAGTATTCTCTTTTATAGATAGTTTCAACTGAGCAGTTTGATTAGCTCCTGTTACTGTTGCAGTTAAATTGCTTCCTGAACCACTTACTTCTATTTTTTTATTGGAAAGACTGGAACTAGTTGATGCTACTGAAGATGACTGTGATGTTTTGCTAGAACTTTGGCTAGTTGTTTCTGAAACAAGCGTATACTGAGTTGCTGGCTTAAAAAGCCAGTCATTACTTTTAGCATATGTCCACATATAGTAAGTTACAAATATAACAATACAAAAAGCAACGAGCAATAGATAAAACAAGGGAAGAAAAGAAGATTTACGCTTATTCTTTCTACTTCGAAAATCTTCTCCATCTGCCAATTCCACTTCCTCATAGACAATCATTCTCCCCTCTTCATAGGCATCAAGGATAATAGATTCATCTAAATCCACCGCCCAAGCATATTTTCTTAAAAAACTTCGAGCGTAGAAAGGGCTTGGTAGCCGATCATAATCATTGTTTTCTATTGCCTCTAACAGTTCGATTTGAATATCTGTTTTGTTAGCTAAATCCTCCAAGCTCAAACCTTGATCCATTCGAGCAAGTTTTAATACTTCTCCTATCGTTTTCTTTCTCATACGTACAACCTTCTATCCTATTGCATGTTACATCCTATTTTAGCAAAATTTTCAGAGATTACTGACATTATTTTGGAAAAATAGTAAAATCTGTCATATCACACTGATCAATAAAACGATGACCAACTTTTATGACATCACTTAAACTAATATCTTGTAAAATTTTTGGTAAATCAAATAAATTTTCACCCTTTAAATGAGGTTCATATTGTGTAGCAATATATTCCAAAGAGTTTAACCCATGTAAAAAATCACCAAACATCTCACTTTTTATAATATCCAAATGTTCCTCGGACACGTCCGCATCTTGTTCAAATTTCTTGATTGCTGAACGAAATTGATGTGATAGCCAAACAGGTTCTTGACTATCCATTGTCAACATAACAAAATGAAATTCCTTTTCTACCTCAACCTCTACGGAGAGAGAAGTGTCTATTTTCCCTATTTCATATAAAGATTGAAATCGTTTAGAAGTCCAACCAAACATCATGGCAAACAATAATTTTAAAGTTGTCTTGTAGCGGTATAGTTCCGTTTCTTCTATCTGATTTTTTCCTCTAATTCCAATGGCTAATTTAGGACTGGCCACTTCCATTCGGTAGGTTCCTGTAGGAATAACCTCTTCTAATTTCAAATCTTGCTTCTGAATAATTGGTTCATCTACAAGGGTATTACCAGCATTTTGCTGTTCAACAATCTTCTTAAATACTTCTTTTGCATCGAAATTTCCAACAATAAATAAATTCATATTAGAAGGGGTATAAAAAGTATTGAAATTTTCCTCCAACTTTTCTGCTGTAATTTCCGAAATAGATTCCTTGGTTCCTGCAATGTCGTTTGACAATGGTGTGTTAGGATAAAGATTACTCAAAGCACTAAAGAAGAGACGATAATCAGGATTATCTTGATACATTTCAATTTCTTGTTGGATTATTTTTCTCTCGTGGTCAATAGAAGTTTTATTAAAATAAGCCTGTGCTACCAATTCCTGTAACAAAGCTATATTTTCCAACACGTTTTCTGTTGCTGAAAAAAGGTAGCTCGTCTTAGTAAAACTAGTAAAGGCATTGCTTTCTGCACCAAATCGCGTAAATTTTTGTAAAAAATCTTCTCCATCCTCTTTCTCAAATAGCTTGTGTTCCAAGAAATGAGCTATTCCTGCTGGATGATGGACCCATTCTCCTGTTTCACGTGAAACAAAATCAGTATCAATAGAGCCAAAGTTTGTTGTTATAATCCCATAAGTTTCATAGAAATCGTTCTTGGGTAAAAGGACTAACTGAAGTCCATTCGTCAATGTTGCACGATAAACGGTTTCATCAACTGCTACATATTTGACTTTTTCTAACTCGTTATGATGCATTATTTCCCTTCCATAAAATAAATAGCTTGTAATTTTAGACAACTAGCAGCTTGAATGATGTCTTCGCGGTTTACTTCTTCTAAAGCCTCCAACCATGAATCAATTGATAAAAATTGAGAACCTAATATAGCTGACATATAAGAGCGTTCGATTAAGGTGTTTTGGCGGTCTTGAGCCAAAAGCATAGAGTTTTTTATCATTTTTTTGGTATGTTCTAATTCTTCTTCCAAAAAATTGCCTCTTTTCAAATCAGAAATTTGACGGTTTACTAGAGAAAAAGTTTTAGTCCGATTTTTACGATCAATTCCAGCGTAAATACGTAGCATCCCTGAAAAAATATCAAAGTGACTTGAAATAGTATATGCTAAGCCAGCTTTCTCTCGTATATTAGTAAATAATTTTGAATGAGCAAAACCACCTAGCAATCCATTTAATACCACTAATGGAATGTGCTCTGCATCTCCATACTGAATAGAAAAATGATAAGCTAGTTCCAGAATAGATTGATGCACATCTTTTTGATCCAAGTTTTCTCGTAAAATATTAGAATATTCTTGTTGATAATTCAATCGAATCGCTTGTTTACGCCCCTCAAAACCAAACTCTTCTACTATTTCACGAATAGCAATTTCATTAAAATCACCAATAAAGAAAAAATCTATCTGGTCTTTCTTTAACATGTCTTGAAATATTTGAAAACTACTTTCAGCAGTCTCTTTCTGCAACAATTCTATCGTAGCAACACGAGGAATCTGCATTTCTTCAGCGTCATAATATAGCTTGTCCAATTCCCTATGCGCGTGATAAAAATGATTTTCAATTTCGGCCTCTAAATCATTTAAAATGTTTTTCTTTTCAATTTCGAAAGTCTTTGTATCAAAAGCATGATTTTCAACCAACGGAGAAAAAAGTGTTGTTTTTAAAAAGTCTAATATATCAGTTGTTAACGCGTTTTTTCTACTTAAAAAAGTATCTTTTACAAAAGACAGGTTTATATCCACATAATGCATCAAACCTCTTTTTGATAGATTGGTAGAATAATTCGCTCCATAAAGTGCTGCCAAACGTTCTCTAAATTTCTGAGACGTTGGATAAACTTGATTAGCAGTCTCCAACATACTAGCAGCTAAAACCCTTCCCGCAATAGTGGACGCAGATATAGGGGAGGAAAAACGAACTCTGATTTTATTTGTTTTAAATTTTTTAGATTTGATAAAGTGAAGTTGAACACCCTTTGTTATTTCCATTACACCCCTCATCATAAGTAATATAGACTTTCATTATACCACGAAATCAAATCAATTGTTTATCTCAAAATTAGTTTTAAAAATTAAAACGTTTTCTTACTTTAAAACGAGAAATATTCTTTTTCATTTGCAAATATGGTATAATGACAAAGATTGAGGTGAACAATGGATTATAAATTATTTAGCGAATACATCACATTACAAGCTTTATTAAAAGAACTAGGAATTATTCATAGTGGTGGAGCAATTAAAACTTTCTTAAGTGAAAATCAAGTTTTTTTTAACAACCAATTGGAAAATCGTAGAGGTAAAAAAATTCGTATAGGCGATGTTGTGACTATTCCATCAGAAAACATAAAAGTGAGAATAGTCTCCCCAAATACACAAGAAAAAACAGAACATCAAAAAGAGCTGGACGAAAAAAAACGAGTTTCTGAATTGGTTAAATCCATGAATAAAGAAAATAAAAAACAAACTAAAAAACAAAAAACGACAAGAACGAATAAAAAAGCTCCTGTCCGTTTTCCTGGAATCTAGTATGTGGTTACAAATATTAAAATTAAATAATTTTCGAAATTATAAAGACATTGACCTTCAATTTAACTCAGAATTAAATATCTTTATAGGAGACAATGCTCAAGGAAAAACAAATATTCTTGAGGCCATCTACTTTCTAGCTCTTACACGCAGTCATCGTACGCGTTCAGATAAGGATTTTATTCGCTTTAGTGAACAATCTTTAAAAGTTTCAGGAACCATCCAAAAAAGAACTGGCAACATCCCCCTTGACATTGAGTTGACACCTAAAGGAAGAATAACAAAAATAAATCACTTAAAGCAAAATAAATTATCTGATTATGTTGGAGCAATGAATGTTATTTTGTTTGCTCCTGAAGATTTACAGCTAATCAAAGGAGCTCCTGCTTTGAGACGAAAGTTTATAGATATTGAATTGGGACAAATGAAACCAATTTATTTATCTGATTTATCAAATTACAACCATGTTCTCAAACAACGAAATACTTACTTAAAAAATAATAGTCAAATAGATGAAACTTTTTTGGATGTTTTAGATGAGCAGTTGATTGAATTTGGAAGTCAAGTGATACACCACCGGCTTGACTTTCTAGAACAACTTGAATTATTTTCCAAAGAAAAACATTGGAATCTCTCTCAAAAAAAAGAGGAACTAGCTATCACATACCTTTCATCCTTTCCTTTACAGGAAGTTGACAGGATAAAAGAAACATTTCACTTAGCATTAACTAAGAGTCGTAAACGTGATCTCTTCAAGAAAAACACTGGAGTTGGACCACATCGTGATGACATAGCTTTCTTTATCAATGGAATGAATGTAAACTTTGGAAGTCAAGGACAGCATCGTAGTGTTGTGTTATCTTTAAAACTTGCTGAGATTCAGTTAATCGAAAAATTTACCAAAGAAACTCCTATTTTACTACTTGACGATGTGATGAGTGAACTTGACAACAATCGTCAACTTGAATTACTCAAAACAATCTCTCAAGATATTCAAACTTTTATTACAACAACTTCATTAAATCATCTAAAAAAGCTACCTAAAAATATGATTGTCTTTAAAATAAAAGAAGGAAGCGTTACAGAAATCAGTGATTCTTTGACAAATATGTAAATTATGTTTACAACTTTGTCAATTTTTTTGTAAATACTTATATAAACTACAATAAAAACAACTGCATGTATTAGATTCAAAAATACATACAGTTGTTTTTTTATTGTTTAATTTTATTGAACAGAATAATTAGGAGCTTCATTGGTAATCTGTACGTCGTGTGGATGACTTTCTTTCAATCCAGCACCGCTCATTTCAATAAATTGAGCGTAATCATGCAGTTCTTGAAGATTAGCAGCACCTACATAGCCCATTCCTGAACGAATTCCGCCCAACATCTGAAATACAATGTCAGCTGCAGCTCCTTTGTATGCCACACGTCCCTCAATTCCTTCTGGTACTAATTTATTTGCTTCATTGACTGAACCTTGGAAGTAACGGTCTCCAGAACCTTTTTTCATAGCTGCAATTGAACCCATTCCTCGATAAGTCTTGAATTTTCTACCTTGGAATATTTCTGTTTCTCCAGGTGCTTCATCTGTTCCAGCAAACATAGAACCTAGCATTACAGCATTTCCTCCAGCAGCTAGTGCCTTAACAATATCGCCAGAATACTTGATTCCTCCATCTGCAATGATGGTTTTTCCGTACTCACGCGCTACTGCAGCCGCATCATAGATAGCTGTGACTTGTGGTACTCCCACACCAGCCACCACACGTGTTGTACAAATGGATCCTGGTCCAATTCCCACTTTGACCACATCAACACCAGCATCATACAAAGCCCTTGCTCCTTCAGCAGTAGCAATATTACCTGCAATTAGAGTACGATCAGGGAAATGTTCTCGAATTTCCGATATTTTTCGTAATACTCCAGCAGAATGACCATGAGCTGTATCAATTACGATTGCATCAGCACCCGCTTCAAATAGGGCTTCAGCACGTTCAAAAGTATCAGATGTCACTCCTACAGCACCAGCAACTAACAAACGGCCGAATTGGTCTTTTGCAGCATTTGGAAATTCAATCACTTTTTCAATGTCTTTAATCGTAATCAACCCTGATAAACGACCATTTTTATCTACTAAAGGAAGTTTTTCAATTCTATGCTCATGCAAAATACGCTCAGCTGTTTCCAAATCTGTTCCTACAGGTGCAGTTATTAAATGACTACCTGTCATATGTTTAGATATGGGTTGATCATAATCATAGATAAAACGCATATCACGATTGGTGATGATACCAACTAATTTTCTATTTTCGAGAGTTTCAACTACAGGAACACCACTAATGCGATAACGTCCCATCAGCTCATCTGCCTCAGCAACAGTGTTTTCAGGAGTTAAGAAAAATGGATCAATGATTACACCATTTTCTGAACGTTTTACTTTACGAACTTCATCTGCTTGTTGCTCAATGGACATGTTTTTATGAATAACACCAAGACCACCTGCTCTAGCAATGGCGATAGCCATTCGACTCTCAGTGACAGTATCCATTGCCGCAGTGATGATGGGAATGTTTAAAGTTAAATTCTTTGCTAACTTTGTACTTAAATCAGCATCATTTGGTAGCACATGGCTTTCAGCTGGAATAAGCAGTACATCATCAAAAGTAAATCCTTTTTTCAAAAATTTAGTGTCCCAGTTTGACATCTACCGTTCCTCTTTTCCTTAGTTTTAAATATCATCATTTTTATTGTTAATATCATACCATTCTATCTGGATTTGTCAATTATTATTACCTCAAAATTAAAAACTTCCTTCTGATAAATAAGAAATCTAAAAAACTAGATTCCCTAAATAACAAAAGAAAATTTTTAAAAATTATAGTTAGAAAATTTAACTTCTACTTGATTTTATTATCAAAGTAATTAATACCTATAGCTGCTTTTACTTCTGATAAAGTCTGACTCGCTTTTTGACGAGCTTTTTCACTTCCTTTTTCTAGCATACGATAAACTTCACCCATGTCTTTAGAAAATTCTGCACGACGCTCACGAATAGGTGCTAGCTCTCTTTCTAAAATTTCAAGTAAATAACGTTTTGTTTTCACATCACCCAATCCACCACGTTGATAATGTTCTTTCATAGCAGTGATTTCTCTTGTGTCTTCAGGACGTCCAAAAACATCTAAATAATGAAAAACCATATTTCCTTCTACTTTTCCTGGATCTTCTACTTTGATATGATTTGGATCTGTATACATACTCATCACTTTCTTCTGTAAAGTATCTATATCATCTGCTAGATAAATCCCATTATTCAAAGATTTTGACATTTTAGCATTTCCATCTAATCCAGAAAGACGACCAGCAGCTTCATTTTCAGGATAAATACCTTCTGGTTCAACTAGAACAGTTGATTGATAGGTATGATTAAAAGAACGAACAATTTCGCGCGTTTGCTCAATCATGGGCTTTTGATCCACTCCAGCCGGAACATAATTTGCTTTAAAAGCTGTAATGTCTGCCGCTTGAGAAATTGGATAAACCAAAAAACCTGTTGGAATACTTTCCCCAAATCCTTTTTGAGAAATTTCTGTTTTAACTGTTGGGTTTCTTTCTAGACGTCCTAAAGAAACCAAATTCATATAGTACATGGTCAACTCAGACAATTCAGGAATTTGACTTTGAATAAAAATAGTGGTTTTGTCAGGATCTAATCCTGTCGCTAAATAATCTAAGGCTACTTCCCCAACAGATTCAATAATAGTTTTAGGGTCTTTAGAATGGTCTGTCAATGCTTGTTGGTCTGCTAAAAAAACAAACAATTCATACTTCCCTTGATCTTGTAAGAGGACACGATTACGTAAACTCCCCACATAATGACCAATATGTAACTTTCCAGTTGGACGGTCTCCTGTTAAAATAATAGGTTTTGTCATCTTGCTCTCCTCAATTAATATTGTCAATATTATATCATTTTCCTATCAAATGAGAAAGAATTTTTTAATTCAACCTATCTATTATCGCTGTAAACTTTTTGTCAACTAAATAAACACCTTTGTAAACCATATTTTTTATAATGTTTATTTTGGAATTATTTGAAAAAAAAAGTATTTTCTAGTAAAATGAAAGTAATTATAAAAATAGGAGAATGACTTTGCTAACAGTATCAGACATATCATTACGTTTTAGTGATCGAAAATTATTTGACGATGTAAATATCAAATTTACGGAAGGAAACACTTATGGTTTAATTGGAGCCAACGGAGCTGGAAAATCAACTTTCTTAAAAATTCTAGCTGGAGATATTGAACCTACAACAGGTCATATTTCTCTTGGACCAAATGAACGACTGTCCGTTTTACGGCAAAATCATTTTGATTACGAAGAAGAACGAGTAATTGATGTGGTTATTATGGGAAATGAGCATCTGTATAATATAATGAAAGAAAAAGATGCTATCTATATGAAGCCTGATTTTTCTGATGAAGATGGTGTACGTGCAGCTGAACTAGAAGGTGAATTTGCTGAACTAGGAGGTTGGGAAGCTGAAAGTGAAGCTTCGCAATTACTTCAAAATTTAAAAATAGCTGAAGAACTCCATTATCAAAATATGAGTGATTTATCTAACGGAGAAAAAGTAAAAGTTTTGCTAGCCAAAGCGCTTTTCGGAAAACCTGATGTACTACTTTTGGATGAACCGACAAATGGTTTAGATATTCAGTCTATTACATGGCTTGAGGATTTTCTGATTGATTTTGAAAATACAGTAATTGTTGTATCACATGACCGACATTTCTTGAATAAAGTGTGTACTCATATGGCCGATCTTGATTTCGGTAAAATAAAGCTATATGTTGGTAACTATGATTTTTGGAAAGAATCAAGTGAATTAGCAGCCAAACTACAATCTGATCGCAATGCCAAAGCTGAAGAAAAAATTAAGCAACTCCAAGAATTTGTTGCGCGTTTCTCAGCAAATGCTTCTAAATCAAAACAAGCAACTTCTCGGAAAAAAATGTTAGATAAGATTGAACTGGAAGAAATCGTTCCATCAAGTCGTAAATATCCTTTTATCAATTTTAAATCTGAACGTGAAATAGGAAATGACCTCTTGACAGTAGAAAATCTATCTGTCAAGCAAGATGGAGAAACTATTCTTGAAAATGTTAGCTTCATCTTACGTCCAGGAGACAAGACAGCTTTGATTGGTCAAAATGATATCCAAACAACTATACTACTTCGTGCATTGATGGGCGATATAGACTATGAGGGAACTATAAAATGGGGAGTCACAACTTCTCAATCTTACCTACCAAAAGATAATTCACGTGACTTTTCTAGTGGAGAATCCATTCTTGATTGGCTTCGTCAATTTGCTAGTAAAGAAGAAGATGACAATACTTTCCTTAGAGGCTTTTTGGGACGCATGCTTTTTTCAGGAGATGAAGTTAACAAGTCTGTCAACGTCTTGTCAGGAGGAGAAAAAGTTCGTGTCATGCTATCAAAATTAATGTTACTAAAATCAAATGTTTTGGTACTTGATGACCCAACTAATCACTTGGATTTGGAATCTATTTCCAGTTTAAATGACGGTTTGAAAAATTTCAAAGAATCTATTATTTTTGCTAGTCACGATCATGAATTTATACAAACTCTAGCTAATCATATCATTGTACTTTCTAAAAATGGAGTAATTGACCGTATCGATGAAACCTACGACGAATTCCTTGAAAATGAAGAAGTACAAGCAAAAGTTAAAGAACTTTGGAAAGACTAACTATTACACTAAGAAAATACCAATAAAGAAGCTGAGAGTAAGTCCCAGCCTCTTTCTATATAAAAAATATGAATAAAATCAAATATTATTTTACTAAATCGTGGGCTCACATCTGTGCCTTTCTCATCCCCTTTTTTATCATGTTCTCTATTTATCTTGTCAATGAAATTTTTATTGGCAGTGATACGTCTCCATTATTAGGAGATGGTTTTCATCAGTATGTTATATTTGACAATACTTTACGAAATATTTTACATGGGACAGATAGTATTTTTTATACTTTTAATAGTGGATTGGGACAAAATTTTTATGCTTTAATGAGCTATTACTTAGGAAGCTTTTTATCACCCTTTGTCTATTTCTTTGATAATTCATCGATGCCAGATGCTGTTTATTTGTTTACACTAGTCAAATTTGGCTTGATAGGTTTGTCAACTTTTATTAGCCTAAAAGGAATCTTCAAAAAAATCCCTATTTTTTTAGTACTATTCTTGTCAACTTCCTTTGCATTAATGAGTTTTTCTGTTAGTCAATTAGAAATTAAAACTTGGTTAGATGCTTTTATTTTAGCGCCTCTTGTATTATTAGGTTTACATAAGTTAATTCTTAGAAAAGGAAGAACATTATACTTTACAAGTCTGTCAATTCTTTTTATTCAAAATTACTATTTTGGGTATATGATGGCAATATTCTTAACTTTTTGGTATGTTATACAAATTTCTTGGGACTTCAAAGATAGAATTAAAAGTCTACTTGACTTTATAGTTGTGTCAACTTTATCTGCTGTAACTAGTCTTATTATGCTACTGCCTACTTTCTTAGATTTACGTATGCATGGTGAGACCTTGACACCTGTGACAATCTTATTTACTGAAAAAAGTTGGTATTTAGATATATTTGCCAAAAACTTTGTTGGTAGTTTTGATACTACTAAATATGGTTCTATTCCAATGATTTATGTTGGAATTCTTCCCCTTCTACTTGCTATCCTATTTTTTACACTTCGATCTATAAAGTTTCACGTGAAACTTTCCTATTTAGTATTTATTCTTGTTTTTATTGTCAGTTTTCGTTTCCAATTTTTAGATTTGTTGTGGCAAGGAATGCATGCACCAAATATGTTTCTTCATCGATATTCTTGGTTGTTTTCCCTTTTAATTATTTATATGGCATCAGAGAGTCTAAATCGTCTCCAAGAAATTCGATGGAAAAATCTAGTGTTTAGTTTTTTATTGCTGGCTAGTGCTTTTATCACAACTGCTCTTCTTAGTAACCAGCAACACTATAAGTTCCTTAAACCAGAAAATTACATTTTAACTCTAGAATTTTTTGTTGCCTATTTCCTAATTTTTGGAATATTTACAAAGAGTTATATTTCCAAGAAAGTTTTTTCTATTACCATCTTATTTTTCGTAGCTTTTGAACTTTCTTTAAATAGCTATTATCAAATTAGTGGCATTTCTAAAGAATGGGTATTTGCATCTCGCTCTTCTTATTCAAAAAATTTGAATGAAATTAATAAACTTGTTGAATATGCAAAAAATGAAAATACAGATTTTTTTAGAACAGAGACACTAGATCCTCAAACAGGCAATGATAGCATGAAATTTAATTATAATGGAATTTCTCAATTTTCTTCTGTTAGAAATACATTGACAAGTTCTGTGTTAGATAAATTAGGCTTTAAATCAGCAGGTACAAATCTCAATCTTCGATATGAGAACAATACAATATTAATGGATAGTATTTTTGGAATTAAATACAACCTTTCTGAAAAAAATCCTCAAAAATTTGGTTTTTCACCTAATCAATCAGAAAAATCTGTCACTTTATATAAAAACAAATTTTCTCTTGGGTTGGCTTTCTTGACAAACGATGTTTACAGAGATGTAAAGTTTACTAATTTAACTTTAGATAACCAAACTAACTTTTTAAACCAATTAACAGGATTTCATTATAAATACTACAACAAGGTTGACTCTCAAGTAAATGATAGAAATTTAAAAATATCAAATGATAAAGTTAGTGCAGAAGTTGATAAAGAAAATAATGAAAATTTTGCAACTGCCACTTATACTTTAAACGTTCCTAAAAATAGTCAAGTTTATGTAAACTTACCTGATATTTCCTTTTCTAATGACAATCAAACAGATGTTGACATTACTGTAAACGATGTGACCAATCGTTATCCAACAAACAATGTCTTTCCTTTCTTTAATCTTGGTTATTTTGAAGAAGATCAATCTCTAACTGTCAAGTTCACTTTCCCAGATAATGCTACTGTTTCTTTTCATACTCCAGAATTTTTTACTGTTGATGTTGATAATTATCAAGCTGTTGTAAACAAGTTGACAGAACAGTCCGTCACCACCACCACTCATCTAAATACTGTTACGACTAATTACCAAGCAAATAAAGACAGTTCATTATTCTTTACCATCCCTTATGATAAAGGATGGTCTGCAACACTAAATGGGCATCCAATTTCATTAAAAAAAGCTCAAAATGGCTTTATGAAAGTTGATGTTAAAAAAGGAAAAGGTGTTGTGAAATTACAATTTATCCCAAACGGTTTAAAGGAAGGAGTATTTGCCTTCTTTATTGGAATTTTACTTTTTGTTATTTATAACCATTGGAGAAAAAACAAAATACGAACAACAAACACTATATAACTCTAGCCACTCTTTTAATAGGTGGCTTTTTCTATATCTATACTCTAAAATAAAAAAAGAAGAATCTAAAATAAATCTTAGACGCTTCTTTTTAAATTGACAGTTTTTACTAACTCCGGCAGTAGGACTCGAACCTACGACATCATGATTAACAGTCATGCGCTACTACCAACTGAGCTATGCCGGATAATATAGTCCGTACGGGATTCGAACCCGTGTTACCGCCGTGAAAAGGCGGTGTCTTAACCCCTTGACCAACGGACCATATCTGTTCTTTCACAGAACATATACCATTATATCAGTTTTTAAACCTTTGTCAACTGTTTTGATATTTATTTTTCAAAATCTCTTTTAGATGTTTTATTTTGATGCGCGATATAGGACAAGTATGGTTTTCATAGAAAATAATTTCTTTATTTTTCTTATCATAATTCACAATATTGCCAATATTAGCTAAGTAAGATTTATGAGGAGAAAAGAAACGTTTACTGTCCTTATCCTTATCATAAATATCTGATATTGTTCCATAAAATTCTTTGATAAAATTTTTCCCAACAATTCTCAATTTGTGAGATTTTCCAGAAGTTTCAATATAGAGAATGTCGTTGTAGGGAATACGAACATCATTTCCTCTGTAACTATATTCAAAATAATCTACCATATTTGTATTTTCAATTAAGGTACTCTTAGTGTAAAGAATTGTATCTTTTATTCTCTTTTTAAAACTTTTATCACTAATTTCCTTGTCAATAAAATCCAAAGCCGATACTTTGTATTTAAAAGTCATGGTAGCAAACTCTGATTTTGATGTGACAAATACAATAATCGCATAGGGATTATGATGGCGAATAAATTGAGCTATTTCTAATCCTTTTGTTTCCTCTCCTTTAATGTCAATATCTAAAAAGTAAAGCTGATTGACCTCATCATTTTCTATATATTCCTTAAATTCTCTAATTTTTCCTGTAACTTGTGCTTGAATTTCAATACCTAATTCTTGCGCTATTTCAGATAAGATTGTTTCCATCCTCACTTGATGAGCAATCATATCTTCTAAAACTAAAATTCTCATACTCCACTCTTTCTTCTTATGGTCAATATTTGTGTAAAATCATTCCTCCCAATTTCTGTATCCAGTGTAATAAAATCATAAGAATCTAATATTTCTTTAATATTGCTCAATCCTAATCCTCTACTTTTTCCCTTAGTGGAAAATTCTATTTGATAAATCTCTTCTACATCTAATTCTCTCTGTAAACGAGAATTTTTCACAATAAACAAAAGCTCTCTATCTAATTGCACTATTGAAACATGGACAAATTTTTCATAACTTTCAATGGATGCTTCAAGAGCATTATCTAGTAAAATACTAGCTATTCTAACAACATCTAATAACTTAATTGGTAATTTTTCAATAGGATCTTTAATTTCAAATCTTAAATCAATATGATGTTTTCTAGCTTTAAATAGAGCTTCTGTCATTACACTTTTTAAAGCGGAGTCTCCAACATTTTGTAAATCAAAAGTAGTATACTTTTCAGAGGATAATTCAACATTGACATCTTTCAAAACATCTTGATAAATTCGTTCTACTTCTTTCATATTTCCTGTCTGAATTCCAAATCTTAAACTCGTCAACATTCCAGAATAGTCATGGCGAAAACCCCTGATTTGATTATAAAGGGTAACAATTTCATCTGTATATTGTTGTAATTGTAATTGTTCTTTCTCTTTTTGTTTAATTTGTTCTTCTTTTTCATACTTTTCACGAATAATTTTTAAATAAGATAAACTAGACATAAACATCAAAAAACAAATGGTTGCAATCATGCTACTAAAACTATTTAAATGAGTAATATTACTAAACCAGTGGGAAAAATTTAATAAAATATGAATAATAAAATAATAGACAATTATTTTAACTACTTGTTTTTTAAAAACTATTTCTTTAATTTGTCGAAAATGAAATTTAAAATAATCAAGTACTTTACATGTAAACACACAGGATAAAATGATAACTCCTGTATAAAACAAGCCCCAATAATTCAAAATAAATTTATCTCCTGTCAAAGAAGAGACAATAACAGAAAAAAAGGTTTCTGTTGTTTGAAGAATCAAATAGATAAAAAATGACAAAAAGAGTGCGGAATATTTGAAATTTTGTTCCAACTTATAAAAATAAAAATAGAAAACAAACGGTTCTATAAACAATACAAAATAATATAGAACATAACTAGGTAGGGAAAATAAAACAGACAAATAAAAAGAAAGTAATGGAATTGTGACAATAATAAATAAGCACAATAAAACAAAGTTAAAATCTAACTTTATTTTATTGACTTTCTTATAAATTATGACAATAGATACAACTTCTAACAATAGATGTAGTAACCAAAAAAATAAATTTGTCATTAATTCTCCCTAAACATAATTACAAACTATTTTCGTGGAAATAAATTCCAAAATTGAGTTCTTCTAACATCTCCACCAATAATTTTGGATAACTCTTTTTCATTTAGTGTTTGAAACTTTTCACTAACTGCAACAATAGACTGATTATCTTTCTTCTCCATAATGATACTCCTAAAATTTATTGTAGATTTAACTACAATAATCATTATATAGAATAATCGCTAAAATAAAATTCACTGACCCAAAATGTCATTTTTTATTCCTGAAATGTTATTCTAATCAAAAAAGAAAGAAAAAAACACGAAATTTTCCGTGTTTCCAACTAGTGATCCCAGCAGGATTCGAACCTGCGACCGTTCGCTTAGAAGGCGAATGCTCTATCCAGCTGAGCTATGAGACCAATTCATACTAACTCATTCTATCAGAAAAACACTCTATCGTCAAGAATCACTTATGATAAAGACTTCCTTCTCTAATCATAAAAGAACGATAAATCTGCTCCACCAAAACAAGTCGCATTAACTGATGAGGAAGTGTCATTTTTCCAAAACTTATTAGTAAATTTGCTCTTTTTTTAACAGTTGTCGCCAACCCCAAACTTCCTCCAATTATGAAGGTAATAGTTGAAAAACCTTTAACTGCAACACCATCTAGAAAAGCGCTAAATTCTTCTGATGATAGCTGTCTTCCTTCAATAGCTAAAGCAATTACAAATTCTCGTTCATTTATTTTAGAAAGAATACGATTTCCTTCCTTTTCTAAAATTTGTTCCTGTTCTGCTTTTTTGGACTTATCTGGTATTTTTTCATCAGCTAACTCAATCATTTCCATTTTACAAAATCTAGTTAAACGTTTAAAATACTCTGCTATTCCATTCTTTAAATAAGTTTCTTTTAATTTTCCAACGGTTACAATCTTTACTTTCATTCTTTCATTCTATCACATTCACGAAAATTTCACATCTTATGCACAAATTAATTTTTAGATAATATTGAGAATTTTTTAAGTAAAATTTCAAGTTTTGCTAACATTTTATAAAAGTTTTCCACAAGATGTGGAAAACTTTTAGATTTTAAGTTATAATTAAGAATAAGTTTCTATAATTTCATCAATTGTCATCCAAGGAGGAAAATATGAAAAAATCATCAAGTTTTTTGAAAAAAGCTTTAATTTTGATTTTAGTTTTAATTATAGGTTTCATAGGGGGAAGTTTAGGGAGCCTTGTAACTTCTAAATGGGGTTCAAATTTGACAAACTCATCAAATGGTTCTCACTCATCTACTACGGTTAAAAATTCTTACAAAAATGCCACTGATACTTCTAAAGCTGTAAAGAAAATTCAAAATGCTGTTGTATCCGTCATTACTTATACAGATTCTGGTCAAGAAAGTGTTATTAACGGAGAAGATTCAGATGAATCACGGATTTCTAGTGAGGGTTCTGGAGTGATTTACAAAAAAGATAGTAAAAATGCTTATCTTGTTACCAATACTCATGTCATTAATGGGGCATCTGATGTTGATATTCTATTAGCAGATGGTAGCAAAGTTCCTGGAGAAATTGTTGGATCAGATACTTATTCTGATATTTCTGTTATTAAAATTAGTTTAGATAAAGTAAGTGATATAGCCGAATTTGGTGACTCTAGTCAATTAACAGTAGGAGAAGCTGCCATTGCGATTGGTAGTCCTCTTGGTACAGATTATGCTAATTCTGTTACTCAAGGGATTATTTCTAGTTTGGGAAGAAATGTGACTTTGCAGTCTGAAGATGGACAAAATGTTTCCACAACTGCTCTTCAAACAGATGCAGCTATCAATCCAGGAAACTCTGGTGGTCCACTCATTAATATTCAAGGACAAGTTATTGGTATTACTTCAAGTAAAATTTCAAGTAATGGACGAACTGCTGTAGAGGGAATGGGTTTTGCAATTCCTTCTAATGATGTTGTAAATATTATTAATCAACTTGAGAAAAGTGGTACCGTCACACGTCCTGCTTTAGGTATCCAAATGCTTGATTTATCAAATCTAACAACTAGTGATCTTTCTCAGTTGAAACTTCCAGAGAAAGTGACTTCAGGGGTTCTTGTACGCTCTGTGAATGAAAACATGCCTGCGCACGATAAATTACAAAAACATGATGTCATCACAAAAATAGATGATCAAAAAATAGAGTCTACTAGTGATTTACAATCAGCTTTATACAAACACAGTATTGGTGATGAAATAAAAGTGACTTATTATCGTGAAGGAAAAGAAGAGACAACAACCATCAAACTCACAAAGTCAACTAAAGATTTAGAAAAATAGTTGTTTACAAAATTGTCAACACACCTTTACGATTCAGTAAAGGTGTGTTATTCTATATGTAAATGGAAAATTTTGAATATATTACTTTAACAGAGATTCGGACCAATCCTTATCAACCAAGAAAAGACTTTAATCAAGAAAAGATTAAAGAATTGGCTGATTCTATAAAAGAAAATGGAATCATTCAACCAATTATCTTGAGAAAATCCTCTCTTATAGGTTATGAAATTCTAGCAGGGGAACGACGATTTCGAGCTGCAAAAATGCTAAATTTAAAGGTTGTACCTGCTATTATCAAAGAATTAACTGATGATGATATGATAAAGCAAGCCATCATAGAAAATTTACAAAGAGAAGACTTAAATCCTATCGAAGAAGCTAAATCTTATCAACATTTGATTGACAAGGGATTGACACATGATGAAATTGCTAAAATTATGGGGAAATCTAGACCATATATTAGTAATATTGTACGTTTATTAACCTTATCAAAAGAAACATTAAAAGCTGTTAAAGAAGAAAAAATTTCTCAAGGTCATGCTAGACTACTAGTCTCTATGACTGAAGAACAACAAGCTAATTTAGTAGAAAAAATCTACAATGAGCAACTCTCTGTTCGTTCTCTTGAGAAGCTTTTACAAAATAAAGAAAAAACTCAAAAAAGAAAAAAAGGAACTGAAAAAAATTTTATCCAAGCAGAGGAAGATACTTTAAAGAAACTGTTAGGTTTAAACGTTAGTATTCAACTAAGAAAGAAAAATAGTGGTAAAATTATTATTCCATTTGAAAATAAAGAAGAATATCAACGAATTATACACAGTTTAAAATAAGATTGTGCATTTCATTTTTTAAAATAACAGACTTATTCATAAACTATTTTTCAAAAAATGCTGATATAATAACTTCTTTTTAGATATTCACACTTTGTGGAAAACTTTTATAAACAATGTGAATTGTCTCTTTTACTTGTGGAAAACTTTTTAAATTTGTGATAAAATAAAGGGTATTATTCGTTATATTTTTTAGAGTAAGGAGGGAATTAT
Organism: Streptococcus sp.; assembly: GCA_030528055.1. GTDB lineage: Bacteria > Bacillota > Bacilli > Lactobacillales > Streptococcaceae > Streptococcus. Next base: position 35,211 of record JAUMZQ010000016.1, read on the forward strand.
GACAAAAGAAAACGATTTTTGGAATCGTATTTTAGAATTAGCTCAAGCACAGTTAAAACAAACCACTTATGACTTTTTTGTATCAGAAGCTAGTCTGGTAAAAATCGAAGAAAATAAGGCTGTTATTTTACTAGATAGTCCTGTTAAGCAATTGTTTTGGGAACAAAATTTAGTCGGAGTTATTCTAACTGCTGGTTTTGAATTTTATAACAAAGAATTAATTGGGCAATATACTTTTGATAATAAAGAAAAAAATCCTCCACGAACCACAATAGCAACAACTGACGTTAGAAACACCAATCATTCTCATTTACCTCCTGTTAACTCTGGTTTAAAAACAAAATATACTTTTGATAATTTTGTTCAAGGAAATGGAAATATCTGGGCTAAAGCTGCTGCTTTAGCAGTTTCAGAAAATTTAGCCACAACTTATAATCCTCTTTTTATCTACGGAGGACCTGGATTAGGGAAAACTCACTTACTGAACGCTATTGGTAATCAAATCTTAGAGAATACTCCTGATGCGCGTGTAAAATATATTCCAGCTGAAACTTTCATTAATGATTTTTTAGAACATCTTAGACTGGGAGATATGGATAGTTTTAAGAAAACTTATCGTAGTCTTGATTTATTGTTAATTGATGACATCCAATCTTTAGGTGGAAAAAAAGTTTCTACACAAGAAGAATTTTTCAACACTTTCAATGCTCTTCATGGAGATAATAAACAAATTGTTTTAACTAGTGATCGTAGCCCAGATCATTTAGACAATTTAGAAGAAAGATTAGTAACTCGTTTTAAATGGGGATTAACACAAGATATTACCCCACCTGACTTTGAAACTAGAATCGCTATCTTAAGAAATAAAATTCAAGCTTTTGATTATTCTTTCTCAAATGATACATTAGAATATCTTGCAGGACAGTTTGATTCAAATGTAAGAGATTTAGAGGGAGCTTTAAATGATATCAGCCTCATTGCTAATGTGAGAAAATTAAAAGACATTACAATTGATATTGCGGCAGAAGCTATTCGCGCGAGGAAAAAAGATGCTGGATTAGTGACGATTATTCCTATCGACAAGATCCAATCAGAAGTTGGTCGTTTTTATGGAGTTAGTGTAAAAGAAATAAAAGGAAGTCGTCGAGTTCAAAATATTGTATTAGCTAGACAAGTTGCTATGTATCTCACCCGTGAACTTACAGATAATAGTTTACCTAAAATTGGACGAGAGTTTGGAGGGAAAGATCATACAACTGTCATTCACGCGCATAGTAAGATAAAAACAATGTTGGAAACAGATGATAACCTTCGTCTAGAAATAGAAAGTATAAAAAATAAAATAAAATGATCTTGTGGATAAGATAAAAATTTTCACTAACGTTTCCCACACTTTATAAACAATTAAAAAACATTAGTAGAGTTGATTTATTTCACTTTTTCCACAGAATTAACAGAAACTACTATTACTATTAACCTAATAATCATTAAATAATAAAAGGAGTTCAAATGATTCATTTCTCTATTAATAAAAATCTATTTTTACAATCTTTAAATACAACAAAAAGAGCTATCAGTACTAAAAATGCTATTCCCATTCTTTCAACAGTAAAAATTGATGTTACGAATGAAGGAATAACTTTAATTGGTTCTAATGGTCAAATTTCTATAGAAAATTTTATACCGATTCAAAATGAAGATGCAGGTCTCTTAATAACTTCTTCAGGTTCTATTCTCCTAGAAGCAACTTTTTTTATTAATGTAATATCTAGTCTTCCAGATATCGTTGTAGACTTTAAAGAAATCGAACAAAATCAAGTAGTCCTTACCAGTGGCAAGTCAGAAATTATTTTGAAAGGAAAAGATGCAGATCAATATCCTCGTATTCAAGAAATTGCTACTACTAATCCTTTAGAACTTGAAACTAAGATTTTAAAAAAAATAATTAATGAAACTGCTTTTGCAGCAAGTACTCAAGAAAGCCGTCCTATTTTGACAGGAGTTCATTTTGTTTTAGAGGATCATAAACTATTAAAAACAGTGGCTACAGACTCTCATCGTTTAAGTCAAAAGAAAATTATTTTAGAAAAAAATGCAGATAATTTTGATGTTGTCATTCCTAGTCGCTCTCTAAGAGAGTTTATAGCTGTTTTTACGGACGATATTGAAACAGTGGAGGTATTCTTCTCTAATAATCAAATTCTCTTTAGAAGTGAAAATATAAGTTTTTACACACGCTTATTAGAAGGAAACTATCCAGATACTGACCGCCTGATTCCAACAGAATTTACAAGTGAAGTAACCTTTAATACAACAAATCTTCGTCATGCTATGGAAAGAGCGAGATTACTGTCCAATGCAACTCAAAATGGAACCGTTAAATTAGAAATTTCCTCCAACCTTGTGAGTGCACATGTTAATTCACCAGAGGTTGGTCGTGTAAACGAAGAAATTGACACTGAAAGTATCTCAGGAGATGATTTAATTATCAGTTTTAATCCAACTTACCTTATTGACGCTTTAAAAGCTATTGATAGTGAAAAGATCACAATTAGCTTTATCTCATCTGTTCGTCCATTTACTTTGCTTCCAGGTGAGAAAGATGAAAATTTTATTCAACTGATTACACCTGTAAGAACAAATTAATGAATACAAAAAGCTTGATTAATCTTTTTTGTATATCTATTGTTTAACGTTAAAAGGAGTTATGATGTACGAATTAGGAAATTTTGTTGAAATGAAAAAACCTCATGCCTGTACGGTAAAATCAACAGGTAAAAAGGCAAATCGTTGGGAAATCATACGCTTAGGTGCTGATATAAAAATACGTTGCACTAATTGTGAACATGTGGTGATGATGAGTCGCTATAATTTTGAAAAAAAAATGAAAAAAATAATTGACTAGATTATCATGTAAAAAACTCTATAAAAAAAAACAAACTGTCGCTGCGCAGTTTGTTTTTTATATCATAGATGAAAAAATAGCCTTTCTCTAACTTTTCTTGCTAGAAAAGAAAAGTTTTTCGAGTAATTTAACAAATATACAAACTAGTAAAATAAAATGAATAGCTATTACATAAAAAACTTGAGATATCATTCCGAAGAAATATAAGAAGAACCATATAGCTTCCCCATAACCATGATTCATATTTTTAAATAAATCGTTAAATATTCCTATATAAGGTAATACCCAAAGTAATAAAAAGAAGATAACTGCTGTTAATAATCCCGTTATATAAAAATTAAATAGAGGATGAATACGCTTAAACTTCCCAAATAATTTAAATAGAGCAATATTCAGTAGAATCATTAGAATTAAAAAACTTAGAAAACTTAGAAAAAAATCCAACCTACCTACCCGCCTTTTATAAAATATAATTTTAAGTATTATATCATACTTAAGAGAAAACTTTTGTATTATAGTTCAACAATAAAAAAACAAACTACAATAATGGTAGTTTGTTCTTTTCGTTATTAATTTTGAAGAATTATCAAAAATCCTCTACTTTTATTTTAATTCTTTAAACTTTCCATCTTTTACTTCAGAGTATCCTCGTTTTTTCATTTCATCAGCAAATGTTTTTAAATTGAGATAAGCTTTGTATTTATCACTTAATAATAACGGAAGAAGGTTCCTTTCTTTTGGATCAAGTTTAGAAAAATCCAAAGTAATTTCATATTTTGTATAATCATCGGTCTGTGAAATTTTAGCAGTAGCACATTTTGAATTTTTACTCTTATTTAGTCTAGTTTCAAATTCCGTTTTAATTGATTGCTTCGTAGAATCATCCAAATTAGAATCATTAAAAAATATTAATGCTTCAGATTTAACACTTGATATTTTATCAAAATCTGCTTCTACTGTCATTCTATTATCTATTCCTTCTTCTTCAAAAATCAATTGATAATAAGCTTTTTTATGACCAAAACTACAGGCAGAAAGTGTAAAAATAATTACTATCGAAGTAATTGAGTAGGCAAATAATTTTAGTAAGTTTTTCTTAGATTTCATTAAATTTCTCCCTAATTATCATTAGGGGTATTATATCATGTTTTTATGAAATTTATCAATAATAGTCAACTACTATTCTAATTCTTTAAACTTTCCATCTTTTACTTCAGAATACTTTGATTTCTTTAAATCATTAACAGTTTCCTTTAAGCTAATATACTTTATTTTCTGATCATTTTGTATCGCAATCAATCCTTTTTCTTGAAGTTCTTTGATATCAGTCTTAGAATAATCAACAGATAACTTTTCTTTTATATAACCATCCTTGTATTCTATTTTGTGAACAACCCCTTTTATCCCACTAATTGATTTAGAGTATTCTTTTAAATTTTCTTCTATTAGCTCTTTACTGCTACTATCATAATAAACAATATTTTCAGCTGTATTTTTTAATAGCTTATCCCCACTGTATTCTAAAGTTATTCTAGAATCTATTTTATCCTCTTTACTGATTCTTTGATAATATGCTTTCTTATGAGCCCCACTACAAGCAGTGAGCGTAATAATAATCATTAGTGAAGTAAGTGAATACAAAAATAGTTTAAAAAAATGTTTCTTTTTAGTCATTAGATTTCTCCTTTATATTATACTACAAATATATTACCATTTTTTTATAATATTGTCATACAAAAATAGAATATCAAAACTTAGTAAGAGAAAAAAGTTAAATAGATTGAAGAAGGTTTCTAAATTATATATGCAACCTTATTAAATATTATAAATTATCTTGTTTTTAATACTATTGCAACTAGAAGTTGCTTTAAAAAGTGCTAGTTAAATTGAAATGAGCATATTATAATAAGATTATAAAAACACAGGAGGTCACGATAATGACTATTTTTGCACATCAATTAAAAAAATTTAGAACTGAAAAAAATCTTTCCCAAGAAGATTTAGCTCAAAAATTGTTTATCTCACGACAATCTATCTCAAAATGGGAAACCAATGAAGCAACACCAGATATGGATAATTTGATTAAATTGTCGGATATACTTCAAGTTTCCTTAGATGAACTTGTGTTTGCAAAACCAAAAGAAGTTAGGGTTGAAAGAGTATTTGATAAAAAAAGTATAGACACAAAAAAAATTATTTCTATTTACTGGATTATTTTTGGAAATTTAGTATTAACATTTTTTATAATTCTACTCATAATCCTATTTTTAGAAACTATTGGAATTTCTTTATTTAAATAACACCTTAGAAGATATATTTGTTTTTATATGAAAGACTATCGTCGGTAGTCTTTTTTATTTAATTTATGATATAATAGCTTTGATTGAAATTTGAACGGAGAAACAAAAAATGGCTTTAACAGCAGGGATTGTAGGTTTACCAAATGTTGGTAAATCAACTTTATTTAACGCAATTACAAAAGCTGGAGCAGAAGCAGCTAATTATCCTTTTGCAACAATAGATCCTAATGTCGGTATTGTAGAAGTTCCAGACGAGCGTTTACAAAAACTAACTGAATTAATTACTCCTAAAAAAACAATCCCTACAACATTTGAGTTTACAGATATTGCAGGGATTGTAAAGGGAGCTTCAAAAGGTGAAGGTTTAGGAAATAAATTTTTGGCCAATATTAGAGAAGTAGACGCTATTGTACATGTTGTTCGTTCCTTTGATGATGAAAATGTCATGAGAGAACAAGGTCGTGAGTCAGATTTTGTAGATCCAATTGCTGATATTGAAACAATCAATTTAGAGTTGATTTTAGCAGATTTAGAATCAGTGAATAAACGTTACGCTCGTGTCGAAAAGATGGCTCGTACGCAGAAAGATAAAGATTCTGTAGCAGAATTTAATATCTTACAAAAAATAAAACCAGTTTTAGAAGAAGGAATATCAGCAAGAACTATTGAGTTTACAAGTGAAGAAGAAAAGGTTGTTAAAGGTTTATTTTTATTAACTACCAAACCAGTCCTTTATGTCGCTAATGTCGGTGAAGAAGAAGTTTCAAATCCAGATGCTATCGACTATGTTCAACAAATTCGTGATTTTGCTCAAACGGAAAAAGCAGAAGTGGTCGTGATCTCTGCGCGTGCTGAGGAAGAAATTTCAGAATTAGAAGATGATGACAAAAAAGAATTTTTAGAGGCTATGGGGCTAGAAGAATCTGGAGTAGATAAATTAACTCGAGCAGCATATCATTTACTTGGTTTGGGAACTTATTTTACAGCAGGTGAAAAGGAAGTTAGAGCATGGACCTTTAAAAGAGGAATGAAAGCACCGCAAGCGGCAGGAATTATCCATTCTGATTTTGAAAAAGGATTTATTCGTGCAGTTACAATGTCTTATGATGATTTAATTCATTATGGTAGTGAAAAAGCTGTAAAAGAGGCTGGACGTCTTCGTGAAGAAGGTAAAGAATATGTCGTTCAAGATGGAGACATTATGGAATTTAGATTTAATGTGTAAATCTATAATGAGGATAGAAAGAAGGTTGGAAAAAACTTCCAACCCTTTTGAGTTGTTGAAAGGAATGTTAGCATGACAAAGTTAATAGTTGGTTTGGGGAATCCAGGTGACAAGTACGTAGAAACAAAACATAATGTTGGTTTTATGTTGATTGACAAGATGTGTAAAGAACTTAATTTAAATTTCTCTATTAATAAAATTTTTCAAGTTGAACTTGCTTCAACTTTTATTAATGGTGAGAAAATATATTTTATTAAACCAATTACATTTATGAATCAAAGTGGAAAAGCAGTACAGGCACTTTTGGCTTATTATGGTTTAGAAAATGAAGATTTACTTGTTGTTTATGATGATTTAGATATGGAAGTTGGAAAGGTACGTTTCCGTTCTAAAGGTTCTTCAGGTGGGCACAATGGAATCAAATCCATTATTAATTGTATTGGTACTCAAGAATTTAAACGAATAAAAATTGGAATTGGAAAACCTAAAGATAAATCATCCGTCATTCATTATGTTTTGAAAAAATTTAATCAAGAAGACTACACCACTATTTTGAATGCACTAGATAAAGTTGACAATGCTGTAAATTATTATTTACAAAGTAGTGATTTTGAAAAAACAACACAACAATATAATGGGTAAAATGATGGATATTGTAAATTTAATTGATCAAAATAAACAAATTAAGGATTGGAAAAAGAATTTACACCAATCTAAAAGAGAGCTAATTACTGGTTTATCTTCTTCTGCTAAAGCTATTACAATAGCATCAGCTTTAGATAACAACAAAATACTTGTTTTGACTTCTAGTTATAACGAAGCAGATAAACTAGCTAGTGATTTAATAGCTTTGTTGGGTGAAGAAAAAATTTATACTTTTTTAGCGGATGATACTCCAATAGCAGAGTTTATTTTTTCTTCTCAAGAGAAAATATTATCACGATTAGAGGCTTTAGAGTTTTTATCAGATTTTGAAAAATCAGGAATTATTGTTGTCAATGTTGCTGCCAGTCAATTATTATTACCCAATCCAAACAATTTTAAAAAATCAACTTTACATTTTAAATTAGAAAACGAATACAACCTTGACAATATTGTAAAAGAACTGTCAAGATTAGGATATATTAAAGTATCACAAGTTCTTAGTCAAGGTGAGTATAGTTTAAAGGGAGATATTTTAGATGTTTTTGATCATTCTAAAAATTTTCCCTATCGAATAGAATTTTTTGGTGATGAAATTGATAGTATTCGTACTTTTAATCCAGAAAATCAAACTTCTATTGAAAATGTAGAACAAATATCAATTGAAGCAGCAACCGATCTCATGTTTTCAGAAGAAGATTACTTAAAAGCTAACAAAAAAATAGAAAAAGAATTAAAAAAAACAAACAATTCTTCTCTAAAATCTTATTTTGAAGAAGTGTTATCTACTGTGAAAAATCAAACCATTCATTCAGATATTAGAAAATTTCTATCTTATTTTTATGAAAAAGAGTGGACGATTTTAGATTATCTTCCTAAAACTTCTCCAATATTTTTTGATGACTTTCAGAAAATTATGAGTAGTCATTCTCAATTTATTTTGGATTCAGCAACTATCTTTACAGAAGATTTACAAAATAGTAAAGCATTATCTAGTCAAAAATATTTTGTAGATAATATTGAAGTTTATCATAAACACAAGCCAGCAACCTTTTTTTCTAATTTTCATAAAGGACTAGGAAATTTAAAATTTGATAATTTATATCAGTTTAACCAATATTCTATGCAAGAATTTTTTAATCAATTTTCTTTATTGAAAGATGAAATCAATCGTTATAGAAAATTAGATTTTACAATTATTTTGCAATCCACTACAATAGGAGGTTTACATTCTTTACAAAAAACTTTACAAGAATATGATATAAAGTTAGATTATGTAAATGAAGAGATTATCCATAAAAATTCTGTTCAGTTAATTAAAGGAAATTTGAATCAAGGTTTTATTTTTATAGACGAAAAAATTGTTTTAATAACAGAATATGAAATTTTACAAAAGAAAACCAAACGAAGAAGTCGTAGACAAAACATTTCCAATTCTGAACGATTAAAAAATTATAATGAATTGGAAAAAGGTGATTATGTTGTTCATAATATACATGGAATTGGTCGTTATTTAGGGATTGAAACGATTGAAATATCAGGAATTCATCGAGATTATTTATCGATCCAGTATCAAAATGCAGATAAGATATCCATTCCAGTAGAACAAATAAATCTATTATCAAAATACATTGCTAGTGATGGAAAAACTCCTAAAATTAATAAATTAAATGATGGTCGTTTTCAAAGAGCAAAGAAAAAAGTACAACATCAAGTTGAAGATATTGCTGATGATTTAATTAAATTGTATGCTGACAGAAGTCAAATTAAAGGATTTCCATTTTCTCCTGATGATGATTTACAGCTAGAATTTGACAATGATTTTTCTTATGTAGAAACAGAAGATCAACTGCGTTCAATAAAAGAAATAAAAAGAGATATGGAAAGTGATCGCCCAATGGATAGACTGCTAGTTGGAGATGTGGGTTTTGGCAAGACAGAAGTAGCTATGAGAGCAGCTTTTAAAGCTGTAAATGATCATAAACAAGTAGCTATTTTAGTTCCAACTACTGTTTTAGCGCAACAACATTACATAAATTTTAAAGAACGATTTAGTAATTTTGCAGTAAATATTGAAGTATTAAGCCGTTTTAAGAGTTCAACAGAGCAGAAAAAAATTGTAGAACAATTACGTAAAGGTCAGGTAGATATTGTTATTGGAACACATCGTTTGTTATCTAAAGATATTATATTTAATGATTTGGGATTTATCGTTATTGATGAGGAACAACGATTTGGTGTCAAACACAAAGAACGTTTAAAAGAATTAAAGAAGAAAGTAGATGTACTCACTTTAACTGCAACTCCTATTCCCAGAACACTTCACATGTCAATGTTAGGAATAAGAGATTTATCAGTTATTGAAACACCACCAAGCAATCGTTATCCTGTGCAAACTTATGTTTTAGAAACAAATCCTACTGTTATTCGTGATGCTATTTTACGTGAAATAAGTAGAGGAGGACAAGTTTACTACCTTTACAATAAAGTTGACACAATGGAACAAAAAGTTTCAGAATTAAAAGAACTCATTCCAAATGCTATGATTGGTTATGTTCATGGTCAAATGAGTGAAATTCAATTAGAAAATACTTTACTAGACTTTGTAAATGGAGAATATGATGTTTTGGTAACCACTACAATTATTGAAACAGGAGTAGATATTCCAAACGTCAACACACTTTTTATTGAAGATGCTGATCATATGGGGTTGTCAACTTTGTATCAACTTAGAGGGAGAGTTGGTCGAAGTAATCGAGTTGCCTATGCTTACCTTATGTATCGTCCAGATAAATCGTTAACTGAAGTTTCAGAAAAGCGTTTAGAAGCTATAAAAGGTTTTACTGAATTGGGATCTGGTTTTAAAATAGCTATGCGAGATTTAGCCATTCGAGGAGCTGGAAATATTTTAGGTAATTCACAATCTGGCTTTATTGATTCTGTGGGATTTGAAATTTATTCGCAATTACTGGAAGAAGCCATTGTTAAAAAACAAGGAAAAGAAGAAAAAAGGAGAAAAGGGAATGCAGAAATCACTCTTCAAATTGATGCCTACTTACCAAGTGACTATATTTCAGACGAGCGTCAAAAAATTGAAATTTACAAGCGAATTCGCGAAATTAACAATCGTTTAGATTATCAAGAATTACAAGATGAATTAATTGATCGTTTTGGTGACTATCCAGACGTTGTTGCATATCTTTTAGAAATTGGGTTGCTAAAAAGTTATTTAGATCAATCTTTTGTTAGTTTGGCAGAAAGAAAAAATAATCTTTTAACTATTTATTTTGAAAAAATATCTCAACAAATATTTTTAACACAAGATTACTTTGAAGCTCTATCTGCAACAGACTTGAAAGCTAGAATTGGTGAAAATAAGGGTTTAATAGAAATTATTTTTAATATTCAAGGAAAAAAAGATTATGAAATTTTGGAATCTTTGATAAAATTTGGTGAAAAGTTGAGTGATATTAAGCAAAGAAAACAGAACTAAACTTTACAATTGTGTAAAGTTTCCTTTTTCTTCTATATTTTTTCTTAAAAAGTGGTAGAATATATTATTAAGAAACTTGAGGTAAGATTTAATGAGATTAGATAAGTATTTAAAAGTATCTAGGATAATTAAACGACGTCCTGTTGCTAAAGAAGTTGCGGATAAAGGACGTATTAAAATCAATGGTATTTTAGCTAAAAGTTCAACAGCATTAAAAATCAATGATTTAGTAGAAATCCGTTTTGGAACAAAACTATTGACTGTTAAAGTATTGGAAATGAAAGATAGCACTAAAAAAGAAGATGCTACTAAAATGTATGAAATTATTGATGAGACAAGGATAACAGAAGATGCCTAAAAATATTGTTCAATTAAATAACCGCTATATTCAAGATGAAAATCAACGTCGTAGATATATCAATGAGGAACGCCGAAAACGTAATCGTTTTATGGGCTGGGTTTTGATTCTTGTAATCTTGCTACTTATTTTACCAACTTATAATTTATACAAAAGTTATCAAACTTTGGTAAAACGCCAAGAACAATATACAAAATTGCAAGAAAAATATAAAAAACTGACAGAAGAAAAGGAATATCAATCTGACATTGCAACCAAACTAAAAGATGATAGTTATGCAGCAAAGTATGCTCGTTCAAAATATTCTTTCTCAAAAGAGGGTGAGTATATTTATATTGTTCCAGATTTATTACCACAGTAAAGTAAAACAATGAATGATTTATTACAAAAAGTTGAACAATTTTTAACTTATTCAGATGAAAAATTGGAAGAATTATCTAGTAAAAATAAATCTCTAACATTTAAAGAAGATAATCCAGAGAAAAATGAAAGGGGAAAGCATGCGTAAGTTGCTGTTAATGGTATTCATGTTGCCAGCTTTATTTAGCAGTGTTACCGTTATTAGTACTGAAAAAGACCCTATCTTTAACGAAGAAGAAAAATATCAGTTTACTAGCACGATTTATGGACCTTATTTTACCGATATTCCAAGCAATCCTAATGTATACGAAGAAATTCCTACTTTCACAGATGCAACTTTAACAAAAATAGCAGGTAAATTAGTTCCTAATCAACCTATTTCACTAGCAGAATTTCATGTAAATAAAGATGGTATTCCCATTTTTAAATTAAAAAATGGTCAGTTTGTCGTAGCTGCTAAAAATATATTTTATGAAGATACCATTCAAACGCTTGAAGATACCAATCAGGAAATGTGGTTAAAACCGAATTTTATCATGTATAACGGAGCCTACATCAATGGAGTTAAAAAAATCTCTACCAATTTACAGGCTTATACAAAAATAAAAATTGTTAAGTTAGTGACGACCCATCAAGGAACTTATGCTCAAATTGAAGGACAAGGTTGGGTTGATGTAAATTTCCTCTCAGAAGAAGATAATCGCATGGAAAAAGTTCAAGAGATTTTAAATAGTAAATATAATAAATCAGACTATTCCATCTATGTGAAACAAATAGAGAGCGGAAAAGAAGCGGGAATAAATGAAGACATGCAAATGTATTCGGCAAGTATTACAAAACTTCCTTATCTTTATTATGTCCAAAAAAAATTAGATGAGAATAAACTCTCTTTAAACGAAAAAATGAAATATATCGAGGCAGTAAATAATTTTTCAGGTGCTTATGTTCCTGAAGGGAGTGGTAGTATTTCAAAAACTGCTGACAATCAAGACTATTCAGTTCAAGATTTAATTAACCGCATCTCTAAAGAGTCTGACAATGTGGCTCATAATATTTTAAATTATTATGTAACCAACCAATCAGATAATACTTTCCAACAAACGATTGAAAATATAGCCGGAAAAAAATGGGATGTTGAAGGAAGACAGGCATCAGCTAGGATGGCTGGAAATATTATGGAAGCAATCTATGAACAAAATGGAGTTGTGATTGATGCCCTATCACAAACAAATTTTGATAATCAGCGTATTTCTAAAAATATTAATGTAAGAGTGGCACATAAAATTGGAGATGCTTATGATTTTAAACATGATGTGGGGGTTGTTTATACAGATTCACCATTTGTAATTGCCATTTTTACGAACAACTCTAACTATGATACTATCTCGCAAATTGCTGATGATGTTTATGGAGTTCTCAAATGATATATGAAAAATTTCTTAAAGAGTGTCAAAAGAAAAAATATTTTGATAACCATTCAAAAGTGCTAGTTGCGGTTTCTGGTGGTATTGATTCCATGACCTTGCTTGATTTTTTATACTCTTATCAAAAAGAATTAAAAATAGAATTGGCTATTGCGCATGTCAACCACAAACAAAGAACTGAGTCGGATGAAGAAGAAAAAGAATTGAGTCGCATTGCAAACAAACTTGGTGTAAAAATTTTTACATCAAGTTTTTCTGGTAAATTCACGGAAAATGAAGCTAGAATTTTTCGTTACAAATTTTTTGAGAAAATTATGGAAGAAGAAGACTACACAGCTTTGGTAACCGCCCACCATGCAGATGATCAGGCAGAAACTATTTTTATGCGTTTTTTAAGAGGGGCACGGCTTCGTCATCTTGTAGGAATGCAACCTTCTCAACCATTTGCAAAAGGGCAATTAATTCGCCCTCTGCTCTCTTTTCACAAAACAGACTTTCCAGATATTACACACTTCGAAGATTGTTCAAATTATCAAAATGACTACCTGCGAAATCGTATTAGAAATTGCTATTTACCTACTTTGGAAAGAGAGAATCCTCGATTTAAGCAAGCCTTGTTGGATATGAGAAATGAAATAGCAGGATTGCAAAAAGCGTTGCAACAGTTAACAAAGGATATAGACACGACGAATGTAGCAATTTTTCAAAAACAAATCCCTTCTGTTCAAAGTTTTCTTTTACAAGAATATCTCAAAGAATTTCCTACTTTAAATTTAACCAAACAACAATTTCAAGAAGTTTTAAATATTTTAAATACCAAATCCAATTATATTCACCATTTAAAGAAAGATTATGAGTTAGTGAAGGATTATGAACGATTTAAAATTAGAAAAATCAGTCGTAAGCCCGATTTAAAAAATACATCAATTTTGTTAGAATTTGGTAATTCAATTTCTTTTGAAAATTATATATTTTCATTTGGAGTTCCTTTAAAAGGGGAAGAAATCCAAGAAATATCTGTTTCACGTGAATTTCCAATTATTTTACGTCACAGAAAAGAAAAAGATATCTTACTACTTAATCATCAGCATAAAAAAGTCCAAAGATTGTTTATAAATCAAAAAGTTCCTTTTGAGATGAGAAATTCAGTAGTTATCATTGAACAAAATCAAAAAATTCTAGCGATTACAGAGATTGTTATCGGTGATTTGAGTAAGCAATTAAAAAATGATATAATGGAAACCACACTTTATATTCAAAAAATAGATAGGTAAAATTATGCTGGAACAAGATATTGAAAAGGTTTTAATTTCACATGATGAAATTGTTGTAGCTGCACGAAAGTTAGGTGCTCAAATTACAAATGACTATCAAGGGAAGAACCCTATTTTAGTTGGTGTTTTAAAAGGATCCGTTCCCTTTATGGCGGAGTTAATTAAACATATTGATACTCACATCGAATTGGATTTTATGATTGTTTCTAGCTATCATGGTGGCACGACAAGTAGTGGAGTAATCAATGTTAAAAAAGATGTAGAACAAGAAGTAGCTGGGCGTCATATCCTTTTTATTGAAGATATTATTGATACAGGACAGACATTAAAAAGTTTGTATGATATGTTTAAAAATAGAGATGCTGCCTCTGTAAAAATTGCGACGCTTGTGGATAAACCAGAAGGTCGAGTGGTAGAAATTGAAGCTGATTATACTTGCTTTGAAGTTCCCAACAAATTCCTTGTTGGATACGGATTAGATTATAATGAGAATTATCGAAATCTCCCTTATATTGGTATTTTAAAAGAAGAAGTCTATAAAAATTGAAGGTTTACTATATATAAATGAAAAATAAACAAAATAATGGTTTTATAAAGAACCCTTTCCTATCTTTGCTAACTATAGTCGTTCTTGTAACAGGCTTCTATTATTTTTTTGTTAATGATACAGGCCGTAGTCAAGAGATTAACTATACTGAGCTAGTTAAAGAAATTACTGAAGATAATGTCAAAGATATTAGTTACCAACCCAATGGTAGTGTTATTGAAGTTTCTGGTACATATAAAAAAGCTAAGAAATCAAAAAATATAGATGACACGATTAAGCTGTTTAAAGTAGATTCTGAAGTTACAAAATTTACTAGTGTTATCTTACCTACTGATACGACTATATCAGATTTGCAAAAGTTATCAGCAAAACATAATGCAAAGATTAGTATTAAACGAGAAAGTTCAAGTGGATTACTCATTAGCATTCTAACAACTATTGTTCCTTTAGGAATTCTCATTTTCTTCTTTTGGTCAATGATGAGTCAAGGAAACGGTGGGGGTGCAAGAGGTGCTCTGAATTTTGGTCGAAACAAGGCGAAAGCTGCAAATAAAGAAGACATAAAAGTTCGTTTCTCTGATGTGGCTGGTGCAGAGGAAGAAAAACAAGAATTGGTTGAAGTTGTTGAATTTCTGAAAGATCCAAAACGTTATACAAAACTTGGAGCACGCATTCCAGCAGGTGTGTTACTTGAGGGACCTCCAGGAACAGGAAAGACCTTACTGGCAAAAGCAGTTGCTGGAGAAGCGGGTGTTCCATTTTTCAGTATTTCAGGTTCAGATTTTGTAGAGATGTTTGTTGGTGTCGGAGCAAGCCGTGTTCGTTCTCTGTTTGAAGATGCCAAAAAAGCAGCACCAGCTATTATCTTTATTGATGAAATTGATGCTGTAGGTCGTCAACGTGGTGTTGGTCTTGGTGGCGGAAATGACGAACGGGAACAAACTCTTAATCAACTTTTAATTGAAATGGATGGTTTTGAAGGAAATGAAGGGATTATTATCATTGCGGCAACCAACCGATCAGATGTATTAGACCCTGCACTTTTGCGACCTGGACGTTTTGATAGAAAGGTTTTGGTTGGGCGTCCGGATGTTAAAGGACGTGAAGCTATCTTACGTGTACATGCAAAAAATAAACCTCTTTCAAATGATGTGGACTTAAAATTAGTTGCTCAACAAACTCCCGGTTTTGTTGGAGCCGATTTAGAAAATGTTCTAAATGAAGCAGCTTTGGTTGCAGCTCGTCGCAATAAAAGGGTAATTGAAGCAGAAGATATTGATGAAGCAGAGGATAGAGTGATTGCTGGTCCTTCTAAAAAAGATAAAACAGTTTCCCAACGTGATCGAGAAATGGTTGCCTTTCACGAAGCTGGACACACTATTGTTGGTTTGGTATTGTCAAATGCTCGAGTAGTTCATAAGGTAACAATCGTTCCACGTGGACGTGCGGGTGGTTATATGATTGCACTTCCAAAAGAGGACCAACTACTTCTATCTAAGGAAGACATGAAGGAACAATTAGCAGGTCTGATGGGAGGACGTGTAGCAGAAGAAATTATCTTTAATGTTCAAACCACAGGTGCTTCTAACGATTTTGAACAAGCAACACAAATGGCGCGTAGTATGGTTACGGAATACGGAATGAGCAGTAAACTTGGTCCAGTACAATACGAAGGTAATCATTCTATGTTTGGTGCTTCTAGCCCACAAAAAATAATTTCAGAGCAAACAGCTTATGAGATTGATGAAGAGGTACGTTCATTACTGAACGAAGCACGGAATACAGCAGCAGATATTATTCAATCAAATCGCGAGACGCACAAATTGATTGCTGAGGCACTTCTAAAATATGAAACTCTTGATAGCAATCAAATTAAATCGTTGTATGAAACTGGTAGAATGCCAGATGAAGCAGAAGATTATTTAAAACAAGATTCGCATGCTCTTTCATATGACGAAGTTAAATCAAAAATGGAAGAAGAAAAAAATTCGGATTCAGAATAATATTTTTCAATCTTATCAAAATGAAGAAAATAATCTAAAAATTATGGCTCTATGTCAACTGTAGTGGGTGAC
>JAUMZQ010000017.1 GCA_030528055.1 Streptococcus sp.
ATGAGTTAGTCTACATGAGGGTGTTAATATTCTTCCATGAGTTCGTCGACCTCAGCAAGCGAATCTGCTTCTACAAGTGCCTCGACTTCAGCGAGCGCGTCAGCTTCCATGAGTTCGTCAACTTCGGCAAGTGCCTCGGCTTCAATAAGTGCCTCAAGTTCAGCGATCCCATGTGATATTATCATTTAGTCTACTTCTTTGAGTCAATGAGGTTCTTCATCTGACTCGACTTCAGCGAGTGAATCCGCGTCCACGAGTTCGTCCACTTCGGCAAGCGAATCCGCTTCCACGAGTTCGTCGACTTCGACGAGTGAATCTGCCTCTACTAGTTTGTCTACCTCACAATCAGAGAGTAGTCTTTTGGCAAAAAGACGTTTGCCTCGGACGGGTGATGTGGGTAATCAATCTTCAATCTTAGGTGTAGGGCTAGGTGTGTTAGGAATAGCTCTTAAAAAAAGAAAAACTAAAAGTGAAGCGGAAGACAAGTAGATTGGAGAGTGGATGTTTTTAGATATCTATACAGATGAAAAATACAAACAGCAGATTAAACATTATGTTTTAACCGATGACAATTATACGAATACACCAAGTGAAGTGATAATGAAATCAGCTAAGGACAAAGAAAGGTATCCGATTGTCATTTTAGATGATGCTAAGGAAATTGTAGGTTTTTTCTGTCTTCATTTAGGAAAGGGACCTGAGGAATACAATTTTCCTAGTGAATACTACGGTCTCATCCGTGGATTTTCTATTGATAATCGCTATCGTCGCCAAGGATATGTCTCCAACTGTTTTTCAAAAATATTTGATTTTATACATAGAGAAATTGATGCTAAATTATCTCATCTGGTCTTGGCAGTAAATGTGCAAAATATTCCAGCCCAAAAAGCTTATCAAAAAGTTGGTTTTAAAGCCACCAAAACAAAAGTATTAGGAGAGAAGAGCTATCTAATATTGATGACCTTATCTGCTAACACTTGTGCATCAGGAACTTTATAATATAATCATTCAAATTTAATTTAGATTTTCTTTGAATAGAAAAAGGCAGGATACTATCCTAGCCTTTTTTATTCATAAGTTTTAGTAATATTTTTTTCGATACACTGTTTTTCTTCATTCCAATAGGTGATGCTTTCAAAACTACCTGAACGAAGATAAAGAGGTAGGCGGTTCCTTATATCTGTTTGCATTTCTAAATTTTCTAGTTCAGAAATATGCCACCACTTTGGTTGCCCTTCACGTGATTCTTTTAATTGTCCTGAAAAACGATCACAAACAAAATCATAATAAACAAATCGTTCTTTTTTTGTGGGATTTGTAAATCCAGATAGGCCTTTTAGGTGTAAATTGAGAGCCGTCAGTCCAGTTTCTTCTTTTAGTTCTCTGATAGCTGCCTCAAAGAAACTTTCTGGAAATTCAACCTTTCCCCCAGGTGGAATCCACCCTTTAAAGTCGTCATGTTGACGATTGAGCAAGAGAATCTGATCATCTTTTTTTACTACTATATTTACCCAATTGAATATTCTTTCCGTCATTGTTGCCTCCTATTTTAAAGACCAAACACTAACAGAGCGTTCAGAAACTTTAAATTCTCCCCATCCATCTTCATTGATAATGACTTCATCAGAACAATTTCCTAAATAATCTACAAATGTTTGCTGAGCGTATGCTGAACCAACTTCCATCCATTTGCTAGCTGAAGAATGATTGGATAGGAGCATTGCTAACGGTTTTTCGTCTCCAGATCTGACCCATCCGATACAGTTAGGATTATCAAAATAATCTGTTTGTTGTCCATAAGCTAGATGAAGACGAATATCCAGTAATTTATCTAAAGTATCTTTAAAGGAAGGTTGAGAAAACTCTCCTGATATACCATAATAATCACCATAAAATACACAAGGAAGTCCTTCTTGACGTAAAAGAAGGAGTGTATAAGCGAGTGGCTTGAACCATTCTTCAACAGTTGATTCTAGCGACTGTCCCCTTTGTGTATCATGATTATCCACAAAAGTTACAGCGGACTGAGGATGATTTTGAACTAATGTTTCGTCAAATATACGACGTAAATCATACCGCTCATAGGATTTTGAAGCATCAAATAAATTTTGATGCAATTTGACATCGACCAAATCAAATTCGTAAGAAATATTTTCTAAATAATGATTGTTACTGTTTTCATCACCATTCCAAAATTCTCCAAAAACATAAAAATCTTCACCGTATTTATCGGTTAAATAACGAATAAAATCAGCCATAAAATGAGAATCAATGTGTTTTACAGCATCTAGCCTAAAACCACATATATCAGTGGTTTCTATGAACCAATCTGCCCAATTATAAATATTTTGGATAACTTCAGGATGCTTGAAGTCAATATCATCGTACATGAGATAATCATAATTCCCATTTTCAGTATCAACTAGATTGTTGTCAGCCCAACCTTTATTATCACCTTGAATAAGATAAATTCCAGATTTTCCACTAGCAGCGTCAAAATCTGTTCCAGTAAAATGATACCAGTGCCATTCAAAATCGTTGTAAGTCTTTCCCCGACCAGCAAAGTTAAAATAAGTCCATGCTTCAATTTCAAAAGGATCAGAAATGGGAGTGGTACGATCGTTTGGGTCCATTTCTATAACAGTAAATTTCTCACAACCATCAGCACTAGCTTTATGATTTAGAACAACATCAGCAATAGGGTCAATATGATTATCTTTCAATGCTGAAATTGCCGCTAGGTATTCGTCTTTGGTACCGTATTTTGTTCGTACAGTTCCTTTTTGGTTAAATTCTCCAAGATCAAATAAATCATAAACACCGTAGCCAACATCGTTTGATTGAGTTCCTTTGAAGGCTGGTGGCATCCAAATTTTACGAATACCTTTGGAAGCTAAATCAGGGGCAGCTTTTGCTAGGTTTTTCCAATGTTGACCATCATCTGGTAGATACCATTCAAAATATTGCATTAAGGTTTGATTTTCCATTCAAAAACTCCAATCTAATTCTTAGGGTTATTTTAACAAAAATAAAATTAAATAAAAAGTATTCAGTAACAGAAGTGGAATAAACAAGTCCTTTTTGATAGTTGCTATAGAATTTATATGTACAATCTTAGATAGTAGAAAATTTTTGTACAGGCGATTTTGGAGTAAGCAGTAAGAGTTTTTGGAATAGTAAATACAGAATTGCCCATTCTAAAAAATTCTACCGCATACTTGATTGTCACTTAGATTGAGTCAGAACCTTAAAATTGGTATAATGAAGTGACTATCTTGGATTCTGAGAAGGAGGAGCAATCTATGTTTAAAAAAATTGCAATGATGATGTTATTAGGAGGGCTTGGAATGATGGTGTTAGCTGGATGTAGTCTAAAGAGTAGTCGACAATTTATCGAGGGGAAAGCCGCTGATCTCAGCAAGGCTTACCCGACAGAGAATCTGGAAGATTTATTTGAAAAGTTTCCGGGTGGGTTTAGTATTTGGAGTGAAGATCTTTATGATTACAAGAAAGGGGAGGGTTATTTATTCCAATCTGTAAAGTTAAAGGGTAATATTGATACTAAAAAAATTACTGGGACTATTTTATGGAAGAAAGTAACTTTTGATAATGATAAGAAAAGACATACAGAAATACTCTATGAGGGTGAAGTTGTTTATCGAGATGGGATAGTTCAATTGAAGGATCCTCAAGCAAATGTAACGATAAGGAATCCTAAACTATTGCTCCAAGAATTTACGATTAATAAAAACACCCTTTCCAAATTGAAAGTAGGAGGAAAAGGTTATAGTTTTGAAACTGGGAGTGCAGATATTGACTACATTCTAACAGATCCAATTTTAAATACCTACATGGGAGTAGAGCAGGATAAAAAATTAAAAATGATTTTTTACATTAGGTATGAAACGGTGGAAGATAAGGCTTATAGTTATACTTTGGATATTAGAGATGGGCAGAATTCTCACGCGGAATTTTTTGATGGTTATTAAGATTTTAGTTTGCTATATTGTTATTAAATTGGACTACATAAATGATATGAGGTAAAAAATGGATGAAGAAAAAATAGTTACTCTTGATGGAAGCATTCCAACACTCGATGCGTCTGAATTAAGTTACGAATTTGAAAAGGCCAGAATTAAAGGAGTTGATCCAGATGACCTAATTGATGAATATTATAAGACCGAAGGAAAAATCATGCCCCCTACTTTCGAATATGTGTCCAGCTTTCGTGATCCTGTGACAGGGACGAGTGGGGTTGCCTTTAAAGATAGCACAAGTGGAAAAACTATCATTGCTTACACAGGGACCAACCCTGATAGTGACTTGGTAAATGACGCGGTCTTGGCAGATGGGGTCGGTATTGGGCTTGGGACGGGCCACCATTACAGCTCGGCTTATCAGTTCTATGAGGATGTTCTTAAAAAGAACAACTTGGATCCGGAAGATGTTATCTTGACAGGTCACTCACTGGGTGGGAATGTCGCTCAGCGTGTCGCTCTAAAATACAACGCCCCAAAAACCATTGTCTACAATGCAGCGCCTCTCTACGTTCCCGCAGGTGCTGGCTTAGGAAGTGGTCTGATTGGCACCTCAGTAGCATTTTCTTCTGCAAAAAATATAGGAGAGATAGAAAGTGACAAGGCTAAGTTTACAGGAAGTGTCACACGTATTACGACAGAGAAAGACCCTTTGAATA
The DNA here is from genome assembly GCA_030528055.1 of Streptococcus sp. Classification (GTDB taxonomy): domain Bacteria; phylum Bacillota; class Bacilli; order Lactobacillales; family Streptococcaceae; genus Streptococcus. The sequence continues at coordinate 4,697 of JAUMZQ010000017.1, forward strand.
ATTGGTCTGATCGGGTTGGTGGAGTTTATGTGGGAGAGGAGTATGTCATCCCCCATTCAGGTGGTCACTTAATGGGGGATTTACGCGCAGTTAGTGGGGATATTCAGAAGATTGAGCAGTCTACGATTGCTATAGAGAACGTTGAAAGAAGTACACAAGCCAAATTAAAGGATGTTCAAAGTAAGAAAGAACGCTTCAAAGTAAATGATATCGGTAAAGCTTCTCCAAATGGCTTGTCCAAAGCTGAACTCATTGCACTAGATTCAGAGCAGTCACTAGCTGTTGTGTGTGGATTGTCAATCACTTCCAGTGCAACGGTTGATTTGATTGGTGCGAAAGGGACGAGTGCAGTCGATAAGGCTCTGACTGTGTTTAGTAGCCTCGGAGATGTACCGTTTGGTTTTCTCCTATCTTCTGATGAAATCAGAGCAACCTACAATGAATATGACGTCAACTATGGAAGCGTTGTTGAAGCGGTGGACAGTCATTGCACATCGGTCAAATCAAATGCAAATAAAGTTGCGACGTCCTTTGTAGACTTAGAGAAAAAGATTAAGTCAGGGATTGAACAAATCGTTCAGAAAGATACAGAATTACAAGGATTAATAGCCCATGGATAAGTGGAGTAAGATTAGGGATAAGTTAGTGGATGCCCAAGAAGAACTCTATCAGATTGGAGATCAATACCGACAGTCAAAGGATGATCTGGATACTAAGTGGAGTTTCTTGAATGATTTTCATAAGGGATTAAATCAAAAATTTGATGAAAAACATTCCCTTGTGTTGTCAGCGTATTCAAAAATGCCAGATGCAACGGAGGAAATGTTTGCTGCTGCAGTGGAAGCCATAAATCAATATAGGGTGGTGAATGATGAGGAGTTTAGAACTCGCAGACGCAATTTAGAGAGAGCATATGATAACTTAGAAGATAGTTATAAAAAAGAATACAGAAAGCAAGAAGATATTGTTGAACAGCTTTCTAGTGAATTAAGAGCATGTCAGATAGATGAAAAATAAGAGGAAAACGGATGGATTTTTTTGAAGATGTTAGTACTGGATTTTATGACTTCGCTTCAGATACAATGGACAACATCGGTAATGGAGTCTCTGAACTGAATGATATGGCCAGAAGCCATATTCCAGGCGTGAGAGAAGTAGAGGATGGTATACACGGAGCTTATGACTGGGGGATGGATCAGTTACGCTCTTTTGAAGCCTATAGCGAAATTGAGAAGAAATTAGAAAGAGAACTTATCAGAATCTTGTATGTTCCAGCTAAAAAACGGGCGGTAACTCGTATTATTAAGGATTTTGATACAGGCGTTAAAAAGGTTGGCCAAAAGGCAAAGACTACGATTGATTCCGTTAATAATCAACTCGACGCGGAAATCAAAGGGGAATTTTCAAACGCCATTCAAGATACAGTTAGTAAAGAAAATCTCAAGTGGGAGAAATTGGTTTAAAACAAAAATAGAAATAGTTGACTCACTATTTTTTACAAAAATCAGCAACTAAAAAACTCATAGTGTTTCTTTTATGTAAACTGTAAGTAAGAACACTAACAGAACACGAGGAAAAACTATGAGCTACCATCATCTTACCATAACTGAAAGAATTAAGATAGAGACTTACTTGGAATTAGGTTTAAAACTTTACCAAATTGCTTATAAATTAGGTATACATAAGTCTACAATTTCAAGAGAACTGAATCGTTATCAAGGCTCTTATTCGGCAGACTTAGCCCAAGAACATTATGACCAAATGGCTAAGAAAAAAGGGAGAAAGACTTGTTTGACACCTGAATTGAAAGAAAACATCAAAAAAACACTTGAAAGCTTCTTGGTCTCCTGAACAGATTTGTGGTCGTTATCAACTTGAAAGAAAGTCTATGGTGGCTTTTAAGACAATCTATAACTGGGTCTATTCCGGATTGCTTGATCTTGATTTAAGAGTCTTGCGTCAAAAAGGAAAAAACGACAAACAGAAGAAACACGAGGTAAATTTGCTATTGGTACACCGATTTCAAAGCGACCTATAGAAGTCAGAAGTCGTGAGACGTTTGGCCATTGGGAATTGGACACTGTTGTATCGCCAAGAGGTAAAAGTAAGGGCTGTTTGCCCACCTTTGTTGAGCGAAAAACTCGGTTTTACTTAGCTTTTAAAATCCCAGATAAGACAGCTACATCTATGATGACTGCTATTGAACAACTTTATGCCTTATTCCCAAAAGAAACATTAAAAACTTTTACATCGGATAGAGGTAAGGAGTTTGCTTGTTACCCATTAGTAGAGAAATTAGGAATTAATTTTTATTTTGCAGATGCTTATCTTCTTGGCAAAGAGGAAGTGATGAAAATGTCAATGGCTTACTTAGAGAATATTTTCCTAAGAAGACTGACTTAGCTACGATTTCACAAGAGGCATTAGGTTTAGCTTTGTCTGAAATCAATAATCGCCCACGAAAATGTTTAGCTTACAGAACAGCTTTAGAGGCCTTAATCAGTGAGTTGTTATAAAAGTTGCACTTATTGTTGCAATTTGTCATAAAATACTTGCACTGTGTGTTAGTGTGTGTTATATTCTAATTAACTTAATCGAATAAAAAAGACGAAAGGTGTGCTAACACCTTCTGCCTTACCGAGTAAGAACTCGCTCTTCTTACTCAGTCTCTAATTAATGATACAGAATAAAAGTATCTATGTCAAGACTGAGCAAGAAATTGTTCAGTCTTTTTGGCTATAATTCGGTAAAAAGTTCTCCTTTCTATACAGAATTGCCCATTCTAAAAAATTCTACCGCATACGATTTTGGAGTTGCTATTGACAAGGTCTGTTTTATATGGTATTATTGAATATATTTTGGACTTGAAGGGAGTGAAAAAAATGTCAAAAACAGTAGTACGCAAGAATGAATCACTTGATGATGCACTTCGTCGTTTCAAACGTGCAGTTACTAAAGCTGGTACTCTTCAAGAAACACGCAAACGTGAATTCTATGAAAAACCTTCTGTAAAGAGAAAGCGTAAATCAGAAGCAGCTCGTAAACGTAAAAAATTCTAATTAGTAAATAGAAATTTAGATAAAAAAACAAGCTTTTTTCAAAGGCTTGTTTTTATGTTTAATCATTTAATAGCTGATAAATAATCAGCTATCCTTTTTCTGTTGTTCATTTAATTCTTTCTTTGCTTGTCCTAATTCTTTACGAATGGAAAAATTTTTAGGAATACTAATCAAGAATGAAATGAAAGAGCCAAGAAGCAAAGATAGTACAATTAAAATAATTAGAGGAAGTTTAATCTCAACAATCAGCAGATTAACTGTCACACTTTGCATATTGACTAAGGCAATTACTGTGATAAGTAGGATTACAATTAACAGTAGAATATAAATGATTCTCTTTTTTAAAGTTGGTTGCATATTTTTCTTCCTTATTTCTGAAATTCTGCCTTCGTTTTAACATCTCCATATTCTTCGGGAGTTTCGTGTGCAAGGATTTCCTCATAACTTGCTAATGGGATATGGTTGCCATATTTTCTTCTTAAAGCAGTTGTAACTAGTCGATAGGCTAAATTAGTATTGCGAGAAAGGATAGGACCATGGAAGTAAGAACCAAAAACATTTTTATAATGAACACCTTCGCTGGCATCTTCTTTATTATTCCCATTGCCGTAGATCACTTTTCCAAGAGGTTTTTCATCGTCAGATAAAAAGGTGCGTCCTTGATGATTTTCAAAACCGTAGTAGGTTTCTTGAAATTCTTCATTGTAAATTTTAATATCTCCAATGTATCGGTTATTGGTTTGATTAAGAGTATAATGTCCCATAATCCCCAAGCCTTCAATTCGACGACCAGAAGCTTCAATGTAGTATTCTCCTAAGAGTTGAAAGCCACCACAGATAGCTAGAAGCACGCCATTATCATCAATGAAGTGCTGTAAGCCAACTTTTTTATTGGGAAGATCTTTAGCTACAATTGTTTGTTCATAATCTTGTCCACCACCGAAAAAAGCTAAATCATAATAGTGATTGTCAAATGTATCTTCTAAAGAGACGATGTCTACCGTTACTCTAGCTCCTAATTTTTCACCGATGTATTTTAACATCAAGATATTTCCGTTGTCTCCATAGGTGTTTAGGAGATTTCCATAAAGATGAGCAATATTTAATTCATAGAGATATGCTTGATGATTTGGGGATGTGAGAGAAGTATAAACCATTAGTTCATCTCCTTTCTAACGACTTGATGGTTGGCTAGCAGTTCACGAAACTCTAACATGGCAGTATAGGTAGCAAGAATGTATGCGTGTTGGCATTCTTGTTGCTCAATTTGTTGGAAAACTTGAGACAATTCTGCAAACTCGTAAATGCGTTCAGCGTCATACCCCGTTACACGCAAGCGACGAGCCATTTCAGAGTGACGGACACCTCCTGCCACCATATATGGAATGTTCATTTCAAGAGTTTGTTCAAAATCTGCGTCCCATATCCAACTGGTATCGATTCCGTCAGCATAATTTGCATTGAGTAGCACTGATAAACTAAAAGGATAAGGAGCTAATTTAATCATTTCAAGGGCTTGTGTTGCACCAACTGGATTTTTAATTAATACAAGTGTACATGTTTTATTTCCAATGGGGAAGGTTTCTTGACGTCCAAACACAGCACGGCTTTTATCAAAACCTTTTTTAATAGTGCTAGATTCAACATCAAAATAGCGTGCAACAGAAACAGCAGCTAAAGCATTATAGATATTATACAATCCACCAATGTTAATATGATAGTCTTGCTGATCAATCGTAAAATCAGCTTGGTTATTACTTAGTTTTCCTAATTTTGTCAATTGATAATCTAACTGTGGACGCTTGAAGTCACAATTAAGACAGAGATAGTCTCCTAAATTGGCATAAGTGTTGAGTTGGTACTGGAGTATATGCTGACAATTAGGACAGAGAACACCTTCGGTATTATAATGAGCCAATTTTGGTTCGGTTTTCTCAATGTCAAATCCATAATATTTTACTGGATTTTTGAGATTAGTTGTATGAAAAAGTGGACTATCACCATTCATTAGTAAAGTGGCTGTAGGAACTTTTTGCACGGCATCTAATATCATTTGATAGGTTGTATAAATTTCTCCGTATCGATCCATTTGATCACGAAAAATATTAGTCAAAACAAATAGACTTGGCTTAATATAATCACAGATACGAGAGAGACTGGCTTCATCTATTTCTAATACAGCTATATTTTTCCCTGATTTTCCTTTTTTAGCTGTCAGAAAAGTTGTAGTGATTCCGCTAATCATATTGGCCCCACTAGGATTGGTTACAACTTCTCCGAATGCTTCTTTCAGGATGCCAACCGTTAAAGCTGTGGTCAATGTTTTTCCATTGGTACCCGTGATTACAACGATTTCATAATCATGTGCCAGACTATTTAATATATCTTTGTCGAATTTGAGGGCTATCTTTCCAGGTAAGGTAGAACCTCGTCCTGCTCTACTCAGAACAAAGTGGGAGGTTTTTCCTGCTAGAATCCCTATACTTGTATTTATCTTCATATGAAATATTTTATCATAAAAAAGTAAATAAGGTTACAGAAAAATATTGCGAAACATGATATAATGATAAAGTAAGTTTTTAAACGAGAATTTTTAAGAGAAGTATAGGAAGTAAGTAGGTATGAATTTTCAACAATTATCCAACCTTCAGTATTGGACCAGTTTATTTTCTGATCCCAAAAATATCATTATAAATATCATAGATGTTGCCTTAGTTGCATGGCTTCTTTATTATCTAATAAAAGCTATTGCTGGTACTAAAATCATGATTTTGTTTCGTGGTGTCTTAATTTTTATACTAGCTCAATTTGTAGCCAATTTGGTAGGTTTGACAACCATTTCTTGGTTGATTAATCAGATTATTACTTATGGTGTCATTGCAGCGGTAGTCATATTTTCTCCTGAGATTCGTACCGTCCTTGAAAAATTAGGAAGAGCGACAGATATTTTTTCTGTTACTCCTCAAAGTACAGAAGAAAAAATGATTGAATCATTCGTAAAGGCAGTTGCTTATATGAGTCCGCGTAAAATAGGTGCTTTAGTAGCCATTCAAGGAACTAGGACATTGCAGGAATACATTTCAACGGGTATTCCTCTTGATGCGGATGTGTCAGGTGAATTACTTATCAATATCTTTATCCCTAATACGCCTCTTCATGATGGGGCAGTCGTGATTAGAGATAATAAAATTGCGGTGTCTTGTGCTTATCTTCCTTTAAGTGAGAGTACAGCAATTTCAAAAGAATTTGGAACCAGACATAGAGCAGCCATAGGATTATCTGAAGTATCTGATGCATTTACTTTTGTAGTTTCTGAAGAGACAGGAGGCATCTCTATCACTCATAATGGGATCTTTAAACATGACTTAAATTTGGAAGAGTTTGAAGAAGAGTTAAAGAAAGTCTTTTTGGCAGACGACCCAGCGAATACTAGTTTTAAGAAACGGTTACTAGGAGGTTTGAAGAGATGAAAAAAAATAAAAAAATACTTTATATCATTTCCTCATTATTCTTCGCTTTAGTATTATTCATCTATGCTACATCTAGTAATTTTCAAAACAATATTAGTGTGAGACAGGTAACTTCAGAAACATATACCAATACCGTATCTAATGTACCAATTGATATTCAGTATGATAATGATAAATATTTTATCAGTGGATTTACATCTGAGGTTTCTGTTGTATTAACAGGTGCCAATCGTGTTAATCTTGCTAGCGAAATGCAAGAGAGTACCAGAAAATTTCGAGTAGTTGCTGACTTATCAAAGGCTTCTGAAGGAACAATGGAAATTCCTTTACAGGTTGAAGACCTTCCTAGTGGTCTAGCTGCAACTGTTAATCCACAAAAAATATCAGTTAAAATTGGTAAGAAAGCTAGTAAAAAAGTAGAAGTAACCTATCTAATTGCTGATAGTCATCTTGCAAAAAATGTTAGCATCAGTAATGTGGTTCTTGGAGAAGATGAAGTGACGGTTACTAGTGATGAGGAAACGCTAGCTAAGATAGATCATGTGGAGGCTGTGCTTCCTGCAAATGTTACAATTACAGGAAATTATAGTGGAACGGTTCCATTGCAAGCAGTGGACTCAAGTGGCAATGTTCAACCAAGTGTCGTCACACCGTTTGAAACCACAATGAAGGTAACCACAAAAGAATCTTCGTCTAGTTCAAGCACTAGCTCGTCGAGTAAATAATGCAATTTTTGAAAGGAAATCTTAATAAAATGGGTAAATATTTTGGAACTGATGGTGTTCGAGGAATCGCAAATGTAGAATTAACACCAGAATTGGCCTTTAAATTGGGACGTTTTGGTGGCTATGTTCTCAGACAACATGAAACGGAAGTTCCCAGTGTCTTTGTAGGACGTGATACACGCATTTCAGGAGAAATGCTAGAGAGTGCTTTAATTGCAGGGCTTTTATCTGTGGGAATCCATGTTTATAAATTGGGAGTCATTGCGACACCAGGAGTTGCCTACCTTGTGAAGTCAGAAAAAGCTAGTGCAGGTGTTATGATTTCTGCAAGTCATAATCCTGCCTTAGATAACGGAATTAAATTTTTTGGTGGTGATGGCTATAAATTATCTGATGAATGTGAACTAGAGATTGAAGCCTTACTTGATAAAGAGGATGATGATCTGCCAAGACCAAGTGCTGAAGGATTAGGAACTTTAGTAGATTATCCTGAAGGATTACGTAAATACCAACAGTATTTAGTATCTACTGGCTTAGAATTGGAAGGAATGCATGTTGCGCTAGATACAGCAAATGGTGCAGCTTCAACTAGCGCCCGTCATATTTTTGCTGATTTAGGTGCACAATTAACCATTATTGGTGAAAATCCAGATGGTTTAAATATCAATGACCATGTTGGTTCAACTCACCCTCAAGCCTTGCAAGAGGTCGTTAAAGAAACTGGTGCAGCCATTGGATTAGCCTTTGATGGTGATAGCGATCGTTTGATTGCTATTGATGAAAAAGGTGAAATCGTAGATGGTGACAAGATTATGTATATCATTGGGAAGTACTTATCAGAAAATGGTCAATTATCCAATAACACGATTGTGACAACAGTAATGTCTAATCTTGGTTTTCATAAAGCTTTAGAAAAACAAGGAATTGAAAAAGTCATCACAGCTGTTGGAGATCGCTACGTTGTTGAAGAAATGAGAAAATCAGGATATAATCTTGGTGGAGAGCAATCTGGGCATATTATCCTAATGAATTATAATACGACGGGTGATGGTCAGCTATCAGCTGTTCAGTTAACTAAGATTATGAAAAAAACAGGGAAGTCTCTATCAGAGTTGGCTTCAGAAGTGACTATTTATCCGCAAAAGTTGGTTAATATACGTGTTGACAACAGTATGAAAGACCATGCTATGGAGGTTCCGTCGATTAAAGCTGTTATCGAAAAGATGGAGACAGAGATGAACGGAAATGGACGGATTCTAGTTCGTCCAAGTGGAACAGAACCACTGTTGCGCGTGATGGCAGAAGCACCAACTCATGAAGAAGTTGACTATTATGTGGACAGCATTGCCAATGTTATTCGTGCTGAAATTGGTACGGAGTTAGACTAGTTTTTAAGGGTATAATAAACAGATTAATTACAATTAATTTGTTTATTTTTTATCTCAGAGAACTTTCTATTTTATTTTTTAGTAAATTTGCTATTACTTTGTGAAAAAAGAATAATTTTTTGAATATTTTCCTTCTAATCCGTTTAAATATACTTTGAGAATTTTCACAATTTTTGATATAATAGTCCTTATGAATAAAGTTACCGTAAGTCAAAAGGTAGAAGAGAAACTCACCAAAGGCTGTTTTGTGTTAGATAAACAGGATTTTTCTAAACTTTCTTTGAATAATCAGTGTGTTGAACTCCAAAATCAAGCAGGAAAATTTATAGGAACAGCTTACTTATCACTACAAAATAAAGGAATTGGTTGGTTTATCTCACCAAGACATTTGACATTGACGGTCTCATTTTTTCGAGAATTATTTGAAAAAGCTAAAGAAAAACGTTCTGATTATCAAGATTCAAAAATTACAACAGCTTATCGTCTGTTTAATCAAGACGGTGATGGTTTTGGTGGAATCTCTATTGATATATATAATGAGTTTGCTGTTTTTTCTTGGTACAACACCTTTGTTTTCCAAGTTAAAGATTTGATTGTTGAAGCATTTCAAGAAGTCTTTCCTCATATCAAAGGAGCTTATGAAAAGATTCGTTTTAAAGGAATGACTTACGAGTCTGCTCATGTTTATGGAGAAGAAGCACCAGAATTTTTCACAATTTTGGAAAATGGTGTTCACTATCGAGTTTTTTTAAATGATGGATTGATGACCGGAATCTTCTTAGATCAACATGATGTAAGAGGCAGTCTAGTCAATGGTTTAGCTAGAGGAAAAAGTGTGTTGAATCTGTTTTCTTATACGGCAGCATTTTCAGTGGCAGCAGCAGTAGGTGGAGCGAGTCAAACAACTTCCGTGGATTTAGCCAAACGAAGTCGTGAACTGTCTAAAGCACACTTTGTAGCTAATGATATTGATTTGGCGCAACATCATTTTGTGGTAATGGATGTATTTTCTTATTTCAAATATGCCAAACGCCACCAGATGCAGTTTGATTTTCTTATTCTAGACCCGCCAAGTTTTGCTCGAAATAAAAAGCAAACTTTTTCGGTAGCTAAAGATTATAATCGTTTAATAGAGCAAGCTTTAGATATTTTAAGTCCGGATGGCGTTATGATTATTAGCACAAATGCTGCTAATTTATCTAAAATAAAGTTAAAAAAAGAAATAGAAAAAGGCTTTGCTGGAGTTCCTCATAGTTATTTGAGTGAATACCGATTACCAGCAGACTTTGTATACAATAAAAAAGACGAGAGTAGTAATTACCTGAAGGTATTTATAGTTAAGGTGAATAAATGAAATTAGTTGTTTCTGTCATGCCTAATAATTTGGAAGAGGCACAAAAAATAGAGTTATCTCGCTATGAGGATGCAGATATCATTGAGTGGCGTGCAGATTTTCTTCCTAAAGACGATATTCTCAATGTTGCGCCCGCTATTTTTGAAAAATTTGCTGGAAGAGAATTGATTTTTACCCTTCGAACTCAAGCAGAAGGGGGAAATATTCAATTGAGCGATGATGATTATATTGCTCTTATAAAGGAAATTGCAGAGCTATATCAGCCAGACTATATTGATTACGAGTACTTCTCACATAAAGAGAGATTTGAAGAAATGCTTGAATTTCCTAATTTGGTTTTGAGTTATCATAATTTCGATGAGACACCTGAGAATATGATGGAAATTTTATCAGAATTAACTAGTCTTACTCCAAAGGTTGTTAAAGTCTCCGTTATGGCTCATAATGAACAAGACGTTCTTGATTTGATGAACTACACTCGTGGTTTCAAAACACTGAATCCAGAACAAGATTTTGTTACTATTTCTATGGGAAAAGTTGGTAAAATTTCACGATTGGCTACTGATTTAACAGGTTCTAGTTGGTCATTTGCAAGTCAAGATCAATCATCTGCTCCTGGTCAAATCTCTTTATCTAATATGAAAAAAATTCAGGAGATTTTGAATGAAAATTGATGGTCATACCCGTCTAGCGGCAGTTGTGGCAAATCCTATCAAACACAGTATTTCTCCATTTATCCAAAACTTTGCTTTTGAATACACAGGAGTAAATGGTGTTTATGTAGCTTGGGAAGTTACTAGTGAGGATTTAAAGGAAACAATCGAGAGCATTCGCCGGTTCAACATGTTTGGTATCAATGTTTCTATGCCTTATAAACGGGAAGTGATTCCTTATTTAGATGAGATTGTTCCAGAAGCTCAATTAGCTAGAGCTGTCAATACAATTGTTTATCAAAATGGTCGTTTGATTGGTTATAATACGGATGGCAAGGGTTTTTTTAATAGCTTGCCATCTTTTGTCATAAAAGACAAAAAATTAACGATTTTAGGAGCTGGTGGGGCTGCAACAGCTATCATTGCCTACGCTTGTTTAAATGGTATTTCTGAGGTAGCTGTTTTTACGAGAAGCACTTCAATAGAAAAAGCTCATAAACGATTGGAAGTAATTCTTCAGGAAACTACAATTCCGGTTACTATTTTTCCGCTAGAAAATCAAGTATTACTACAAGAAACGGTGAATCAATCACATTTACTGATTAATGCGACAGGAGTTGGTATGGATGGAGTGTCTTCTCCGGTTTCGGAAGATTTTACTTTTCCTCCACAGATGATTGTGACAGATCTTGCCTATCAACCACTTGAGACTCCTTTTTTAAAATTAGCCAAAAAACAAAATGTAAAAACAGTCAATGGTTTAGGTATGCTTTTACATCAAGGAGCTGAAGCGTTTAAATTGTGGACTGGAAAAGAGATGCCTATTGATGCTATTTGGCAACAATTAGTGTCAAAATATCAGAATCAAGAATAAGATGAAAACTGATGTAACGGAGTTTAACTTGTTATCATCACAATTAGTTTTATCCTACTAGTTATCTACGAAGGAGAAGTTTATGAAACTAAATGTAAATATCCCCAGTCATCCCTATGATATTATTATTGAAAAGGGCAGTTTACCAACTGTTGGAAATTGGTTATCCAATCTCTGGTCAACACAGAAAGTTGTTATCATAACAGATAACCGTGTGGCAAGTCTATATGCTGAAACAGTTAAACTCAGTTTAGAGCAAGCAGGATTTGAAACCTTTGTCTTTGACTTTTTAGAGGGTGAGGCCAGTAAAAATTTACGAACAGTTAACAAAGTTTACGAGTTTTTGGCAAAAATAGGCTTAACACGAAGCGATGGGATTGTAGCTTTGGGAGGCGGAGTTGTAGGTGATTTAGCAGGTTTCGTTGCTTCTACTTACATGCGCGGTATTCATTTTGTTCAAATCCCAACAAGTCTAACAGCGCAGGTTGACTCATCCATTGGCGGAAAAACGGGTGTTAATACGCCTTGGGCAAAAAATATGGTCGGAACATTTACTCAACCAGATGGGGTTTTCATTGATTCAGATGTTTTACAAACATTGGGAGAACGAGAACTCAAAGAAGGGATGGGCGAAGTTATCAAATATGGTCTGATTGAAGACGAAGAACTTTGGCAAGAGCTTTCAGAGATGAGTGGTGATTCGGCATCTATTTTGAGTCATGCAGAGAGCATTATTTATCATTCTTGTAATGTCAAGAGAAAGGTTGTTGTAGAAGACGAATTAGACAATGGTGTTCGTCTATATCTCAACTTTGGTCACACGATTGGTCACGCTATTGAAGCAACTGCTGGTTATGGGCAAGTCATGCATGGAGAAGCTGTTGCCATAGGTATGGTGCAAATAGCTCGTGTAGCTGAGAGACAAGGGCTGATGCCGGAGGGGATTACAGTTGCTATTGAGCAAATGTGTCAAAAATTTGGTTTGCCAATCGCATATGAACCTTGGAATGAAGAGGAATTGTATCAAGCCTTAATTCATGATAAAAAAGCAAGAGGCAAAACGATTAAACTAGTGCTAGTTCCAAGTTTAGGAACTGCTAAAATTCATCAAATTCCATTGGAAGAGATGAAAAATTTCTTGAAAAGATAGAAATGGTAAAAAGGAGTAAACATAATCTATGAGATATTTAACTGCGGGAGAGTCACATGGACCTCGTTTGACAGCTATTATTGAAGGGATTCCTGCTGGTCTTCCTTTAACAGCTGAATACATTAATGCAGAGTTAAAGCGCCGTCAAGGTGGTTATGGACGTGGAGCCCGTATGAAAATTGAGAGCGATCAAGTAGAGATTACCTCAGGTGTTCGTCATGGTATTACTATGGGAGGGCCTATCACTCTAAATGTTACCAATTTAGATCATCAAAAATGGCTAGATATCATGAATGTAGCAGATGTAGAATCTAAAAAGAAAGGTCTACGGAAGATTACAAAACCTCGTCCCGGACATGCGGATTTAGTTGGTGGTATAAAATATCGTTTTGATGATTTGCGTAATTCTTTGGAGCGCTCATCTGCAAGAGAAACAACGATGAGAGTTGCCGTAGGAACTGTTGCTAAGCGTTTGTTAGAAGAAGTTGGAGTTGAAGTTGTCAGTCATATCGTGACTTTTGGTGGTATTGAAGTAGATGTTCCAGAAAATATAACAATTGAAGAAATCAAACAGAAAGTGACTATTTCAGAAGTTTCTATTGTCAATCCAAATCAGGAAGAAGCAATCAAAACTTATATTGATCAGATAAAAAAAGATGGCGATACCATTGGTGGTGTCATAGAGACAATTGTCGGTGGTGTACCAGTTGGCTTAGGCTCATTTGTTCAATGGGATAAGAAATTAGATGCAAAAATTGCTCAAGGTGTAGTGTCTATTAATGCTTTCAAAGGTGTAGAATTTGGAGTCGGATTTAAGGCAGGTCAACTCAAAGGTAGCCAAGTGATGGACGAAATTATTTGGTCTAAAGAAGATGGTTATACTCGTCGTTCAAATAATCTAGGTGGTTTTGAAGGTGGTATGACGAATGGTGAACCTATTGTAGTAAGAGGGGTTATGAAGCCGATTCCAACTCTTTATAAACCATTGATGAGTGTGGATATTGAAACCCATGAGCCTTATAAGGCAACGGTAGAACGTAGTGATCCAACGGCTCTACCAGCAGCAGGTGTGGTAATGGAGTCAGTTGTAGCTACTGTTGTAGCCACAGAATTGTTAGAAAAATTCTCTTCAGATAACTTAGAAGAACTAAAAGAAGCAGTTGAACAGCATACAGAGTATACAAAGAATTTCTAATAAGTTAGGAGAGGAAATGGAAAAAAAGGTCATTTACATTGCGGGACTAGGTTTGATTGGTGCCTCTCTTGCTTTGACTATTAAACAAAGTCATCCTCACTACGAAGTATTGGGATATAATCGCGGGGAAGAATCACGTAAAATTGCCCTTGAAAAGGGATTTGTAGATAGAGCGACAGGTGATTTTAAAGAGTTTGTTTCTTTAGCAGATATTATTATTTTAGCTGTACCGATTAAACAAACAATCGAATTTATCCATCAACTTGCGACATTAGATTTAAAAGATAATGTGATTATTTCAGATGTTGGTTCAACCAAAGCAGAGATTGTAAAAACAGCTGAAGAAGTTTTATCAAATCATCCTATTCGTTTTATTGGAGGACACCCAATGGCTGGTAGTCATAAAACAGGTGCCATCGCAGCAGATGCTCATTTATTTGAAAATGCCTATTATATTTTTACACCATCTAGCTTGACCAAAAGTGGGACAATTTCAGAAATGAAAGAACTACTGTCAGGGCTTCATAGTCGCTTTGTAGAAATAGATCCTATAGAGCATGATAAGGTAACTAGTCAGGTGAGCCATTTCCCACATGTTTTGGCTTCAAGTTTGATGGAACAAGCTGGTTTTTATAGCCAAGAGCATGGGATGACCCAATCGTTTGCAGCAGGTGGTTTTAGAGATATGACTCGTATTGCTGAGAGTGAACCGGGAATGTGGACATCTATTTTGATGACTAATCCAGCTCCAATATTGGAGAGAATAGAAGATTTTAAATCTCGTTTGACTCGAATTGCCCTAGCCATCCAGTCTAAGAATGAAAGTGAAATTTGGGATTTCTTTAACTCTGGAAGGCAAATTAGAAAGAAAATGGAAATTCATAAAAGAGCAGGTGTTGATAGCTTCTATGATATTTTTATCAATGTACCAGATGAAGAAGATGCTGTCCTCAATATTCTTGAACTGTTACGAGGGATTTCGGTAGTCAACATTCGTATCAATGAAGAAAATCGCGAAGACATCAATGGAATTTTACAAATTACCTTTAAAAATCGTGAAGATTTGGAAAAATCTGCTAAAATAGTAAGAGAACATACTAGCTATGAAGTTTTTCTGGACTAGTATGAAAATAGAAATGGAGAAATTAAATGAGCAATATATATGATTTAGCGAATGAATTAAGTCGTAGCCTACGTGAACTTCCAGAATATAAAGCAGTCTCTGAAAGTAAAAAAGCAGTAGATGCAGATAGTGAAGCTAAGGCAGTTTTAAATGACTACTTGGTCTTCCAGCAAGAGTTGCAATCCATGGCTCAAACAGGTCAAATGCCTACCCAAGAAATGCAAGATAAAATGACTTCATTTGGTGAAAAAATCCAAGCCAACGAGGCATTGTCAGCTTTCTTTAATAAACAACAGCAACTTTCTATTTATTTAGCAGATATTGAACGCATTATTTTTGAACCTGTTCAAGAATTGCTGAAAGATTAAAAATAGATAACGATGTGACTCTAGAGTATTTGAAGTGGAAAAATCTGCTTCTATATGATGGAGTCTTTTTCTATCGAGTTGATAGCAAAGGTAATTGTATTACTTAAGGAAATGGCATTCAAATATTAAAAAAATCAATAAATAAATTTTTTTGATTTTAAATAATAATTTAAGACAGGTTTATAATAGAGAAATCTATTTATTATAGTTTGACATTAGTAGAATGAGTGACATACGCTTTCAAAAATGGTAAAATAAGGAAAATAGAATAAGAGAGGAAACTCATTATGAAAGGAATAATCCTTGCGGGTGGTTCAGGAACTCGCTTATACCCTCTAACAAGAGCAGCATCAAAACAATTAATGCCGATATACGATAAACCAATGATTTATTATCCGTTATCAACATTGATGTTAGCGGGGATTAAAGATATTTTGATTATCTCTACGCCTACCGATTTACCACGCTTTAAAGATTTGCTAGGTGACGGTTCTGAATTTGGTATTTCACTATCTTATGCTGAACAACCAAGTCCAGATGGACTAGCTCAAGCTTTCATTATCGGTGAAGACTTTATTGGTCAAGACAGTGTTGCTCTTATCTTAGGAGACAACATTTATCATGGAAATGGTTTGACCAAGATGCTTCAACGTGCGGAAAGTAAGAAAACGGGAGCAACTGTTTTTGGTTACCAAGTAAAAGATCCCGAACGCTTCGGTGTTGTTGAATTTGACAAAGATATGAATGCCATTTCTATTGAAGAAAAACCAGAGCAACCAAAATCAAATTTTGCGCTTACAGGATTATATTTCTATGATAATGATGTTGTTGAAATTGCCAAAAACATTAAACCAAGCCCTCGTGGTGAGTTAGAAATAACAGATGTAAATAAAGCCTATTTAGAACGCGGTGATTTGTCTGTGGAGCTCATGGGACGTGGCTTTGCTTGGTTGGATACTGGAACTCACGAAAGCTTACTAGAAGCATCACAGTATATTGAAACGGTTCAACGACTACAAAATGTTCAAGTTGCAAATCTTGAAGAAATTGCTTATCGTATGGGTTATATTACAAAAGAGCAAGTTGCAAAATTGGCTCAACCCCTTAAGAAAAATGAGTATGGACAATACTTATTACGATTGATTGGAGAAGCATAATGACGGATAATTTTTTTGAAAAACCTTTAGCAGCTCGCGAAATTGAAGGAATACCGGGTTTACTAGAATTTGACATACCTGTCAGAGGAGATAATCGCGGTTGGTTTAAAGAAAATTTTCAAAAAGAAAAAATGCTTCCTTTAGGTTTTCCAGAATCTTTCTTTAATGAAGGAAAATTACAGAACAATATCAGTTTTTCTCGTAAAAATGTTCTTCGAGGATTGCATGCAGAGCCATGGGACAAGTATATTTCTATTGCTGATGGTGGGCGTGTACTAGGAGCGTGGGTTGACCTTCGTGAAGGTGATACCTTTGGAAATGTTTACCAAACCGTTATTGATGCTAGTAAAGGAATTTTTGTTCCACGTGGCGTTGCAAATGGCTTTCAAGTTTTATCAGACTATGTTTCCTATACCTATTTGGTGAATGATTATTGGGCTTTGGAATTAAAACCAAAATATGCTTTTGTAAACTATGCAGATCCAAGTTTAGGAATCAAGTGGGAAAATCTTGATGAAGCAGAGGTATCTGAAGCTGATAAAAATCATCCTTACTTTAAGGATGTCAAACCTTTAAAAAAAGAAGATTTATAAGATAGTAATATATTTCTTTAACGATATTTATAACTAAAAAGGAGACAATCGTGTCAGAATATAAAAATATTATTGTAACTGGTGGAGCAGGTTTTATTGGCTCAAACTTTGTACATTATGTCTATAACAATCATCCAGATGTTCATGTAACCGTTCTTGATAAACTTACTTACGCTGGAAATCGTGCCAATATTGAAGAAATTCTTGGTGATCGGGTTGAATTAGTTGTCGGAGATATTGCCGATGCTGATTTAGTTAATAAGCTAGCTGCTAAGGCAGATGCTATCGTTCACTACGCTGCTGAAAGCCATAATGATAATTCCCTGAATGATCCTAGTCCGTTTATTCACACAAATTTTATTGGAACCTACACATTGCTTGAAGCTGCGCGCAAGTACAATATTCGTTTCCACCATGTGTCAACAGATGAAGTCTATGGTGATTTACCACTTCGCGAAGACTTACCAGGTCATGGTGAAGGACCGGGAGAGAAATTTACAGCAGAAACCAATTACAATCCAAGTTCTCCTTATTCATCAACCAAAGCAGCATCAGATTTGATTGTGAAAGCATGGGTTCGTTCTTTTGGTGTTCAAGCAACGATTTCCAACTGTTCTAATAACTACGGACCATACCAACATATTGAAAAATTTATTCCTCGTCAAATTACTAATATTTTGTCAGGAATTAAACCAAAACTTTATGGTGAAGGAAAAAATGTTCGTGATTGGATTCATACCAATGACCATTCTACTGGTGTTTGGGCTATCTTGACCAAAGGTGTAATCGGTGAAACCTATCTTATCGGAGCAGATGGGGAAAAGAATAATAAAGAAGTTCTTGAGTTGATTTTAGAAAAAATGGGACAACCAAAAGATGCTTATGATCATGTGACTGACCGTGCAGGACATGACTTGCGTTATGCGATTGATTCGACAAAACTTCGTGAAGAATTAGGATGGAAACCTCAGTTTACAAACTTTGAAACTGGATTAGAAGACACAATCAAGTGGTACACTGAAAATGAAGATTGGTGGAAATCTGAGAAAGAAGCAGTAGAAGCAAATTACGCTAAGACTCAAGAAATTATTAAATAAAAATTCTCTATACACTTTCTAAGTTCAACATATTTGCTAACTTAGAAGGTGTTTTTATACATAAAAATTACGATAGAAAAGGGTATGAATGATTAAACAAATTGTAAAAGATACTTTCTTTTTGCAACAAAAATCTGTAGAAGCAACAAAAGAAGATATTTACATTGGGCAGGATTTATTAGACACATTGTTAGTCCATAAAGAACAATGTGTCGGTTTAGCAGCCAATATGATTGGTTATCACAAGCGTATTATCGTTATTCAGACTGATTTTTTTCCTTTAGTGATGTTTAATCCTATTCTTACTTCTTTTGAAACAGAGTATATGACAGAAGAGGGCTGTTTATCCCTTACGGGAGCAAGAAAAACAAAGCGTTACAAAAAAATAAGTCTCACTTTTCGAGATAAACATTGGAAGAAGCAGAACATTGTTTTGACAGACTTTGTAGCTCAAATTTGCCAACATGAATTAGATCATCTGGAAGGTATTCTTATTTAGTAGTATCTACTAATCTATTAATTATAAAGGAGAACAATTTGGACCTGGATAAACTGCTCCAAGAACCACTTGTGTTAGACTACCAATCACAAATATTACGCATTAGTCAAGAAGCTTTGTGGGATAAATATAAGCAACTAAACACTAGTGCCGTTCCAAATAGTATTCTTTTTGTAGGAGATTCTATTACGGAATTTTTCCCAGTTCATGAGCTAATCCATGCAGATTGTCCAATTTACAATAGAGGTGTGCGTGGTTTAACCAGTTTACAATTACTTGATCATATACATCAGCAGATAATTAATCTGAAACCTAGAGCAATATTTTTACTGATAGGAATTAATGATCTTAAATCAAGAAAATCGGAAGAAATTTTTGAAACATTGACTACTATTATCAGACAAATTAAGTCTGAACTCCCTCATTCAGAGATTTATCTTCTATCAGTTTTGCCAATGAATGAATCAAGTCAATTCCCCAGAATTTTAACTCATCGTAATAATCAATCCATTTTGCAATTAAATGCTCTATTGAAAAATATAGATAAGGTAGAGTGGGTGGATTTGCATGAGCAATTTTGCGATGAGAGTGGACAGCTAGCACTAGATTATACGGTTGATGGCATTCATTTAAGTGTTAAAGCTTATCGTGTTTTAGCAGAAAAACTTCAGAATTCGATTGATACGATAATTTTTTAATACTTAAATATGGTTATTTTAGAATCGATTTTAACTTTATCAGTTATCTTCATCATTCTGTTATCTTTTTAATAATTTTGTTATAGAAATTATACTAAAAATAGTGTAGAATAGGATAGTTCCATTCTGACAGCCATTTCAGAATGAGTTATTTCATTAGAGGAAGAAATATGATAAAAATAATAAGAAGAATCATACTCGTTGCCCTTCTAGCGTTTTTGGGAGCATTGATTGTTCTAGTTCCTTCATCGGTAAACAAAAGCGAGCAATTAAAAAATGTTGAGGGAACTACTTCTTGGACAAGTGTCATCGAGCCCGCTCTTAGCAATGCTAATCTTACGAGCAAAGGGTTGAGTACGGAAGTTACTTTAAACAATGTCCAATTAAACCAAATTTTAAAGTCTTCTTTAACGGATACTAGTAATCAAAAACTTTTAGATAATGCCTACAGTATTAGCAACGATAAACTTCGTGTACAATCTCCAGTCAAAATTGGCTTTATTGATAGTAAGATTGATTTAGATTTTGATGTTACAGCACAAGATAATATTTTATATGCGGAAATTTCTAGCGCAAAGATAGGAAAGTTCCCAATACCAAAATCTATCGTTAAAAATATTTTAAAGGAACAATTGAAACAAGATGATTCAATTACAGTTGAGGGTGATAAATTGTTGTTCACACTTCCTCAATCACAGTTTACGATTGACAAAGTAAACATTGAAAATGAAAATGTCAAAGTTCAATTTCAAATGAGCCTTAATTTTTAAACCATAAAACCCTATAACAGAAACTTTATTGCTCTGCTATAGGGTTTTATTGTTCATTAAAATATACGATATAGAAGGAAAATGAAGAAGCTATTATTATTTCTAAATTAGGTAAAGAAACGTTGAAATAGCTTCGTTATGATATAATAAAGTAAGAAAAATAGCAGAGGGAGAATACAAATGTTATACGAATTTTGTGCAGAAAATATCACGGATATAGAAAAAGCGATGCAATTTGGTGCTAGGAGAATTGAATTGTGTGACAATTTGGCAGTTGGAGGCACAACACCAAGTTATGGAGTGATTAAAGAAGCTGTGAAACTAGCCACTTCTCATCAAACTAGTATTATGACGATGATTAGACCAAGAGGTGGTGATTTTGTTTATTCAGATTTGGAATTGAAGATCATGAAAACAGACATCGAAATAGCTCGTTTAGCGGGAAGTCAAGGAGTTGTTTTTGGTTGCTTAACAGCTACCAATGAAATAGATCGTTCTAAGATGTTATCACTATTGAAAGAATCAGAGGGGCTGGAAGTTGTTTTTCATATGGCCTTTGATGCTATTTCTATTGAAAAGCAGTTTGAAGAGATGGATTGGTTGATTCAGCAAGGAGTAAAACGAATTTTAACGCATGGTGGAGTGGCTACAAAGCCAATTCAGTGCCATTTAAACCACTTAAATCGATTAATAGAGCATGCGAAACAAAGAATCGAGATTTTACCGGGAGGCGGTATTAACTTACAAAATCGAGATGAAATTGCAAGTAAACTTGGAGTAAATCAAATGCACGGCACAAAGATTGTATTTTAGAAAGAGGCATTTTGAATGTTTGATTTGTTTGAAAAATATCAACTAAACCACGAAAAACTCTTATCGTATGGTTTTAGACTTAAAAAGAACAATTATTTATATTCTAAAAAAATTATGGAAGATAATTTTCGTTTGGATATTAGTATAGATCAAGAAAAGGTCCATTTTCAAGTTTTTGATATTGAAACAGGGGATGAATATTTACAAGTCAAAATGGAAAATGTCACAGGAAATTTTGTTGGTGGCATGAGGGAAGTTTGCCAAGAGATACTTCTTGATATTCGCCACCATTGCTTTGATGAGATTGGTTTTTTATATGAACAGACTAGTCGTTTGAGAGATTATATTGCCGAAAAATACCAAGGAGAAATTGAGTATTTATGGGAAAAATCTTCTAGAAAAAGTACAACACATGCGGGAGTATTTCGTCATCAAGATACTAAAAAATGGTATGGTGTCTTTATGACGACAGATTGGTCCAAGTTTGATAAAAATCGTCAAGGAAGCATTGAAGTTATCAATGTTAAAAATAACCAAGTGGTAGATTTGGTAAAAAAATCAACGATTTATCCCGCTTTTCACATGAATAAAAAATACTGGTTAAGTTTGCCACTAGACGATAGTCTGTCTAATCAAGAGTTATTTTCTTTATTGGATGAGAGTTTTCGTTTGACAAGTAAGAAAAATAACAAGAAGAAAACTAAGTAGTTAGGAGATACTCTTTTAAATGAGGAAGAACTTCTTCTATATGCTCGTACTTGATTTTAGCATACTGATAGGGACACACCCCCATATAACTTTGTTCAAAAAAATCAAGAGGAAGACCGCTGTGCTTAAGAGAACTCACGGAGGAAAGAGGACGTATATCCAGTAAGATACCGTCTAAGACGATGTCATAAGAAAGAGGGATTGGATATTGCTTTAGTAGCTGATGTATTTTCTTTTCTTGCTCTTCATGTATATGTAATAAAGCCAATCGATTTTTTTCAAACATTTGATTATCAATGTACAAAGACAGGGCTTTTTGCATAATCAAATTGCTATCATAATCCACCGTACTTTTATAAGCAACAAAAGTCGATTTGATCGCAGGCGGTAGTATCAAAGAAGTTATTCTTAAAGCTGGGAACAAACTAGTGGAAAAAGATTTGATATAGATAACATGATTGCTATCGTCCAAATAGTGAAAAGTTAATTCCCTTTTACTATCAAAATCTGATAAATAATCATCTTCTATAATATAGACATCATAGCATTTTGCTAGCTGAATAATAGCTTCTTTTTCTTTACGGTCATAGGAGTGCCCCAAGGGGTAATGAAAACGTGGGATAGTATAGAAAAACTTGATGTTGCCCGTCCGAAAAATCTGTTCCAATTCTTTTAAGTCAATTCCTTGTTTGTTTCGTTCAATTGTTTGATAGGGCAACCGTTGAGTTAAGAGTAAGTTATTCATACGATGATAAGTTGGTTGTTCTACTAAGATATTGTTCTTTTGGTTTGGGAATTCAATCTGAGATAGAATATAAAGTGCCTGTTGAGTTCCAGAGGTCAACACTAGATTATCTAACTTGGTATAAACAGCAGTATCTAAAAGAAGCTGTTGAACAGATTTTCTTAATTCTTCTAGTCCTTCCTGTTGAGGATAGTAATTGAACAAATAGTTTTCTCTTCCGATTAGAGTTTCATTAATGCAAAGTCGAAAATCTTCATAAGCCTGATAGCGATCTTGAGTTAAGTTCAATTCTAAATCTTGTTTTTCTTCTTTTTTTTGCTCTAAAACATAATAGCCACTTTTGGGAACAGCGTAGATATATTTTTGGTATTTTAGTTCTGTTAATGCTTTTTGAGCTGTATCTTTACTACATTGAAAGTCAGTAGCAAGTTGACGAACAGAGGGAACTTTTTCTCCTGTTGTTAGCTTGCCTTTTTTTATATCCTTGATGATAGCAGAAATAATTTGTTGGTATTTTACGATTGTCATAAGAACTGTCCCCATACAGATGGTTTTTTATTTATTGTAACTTATTTTTAATTACTTTACAATAGAAATCATAGATAGGAAAGGAGTGGAAATGAACCCTGAGAAGATTATTTTAGCAAGTGACATCTCTGGAATTGGCAAAGTTGCTGTAACAGCGACTTTACCACTGTTTGCAATTTGTCAATTAGAAGTAGCAGTCCTCCCCACAGCTTTATTGTCATCTCATACAGGTGGTTTTCCAAATGTTTATGTAGAAGACTACCAAACTGGTATGAAATCTTTTTTAGCTCAATGGAAAAACTTAGACTTGAATTTTTCTGCTATGGTCATAGGCTATTGTAAATCTGCTTCTCAACTGGAACAATTACTTTCTTTTAGTAGGCAAAAACAATTAGATATAATTGTAGATCCGATTATGGGAGATCAAGGAACACTATACAAAGGTTTTGATGACGATTATGTTGAAGCCATGAAAAGAGTTTGCCAGCAGGCTACTATTATTTTTCCAAACTTAACTGAAACTTGTCTGTTATTAGGTCTACCTTATGGAGAAGATGGCTTATTAAAAAATGAACTAAGAGGACTAGCTCAAAAATTAGCTGATTTAGGTCCAAAGATTGTTTGTATAACTGGTTTGAAATTAGAGGATAATCAGATTGGTCTTGTTTATTTTCATTCGGAGAAAAAGACTTTTCATCTATTTTCCCATACATTATTTCCAGTTCATTTTTTTGGAACAGGAGACATTTTAACTGCTCTACTTACAAGTAGTTTCGTACAAGGTATTGATTTTATGAAATCCATACCGATTATATTAAACTTTATCGAAAAAAGTTTAGCGACCACCTTAGAGTTGAAAATAGATATTCAGCAAGGTATTTATTATCAACCTCATTTAGGAGAACTTTTTAATCAATTTCAACAATTATTGGAGGAAAAAAATGAATAAATCACTATTTAGCTTACGATCAATGGCAGAAATTAGTTTATATGCGACTCTTATCTTTCTGAGCATTCAAGTGCTGAAAATTCCCACAGGTGGTAGTCAGTTTATCCATTTCGGAAATGCTATGGTGGTTGTTGGGTGCTTACTTTTTGGAAGTAAAAAAGGAGCCTTTGCCGCTGCGATTGGTCTAGGAATTTACGATATACTGAATGGTTACGTTTCGGTGGTTGGAATTACTATTTTAGAGTCTTTAATAGTGGCTTTCGTTATCTATGTATTGTATGAAAAAACACTCCATTCAAAAGATAATATAAAAAATGTTATTTTTGTAGCAGTTATAGCTGCCATCACTAAAATTATTTTAAATTTAATAAAATATACTTTAACTGGCGTATTTGTCGGTAATCTTAGTATTGATGTTTCTTTTGGCGCTGCAGTCTTAAAAATTATTGGTACCTACGGTTCAAGTCTTGCAACAGTTATTGCAGTTCCTATTTTGTATCCTATACTTAAGTCAGTTTTTTCAAATTTAAAAAATGCTAAAACACTGTAATAAACGATAAAGAACGTATATAAAAAAGCTACTGTTTCCTTTTAATAAGGATAAAATTAGTAGCTTTTTTTGTAAAATATTTTTTATCATTTCATAAAAAAGATAATAGCTAGATACTGTAGTGCAGAGGCAGCCAATATAAAGAGATGCCAAATCATATGAAAGTAAGGTTTCTTTTGGGCATAAAATCCAGCACCAACGGTATAACACAGTCCACCAGCTAGCATTAATCCCCAGAAAACAGGACTGGTTTGTCCAATGATTTGTGGAATAATAAATACAACTAGCCATCCCATGATCAGATAAAGTGCCAAACTGAATTTTTCATTAACTTTTTTAGCAAAAATCTTATAAAGAATACCAAAAATAGTCGTTCCCCATTGGATAATGATGATTAGATATCCTTTCCAATCATTCATAAGTGACAGAACAACAGGAGTGTAACTGCCTGCGATAGCGATGTAGATCATACTATGGTCTATAATTCGCAAAATAAATTTGTGAGTGGAACCATAGGACATAGAATGGTAGATGGTTGAAGATAAAAACATCAGAAAAAGGCTAATGACGAATATTGAAGTTCCGATTGACGATACCAAACCATGTTCTTCATAACTATAAATAGCAGAAAAAGGTAATAAAACGAGAGCCAGAACAGATCCGACTGCGTGGGTCACAGCATTGGCTATTTCTTCCCCAAACGAAAGCCGTTTACTTAGTTTTAGTGAGTGATTCATTGGTTTTCTCCTCTTTAGGTTCTTGAATAAAAGATAAAGTCTTTTGATAGAGTTTTACTGTTTGACAAGCTGTTGCAATAATGGGAGCTACTTCATTATTTTTACCATTCATATAGTCAACAAAATCATTATATAACGCCTTAGAATCGGCTTGTTGGTGTAGTATGTTGAGAGTTGCAGAAATTTCCTGAATGGAAAAAACAGTTTTGAGAGTGGTGATAGCAATCAAACGAGCTACTTGTCTACGCTCATATTTTTTCTTAGATGGCTTTGAAATATAACCATGTTTAACATAGTTGTTAATCATAGATGCCGTCAATTTCTTTTCAGTACTTGATAGGGAAGGAGTGCAAATAGTGTTCACATAAAGTAGCACTTGATCCAAGTAGAGATCAAGAACGGGTAATTCCTCCCACTTTGGAAAGGGTGGTTGAGTATTCAAGTTATCACCTCTTTGTTATCTAGTTTTTATAACTAGATGTTATCATCTTTGTAAAAAAAAGTCAAGAAAAGATTAGAATCTCGTAAAAAAATTTGATATACTGGTAGAATGAAAATATTAATCCCAACTGCTAAAGAACTGAATCTAAATACAAGTTCAAGTTCTTCAAATGCTATGACAAAAACAACTCAACTTATTGTGGAAGAATTGGTTTCCTATTCCATTGAAGAATTGCAAAAATTATATAAAATATCGTCTGCGCGTGCAAAAATTGAATACAATCGCTTGAAAGATATTGTTCAAGAGCAAGCATTATACTATCCAGCCTTGTATCTTTTTGATGGCTTGATGTATCGTCATATTAAAAGAGAAAACTATTCCAAACAAGAAAAAAGATATATAGAAAAAAATCTTTTTATCACATCAGCACTCTATGGTGTTATTCCAGCACTAGAAAGGATTGCCCCGCATCGGCTGGATTTTATGGTTTCCATGAAATTATCTGGGAAAAATTTAAAAATCATTTGGCGAGAGGCTTACAATCAAAAACTAGAAAATGAAAATCTTATTTTTTCACTTTTATCAAGTGAATTTGAGACGGTATTTTCAAAAGAAATTAGGAATAAATTTATTCGGTTTAAATTTTTAGAAGAAAAAGAAGAAACACTCAAAATGCATTCTACTATTTCTAAAAAAGCAAGAGGAGAATTTTTAACCGCTTTGATTGAAAATCAAGTGGAAAAACTGGAGGAAATAAAACAATTAACATTTGATAATTTTGCTTATCGTCCAGATTTATCAACTGAGAAAGAATTTGTTTTTGTTAAAGTAATTCATTGATTTATGAATGCTGTCATTAGGTTTATGGATTATTTTCTTTTTATGTTATAATCACTTTGAAAGGATGTGTTTAGAATGAAAGACTACATTATTCAATTGCTATCAGAAAACAGGAAATTAGAAATTTATTTTTCGACCATGAACTGCATTAAATGTACGAAACTTGTTAAAGATATTGATGAACATAGCATAGAAGTCGTTTCAGGTAATAGTAGTGTGAGTCATATTATTAATATCGATCAAATATGTTGTATAGAAGTCAGATAAGATAGTGAAATTTTTTTAATTGAAAGAGCTTAGTACCTATTTAGATGGTTTCTAGGCTTTTTTGTTTGTGATTTTTAAAGTTTAAGCACAATGGGAATTATCTTTATAATTTTCCTTATTTTTTCTTTACTTTTTTGTAATTTTGCCGTAAAATTATGGCAGATAAGGGAGTGAAAAAAATGTCCACGAAATATACATAAATAGAGGATATTTTCTAAAAAAGTAGACGAAAATAAATGTTCGAATGATTTGGACCGAACTATGATGGTACTATATTTTTATGCAGTAGACTGAGAGAGGCAACCTTGCATCAAGAAAAAATCAATTTGTGCTGTTAACCGACAATGCAAAGGTAAGTTAGTTCCATTTTTTGAGGAGGCAAAAATCATTGGCGAAGTTGTAGGGAACTTTGTCTTTGTGAGCATTTAAAAATTAGGGGATTATTATGAAAAACTGGAAATTAATTGTTGGTGGTTTTGTCGCTATTATTGTTATTACTCTTGCTGTTTTTGCTTGTATGCCTCAACTTACAAGAGTATTTATTCCTACGGAACCTACAGATTTTAAAATACCGAAAATAGCTGTAGAAAGTGATCCTCCAGAACAAGAATCAAGTACAGATAGTTCTTTTTTTGATGATTTAGAGGATACGGAGAGCTCGGATACCCCACAACTTCCAAAAGGGTTTGATCCAGATAATATTATTGATTTAGGGCAACTTAACAGAGAAGAAAATGGATGGTTGGAATATGTTGTGGCTATTTTCGTAAAAGAGGATACCGCCTACATTATTGTAAATGATAAATATTTAGATCTTACGGATACCGACAAAAGTGGTATTGTAATTAGTGTTGGTACGAAGTTTGATTCGTTGTATCCTAAAGAAAAACGCTCCTATAGTTCATATACCTTTACTGTATATGATGAAGCAGGTAATAAGGTTGTATTTGATTTTCTTCCAGGTCTGTAGTTATTTTTTGTTCATTAGATATGAGAAAGGTTGATAATGAGTAAATATAAAAAACTTCCTAATTAAATTAAGAAGTTTTTTTGTCTTACAATTTTTAAATTTAGTTAATAGCTGAAAGTAGTGCTTCAGCTTGTTTATTTAATTGAGTTAAAGTTTCTTCGCTAGCAATAAACTTGCCATCAACCCAAGCAGTATCATTTACTTTACTTGTAGTTACAGTATCTACAAAATTTGTACGAATAAATGTTAAGAAAGTACGATAGTCAGCAGCAGTTTGTTCATGTCCTCCATTAGCTACGATGGAAACAGTAGTAATTTTTCCATTGAGAGCAGATGGACCAGAAGGGTCTGAAAGGTCAAGAGCACGACTCAACCAGTCGAATAGATTTCTGACAGATCCTGGAATAGAGAAATTGTAAACTGGTGAAAAAATCCAGATAGCATCAGCCGCATGAACAGCCTCGCGAGCAGTTGCAACAGTTGCGGGTGTTGGTACTTCCAAATCCTGATTAAAAACAGGAACCTTTGACCAGTCAAGATAAGATACAGTAGCTTTTCCAGAAAGTACTTTTTCAGCCTGTTTAGCTAATTGATAATTGAAAGAATCTTGACGGAGAGAACCGACGATAAATAAGATGTTAGATATAGTGTCTCCTTTGCTAAGATTGTAACGTCAAAACAATACAAATATACTGTGGAATGAAAGGATTCCTTTTTTAATTTTAACGAAAAATCTATCTTTTATTCAAGAGTTTTCCCTTGTTACCATCAATGTTACAACAAATATCACTAATTAGCAATTATTTAGCTTAAATTCTTGAAATTTTTTAAAATATGAACGAGATCTTCTTTTTCATTTTTATTTAATACTAGGAGGATTTTTTGAATATTTTCAATATGTTCTGGTAGAATAGTTTCTATTTTTTGACGTCCTTTTTCTGTTAAAGAAATCAAAAAAGCACGTCGATCATTGGGATCGCAAGTTCGAACAATCCAGCCATCTCGTTCCATATTTCTAATTACAACGGTCATGTTTCCTGAAGTAGCTAGCATTTTTTCAATCAAATCTTGAATGCGCAGTTCACCCTTACTATATAGAGTTTCTAAAACGGCAAACTGCGTTGTAGTAAGATTATGCTTTTTAAAAATTTGTGATTCGATAGAACGGATAGTTCTTTCAGCTTTGTGAAACACAATCATTGTTTTTAAATCTAAAAGGGCTTCACTATTTAAGTTCTCTATTATCTTCATAACAATATTTTACCAATAAGATAGAATAAGTGCAATAACAATTTATGATTATTGGTTGGAAAAAGATGATTTCTAAAACAATTACTATTATGTATCAGTAGAAAAAAAAGTTAATTTATAGTATAATGTTCTAGTGAAATATAGAAAAAAACGACAAATTAAGCAAACAGCACGACCTTATATCATAGGAATATGTGTTTTGATAGCTGTGTTAATCTTTTCTTTTTTCTCTATTCTGTGGATTTCTACGGAGCCAAAACGTGTGGCTAAACAAGAAAGTTTAAAAATAGCAAAGAAGTATGCAGATTTAGAAAAGGTTACTAGTTTTTCTATCTATAATGGTGATAAGACTTATTATAGTTTAATTGGTAAAACTAGTAAAAATAAAGATATCGCAGTATTGATTACTAAAACTTCAAATAAAGTATTTAGCTATTCTTTATCAGATGGGGCAAGTCAAAAAGAAGCAGAGCAGGTTGCAAAAGAAAATGGAGCAACTTCTATTGATAAAGTAGTATTTGGCTATTGGAATGATCAACCAATTTGGGAGATTAAGTCTGGAAATGCTTATTATATTGTTAGTTTTAAAGACAAGACATTGCTCAATAAGGAGGGGCTATGAAATTATCAAATCGTGTGTTAAATATGGAAGAAAGTGCGACTTTAGCCAGTGATGCAAGGGTAAAAGTTTTAAAAAATCAAGGAAGAGATATTTTATCTTTAACGTTGGGAGAACCAGATTTCCCAACACCTGTAAATATTCAAAATGCTGCGATTGATTCTATAAAAAGTGGTCGAGCTAGTTTTTATACTGTAACAAGTGGTCTGCCAGAATTAAAGCAAGCAATTGTTGATTATATTGCTAAGTACTATGGATATGCTGTTGACTTGAATCAAATCATTGTGACAGCGGGTGCAAAATTTTCTCTCTATGCTTATTTTATGAGCGTGATTAATCCAGGTGATGAGGTCATTATTCCAACTCCTTATTGGGTAAGTTATGGTGATCAAGTTAAGATAGCCGAAGGTGTACCAGTCTTTGTCCCAGCAACCGAAGAACATGATTTCAAAGTGACTGTCGAACAATTGGAAGAAGCAAGGACAGATAAAACAAAAGTTTTGGTTCTAAATTCTCCATCTAATCCTACAGGAATGATTTACAGTGCAGAAGAATTACTAGCTATTGGAAATTGGGCTGTGCAACATGATATTTTGATATTGGCTGACGATATCTATGGTCGTTTGGTATATAATGGCAATCATTTTACACCGATTTCGAGTTTATCAGAGGCTATTCGTAAACAAACTGTTGTGATTAACGGAGTGTCTAAGTCGTATTCAATGACTGGTTGGCGTATCGGTTATGCGGTTGGTGATTCTACTATTATTGCCGCTATGTCAAAAATCGCTGGGCAAACAACTTCCAATCCTACTGCAGCAGCACAATATGCTGCCATAGAAGCCCTAACAGGAAGTCAAGACACAGTGGAAACAATGCGTCAAGCCTTTGAAGAACGGCTAAATACTGTTTATCCATTGTTATCAGAAGTTCCAGGATTTGAGGTAGTCAAACCACAAGGTGCTTTTTACTTCTTTCCGAATGTGAAAAAAGCAATGGAAATGAAAGGCTATACAGATGTGACAGAGTTTACTTCAGCTATTTTAGAAGAAGTGGGAGTAGGTCTTGTTACTGGCGCTGGTTTTGGAGCTTCAGAAAATATTCGATTTAGTTATGCTACAGATTTAGATACACTGATAGAAGCCG
Source organism: Streptococcus sp. (assembly GCA_030528055.1). Taxonomy (GTDB): domain Bacteria; phylum Bacillota; class Bacilli; order Lactobacillales; family Streptococcaceae; genus Streptococcus. The sequence continues at coordinate 35,435 of JAUMZQ010000017.1, forward strand.
TGAATCGTTTGCACCAATTTATGAAAAAATAAACTAAAAAGAGTAGCCTTAGGGTTATTTTTTTTAGAATTTTTTGTGGAATTACCTTTCAAAGATGGCTATTCATGACGCTTTATGATAAAATATAGAACAGATATTCAAAGAGTGAAGGAAGATGAAAACGTTCTTAAAAACTAATGGATAAATAATGTAGAAAAGGGAAAATATGTCTAAGAACTATACTTTCGTCAAAGATTGCGTAATTCTAAGAATGAAAAGTGTAGAGTGAAGTGATTGTAAAAAACAAAAAACGGATACTGATAATCGTTGCAATATTGTCAGTAATTGCTGTAGCAACCAGCTATTTTTTATTAGAAAAGTCTTATCCAGATATTGTATCTTATGGTTATTCTGGAAAGAAGTTTCATTTCAGATTAAAGAGTAATGGGAGTACAGGTTTTTCATGGGAAACCACCGCAAATCCTTCAAAAAATCTGACAATTACAGAAAATGAAGAAGCGAAACCCTCTGATGGTTCCCCGTTAGGTGTTGAAACACAAACTCAAATTACTGGAAAAGTTTTAGAGGACGGTCAATCGCATTTGACCCTTATTTACAAGCAAAATTGGTCAGGTGGAGAAGTTGCTTCAAAATATAAAGTAACCATATACAGTAAGGATAATGAAATTAAATCATTAAAAATAAATAAGATAGAAAATAAAAATTAGAAAAGGAAAAGATATGTCTAAGAAATACACTTCTATTATTGATGTTAAAAACCATGTTGGAGATGAGGTAACGATTGGAGCATGGGTCGCTAACAAATCTGGAAAAGGGAAGATTGCTTTTCTCCAACTGCGTGATGGATCAGCATTTTTTCAGGCTGTTGCATTTAAACCAAACTTTATTGAAAAATTTGGTGAAGAATTAGGAACAGAAAAGTTTAACACCATTAAAAAATTGAATCAAGAGACTTCTATTTTGGTTAAAGGAATTGTGAAGGAAGATGATCGTTCAAAATTTGGTTATGAGCTAGATGTAACGGATTTGGAAGTTATCGGAGAGTCACATGAATTTCCTATTACACCAAAAGAGCATGGGACAGATTTTTTGATGGATAATCGGCATCTGTGGCTTCGTTCACGAAAGCAAACAGCTATTATGCAGATTAGAAATGCTCTTATTTATGCATCGTATGAATTTTTTGATCAAAATGGATTTATCAAATTTGATAGTCCGATTCTTTCTGGAAATGCCGCAGAAGATTCAACAGAATTGTTTGAAACAGATTATTTTGGCAATCCAGCTTTTCTTAGTCAATCCGGTCAGTTGTACTTAGAAGCAGGAGCGATGGCTTTGGGTCGTGTTTTCGACTTTGGACCTGTTTTTCGTGCAGAAAAATCTAAAACTCGCCGTCATCTAACCGAATTTTGGATGATGGATGCAGAATACCCATTTGTTACTCATGATGAATCGCTTGATTTGCAAGAAGCCTATGTTAAATCACTCATTCAGGGAGTATTAGATAGAGCTCCACATGCTCTTGAAATTTTAGAGCGTGATACTGAACTGCTCAAAAAATATATTTCTGAACCTTTCAAACGCATCTCCTATGATGATGTTATTGATCTTTTAAAAGAACATGAAAAAGATGCTGATGCAGAATATGAACCAATTGAACGTGGTGATGATTTTGGTTCACCACACGAAACTTGGATTTCCAACTATTTTGGTGTTCCGACTTTTGTAATCAATTATCCTGCTAGCTTCAAAGCCTTCTACATGAAGCCTGTGCCGGGCAATGAAGAACGTGTACTCTGTGCTGATTTATTGGCACCAGAAGGCTATGGTGAAATTATCGGTGGTTCTGAAAGGGAAGAAGATTACGATAAACTGCTTGAAAAAATTAAGGAAAATGGTTTAAACCCAGAAGATTACGATTGGTATTTAGAATTGAGAAAATATGGGTCAGTACCGCATGCTGGTTTTGGACTTGGCTTAGAGCGAATGGTTACTTTTGTAGCAGGAACAAAACATATTCGTGAAGCAATACCATTCCCACGTATGTTACATCGAATTAAACCTTAATCATAAAATGATGATATAAGAAAAATCCAGTTTATAAAAACTTTGTGATTAATAGATAGTTAGATTGAAGAGAAATTTAGTAAATTGTTTCTTTTCAATCTTTTTATGTTATCTAATAGCATGGAAGAAACGGTGAATAGCGATATATTAACAAGGTCTTGCTGAAATCCTATTTCATTTATGATAAAATGAAAAGAAGAAAGCAAGTATGCGTCAAGGAGAATGTATGAGTGATTTATTAAAATATTTTAGAGGATACAGAAAGGAAGCTTTTCTAGCTCCTCTTTTTAAGTTATTGGAGGCTGGTTTTGAATTGGCAGTTCCACTTTTAATTGCTCATATTGTGGATCACATCTTACCTAAAAAGGACTTGGCTTCTCTTTATGGTATGATTTTTCTATTAATTGTATTAGCTAGTTTTGGAGTGATTGTAGCTATTATTGCTCAATATTATTCTTCAAAAGCTGCCGTTGGCTTTACTCAACAGTTGACTGATGCTCTTTGTCAAAAAATGTTAAAACTACCAAAGTCCAGCCGAGATGAGTTGACTATACCCAGTTTGATTACTCGTATAAGCAGTGATACCTATCAAATTCAAGTAGGAATTAATCTTTTTTTACGTCTTTTTTTAAGAGCGCCTATTATTGTTTTTGGTTCTATTATAATGGCTTTTACAATCAACTCTTCCTTGGCTCTTTTGTTTTTGTTGATGTTGGGAATTTTGGTTTTTATTAACTATTTTATTTCTTGGTTAATCAATCCTTTTTATAAAAAAATCCGTTCTTTAACGGATAAAATCGTGACTTCCATTCGCCAACAATTAGAAGGAACACGAGTTATTCGAGCATTTGGACAAGTTCAAACGGAATTACATGAATTTTCAATGCTTAATCAGGACTACCAGACTTGGCAAATCAGAGTGGGAAAAATAGCAAATTTACTTCAACCTCTAACCTTTTTAGTAGTTAACGGAATTTTGTTGTTATTGATTTGGAATGGGTATCAGCTAATAGGAAATAATTTATTATCTCAAGGAATGTTGGTAGCTCTTGTTAACTATCTTTTGCAAATCTTGGTAGAGTTATTAAAATTAACCATGTTAATAACCTCGCTCAATCAAGCTTATATCAGTGCAAAGCGAGTTACAGAAGTTTTTTCTCAGGAAGAAGAAGATATTTTAAAAGCTTTGCCTAAAGCGGTAGCGTTGCCCAATCAATCGCTATCTCTCAGAAAAGTTCAGTTTACCTATCCAAAAGCCGCCGAACCATCCTTGAAAAATATTTCTTTTGATTTATTAGAAAAGCAAACACTAGGAGTTATTGGTGGGACTGGTTCAGGAAAAACTTCTTTGGTTCAGTTGCTTGCTTCTATTTATCCAATTACTGACGGAACCTTGTCTATTTTTAAAAAAGGAGAGAGCCCTAAAAATCTAAAAGAGTGGCGTTCATGGGTAAGTGTAGTTCCTCAAAAGGCAGAATTGTTTCAAGGAACGGTTCGTTCTAATCTAACTTTGGGCTTGGAAAATCCAGTTACAGATAGAGAACTTTGGAAAGCTCTGGACATTGCACAAGCAAGTGAATTTATTGAGAAGAGAGAAGGTCAGCTAGAGTCAGTTGTTGCAGCATTTGGTAATAATTTCTCTGGAGGGCAACGCCAACGACTAACAATCGCTCGTGCAGTTTTAAGAAATAGTCCCTTTTTAATATTAGATGATGCAACTTCAGCTCTTGATTACATAACAGAAGCTAATTTGCTAAAAGCTATAAAAAATGAATTGGAGCAGACAAATTTGATTCTCGTTTCTCAAAGAACGGATAGCTTACGTTCTATGGACCAAATTCTTTTGTTGGACAAAGGCAAACAGATGGGATTTGGTACACATGAGGAATTGCTGGAAACAAATCCTCTTTATCAAGAAATTTATTCTTCGCAACATGATAGTCAGGAGAGAGAAGATGAAAACGAAACAACATAAAACTTATTTTTCTCGCCTAATGCATGACTTATTTAGTTATAAAACTCTTTTGACCTTGATTATTTTAGGAACAATCATTCAAGTAGCCTTATCAATTTATTTGCCTATTTTAATCGGTAAAGCGATAGATAGTGTCTTACTTTCTCATTTCAGATCTTCCTTGTTGAATCTATTATTGCAAATGGGATTAATCGTTATGATTAATGGAATAATGCAATGGATTAATCCCTTGCTATATAACCAATTAGTTTATACTTATAGTTCTTCTTTGCGTCATCAAGTGATTGAAAAAATTTATCATCTTCCTTTAGCGTATTTGGATAAAAAGAGTAATGGAGATTTGTTAAGCCGAACAACAACAGATTTAGAACAGCTCACCATGGGCTTGTTGATGGTTTTCAATCAATTCTTAGTTGGTTTATTAACGATTCTAGTGATGATAGTTAGCATGGCTATTATTGATGTTTATTTGTTATTATTGGTTGTTTTTTTAACTCCGATGTCGCTATTTATCGCGCATTTTATTGCCAAAAAAAGTTATTATTTATTTCAAAAACAAACGAAGGCTCGTGGAGTTCAAACACAACTAATTGAAGAACTGTTACGTCAAGAAACATTAGTTCAAAGTTTGAATGCGCAAGCCCATTTTACAACTGCTTTTTTCAAAAGCAATCAGAGTTATTCTGATTATTCTAAGAAGGCTATCTTTTATTCTTCCTCAGTGAATCCTGCTACTCGATTCGTGAATGCCTTTATTTATGCTGTGGTTGTGGGTTTGGGAGCTATTCAGATTATTTCGGGATTTCATCTCACTATAGGACAGCTAGTGACATTTCTAAGCTATGTTAATCAATACAATAAACCTTTCAATGATATTTCTTCTGTTTTAGCAGAATTGCAAAGTGCTTTAGCTTGTGCAGAAAGGTTATATTCTATTTTAGATGAGAAAGAAGTGAATAGCGCTGGGTCAGTCCGTTTATTAGACAAAAACATAAAAGGAAATTTCCATTTTAATAAAGTAAGTTTTAGTTATGACAAAAATCAATCTTTGATTGAAAATCTATCACTTGATATTCCTTCAGGTAGCAAGATAGCCATAGTCGGACCAACAGGAGCAGGAAAATCTACTCTTATTAATTTATTAATGCGTTTTTATCAGGTGGATAGTGGAGAAATACTATTAGACGGTCAGTCAATAACAGACTATGATTTGGAAGATTATCGTCAGCAATTTGGTATGGTATTACAAGAAACTTGGTTGAAAAAAGCTACTATTCATGAGAATATTGCCTTTGGAAAACCTAAAGCTAGTCGACAAGAGGTAGTAACAGCCGCCAAGGCTGCAAATGTCGATTTCTTTATTAGGCAACTTCCTAATGGATATGATACCTACTTGGAAGACGCAGGAAATTCTATATCTCAGGGACAACGACAACTGCTCACTATTGCACGTATTTTCTTGACTTTACCCAAAATATTAATTTTGGATGAAGCGACCTCATTCATTGATACACGAACGGAACTGCTCATTCAATCTGCCTTTAATAAATTGATGGTTGGAAAGACATGTTTTATTATTGCACATAGATTGTCAACGATTCAAAATGCAGATATTATTCTTGTGATGGTTAATGGAAATATCGTAGAACAAGGAAATCATAGAGAACTAATGGAGAAAAAAGGAAAATATTATCAAATGAATAGAGCACAACTGTTTTGACATTTTGTGAATAGAATAAAGACCTTAATATTTAAAACAATTATTTTAAAGAAAAAGTTTATTATTTGAGTTGATAAAGTTGCTTATTCTATAAAATTAAAGTAGAATAGACAACATAGGATTATTAAAAGTTTAAAGGGAGATTATAGGAAAATGGGAGAAAAGTTTA